>CAITLJ010000042.1 GCA_903893215.1 uncultured Ferrovum sp. | reverse complement strand
CAGGCGGTAGTGGTGCGCGCCGGTGACGCCTGGTTTGCCATTCCGGCGCCGCTGGTCGAGCAGATCCGCGCCGTCACCCGGGAACAGTTTGCCGACCTTTACGAAGACCGCGCGGCCAGTTGGCAGGGGTTGCGCTATCCGCTTGCCAGTCTGAGCCGTGTGCTTGGTCAACCGTCGGGGGCCGGCGAGACGCCTGGTGGCCGACAGTTGCTGTTCCTGCGCAGTGCCGACCGCCGTTGCGCGCTGTATGTGGATGAGCTCACCGGCACGCAGGAAATCGTGGTGAAGGCGGTCAGTCCGCATCTGTCCCGTCTGCCCGGCATCACGGGCGCGTCCGTGCTGGGCAATGGCCGGATCGTGCTGATCCTCAATCCGGTGCCGTTGGCGGTGGATCAGCACGGTGCCATTGCCGAGGACCTGCAACCGCGCACGCCCCTGCAGGCCTTGCCGACTGTGATGGTGGTTGATGACTCGCTGACCGTGCGCCGGGTCAGCGCACGTCTGCTCGAACGTGCCGGCTATCTGGTCACCCAGGCCAAGGACGGCGTCGAGGCACTGGCGATGATGACCACCAGCATGCCCGATGCCTTGCTGCTGGACGTGGAGATGCCGCGCATGGATGGTTTTGAGCTGATCCGGCGCGTGCGCGCCGATGCCCGCCTGCAGCACCTGCCGATTGTGGTGATCACATCGCGCACTGCCGAGCGTCACCGTAACCATGCGGCAGAACTGCAGGTGCAAGGCTATCTGGGCAAGCCGTTCCGCGAGGAGGAACTGCTGCAGTTGCTGCAGAACCTGCTTGCGCCCGCCGCTGCGCAGGTGGCGCACTCGCTTTAGAATGGGCGGATGCCCAAGTTGCTCATCGTCAAAACCTCGTCCCTCGGCGATGTCATTCATGCCCTGCCTGTCCTGTCCGATCTGGCGCATCATCGTCCCGAACTGACGGTGGGCTGGATGGTGGAGGAGGCGTTTGCCTGTCTGCCTTCCTTGCATCCGCATTGCGCGGAAGTGATTCCTGTGGCGATGCGGCGTTGGCGTCGCACCTGGCGCACGACGGCCACCCGGGCGGCAGTCGGTGCGCTACGCGAGCGGTGTGCCGGTTTTGCGGCGGATCAGGTACTCGACCTGCAGGGGCTGCTGAAGAGTGCCGTGCTGACGCTGGCCAGCCCCGGCGAGCGACTGGGGTACCGCTGGCGCAGTGCGCGCGAGCCGTTGGCAAGTGCCTTCTATCACCGGCGCCTCGCGGTTTCGTGGCAACAGCATGCCGTGCAGCGCAACCGTACGCTGGCGGCATCCGCACTGGGCTACACGCTCGACACGCCATGTGATTATGGGCTGGCCGCCAAGCGCACGGCAGCGCGACCCGCAGCCTTGTTGCTGCACGCCACCAGCCGCGATGACAAACTTTGGCCGGACGCGCATTGGCAGACGCTGGGCGTGTCGCTGGCCAGCGCAGGTTTGCAATGCCTGCTTCCGTCCGGCAATGCCGACGAGTTTGCCCGTGCCAGAGCCCTTGCCGCGGTGATTCCCGGCGCGCGCGCCCTGCCGCCCGGGCCGCTGGCCGACCTGATGCCAGCGTTTGCTTCTGCTTCACTGGCAGTCGGCGTGGATACCGGGCTCACCCATCTTGCGACGGCGTTCGGCATGCCGGTGGTGGCGCTATTCACCGCCACGGATCCGGCGGCCACTGGCGTGTACGGCAGTCCTCTCGCGCGCAATCTGGGCGGCGTCGGTCAGTGCCCCCGGGTTGGCGAGGTGATCGATACCTTGCGGTCGTTGAAGGCGTTGGACGTATGCGTCTGACGCTTGGCGAGCGCGCAGCGCTGTGGAGCTTTCAGCAACTGATCCGACTGCTGTTGCCGTTGTTTTTACTGCGGCTGTGGTGGCGCGGTCGTCGCCAGCCGGGGTACCGGGCGCACTGGCGTGAACGGCTGGGCTGGTACCAGGGTATTGTTGCGACTGCCCGTCACGCGAGCGATCCGGAAAACTCCGCGGCGTCCGTTGCACACGAGGGTTTGCCGGTTCCGGGCGCCATCTGGATACACGCTGTGTCGGTTGGTGAGACACGTGCCTGCGTGCCCTTGGTGGCAGCGCTGCGTGCGCGTGACCCGCACTACGCGATCCTGCTCACGCACATGACACCGACGGGGCGCGACACTGGACGGGAACTGTTTGGCGATCAGGTCACGCAATGTTATCTGCCCTATGACACACCCGGCGCCGTGGCGCGTTTCCTGGCCCACTATCGGCCAGCCATCGGCATGCTGATGGAAACCGAGTTGTGGCCTACCCTGATCCAGGGTTGTGCTGCCCGCGATATTCCCTTGTGGCTGGTCAATGCACGTCTGTCCGGGCGCAGCGCACGGGGATATGCGCGCGTGTCGGCGCTGGTGCGGCCGGCGCTGGCCACGCTTACCGGGGTGTGCGCGCAATCGGTGGCCGACGCCGAGCGGCTTGCGGCGCTGGGGGCCGGCAGGTTGGAGATCACCGGCAATCTGAAGTTTGATGCGCCGTTGCCGGCGGAGGAAGCCAGTCGGTCGCAGGCCTTGCGCCGCGCCTTGGGCGCCGGCCGGCCAGTCTGGTTGGCCGCCAGCACGCGCGATGGTGAAGAGGCGTTGCTGCTGGACGCGCTGCTGCGCGCAGATCAGCGTGCCGGTGCTTCCGAGGTCGGTGCAGCGCAGCCAGCCTCACCCCTGCTCGTGCTGGTGCCACGCCATCCCCAACGCTTCGACGAGGTGGCAGCGCTGCTCGATGCGCGCGGCTTGTCCTATGTGCGGCGCAGCGGGTGGTCGCCGACCTTGTCGGAATCAGCACTCTCGGAATCAGTATTCTCGGCGCCAGTCTTCTCGGCACCAGTATTCTCGGCGCCAGCGCGCTCGGCGGATACCGCGACACTGTCCAGCGATGTGCGCGTTGTGCTTGGTGACACCATGGGTGAACTCGGACTGTGGTTCGGTGCGGTTGATCTGGCCTGGATTGGCGGCAGCCTGTTGCCGCTGGGTGGCCAGAACCTGCTTGAAGCCTGCGCGCGCGGCTGTCCGGTCCTGCTCGGGCCGCACATGTTCAATTTTGCTGCAGCCAGTGCCGAGGCGGTGGCGCTGGGCGCTGCTCGTCAGGTGGCAGACGCCGATGCGCTTTTGGCGGCGGTGGGTGGCTTGCTGGTAGACGGGGTTTCCCGTTCCTTGATGGCAGCGGCTGGACTGGGCTTTGTGGCGCAGCACAGGGGTGCCACAGCGCGGACCATGCAGGCGCTTGGTCTGGTCGACGCCAAATCTTGATGCACCCCGGCGACCGACCTCTGGCGTTCGAAAATCCCGCCGGGTGTTTCAGAGTTGCTGGTGCGCGGCCCCGCTCCCGGTGTAAACCCAATGGTGATCTAACGATCGATGTACGCATGAAAGTACATCTCGACGTAGGTATTCGATAGGTATTCCACCGAAGAGGAAGGTACCTACATCCATGGATAAAAGTTCATGGCGAATAAACGGGCAGACCTTGCCAGTAAGGCCCGTTCATCGTCAGCGCTCGACTGACGGCTTCGGTCAGGCATTCCGTTATTCGGGGTCGTGAGCCATGAGGCCCGCAGTCGACTCGAAGGGCAAGCAGATATTTTTGGCCCGCCCGATACGCAGCAGCAGAGCGCGTAGTGCTGGCCAGTCGTCGGCTATCGTTGCGGCTGCCGCGCCGGGTGTGGCAAGTACGGCGTCGATGAAGGCTATTGCGTCGGCAATGTCGTCAGGCTGCGAAAATACCAGGGGATTGGTAGTGATGCGCAGGAACCCGGAAACCACGGCTGGCAGGAGTACTAAAGTCTGCTGCCCAGCCGCACTTGCCTCGCGGGCGCGGTCTAGCCAGGTTGCGCCTTCGCAGTCAAAGTCCCGCGGTTTGGCGTGGCGGCTGTTGGGCGGCAGGCTTAGAAGGAAGACCGCGTCAGATCAGAAGGTGAAGCGTTCCGGTTGCTGGGCATTGCGCAGCGGCGCGATCACGGTTTCGAACAGCACGCCCGAACGCACGCCAGCCGGGGTGCGCGTGAACAGCGTGGCGCGCATGACCGGCGCATCACCAATCACCGCCAGCAGACGGCCACCCTCGGCAAGGCGGGTGAGCAGGCCTGCCGGCACTTCTGCCAGTGCGCCCGACACCAGGATCACATCAAAAGGCGCTCCGTCGGCCCAGTCGGTGGCACCATCGCCTTCCACTACCGTGACATCAATAACCTTGCCGGCAGCCAGACGGTTTGCTGCATGGGTAGCCAACCGCGCTGCCGCCGCCTTGGCGAGTGCCGGCTGAATCTCAACGGTAGTGACCTTGGCGGCCAGTTCGCCCAGCAAGGCGGCCACATAGCCACTGCCGGTACCCACTTCAAGCGCGCGGTCGGTCTTGGCGATGTCGAGCTCCTGCAACATGCGCGCCTCCATCTTTGGTGACAGCATGGTGACGCCCTGTCCGAGCGGCACTTCCAGGTCAGCAAACGCCAGCGTGCGCCAGGCTTCCGGCACAAAATCCTCGCGGCGCACCACGAACAGCAGATCGAGGATTTTGGCGTCCAGCACATCCCAGGGACGGATCTGCTGTTCCACCATGTTGAAGCGCGCTTGTTCGATGTTCATGAAGGCGGGATCTCCGGACTACATAAGGGTCACGTTAACGCCTGATTGTAGCAGAGCAGCATTCGGATCTTTCGGCGCGGCGCGTTACACTCAGGTGGGAGGCTTGGCAGATCGGTAACATGCTGCTATGCAACAGAATAATTTCAATGCGTCATGAGGAGCAAGTTGGATGAAGCGTTCAGGCGGAAGCTTGTATCTGTATGTGTTGCTGGCGATCCTGATCGGTGGACTGATCGGTTTCTTCTACCCGAAGACCGGGGTCTCGCTGAAGCCCTGGGGCGATGCTTTCATCGGTCTGGTCAAGATGATGATCAGCCCGATCATCTTTTGTACGGTGGTGCTTGGCATCGCCGGTGCCGGCGACATGAAGAAAGTGGGGCGTGTGGGCGGTAAAGCGCTGATCTACTTTGAGGTGGTGTCCAGCCTGGCGCTGGTGATCGGACTGATCGTGATGAACACCCTGCAACCGGGTGCCGGCTTCAATGCGGATCCCGCCCAACTGGATGCCAAGGCGGTGGCCGATTACGCCAAGCAGGCGCAGGACCAGACCACCACCGGATTTCTGCTTCACATCATCCCGAAAACCTTCTTCGATGCCTTCAGTGGTGGCGGTGACCTGCTGCAGGTGCTGCTGGTGGCCATCCTTTTCGGCTATGCACTGGTCCACCTGGGTAAGGCCGGTTCAGTAGTGCACAAGTTCATCGAGGAAGCGTCGCATATCTTTTTCCAGATGATGAACGCCATCATGAAGCTGGCCCCGATTGGGGCAGGTGGTGCCATGGCCTTCACCATCGGCAAGTTCGGCTTGGCTGCACTCAAGCCGTTGCTCTTCCTGATGGGCAGCTTCTACCTGACCTGCGTCCTGTTCATCGTGGTGGTGCTTGGCATCATTGCCGCGCTGACCGGCTTCTCGATCCTGCGTTTTCTGGCTTACATCAAGGATGAGCTGCTTACCGTACTTGGCACCTCCTCATCCGAGAGTGCCTTGGTGCCCCTGATGGCCAAGCTGGAGCGCCTGGGTTGCCCGCGCGCGGTGGTGGGGCTGGTGGTCCCTTCCGGCTACTCGTTCAACCTCGATGGAACCAATATCTATCTGACCATGGCGGCCCTGTTTGTGGCGCAGGCGCTCAATATCGAGCTCACGCTGACCCAGCAGCTCACCCTGCTCGGTGTGGCCATGCTCACTTCCAAGGGGGCATCCGGAGTGACTGGCGCCGGCTTCATCACGCTGGCAGCGACACTGGCAGTGGTGCCTTCGGTGCCAGTGGCCGGACTGGCGCTGATCCTTGGCATCGACCGATTCATGTCGGAAGCGCGCGCACTGACCAATTTCATCGGCAACGGCGTGGCCACCATCGTGGTGTCGAAGTGGGAAGGTGAGCTCGACACGGAAGCGCTCGACCGCGAACTGCGCGGTGGCTGATTCCGCGGACGGCGGGGCGGTTGTTTCTTGCCGCCCCGCTGTGTTTCCAGTAGCTTAGGTGCCACGTGGGGGTCCGGGCAGCCAGTCCGGTGAGAGACACCCTTTGAACCTGATGCGGGTCATGCCGCCGTAGGGAAGCGTGGTGGATGCAGGCTTCAGCCTGATCATCCCGTGCTTTCCCGGCCGACACCCGGGAGCACACCATGAACGCCAATCCCAAATTCCTTGCCTCCGACGCCACGGTCGACAATGCCGCGGTGCAGCCACTGCCAAGCTCACGCAAGATCTATGTGACCGGCTCACGCCCTGACCTGCGCGTGCCGATGCGTGAAATCAGCCAGTCCGACACGCCGGCTGCATTCGGTGCCGAAAAAAATCCAGCCATCACGGTTTATGACACCTCCGGCCCCTACACCGACCCCAGTGTGCAGATCGATATCCGCAAGGGCCTGCCACCGGTGCGGGCGCACTGGATTGACGAGCGTGGCGACACCGAACAGCTCAGCGGCCCCAGTTCGGCGTTTGGCCGCGACCGCCTGGCCGACGCCGCCACCGCCGGCATGCGCTTCGAGCTATTGCGCGCGCCGCGCGTGGCCAAGCCCGGCGCCAACGTGACGCAGATGCACTACGCCCGGCAGGGCGTCATCACACCGGAAATGGAATACGTGGCGATCCGTGAAAACGCCCGCCGCGAGGAACTGGCGGCCGAACTGCGCGCGCGCGGCGGTGCCAGCGCCGAAATGCTGCTGCGCCAGCACAAAGGGCAATCCTTCGGGGCGGCAATTCCCGCCCTGATCACGCCGGAATTCGTGCGCGACGAGATCGCACGCGGTCGGGCCATCATTCCGAACAACATCAACCACCCCGAAACCGAGCCGATGATCATCGGCCGCAATTTTCTGGTGAAGATCAACGCCAACATCGGTAATTCAGCGCTGGGTTCAAGCATTGCCGAGGAAGTCGAAAAGATGACCTGGTCGATCCGTTGGGGCGGCGACACGGTGATGGACCTGTCTACCGGCAAGAACATTCACGAAACGCGCGAGTGGATCATCCGCAATTCACCGGTGCCGATCGGCACCGTGCCGATCTACCAGGCGCTTGAGAAGGTGAACGGCAAGGCCGAAGACCTGACCTGGGAAATCTTCCGCGACACCCTGATCGAGCAGGCCGAACAGGGCGTGGACTACTTCACCATCCACGCCGGTATACGCCTGGCTTTCATTCCGCTCACCGCGAAGCGCATGACCGGCATCGTGTCGCGGGGCGGCTCGATCATGGCCAAGTGGTGCCTGGCGCACCACAAGGAAAGTTTTCTGTACACGCACTTCGAAGAGATCTGCGAAATCATGAAGGCCTATGATGTGGCCTTCTCGCTGGGCGATGGCCTGCGTCCCGGTTCGATCCACGACGCCAACGACGAAGCGCAGTTTGCCGAACTGAAGACCCTGGGTTAGCTCACCCAGATTGCCTGGAAGCACGATGTGCAGGTGATGATCGAAGGTCCGGGCCATGTGCCGATGCACATGATCAAGGAGAACATGGACCTGCAGCTGGAGCATTGCGGTGAAGCCCCGTTCTACACCCTGGGGCCGCTCACCATGGACATCGCGCCGGGTTACGACCACATCACATCGGCGATTGGTGCGGCCATGATTGGCTGGTACGGCACAGCCATGCTCTGCTACGTCACACCCAAGGAGCACCTTGGGTTGCCGGACAAGAATGATGTGAAGGACGGCATCATCACGTACAAGATCGCTGCGCATGCGGCCGATCTCGCCAAGGGTCACCCTGGCGCGCAACTGCGTGACAATGCGCTGTCGAAGGCGCGTTTCGAATTCCGCTGGGACGACCAGTTCAACCTGGGCCTCGACCCGGACAAGGCCCGCGAATTTCACGACGAAACCCTGCCGCAGGAAGGCGCCAAGCTGGCGCACTTCTGCTCGATGTGTGGTCCGCATTTCTGCTCGATGAAGATCACCCAGGACGTGCGTGACTATGCCCGCGAGAAGGGTATCGAAGCGCAGGCGGCACTGGCGGCCGGCATGCAGGACAAGGCTGAGGAATTTGTGGCCAGCGGTGCAGAGGTGTACCGCAAGCTGTAACCCGTCTCGGCGATACTGAGTCATACGCCGCAGCCCGCCCCTTGGCGGGCTGCGTGTTTTCCGTCTTCAACTGATCATGGACTGACGCCACGATGACCTTCCTGCAAATTCTGATCCTGGCGCTGACCCAGGGTGCCGCCGAGCTGTTGCCGGTTTCCAGTTCGGCCCACGTGATCGTAGCCGAAAAGCTGATGGGCCTGGACCCCACCGCGCCGGAGATGACCCTGCTACTGGTGATGCTGCACGCCGGTACCATGCTGGCCGTGATCGTCTATTTCTGGAAGTCGTGGCAGGCCACCTATTTCAGCTCGATGGCGGCTTTCAAGCGCAATGCGCTGCTGGTGGTGGTGGCCACAGCGCTGACCGGCGTGGTCGGTCTGGTGCTGATGAAAATGATCAAAGTCGCGGTGGCGAAGGGTGCGCCCGACTTCGAAATTGAACACTTGTTTGGCAACGCGCCACTGATGGCGGCCGCGCTGGCCAGTGCGGGTGTGCTGATTCTGGTGTCTTCGCGCCTGCGTGCGTCGCCGGATGGTGTGCTCAGCCTGCGCGCAGCGATATGGATCGGCGCTGTGCAGGGATTGTGTTTGCCGTTCCGCGGCTTTTCCCGCTCGGGCGCCACCATTTCGACGGGCATGGCGGTTGGCGTGTCGCGCCGTCAGGCCGAAGAATTCAGCTTCGCACTGGCCGTGGTGCTGACGCCGCCGGTGATCGTGCGCGAGGTGCTGCGACTGCTGAAGGCACCGACGCATGCGGCCGGCGTGGCAGCCAGCAGCACCGCCGCCGAGGCCGTCACCGGTGCCGCGCCCGCGATGACCGCGTCCTTTGCAGCGCCTGTGTCACCCGCGCATGAACTGCTCGCTGGCGGCTTGTTGCATGCCCTTACCCCGGGACTGCTCGGCATGGTGCTCAGCTTTTTGGCGGGCCTGTTCGCGCTGGTCTGGTTGTCGCGCTGGCTGGAGCATGGCCGCTGGGGCTTCTTCGGTGCCTACTGCCTGGTGGCTTCGCTGATTGTGCTCTGGGTGGGATGAGTTGACGCTGTTTTTCCAATGCGACTGAATCCTGCAAGACCTTCGGTCTTGGGGCATGAAAATGGCGCGCTGAGCGCCCTTCAGCTGCCCAGTGCCACCGCATTGACTGCTGTGGCATCGTGATGCCCCGGCATCCATGATCCCATGCGACCAACGATCTGCGCCGCCAGATATTCGGCGTCGCGTGCCACGCCCGAAAAGCGGCCTGAACCCCACGTGTATTGCCACGGCAGGCCAAGGAAATACACGCCTACCATGCTGGTCACGCCACGCTCGTGCCGTGGATAACCGCGTCCATCGAATACCGGCAATTCCAGCCAGCGGTAGTCGGTCTTGAAGCCGGTACTCCAGATCACGGTCCGGATGTTGGCGGAGGCAAGGTCGACTGCCAGCGGCAGGTCGTCCGGGGGGTGCCATACCGGCACATAGCGGGCTTCTTCAGGCGCCGCAACACCACGCTCGGCAATGAACCTGTCGATGGTGGTCTTGATGCTTTCCGATACGGCATCGGCGCCATCAAGATTGGTTTGCAGGTCGGCAGCAAAGGTCAGCACGCCACCTTCCACTGACTTGAGCCGGCCGTGCAGCGCCATGCCCTCCAGGGCAAACTTGCGCAGGTCGATGTCGCGACCACCGCCGCGGCCGGTCACGTAATGGTTGGCTTTGGCGCGCACGCCCTCCTTGAGGGGATGTTCATGCACAGGCAGATCGTAGTAACCCATGTCGGCCAGCCAGTCGACCACGTCACGGCCACGATAGAAGCGCGCGGTGCGCGGCGCGGTGCCAGTGGCCAGATGCACCTGACGACCCGCCAGGTGCAGGTCTTCGGCGATCTGGCTGCCGGACTGGCCGCTGCCGATCACCAGCACGGCACCCTCTGGCAGCGCCGCAGGGCTGCGGTACTCGGAGGAATGGATCTGGGTGACCGACCGGGGCAGGCGGTCGGCCAGCCGCGGCAACTGAAAGCCGTGGTAGCCGCCGGTGGCCACCACCACCTGATCGGCACTGTAGGAACCCGCCGTGGTATCGACCTCGAAAGTCCCATGCGCGCGCCGGCGCACTCCGGTCACCGCCACCCCCTCCAGCAGGGGCGGTTGGAATGACGCCACATAGGCTTCCAGCCAGGCCACGATCTCGTCGCGTGCCATGAAACCGTGCGGATCAGTTCCCTGATACGACCAGCCTGGTAGCTGGCACTGCCAGTTGGGTGTGACCAGGCAGAAGGTATCCCAGCGGCGCTGGCGCCACTCGTGGCCCACCTGATTCTTCTCCAGCACCAGGTGCGGAATACCGCGGTGCTTTAGGTGCCAACTGATCGACAGGCCGGCCTGCCCGCCGCCGATCACGATCACCGGAAAATGCCGCTCCGCGGCGAAGGTGTGGTTCAGGTCGGTCATGAGGTTCACTCCGTGAAACTTTCGATAGTGACCAGACTGTCCGGCGCACAGTTGCGCGCACGTTCCTCAATGTCGAGCAGGGTGCGCTGGCCGTTGCCGCAACCCATGCCCCAGCGCGCGCGCACCCGCTCGTCGGCAATCCGGTAAGCCTCGCGGCTACGTATCAGGAACTCGCTCAGCACGTAGCTTTGTCCCGGCTGAAAGTAATCCTTGATGATCAGCGAGGGTGAATAGCAGCGGGTACGTTCACCGTCCGGCCAGCGGACGTCAAAGAGCATTTCAGGCATGGTCGGGCAAGGCTTCCAGCAAGGGTGGATCGGTGTGGTCCGGGCTGACGGGCTGCTGTTGCAGCACCTCGTGATACAGCGCCTCCTGACGCAAGGCGCAGGCCGACCAGCGCATCTGCCTTGCCAGCGCAAAGCCCGACGGCCGCAGGGTGGCAGATACCCAGGGATCAAGGGCGGCTTCCAGGGCCTTGCTGATGCTGATCGCGCTGTCCGGTTGCGCCATGCGGCAGTGGCTATGATTCAGGTATTCGGTGAAGGGGGCGATGTTGGAGGTCACCAGCGGCGTGCCGCAGGCCAGCGCTTCAAGCGTGACCAGCCCAAAGCCTTCCCTGAGTGACGGGAAGGCAAACACGTCGGCGGCACGCAGCAAGGGTGCGATGTGCGCGTCTGGCACGGCACCGGTCAAGGTGACCGGACCGCCGGAGGACAGCGACAGGCCGGCGAGTGCCAGCATTTGCGCAAAGGCCGCCTGCGCGGGGCTATGATCGAGCAGACTGGCGCCGCCCACGATCAGCAACCGTGCCTGGGGATGGCGTTTGCGCAGGCGCAGGAAAGCTTCAAGCAAACGCACGGTATTCTTGCGCGCCTCCACCCCGCCAATGCTCAGCACCAGCGGACGTTGCTCGTCCACCTGGTAAAGCTGGCGAATTTCCTGTTCGTTTGCGGCAGGCGTCGGACCATACCGTTGCAGGTCCACCCCGTTACCCACCATGGTGGACTGCCGGTCAAAGCGTTGCTGCAGGATCTGCTGCCAATGCGCACTGACACAGGCCAGCCCGTCCGCCGCCACCACGCTGGCGTTCTGCCAGGCGTCCACCCGCGGATCGCCGAACTCATCCAGATGATGCACCGTGCGCACCACGCGCACTGGCAGTCCCTCGCGCCGCAGTTGCAGCAGGGCATTGGTGCCAATTCCGTCATGCGCATGCAGCACGTCCCATTGCGCGGTGCCATTTGCGCGAAAGTGGTCGGCGTATTCGCCCATGCGCTGTTCGACCATGGCCGCCAGACCCGGTGCACGCAGGGGCTGGGCTGCGACGCTGACCAGACCACAGCGCGCGTGGCGGGGGAATCCACGACCGTCCGGGTCGGGCGCATGCACCGTCACCTGGTGACCGAGGTCGGTCAGCGCTTCCGACAGTGCCAAGGCATGGGCCACGCCGCCGCGTGGATTGGTGGAATGGCAGAGCATGCCGATGCGCAGGGGTGTGCTCATCAGATGCCCAGTCCAGGCGCCGGACAACCGGTCAGTGCCTGGGCAGCGAGGTTCCATACCTCGGCGCAGTGCTCGCCACGCCGCACGCGCACGCACCGCGAGTCGTCGAAATGGCCGATGGCGGCACAAGCAATGCCCTGTGCCTGAAAATGCTGCAGCACCTGCCCGAGATGCGCCTCGTTCACCGCCAGCAGGTACCCGTAGCTGGGAAACACGCGCAGCCAGCGTTCGAATTGCCCGGAATCGGAATCGGAATCGGAATCGGCATCGGCATCGGCACCGGCACCGGCACCGGCGCCGGTACCGGCCGGGCAGGGCAGGCGTGCCAAGTCAATTTCGCCGCCCAGGCCAGAGCATTCCATCAGCATGGCTGCGGTGCCAACGATGCCGGCCATGCTGATGTCCTTGGCCGCGCGGCACAAGCCGGCTTCTGCCAGCGCTGGCAGAAGCGCCAGATCGGACTGCAGCCGCGCCGGTGGTGCGCTGGTGGCAGCGTCGAAAAAGGGATAGGGGTCGTGCCAGTGACCGCGCAAATCAATGGCCATCAGCAGGTGGTCGCCGGCTTGTGCATCAAAACTGGTGAGCAGGCGACGGGCCCGGCCCAGCACGGACACGGCCAGCTGCTCGCTGCCTGCATGAGTATTGCTGTGGCCGCCTACCACTGGCACGCCATACGCCTGACTGGCGGCGCGCAGACCCTGCATGATGGGCACGGCCAGCGCATCATCACGGCTCCACAGCGCATCGACCACGGCGAGCGGCCGGCCCCCCATGGCGGCAATGTCCGACAGGTTGACCATCAGACCGCACCAGCCGGCAAACCAGGGCTCGGCAGCCACGAAATCGCTCAGAAAGCCTTCGATGGCAAACAGCAGGTACCCGTCGCCGTCGGGCAAGGCTGCGCAATCGTCACCGACCGCCAGTGTGCTGCCTGCATGCCGGAAGGGCGCCGGCACCGCGTCCGCCAGGGTGGTGACGGCGGCCTGGATATCCTGCTTGTGCGCCATGCCGCGGTAGGTACGCAAGCCGTCGGCCAGCCGCTGCAGAGCGGTGGCGGGGAGTGAGGCCAGGCCGTCCATGGTCATGGTCTCCTCAGGCGACCCGACGGTTGCACACCAGCAGTCCCTGTTGCGGGCGCGCCAGTTGCGGATAGTGCGTCAAGTCGGCACGCATGAAGGCATGAGGACGGTCATGCAGTTGCACCCACTCCAGGGTGTGCCAGTGCAGGCGCTCGAACAAGGGCACGTTCTGCGCCTGCACGTGGGCCAGAAACACCCGGGCGCCGGCGCTGTGCGCTGTGCGCACCGCCAGTTCAATCAGGCCTGACCCGAGTCCCAGGTGGCGGCGCAGGCCGGATTCCACGGCAAGTCGCGAACCGTTCCACACGCCGGAGGATTGCTGGTGGACACGCACGGTGCCTACCACCCGATCCGGCATGCCAGCCACCTGCGCGATGGCACACAACAGCAGGGCGTGCTCATCGATGGCGTCGCGATCCGTATCGCAGAACAGGCCCTGTTCCTCGCAAAACACCCGTCGACGCAGGGCGACAGATTCACGCTGTTCCCATTCCTGTAACGCCGGTTTGATCACGAAGCTGCTCGGCTGATAGTGGTAAGGCAGGTCCCAATCCATGGTGGTGCTCCCGCTCAGCGTTCGAACATCGACAGTGAGGAACAGGCGCCGCACTTGCCGCAGCCAGCCTTGATGTCTTTTGAACGCAGCCCCGCGGCCGAGACCATTTCGCCCAGCGGCTGCAGGATGCTGCGCATGAATTCGGCGCTCGGTGCCGGATGGTCCTCCAGCGGGGTTCCGGTGATCGGCACGAACGGCACCACGAAGGGATACACCCCGGCCTCGAGCAAACGGGTACAGGTGGACAGTATCGTTTCGATACTGTCACCCAGGCCGGCAAGGATGTAGGTACTCACCTGGCCCCGGCCAAATACCTTCACAGCAGCATCAAAGGCACTCCAGTAGCGTTCCAGTGGCACGTCGGCCTTGCCTGGCAGGATGCGGGCGCGCACTTCCGGTTGCAGCACTTCCAGATGCATGCCAAGCGTATCGATGCCCGCGTCCTTCATGCGCTGAAACCAGGCATCGTCGTCCGGTGGTTCGCACTGGCCCTGGATCGGCAGGTTCACCGCCGATTTCACGGCAAAGGCGCTCTCGCAAAGGATCGCCGCGCCGCGGTCACTCTTGTTTGGCGTGCCGGTGGTCATCACCATGTGCTTCACCCCGTCCAGCAGCACGGCCATGCGTGCCACTTCAGCCAACTGCTCCGGCGTCTTGCGGGCGATGGTGCGTCCTGCCGCCAGCGATTGGCCAATCGCACAGAATTGGCAGGCGCGCTTGCGCGACTCGTAACGGATGCACGTTTGCAGGATGGTGGTGGCCAGCACATCGCTGCCATGCAGGGTGGCAATCTGTTGGTAGGGCACGCCATCAAAGGTCTGATGTGCGTAAAACTTGGGCTGGCGCGCAAAACTCACCTTTGCCACCGGCACGCCATCGCGCGTGAGCACGCTGGTTCCGGAGGCGTCCGGCGCCTGCGCCTGAAAGGGCGAAGCGTAGGAAGGTTGCGTATGCACCGGGATCATCACTGTCACGCCATCGATCACTACCGCCTTGTGATCAGACGGGCCGGCACCACCGCGTCGGCTGGGTGCGCCGGCCGAGGGGTCAGACAGCCTTAATCCGAGGGACTGCAGTTCGGTCATCAGTTGCGGCGATGACGGGGACGGTACCGGATTCGATGGCAGGCGCATGTTGGCTGATTCCTGGAGGGGTATCGAAATGCAGGGGATGGGTGGGGCGCTGATCCAGCACCAGATGCATGAGTTCCGGCCGGGCGTAATGGCCGACCGAATCCATCATGCGTTTGCGCTTGGTGATCAGTTTCATGTCGAGGTCGGCGATCACCAGGCCTTCTCCTTCGTGCAGCGGCGGTGCCAGATGAACGCCTTCGGGAGAAATGATCGCGGTGTTGCAGCCGCCTCGCAGCGCCTTCTGCAGCCCGGGGTCTGGTGTGATCGCGCTGATCTGCGCGTCGGTGAGCCAGCCGGTGGCATTGACCACAAAGCAGCCGGACTCCAGCGCGTGATGCCGGATGGTGACATCCATCTGGTCGGCAAAGATGGGACCGACGAGCGAGCCGGGAAACTGCGCGCAGTGGATTTCTTCGTGCTGTGCCATCAGGGCATAGCGTGCCAACGGGTTGTAGTGTTCCCAGCAGGCCAGCGCGCCGATGCGGCCAGCGGCTGTCTCGACCACCTGCAGGCCAGCACCATCGCCCTGTCCCCACACCATGCGCTCATGGAAGGTGGGGGTGAGCTTGCGCCGCTTGAGCACGATGCGGCCTTCCTCGTTGAACACCAGCTGGGTGTTGTACAGCGAACCGTGATCGCGCTCGTTCACGCCCAGTACCACGGTCATGCGATGGCTGCGCGCTGCTTGGGCGACGGCTTCGGTGATCGGGCCAGGCACTTCGACGGCATGGTCATACAGGCGCATGTGGTCTGCGCCCATCAGTACTGGGGGTTTGACAAAGGACCAGTACGGGTAATAGGGAACAAAGGTTTCCGGAAACACGATCAGTTGCACGCCCTGCGCCGCGGCCTCGGCGATCGTGGCGATCACCTTGTCGGTGGTGCGTTCAGGCTGTTCCAGGTCCGGTGCCAGCTGGGCGGCGGCAACGCGAACGATACGGTCAGTGCTCATGCGGGCGTACTCATCGGTCGGTGGTCCTTCTTGCGCGCGGCCGTGCCGGCTGGCACCGCCGCAACGCGAGATGGTGTTACAGCGTCCAGGTATCAAGAATGAAAGCGTTGTCGTTACGGTGCAGCAGCACGATATCGAGCACGTCGGTCGGGTGCACCGGGCGGATGCCGGGAATCAGTGCACCTTCGCCATGGCCATACAGTGCTTGCAGCGCAAACCGGCAGGCATAGACCTTGCCGCCTTCTTCCATGAACTTGATCAGCTGGTTGTTAAAGTTCTGGTGGCCAGGAAACGCTTCGTCGCCCAGCGTGGGAAAGCCACGCTGCACGCCCAGCGTCACGCCAGGGCCATACAGCAGAACGCTGGTCTCGAAACCCTTGCGTTGCAGGCGGGTGGCCTGCAACAGGTTGACCAGACCGATCGAGCCCTCGAAGGCCACCGTATGGAAGGTGACCAGGGCTTTCTCGCCAGGCTTGGCCTTGACGTCCTCGAACACCTTTTCTTCGTAATTGACCAGGAAGTCCCCTTTTTTGTTGGGGGCTTTTTCTACGATAGGCATGGGCAGACTCCTTAAGCGGGTGAAAATGGGCAATATGCCGACTGTTTCACGTGTTCAGGAGTGCAATGCATGTGCCATCCGCTTCATTCGGCATGCAATCAAGTTCCGATCATTGTTGCGGGGCCTGGCAGGACAGGGCTGCGGGGTTGTCGCCAGGTGTCAGGCGGCATCCACGGGCATCAGTGTTGCCCCCGTTGGCGCAGCCTGCGCTGGCGCATGGGTGACTGCTGGCACCAATTGCTGCCCAGCGTTGAGGCGTGGCCGCACATGGTTGGTGCGTGTCGGGGGGGGCGCCGCACTGCTGGAGATCAGTCCGCCGCGCGTGGTTGGACGTGCACATCAACGCCGGTGACGGCAATCTGCCCGGCGCGATTCCTGCATGGCGTTGAACATGGACCCCATTTTTGACCACTGGCACACGCGCCTGCGCACCCTTGGAACACCGGCCTACCAGGCCATTCCTGCGATCATTCGCGAAGACCTGCGCTCCGGCCGACTCAGCCCCGGCGACCGACTGCCCGCGCTGCGGCCGCTGGCTGTCATGCTGGGACTGGACTACACCACGGTGGCGCGTGCCTACGCGGAGGCCCGCCGGCTGGGGCTGGTCGACAGTGCGCCGGGGCGCGGCACGGTGGTGCGCTCGCCAGTGCCGCGGCGGTCGGCCCGGCCGGTCAGCCCGCTGGAAATGACCATGAACATGCCGCCCGAGCCGCGAGATCCCGAATTGCTGCGTCAATTGCAGGCAGGACTGGACTTCATTGGGCATCTGGCCGACCCCTATGCCTTGCTGCGTTATCAGGAGTTTGGTGGTACGCAGGAAGATCGCGAGGCTGCCGCGGAGTGGTTGGCCCCGGTGATTCCCGGCTTGCAGCCTGACCGGGTGCTGGTCACACCCGGCATTCAGGGTGCACTCGCCGGCGTGATGGGGCTGCTGGCTGCGGCGGGTGAAGTGATTCTCGCCGAGCCGGTCAGCTATCCCGGCGTAAAAGCCATGGCGTCAGCGCTGGGCCTGCGTCTGGTCTCGCTGGCTTGCGATGCTCAGGGTGCGTTGCCGGCCGCCTTCGAGACGGCCTGCCGCGAATTGCGTCCCCGTCTGCTTTACCTCAACCCCACCTTAAGCAATCCCACCTGCCACACCATGCCGCTGGCCCGCCGTGAGGCGCTGGCCGACATCGCGCTGCGCCATGCCGTCCCGATCGTGGAAGATGATGCGTATGGCATGTTGCCAGGCATGCCCGTGGCCACCTTTGCGCAGCTCGCGCCAGAGGTCACCTGGTACTTGACCGGTCTGGCCAAATGCCTTGGCGCCGGGCTGCGTGTCGGTTATCTGGTGCCGCCGGATGCCAGCCGTCGTCGCCTGGCAGTGAGTGCCTTGCGCACCGCCACCATCATGGCGCCGCCGGTCACCGTGGCATTGGCCACCCACTGGCTGCGTGATGGCACGGCGGCCCGGATGCTGGCAGCGGTGCGGGCAGAAAGTCGCGCCCGCCAGCAGTTGCTGCAAGACGTGCTGGCCGGCCTGCCGCTGCAGACCGATCCCGAGGCTTTTCATTGCTGGCTGCCCCTGCCTGACGGCGTGAACCGGCTTGCACTGGCTGCCAGTTTGCGGGAGCGCGGTCTGGCGGCTGTCGCCAGCGATACGTTCACCATGGAGGGCGCGCCACCCAACGCCATGCGTCTGTGCCTGGGGGGTGAGCTGGGCCGCGGCGATTGCCGGCAGGCACTGGCCCAGCTGCCACCGTTGCTGGCGGCGGCCGCCAGCCGCGTGGCAACGGCGGGGCTCTGCTAAGATTTGCCCCGAACCCGCCTGTGGCGGACCGTTGTTACAGGAACCTGCAGCTGATGCGCGTGTTGGTCACCGGAGCGGCCGGCTTCATCGGCATGCACGTCTGCGAGCGCCTGCTGGCGCGCGGGGACCGAGTGCTCGGTCTCGACAACCTGAATGCCTACTATGATCCGCAGCTCAAGCGCGATCGGCTGGCCCGGCTGACTGCGCACGCCAACTTCCGTTGGCATCAGGCCGACCTGACCGACCGTGCCCTGCTTGACCGTCTGCTCGATGCGCCGGTCAGCGTGATTCACCTGGCCGCCCAGGCTGGCGTGCGTCACTCGATCACGCATCCGCAGGACTATCTGCACAGTAACCTGCTCGGTTTCGGCACCATGCTCGAAGCCTGCCGTCAGCAGGGCGTGGCGCATCTGGTGTATGCCAGCACGTCCAGTGTGTACGGCAGCAACACGCAACTGCCCTTCAGCACCCACCATGCGGCTGACCATCCGCTGACCCTCTATGCCGCCAGCAAGCGCGCCAACGAATTGATGGCGCACGCTTACAGCCACCTGTATCGCCTGCCCACAACCGGATTGCGGTTCTTTACGGTCTACGGGCCCTGGGGGCGCCCTGACATGGCGCCCTGCCTGTTTGCACGCGCCATCCTGGCCGGCAGTCCGATCGACGTGTTCAATCAGGGACGCATGGCGCGCGACTTCACCTACGTCGACGATATCGCTGACGCCGTGGTGCGCGTCCTCGATCAACCCGCGCAGCCCGATCCTGCCTTTGATTCCCAGCGCCCGGACCCGGCCAGCAGCAATGCGCCCTGGCGACTGTACAACGTTGGCAATCGCACGCCAGTCCCGCTCGACACCTTCATTGCCCTGCTGGAACGACATCTCGGCCGCCCTGCAAGGCGCAACCTGTTACCCATGCAGGCCGGCGATGTGGAGCGCACCTGGGCTGATGTGGAGGACCTCGCGCGGGATTTCGATTTCCGTCCGGACACACCGTTGGAAGATGGCATTGCCCGTTTTGCAGCCTGGTACCGAAATTATTTTGAAGGCCGGAGTCCGGCGCAGGGCACAACATGACGCTTTCGGTCGTGATCATCACCCTCAATGAGATTGCCAGCATCGGCGCCACGCTGGACAGCGTGCGGTTTGCCGACCAGGTGGTGGTGCTGGACTCTGGCAGCACCGACGGCACGGTGAAATTCTGTCGTGACTGGGGGGCTCAGGTAGAAGTAAGCACTGACTGGCCTGGCTTCGGACCGCAAAAAAACCGTGCCCTCGCGTTTGCCACCGGCGAATGGGTGCTGTCGCTCGATGCGGATGAAGTGGTGAGCGCTGCGCTGGCGCAGCGTATCCGCCAGATCGTGGCAGGCCAGTCGGCAGCAACGACGAGCGCCGCAGTCGCCACCGGCCAACCCGAGCTGTCCGCGGCGGAACAAGCCATGGTGGCCTGGCACCTGCCGCGCGCCTCGAGTTACTGTGGCCGGGTGCTGCGCCACGGCGGCTGGTGGCCGGATCATGTCTTGCGCCTGAGTCGGCGCGCGGGTGCCCGTTTCACTGACGATCTGGTACACGAGCGCCTGCTGCCGCCTTCCGGTCCGGTCGGCACGCTGGCGGAACCCCTGGCGCATGCCACGTATACCTCGCTCGAGGAAGTGCTGGCCAAGGTCGACCGCTACTCCAGCGAAGGCGCCCGCCAGGCTTTTGCCGCCGGCAAGCGCTGCGGATTTGGCAAGGCGGTGGGGCATGGCCTGTGGGCCTTCCTGCGCACCTGGCTGATCCGAGCGAGTATCCTTGATGGCCCATATGGCTTCATGCTGGCGGTCTCGAACGCCGAAGCCACTTATTACCGCTATGCCAAGCTGTGGTTGCTGGGGCAACAGGCAGCGCGCAGGATTCGGCCATGACCGCGTTGGCCAGGCGCTGGCTGCGGGCGGCAACGCTTGCGCTGGCCGTGCTAGCCGCGTTCGCCGGCAGTGCACAGGCCTCGCCCTTGCTGTGGAAGGTGCAGGGTGCGCACGCTACCGTGTACCTGTTCGGCACGGTGCACATCCTCAAGCCCGGCCTGGCCTGGCGGTCACCGGCGATTGACGGCGCGTTGAAAGCGTCCGATGCCCTGTGGCTGGAAATTCCCGATGGCGACGATCCGGTCGTGGCGCAGCCTTTTGTGCGCCGTTACGGTACCGATCAGGCGCATCCGCTTTCCACCCGGATGGATCCCGCCACCAAGGCGCAGTTTGACGCGCTGCTGGTGCCGTTGGGGATCCCCGCTGCACAGATGGAACCCCTGCGCCCCTGGATGGCCGGGCTGATTCTCAGCACCGCGCCTTTGCTCAAAGCGGGCTATGACCTGAACAATGGCGTGGAGCACGTGATCAAGGCCGAGATGCAGGCGGCTGGCAAGCCCGTTGGCGGGTTCGAAACCGCGGAGGGTCAGATGCGTTTGCTGGCCGACGCCCCGCCGGATCTGGAGATGGAATTCTTTCGTTCGTCGGTGGCGGAAGGGCAACGGGTGGTGCCGATGGTGGATGACCTGGTGGCCGCCTGGGCAGACGGCGATGAACTCAAGCTGGAAGCGCTCAGCCAGGGCGAGTTCCGGGACAAATATCCGCGGGTCTACAAGTTGATGCTGACCGACCGCAACCGCCGCTTTGCCGAAAAAATTGCCATCCTGTTGAAGGGCAAGGGGGTGAGCTTCGTGGCCGTGGGTGCCGCGCATCTGACCGGAGCCGACAGCGTGCAGGCACAACTGGCGCGGCGTGGCATGACCGCAGTCAGGCAGTAAGGCTGGGCAGTGCGCAAGCGCACAGAGGCGCCGATGGGTAGACCCTAGCATCTGATTGCCGGGTGCGGGTGTGGACCAGCGCCGGTCCGATCGATTGCGTTTCGCGGAATTCTGCCCATGGCCGTGCAGGTATCTGAAACGGTCACTGGCGTGCTTGCCGCCGCCCAGGCCAGGTTGTCGGCGTGGCTGGGCGGGCCAGAGGAAGCGATCACCTTCCTGGGCCGGATACCACTGTCTGCTGTCGCACTTTGCACGCGTCGCGCACGCTTTCCTTGGCCGGACTTCCTGCGCGTCACCCTGCAGTGCAGCGCACAGGCGCTCCTGATCGTGATCGCCGTCAACCTGCTGGTCGGTGCCATCCTGGCCTTTGTCGGCGCGGTGCAGCTGAACAAGTTCGGCGCCGGCATTTACGTGGCGGACCTGGTCGGTATCTCGATGGTGAGGGAAATGGCGGCCGTGATGACGGCGGTGGTCATGGCCGGGCGTAGCGGCGCCGCATTCGCAGCCGAACTCGCCACCATGCAATCCAACGAGGAAGTCGACGCACTTGAGGTGCTTGGCATGGATACGGCGGCCTGGCTGGTGGTACCGCGCATCCTGGCACTGACCGTGATCCTGCCGTTGTTGTATGTGTTTGCCTGCGCTGCCGGATTGCTGGGCGGTCTGCTGGTTGCCACGGGCATGATGAACCTGTCGGAATCGGCGTACCTGGACCGCAGTGCACTGATCCTGATCACGCCCCATTTTGCGATTGGTGCCACCAAGTCGGTGTGCTTCGGTTTCCTGATCGGCCTGACCGGCTGCTGGTATGGGCTGACTGCGTCCCGCACCGCAGCCGGCGTGGGTGAAGCAACCACCCGCGCGGTGGTCGCCAGTATTGTCTGGGTGATCGTGCTCGACGCGGTGTTTGCCTTATGCGCGCATGCGCTGGGCGTGTGATGGACGCGGCCAGCCAGATCCGGACCCCGTCCAGTCTGCCGGTACTCGAGGTACGTGAACTTGCACTCCGCTTTGGCAGCCGGTTGGTGCAGGAACGGATGTCCTTCGCGGTGGCGCCGCGCACCATCTTCGCGATTGTCGGGGTGAGCGGTTGCGGCAAGAGCACGCTGCTCAGAAGTCTGATCGGCCTGATGGTACCGGCCAGCGGACAGGTGCTGTATGGTGGCGCCGACTATTGGGCCGCCGGCAGCGCTCAGCGCAAGCATCTGCGGACCGGTTGCGGCATGTTGTTCCAGAGTGCCGCGCTCTGGTCCTCGATGACTGTGGAACAGAACATCGATCTGGCGCTGCGTCAGCTGACCACCCTGGGCGAGGCGCAGCGCGTGACGCGTATTGCCGAAGTGCTGGCATGGGTTGGGCTGGAAAAATTCGGCAATTTTCGACCTGCTGATCTGAGCGGGGGCATGAAGAAACATGCGGCGCTCGCCCGCGCCATTGCGGGAGCACCGCCGTTGTTGCTGCTTGACGAGCCTTCCGCCGGTCTCGATCCGATCAGTTCCTGTAACCTCGACGCCCTGATCCTGGATATCCGCAGCCGGACCGGAGCGGCCGTGATCTTCGTCAGTCACGAATTACCCAGCCTGTTTGCACTCGCTGACGATGGCATTTTTCTCGACGCCGACAGCAAGCGCCCGATCGCTCACGGCAGCCCGCGTGACATGCTTGCGCACAGCCAGGAACCCACGGTGCATGCCTTCATGCGCCGCCAGGCGCTGCCCGCATCAGCACCCGCACCCGTGCGTGCAACCGCACCTGCAATCGCACCCGCACCCGATCAAACGCGGGCACATCCCGGCCCATGAAGAACCCGGCCTTGTGGATTGGCTGTTTCATTGCCGCAGCGCTGCTGCTGTTGGTGGCCGGCATCCTGTGGCTGAGCGGAGGCAAGCTGTTTCAGCACAACGTGGCCGCCGTGATCAATTTCAAGGACGGCGTGACCGGGCTGTACAAGGGGGCTCCGGTGACGTTCCGTGGCGTGCCTCTGGGCGAGGTGACCGCGATCGAACTGGAGATCGATCCCAAAACGGCGGTGGTGAGGATTCCGGTGCACGTGCTCTTGCTGGAACACAGCGTCACCTTCAAGACGGGAGGCCAGAGCACCGGCACGCTCAGTGACCTGCGCGGTGCGGTGCGCGAAGGCCTGCGCGCCAAACTGGTGCTGCAGAGCATCGTCACCGGACAGAAAGCCATCGATCTCAACATCATCCCTGACGCGCCACCCGTGGTGACAGGGACAGGTGAACCCGTCGAGATTCCGGTGGTGGCCGCCGACCTGGCCGCGCTTGAGGACCAACTGGCCAATCTTCCGGTACGCAAGATTGCCCAGGAACTGCTCGCCACACTGCAATCGGTGCAGACCACCCTCGCCACAGCCAACTCGGCACTGGGCGCAGCGGGCAATGCGATCTCGGGGGGCAGCCAGCAGTTGAACGCTGTCGGCCAGCAGGCGCAAGTGACTTTGGCGACCGCCGATACCGCCCTTGCACGCGTGCAGCACAAGGCTGATCAGGCGCTCACTGCACTGACCCGACTGGCCGACAACGCCAACGGCACGGCCACGGCGATCCAGCCCGATTTGCTGCGCACGCTCAGTGAAACCCGCACTGCCGCCGAATCGGCGCGACTGGCGCTGGGCCGTGTCGCCGGGCTGACGGCGCCGGATGGGCCCTTCGGCGATGATTTGCGTGGCTCGGTGAGTGACCTTGCGCAAGCGGCGAGATCGTTGCGCGATCTGGGCGAGCTCCTTGATCAGCAGCCAAATGCCCTGGTGTTCGGTCGCCAGCGGCTACACCGGGAGGCCCCGTGATGCAGTCCGCAAAGCCCCCATCCTTGGGACGCCCGCCGCGCATCGCCGCGTGGCGGTGGCGACGCGACCTATGGCTTTGGCCGCTGGCATCCCTGCTAGGTGCCTGCACGACCGTGCCCACTCCGGCGCTGATCGCCCTGCCGGCGGTGGCGCTGCAAAACCCGACGACAGTGTCGGCCTTCGGGCCGACCCGACGCGTGCTGATGGTGCACCGGCTCACCATTCCCGAGTACATGGCAGCGCGCAGGGTGCGTTACTGGGATGGGCCCGCCACGCTGGCAGAGTGGCCCGATGCCTGGTGGGCAGAGCGCATAGAAGTTGGCATGGCGCGCGAGTTTTTGGCAGCCTTACGCGCGCGTTTGCCAGGGTGGTCGATCTGCGACGGCAGTTGTGGCAGCGCGCTGCCGGACCTGGTCTTGAGGGCGTCCGTCCTGCGGCTGGACGCCATCCGCCGCGATCGCACCCTGAGCGCGCGCGTGCGTGGTCAACTGAGCCTGGCAGAGGCCGGCGCAGTGCCGCCAGAACAGATGCCGGCATGGTCCGGCGTGTTCACCCTCCCACTGCCCGCCGATTCAGCGCAGGGTGAAGCCATGGCAATCCGTGCCCTGCTGATCGGCATGGCCGATGCATTTGGTCTGGCCATCGAAAACACCCCGCTGCCAGTGGCGGTCGTCATCCCTGACAGCAGGTGAACAGCAGTGAGCGGACGGTACTGCCAAAATCCGGCTTAGCGCCCGCCCGGTTGTATCAGTTGCCGCGCACGCTGGCCAAGGCGAGGGCTTGTGCGATGGCTGCCGTCACACGACCCAGCGGCAACTCATCCAGGCACCGGCTGCGGCTGTCGAGCTTGCGTTCACAGCCTTCCATCAGGCATGGCACGCAGGGGGCTTCCCCCTGGATCAGCCATACATTGCCAAAATTACGGCTGCCACGAAACGGCCACGGACTCTCGGGTTGACGCCAGCGTGCCGGCCAGGGCCCCCAGCGCACCGGATTGCTCGGGCCAAACAAGGCCACGGTCGGCGCCCCCGTCGCTGCCGCAATATGGGTCATCACCGTGTCAGGCCCGATGTAGACCCTGGCCAGACTGATCAGCTTGGCCAGGCTATCAAAACCCTGCGTGCCGCATAGATTGAGAGCACCGGGAATCTCTTCGGCCAGTCCGGCGCAGAAGGCCATCTCCTCGACGTCGGGCCCGCCAGATAGCACCACCTGCAGACCATCGAGCGCGAGTGCACGCCCAAGACTCACCCAGCGCTCGCGCGGCCAAGCCTTGTAACTGAACTTGGGCCACGGATGCACCACGGCGTACGACTGCCGCAAGCCGGTGATGGCCGGAAAGGCCTTGCGCTGCGGCGGCACCACTTCGCGCCACGGCGGCACGCCAATTGCCTTGGCCAGCCGCAAGGGTGACTCGATGGCATGCTCGCCGGTCTCGCTGAAATCCACCCAATGACCCGGCAGCCAACGTCTGCCGCGTGCCGGATCGGTGAGGCTCCACAAGCCCAGGCAGCGCCGGCCGGCCCAGCGTGCCAGAAAGCGCGCCCGGTCGGATCCTGTGGCGGCCAGACTGATGTCATAGGACTGCAGCAGCGAGAGATAAAAACGTAGCCGCGCCCAACGCGTTCCCCCTTTGGGCAGTGCACGCACGCGATCAATGTCGGGATTGCCAACCAGCACCCCTTCGGTGCCCTGCAATACCAGCACGTCAATCTGCGCATCCTGCCAGGCCTTGCGCAGCGAGCGAATCAGCGGCGTGGTCAGCAACACATCGCCGATCCTTCGGGTACACACCACCAGGATGCGACGTCGGGTTGGTGTTTTCATGAGGTGGTCAGCAGACCTTCTGCGCTCTGCATGTGTACCAGGCGGGCATAGTTGCCGTCCTGCGCCAGCAGGGATTGATGCGTGCCGATCTCGACGATGCGTCCGCTGTCGAGCACCACGATACGATCGGCCTTCTCTACCGTGGAGAGGCGGTGTGCGATCACCAGCGTGGTGCGCTGGGCCATCAGGGTGTCGAGTGCTGCCTGGACGTGGCGTTCGGATTCGGTGTCGAGCGCTGAAGTGGCTTCATCGAGCACCAGTACCGGAGCGTCCTTCAGGATGGCGCGTGCAATCGCGATGCGCTGGCGCTGGCCCCCCGAGAGACGCGCGCCATTCTCGCCGATCAGGGTGGCGAAACCCTGCGGCAAAGCCTCGATGAAATCGAGTGCGTGTGCGGCGCGGGCAGCAGCCTGGATCTGCGCCAGCGGGGTGCCTTGCAGCGGGCCATAGGCGATGTTGTTGGCGATCGTGTCGTTGAACAGCAGCACTTCCTGGCTGACCAGTGCGACATTGCGGCGCAGCGCCGCCAGCGTGTAGTCCTCTAGCGGCACACCGTCGAGCAATAGTTGGCCGTGGGTGGGATGCAGGAAGCGCGGCACCAGATTTGCCAGCGTGGTCTTGCCACTGCCCGAACTGCCCACCAGGGCCACCGTCTCGCCAGGGCGGATCTGCAGGCTGAAGTCGCTGAGTGCCGGTCGGTTGGCGCGCGGATACTGAAAGCCCACGGCCTGCAGTTGCAGGGCACCGCTCACCCGGCCTGGATCCATCGTGCCCTGGTCAGTTTCGGGCGGTGTGTCGATCAGGTCGAACACGCTTTCGGCGGCCGCCAGGCCACGCTGTAGCGCTTCGCTCACATCGGACAGGCGCTTGAGGGGGGCCAGCAGCATGATCATGGCGGTGATGAAGGACACGAACCCGCCCACCGTGGTCTCGTCGCGTGACGACTGCTGGATCGCCAGCCACACGATGGTGGCAATGGCGACCGCCGCCACCATCTGCACCAACGGCACGTTGGCCGCCGCCGCCGTGCTGTGCTTCATGTTGTAGAGGCGCAGGCGGTTGGTGGCCGTGGCAAAGCGCGCGGCTTCTGTGCCCTGACCGCCATACACCTTGATCACCCGTTGGCAGGCAATCGCTTCGTCGGTCAGGCTGGTCAGGTCGCCCATGGCCTGCTGTGCTTCGCGGCTGACGGCGCGCAGGCGCTTGTTGAACGTGCGCACGATTACGCTGATCACCGGCGCCGCGAGCAGCGTCACACTGGTCAGCTTCCAGTTCAGCCAGACCAGCCATCCCAGCAGGCCGATCACCACGAAGGAATCGGTGACCAGATTGGTGACCACACCGGTGGCGGCCTGCATCACCTGCGCCACGTCATACGTGAGGCGTGACACGGTATTGCCACTGGGGTGATCGTCATAAAACCCCGCGGGCAAGGTCAGCAGGCGCGCGAACATGCGGTTGCGCAAGTCCATCACCACCTGGTTGCCCACCCAGTTCATGGCATATTTGGAGACGAAATTGGCAATGCCGCGCGCCATGAACAAGCCCACCAGGGCGAGTGGCACCAGCGCCTTCCAGGTGGGGTCCTTGCGCACAAAGCTTTGGTCCAGCATGGGCTTGAGCAGGGCCGGCAGGGCGGGTTCGGTGGCAGCAGTCAGGATCATGGCGAGCAGTGCCAGGGCAAACTGCCATCGGTAGGGCCAGACCTGGGTGAGCAGGCGTGCGTAGAGGCGGCGGGTGTCGGCAGTCGGGTGGGGCTGCCCAGAGGATTCGGTCATGCCACGATTATACGGCGCGGCAGGGCCTGACACACCGCAGCGATTGACCGGCTGACCGGCACACCTCTATATTCGGGGCATGGAAAATGAACTGAACCAGCTCGAAGCCAAGGCGGCGCAGGCCGTCGAGCAATGCGAGCGGCTGCGCGCTGACAACAACGAGTTGCGCCAGCAACTTGCGCAGCGCAATGACGAAATCAAGCGGCTCGAAGAGAAGCTTGATGAAAGCCGTCGCCGCATCGAGGCTCTCCTCGCACGCATGCCGGGCTGAAGTGGCCGCCAACGACACGGTTCGCCAGGTGGACATCACCTTGCTCGGCAAGGAATACCGGGTGGCATGTCCGGCCGGACAGGAAGGCAAGCTGATGGAAGCCGCGCTTCTGCTCGACGCCCGAATGCGCGAAATCCAGATCCAGGGCAAGCTGCTGGGACAGGAAAAGATCGCTATCATGGCGGCGCTCAACATTTCGCATGATTTCCTGTTTGCCGAGGGCAGTAAAGGCTACGACTTGCATGAGGCGCGGCGTAGAATGAAAGCCATAGAGCAGAAGCTGGACGGTTGCTTCTACGAACAGGACTCCCTGTTCTGACGCTTTTGACGTATCGTTTCGTTCCCTGCGGTGTTCGTTTAGGCTCATATTTTTTGAACCGATTCATCTGACCCCGGGTGCTTGCCCACAGGTCACCAGTGTGCGCGTCCTACGCGGACGTACCTGAGGTGATCGGCCGGCGCCCTCCTGTAAAGGCGAGGGTTCAAGATGCGAGTCTGACGGCACAGGCGGGGAACCCTCCCTTCCCCAAGATACGCAATGGCTTACTGGTTGATGAAATCCGAGCCCTCGGACGTCAGTGTTGACGACCTTGCGGCCATGCCCGATGCCACCGTGGGCTGGTACGGCGTGCGCAATTACCAGGCGCGAAATTTCATGCGCGACCAGATGCGCCCCGGCGATGGTGTGCTGTTCTACCATTCCAGTTGCGCCGAACCCGGCGTGGTCGGCCTGGCTGAAGTGGTCGGTGCCCCATATCCCGACCCGCTGCAGTTTGAGGCCGGTCACAAATATTTCGATCCAAAATCCACCCTCGAGGTACCGCGCTGGTATCAGGTGGATGTGCGTCTGGTGCGCAAGACGCGCCTGCTCGCACTTGCAGAAATCCGCCAGCATCCAGACCTGCAGGAAATGCGCCTTCTGGCACGTGGCAACCGCCTGTCGATCACCCCTGTGATGCCGGGAGAGTGGTGGGTGATCAATGCGTTGCTCGGCACGGAGTGAATTTCGCACTGTTGTGGCTGTATCTTCCAATCGGTGCTGTGATCGGCTTCATCGCGGGTCTGCTCGGCGTCGGTGGTGGGGCGATCCTGGTACCAGCATTCTTGCTGGCTGCCCATGCCGAGGGCTTTCCGCCTGAACACGCCATGCACATGGCGCTGGGCACTTCGCTGGCGTGCATCCTGGTGAGCAGCCTGTCGAGCATGCGTGCCCATCATCAGCGGGGCGCGGTCAACCGCCACATCGTGCGTCAGATGGCACCGCCGATCTTCATTGGCAGCCTGCTCGGAACCTTTGTGGCGGCAGGACTGCCGGCGACCCCCCTGAAATGGCTGTTCCTGTGTTTTCTGCTCTATGTCGGGCAGGACATGCTGCGGCGGCCCAACCCGGTGGGGGGCCGTGATCTGCCAAAACTGGTTGGACTGGTGTTGATGGGGTTGGTGATCGGTGTGTTTTCGGCGCTGGTCGGAATTGGTGGCGCGTCGCTCACCGTGGCCTTTCTGGTGTGGTGCCGGGTGGGCATGCATGAAGCCATCGGCACGTCGGCCGCACTGGGTTTTCCGATTGCCGTGGCCGGCACGCTTGGCTACGCCATCAATGGTTGGAGCGTGGCCGGTCTGCCACCCGGCAGTCTGGGCTATGTCTACTTGCCAGCATTTTTTGGCGTGACCGTGGTGAGCATGCTCACCGCCCCGCTGGGGGTGCGCACTGCGCATGCATTGCCGGTGCCCAAGTTGCGCCGCATCTTTGCGGCCGTGCTGCTCACGGTAGCGGCGAAGATGGCCTACGGCCTGCTCGTTTCCTCGTGAGAGTGACGGACCGAAAGGTATCCTGATCCTTCTGGTGGGGTGCAACGCCCCGTCGCGCTGGATTTCTTGCGAAGCGGCCGCATGGCCATAAGTTCGATGCTCGCAACAGCTCAAATCAATATACGTTTTTGCCCCCAATCGGCGCTCGGAAAACCCTACCTCATGGGTCGAGCATTCCTGTCAGTGGCTGGTGCTGGGCGGGAGTCTGTTTTTAAGTTGTTGTTTTTAATGAATTTATAAAACCCTCCACGGGTGCCTATTGGTGTTTGCACCGATCATCCGCCGACACAGATTTTTTAAATTGATCACTGTTGTCATCTGAAGTTTCGGCCAGAATCGTGACTGAGCTTGTAGCCCCGGCACAACACATCAAGGTTGAGAACAGATGACGCCCCACAATTCCCCCACCAGTCCCGCGCCGCAGCAAGTCCTGAATAATCTCGCCGGCCTCGGCGTCAAAGCGGCGGGCGGAGATAAGGCGCACAGTGCCCTTCCTGACGTGGCAGTGGGGATGATGCCTACCGTTGCAGATCAGGCCTCGGCGGATTTCACACAGCCAGGGAACATGGCGGCGGTTGGGCAAAGCACGTCAGCGCCGTCACCTGATCGATCTGCGTCGCCAGTTGCAACGGTGGCTGACTCTACAGCGCCCGAAGTTTTATCGGCAGATCCGACCGTGGCTGCCCCTGCTGGGCCTGGCGCTGACGCTGAGAGCGCGGGCGACGTAGCGCCGGCACCCGTGGTGCTGGCCGACAGCGGTATGGCAGCGGCGGCAGATGTGCGCACCGTGGACGGTGGCAGCGAAGGTGGTGGCACCAGCAAGGCGGTCGCACCCGTTGGCGAATCCGGCGGGCTTAGCACGTCCACGCTGGTGCTGGGGGGCCTCGGACTTCTGGCTGCGGCGGCAGCGGGTGGCGGGGGTGGTGGTGGGGGCGGTTCTTCTTCTGCAGCAGCCACGCCGAGTTCGATCGGAGCCACCCCTGCCACGCCGGCGCCGGTTCTTGGCCTCGCGTCGCATTTCACGGACCTGAATGGCCAGAGTGCCAACAGCGTGGGCGGCAACTACATCACCAATCAGGCCTCACAGACCCTCGTCTTCACCGCGCCCTCGGGCGCATTGGTGGTGGTCACGGACAACGGTGGTGCTGCCATCCATGCCACGGAAAGCAGCAGCCAGCCGGGAACCTATACGGTCACCGTTCCGCTCACAACGGCACCCAACTCAACCTCCGGCACCAACCTGCTTGTGGCGACTGTGACCAATGCCGGTGGGAGCAGTACCAGCAGCTTCACTGTCACGCTGGATACCCACACGCCGTCGGCGCCGCAGTTGGTCGCAGCCACGCTGGTGGACAACAACCACAGCGCTGCCAATCTTTCAGGTACCGGGGGTTTTGTCACCAATCATGTCGCCCAAACGCTGACGTTCACCGGCACCGCCGGTGACACGCTGGTGGTCAGCGCCGGTGCCAGCACGGCGACAACCACGTTTGATGCCACGGGTCATGCCAGTGTCAGTCTGGCGCTGACTTCCGGTCCGGCAAACGTTCCGACGTTGAACACCATCACTGCCACCGCCACCGATCTGGCTGGCACCAGCAGCAGTGCGACATACTCGGTATTGGTCGACACCCATCTGCCGACCGCTACGCTGGTGGCGTCGTCGCTGGTGGACGTTAATGCATCGGCTGCAGTTGTTACCGGCAGCAACAGTTTCATCACCAACAACACGGCGCAAACCCTCAGCTTCACCGGTACCGCCGGCGATAGTCTCGTGGTAACGGACGGCGCCACGACGACATCGACCACGTTTGATTCGAACGGCCACGCCAGCGTCACGCTGGCCCTGAACGCCACGTCGGCAACAGCACCAACCCTCAATACCATCGTTGCCACGGCGAGTGATCTTGCCGGTTCCAGCAGCACCAACACCTATGCAGTGACGGTAGACACCCACACGCCGACCGCCACGCTGGTGGCGTCGTCGTTGGTGGACAACAACACGAGTGCGGCAGTTGGCACCGGCAGCAACAGCTTCATCACCAATAACCCAAGCCAGACGCT
>CAITLJ010000041.1 GCA_903893215.1 uncultured Ferrovum sp. | reverse complement strand
GTTCCGGCGTGAGTCCTGCCGCCGGTGATCGTCACCGACAAAGTGCCACGATAACTTCCATTTTCCGACAATGTGCCAAAAGGTGTTGGGTCGTTTATGCCAAGACCATCAGCCCATCGAGCAGCGCGACAAAGTGCCAAATGGACGTCGCAGTCGGCTGCGCGTATTCCGGCGTTCCTGAGCAGCGAGTCCGGGCGTCCTGCCCACCTTGACCGGTGATCATGACCTCCAGCCGTTCTGAGAGGAAAAGTCAACGAGCCCCGCTACTGCCTCGCGGCGGCGGTAGCGATAGTGCTGAGTTGAGCGACTCTTGAACCTGCCGGCGCTTGGTTCCGCACTGCGCTTGGTCTCGGGGGAGCGGTATCGCACCGGGAGCAGTCATTCGGGCGACCGCTGACGGTGAGCACGGTGCGGCGCTGGCCGGCCCATGGCGGACCTGGATTGACCGAATTGGAGCGATCGTATCGGCATCGATGGGGCCCGCGAGGACTGCTGCCCGGGCCCCATGCGGTTTCATTTCTAATGATCTTTTAATCATGGATGTAGGTACGTTACTCTACGGTGGAATACCCATCGAATACCTACGTTGAGATGTACTTTCATACGTACACCGATCGTTAGATCGCCATTGGGTTCAGACCGGGAGCGGGGGCCTTGCGCCAGTGCCTCAGAAAGACCAGGTGGGGATTTTCAAACGCCAGATCGCGACACACGGAGGGCAGCTTCGGGTCGAGGGCGGCCAGCAGGGATACGTGACGGCGAAAGGCGGCTACCTGGCGGTCTCCGTCCGGTGCGTTCGCGAGCGCGCGGTCAGCGCGCCGCGTGGTCACGAGTGCCCGGCACACGCAAGCCAGGGAGATGGTGGCGGCAGGCACCGCCGCCACATGGTCTGTTCGGATCATGATTGTTATCGCCCTGACGCGACTTCGCGTAACCCATCGCCGGTCAGGTCGCCGTATCCTCAAACGCTGAACGGATAGCGCAACGAGGTTGGCGGTGTGTCACCAAGGCTCCTGCCAGGCGGTCCTCCGTCTGGTCATTCTTGTTATTGCGATGTGCTTGACCCAGCCTGCACTGGCCACAGGTGCCACTGCAGGCATGGCAGCCACGCAGACGCGTGCACACCCGATGGCGACGGCAAGCTTTCGCGACTATCTGAAGCGTGATGAGTCCGTGGAGATCGCCGTTGCGTTGCGATTACGCAATACCGCCGGGCTGGACGCCACCCTGCAAGCCCTGCACCAACCCGGTCACCCGGCCTACCACCATTGGTTGGGACGGACCGACATCGAGCGGGACTACGAGCCGACCAGTGCAGATGCACAGACGGTGGTTGACTATTTGTTGAGGGCGGGCTTTTCGGATGTCCATGCGGCCCCAAATCACCTGCTGGTGAGCGCAAAAGGCGGTCCAGACGCCGTCCGCAAAGCCTTCCATACCGAACTTGGGCATTTTGTACGGGAAGGCCGCTCCGGCATTGCCAACCTTCAGGATGTGCAGGTGCCTGCGGTCCTGGGGGGGCGCGTGCTGGCGGTGCTGGGACTCCAGACTCTGGATCGCATGCGTCCAATGAGTGTGCAGGCCGCAGCGGTGAACCTGACCGGAAGCGTGCACGGTATCAATCCGGTCAATTTCCCCCAGGCCTATGGTGCAGCCAGCCTGCCTGCGGCCACGGCCACCAGTGTGGCGATCATTACGGCAGGCAGCATGACGCAGACGCTGGCCGACCTGCAGTCGTTTCAGGCGCAGAACCAGCTTCCTGCAATCGTGCCAAGAGTGGTCACGGTCGGGAGCGCGGGCACCGACACCTCCGGCACCCCGGAATGGGATCTGGACAGCCAGACCATCCAGTCGATGGCAGGCGGTCAGGTCAAGGAACTGCGGCTGTATGCCGCACACTCCTTCCTTGACTCCGATATCACCAGCGCCATCAATCGCGCCGTGAGTGACAATGTCGCGGCGGTGATCAATATGTCTCTCGGTGTGTGTGAGACAGCAGCGCGGTCGGATGGATCGCTGGCGGCGGACGATCAATTGTTCAAGCTGGCGGTGGCGCAAGGCCAGACGTTTGCCGTCAGCACCGGTGACAGCGGCGCCAGCGAGTGCGGAGCACCGGTAGGGACCCTGGCTGGCGCCGCTTATCCGGCCAGTTCGCCCTACGTGGTGGCGGTGGGAGGCACGACCCTGTACATGGATGCTGCAGGCAATTACGGCGGTGAGGTGGCCTGGACCGGAGGCGGTGGCAGCCCAAGCCTGATCGAACCCAGGCCGGCCTGGCAAACGGGGGTGGTGGCAGGAAATTTTCGGGGACTACCCGATGTTGCCTTTGACGCCGACCCGAATTCCGGTGCAGTCATCGTGGTGAATGGCGCAGCGGCACAGTACGGTGGCACCAGTCTTGCGGCCCCGTTGTTTGTCGCCAGCTGGGCCCGCATCCAGACGGCGAACAATGCCAGGCTGGGTTTGCCCTCCACCTGGATCTACAGCCGTGGCGTATCCGGCACGACCGCATTTCACGATGTCGTCACGGGTTCCAATGGCACGTACTCGGCCGCGCCGGGTTGGGATTTTACGACCGGGTTCGGCAGTTTTGATGTGTCGGCAACCGCCGCTCTGACCCGGAGTGCAGTCATTATCACAGCCTCGTCAGCCACCATCCGCCCCGGTCAGTCCCTGACCCTCAGCGCAACGGTGACCGGCAATTCGCCAAGCGGTACCGTGCAGTTCCAGGTCAACGGCGTGAACCTTGGCGCGCCAGTCGCGCTGGTGAATGGCGTTGCCACGCTGACCACAACGCAGCTGACCCTGACGGGCGCCGACGTCATCAGCGCCGTTTACTCCGGTGATCTGAACAATGCCGGTGGCCCGGCGGCTGCCGGACTCACCGAAGTCGTGGCCACCGCAGGTAACAGCGACGGAGGAGACGTACCGCTGCCGCCGTGGGCGCTAATGTTGCTGGGTTCAGGACTGGTGATCGCGTTCAGCCCGCGCAATAGCCCAACCGGTCTCCGCCCCGGCGGTAATGCCTCTGTCAGAAGCTGCTCGCCAGGTAATAGACCTCGTACGCGCCGGCCGTGACCAACTCGGTGACACCGTTCACCGTGGCGGTTTTGGCCACCAGTTTGTAGGCAGTTGATCCCGGCGGGATGTTGATCGTTCAAGGTCGCCGTGACCCCATTGCGCCTGGCGCAATGGGGCGGCGTCCCCTTCATTCGACGTCGTCGTTGACATTGGTGAGCCGGATCAGCCGGGGCTGAATCTCGGGCTCGAGTCTGGCTTCGTCGTGCTGTTCCTGCGGCGGGTGGATCAAGGCTTCCAGTCGTGCCTTGGTGGCGCGGAATTCCACGCTGGCAAACTGGCCTGGACTGCGCGGGCGCGGCACCGGCACTTCGATCAATTCCTGTACCTCGCCCGGATGGGCTTTCAGCACCAGGATGCGGTCAGCCAGATAAATTGCTTCATCAAGATCATGGGTGATGAACAGCACGGTCACGTCGATGTTGCGCCAGATGTCGAGCAGGTGGCCCTGCATGCGGGCACGCGTTTGCGCATCCAGCGCGCCGAATGGTTCGTCCATCAACAGGATGCGCGGCTGGTTGACCAGGGCGCGCGCAATTGCCACCCGTTGCCGCATGCCGCCGGACAGTTGATGCGGATAGGCATCGGCGAAGCGTGTGAGTCCGACCTGATCCAGCCACATCAGCGCGTCGCGCTCCGCTTCGTCGCGGCCTGCGCCGCTCATCTCGGGACCGAACATCACGTTCTCTTTCACGGTCAACCAGGGAAACAGCGAGTAGCCCTGAAAGACCATGCCGCGATCGCGGCCGGGGCCCTGCACCGGCGCACCGTCAAGCAGTACCTCGCCGCTGCTGTGTGGTTCCAGGCCGGCCAGAATGCGGATCAGGGTCGACTTGCCACAACCGGACGGACCGATCACGCACACGAACTCGCGCCGGTGCACGGCAAAGTTCAGATCGCGCAGCGCTTCGACTTCGCCCTGTCGGGTATGGAAGCGTTTGCCCAGTCCGCGCACCTCCAGGATGGGCTCACGTTGGCGGATGCGCGCAAAGCGCGCCCGCACGGCGGGGGATTGGTCCAGATAATCGGGCAGGGGGAAATCCTCGGGTGGCCGGGTCATGTTGCGGGTCTCAGTCCTGGTCGGTTGAGCGATCCCATGGGAACAGGCGACGACCCAGTCGGGCGAGCAGCAGATCGGTGCCAAAGCCGACCACGCCGATCATGAAAATGGCGGCATAGACACGATCAAAGTGCTGGTAGCGCGCCTGCTGGGTGATGAAGAATGTGATACCGGTGCTGGTGCCGATCAGTTCCGCCACGATCAGGTAAGTCCAGGCCCAGCCCAGCAGGATGCGCTGGTCGCGGTAGAGGTCGGGCAGGATGCCGGGCACCACCACGCGCGTCAGCAGTCGCACGCCGCGCGTACCCAAGGTGAGTGCAGCCTCGATCAGCGTGGCATCCAGCTTGCGGGTGGTGTTGGCAACGATCAGTACCTGCTGGAAGAACGTGCCAATGAAGATGATCGCGATCTTGGGTCCGTCGTAAATGCCGAGCACCGCCACGGCGAGGGCGCCGAATGCAGGTGCCGGCAGGTAGCGGAAGAACTCGATGAAGGGCTCATTGAGCCTGCCGACCGCGGCATAGGTGCCGGACAGGATGCCGAGTGGAATGCCGATCAGCGAGGATGCCAAGAAGCCCCAGAAAATCACCTGGATGCTGTGCCACAGCGCCTCGTGCAGCCAGGGTTGGTCCTTTTGTTCTGGTGGCGTGGTGAAGGCGCGCACGAAGGCCAGCGCCACCTCGTGTGGCGCTGGCAAATAGATCGGGTTGGCAGGCACGCCGCGCGGCAGCGCCAGATGCTGCGCCACCATGTTGTCGCGTTCTTCCAGAAACTGGGCGTGGTCGACCAGCATGCCCACCTGAAAGTAGTCCACCCCGCCCGCGTCACGGATCTCCATTTTTGGATGCCACACGAAGGGTAGGTAGCTGACCAGGCACCACACCAGGATGGGCAGCGCGAATGATCCGACGCCGAGCAGCAGACGCTGCTGTGCGTCGAGCACGGTGCGCACGGCGAACCAGTGCCGGGTTTGTTGCTGCAGGGCGGGCTTCAAGGGCAGGCCCGCGTCAATGCTTGGCATCGGCATTGAGGAAGCTGGGATCAATGTATGTTGCGACGTCCTGATGACTCTTGTAGACCGCGTTGCTCACGTTGAAGTCGTCCGCAATCTTCGAGGATCCGAACAGCGAGCCGAAGCCGTCAGCCTTGACGTAAAGCTTGCGGCCTTCCGCCACGCTGATCAGGTGAGTACCCTTGAGCAGGGGCAGGTAGGTCTCCGGCGGGATGCCCACCCGGGCGGCCATGATGCGGACGGCGTCGGGCTGGGTTTTCGGGTCATTGATATAGGCGACCACCCGGTCCCACACCTTCACCATCTTTTGCCAGTCGCCACGACGCGCGGCCGCGCTGGCCGGATTGACTGCCAGCACATCCATGATCAGGCCGGGTTCGTCTGCCGATGTGTAGATCGGTCGTGCTCCGGGCAGGCCCTTCAGTGCCTGACCGGATACCGGTTGCCAGGCGCCCACGGCGGCCACATCGCCGGAGCCCAGCATTTGCGGCATTTCGTTGGTCTTGGCATTGACCAGCGTGATGTCGGAGGGCTTCATGCCTGCCTTTTTCAGGCCATTGAGCAGCAACAGGTGTTCCAGCAGCCCGAATTCCACCGACACTTTCTTGCCCCTCAGGTCCTTGAGGCTCCTGATGCCGGGCTTGCCGATGATCATGTCGTTGCCATTCGAATAGTCGGTGAGCAGGACCATCACGCTCTTGGCGCCGCCAGCACCGGTGACCAGCGCATCGCCGTTGGACATGGTGACGGCGTCGATCTTGCCGGCGGTGAAAGCGTCGAGCGAAGCCGAGTAATCAAACCAGACGAACTCAGCGCTCACCCCTGCGTCTTTGAACCAGCCTTTGTCGATCGCCACCTGCCACGCCACCCAGCCCGGCCAGTCGCTGTAGCCGATCTTGAGTGGGCCGGCGGCATGGGCCGGCAGCGCAATCAGTCCAACCATCAGGCTCAACCCCAGGCAGGCAAGGCGCCAGATGGAAAGTGCAAACGGGCGGGAAGGCTTCATTGAAACTCCATCAGCAGAATGGCCTGACAAATGGCAGGCAGAAGGTATGTCGGCAGGCAGGTGGTCCCGCCCAGCGGTGGCTGGCCGGGCGCCCCTGGTCAAAAACGGATGCGTCCGGTCAGGCCGATCACGCGCGGATGCACGGTATAGCCTTCCACCACGGTGTTGATTTCGGGGCTCTGGATGATCTTCTGGTTGGCCAGGGCGTTCTTGGCATACAGCTCGAAATCATATTTGCTGCCCTCAAAGCCCAGACTCAGGTTCAGCACGCCATACGACGGGTTGTAGTAGTTCGAGTTACCCACCTGGTAGGAGCCATTGGCGGCACCTGTCCAGGCCCAGTCAGCGCGGGCATGAAACAGGTAGTCGTCGGTCCAGGGGCGGGAGTAGGCCACCAGGAAGGTGTAGGTGGCGCCCGGTACGTCGATCAGATGGGCGCCCGCAGGCACGTCGGTCGGGTTGACCGTGCTGGTGATCTCGCTGTGATTGATGCTGCCGGTGAAGCCTAGCTTGAGTTCGGGAAGCGGCTTGACCAGCGCCTCGATTTCGGCGCCCACGATGCGCGCGTTGCCCACGTTGGACGTGAAGTAATAACCGCAGGTGGGCAGGTAGATCTGCTGCTGGATATTGCTCCAGTTGGTGACATAACCGGCAATGTCGATCGAGATGCGGCGGTCGGCAAAGCTGTTCTTGCTGCCCAGTTCGTAGGTCCACAGGCTGTCCGACCCAAACTTGGTAGGCTGGCTGGTCTGCCCGATGGCCTGAAAGTCGCCGTTGCAGACCGAGCCCGCTCCGAAGGTGATCGGCCCGGTGGGACCGCCCAGACGGAAGCCTTTGGCGGCCGAGGCATACACATTGGAAGTGTCGCTCAGGTCATGCGACAGGGTGGCCTTGGGGGTGAAAGCCGAGTAGCTGGCGTCCTGGTAATAGGGGCTGATGTTGCCGATCTGGTAGAAGCCGATTTCGGTGGAGGAAAAGTCCTCGTGCGCTTTCAGGAAGCGCCCGCCGATGCCGGCGTGCCAGGTTGGCGTGAAGTCGTAGTCAAGCTGGCCAAAGATTGCGATCTGCTTTTCGTTGTAGGTGCGGTTGTCGTACTCGTCGATGTTGTCCGGAAACAACGGGCCACCGTTGCCGAAATTGGTCTGGATCAGCGAGCTGTCGAGCGGCACGCCATAAATTGACTGAAATGCCGGATAGATGCCGGGAATCGTCTGGTAATTGGTGTTGTGGATTTTCTGGCTGGCGGCGTAAATGCCGCCGACCCACTGGAGCGGGTTTTGGGTGCGGTCGCTATCGGTTGAAGCCAGACGGAATTCCTGCGAGAACTGCTGGTACTTGGTCTGATATTCCACGCGCGAGGGCAGATTGCCGATGATGGCGTCGGTGGCGGGCTGGAACTGCGGCAGTCCGGCGGCCGCATAAGTGGGATCCACGAACGCAGTAGCAAAAGTGGTGCTGTTGAAGTAGGTGCCGTCCTGCTGCCGGTTCACCTTGCGCTCGTAAAGGCCGGTGACCGAGGTGAGTTCGCTGTGCGCGAATGCCTTCTTTACGCTCAGGCTGCCGAGCAGCAGCTGGTCCTGGCTCCATTCCGGGACCTGCTTGTTCTGCTGGTACAGGCCCACGCTGGGGACCGCGTAGAGGGCAGTCACCCCCGGCGAGGGGGGGGCGGCCACGTACGAGGCGCTGTTGTCCTGGGTGCGATTGCGCTGGTAGAAAAACGTGGGCGTGACGCTCAGTCCGGCATCTTCCAGAAACTTGCCCTGCAGGTGCAGGCTGAAGGTGTTCTCGGCGTTCACGCCCTTTTTGTTGAGCGTGCCGTTCTGGTTGTAGTTGTCGATCCAGCCGCTGTCCTGGTTGTAGCCGATTGACGTGCGCAGGGCGGACTTGCCGCTCTCAATCGGCGTGTTGATCACGGCTGCCGTGCTGAAGTTGGCGCCTCCATGCTGGGTGGCCGACGTGTCGCCGGTGATCTCGGTGCTGAACAGGTTCACGTCCGGTGCCGAGCTGATGTAGCGGATGGTGCCCCCCTCCGAGCTGGCGCCGAACAGCGTGCCCTGCGGGCCGCGCAGCACTTCCAGTCGCTCGAGATCATTCAGTCTGGGCAGGGCATTGCCGTCGTAAAAATTCTTTGTGGTGATCGACACGTCATCCAGATAGGTACCCACGGTTGCCGATCCGGCCGTGGAGCTCACGCCGCGGATCACCACGTTGGTGGTGGAGGAGGTGGCACCAAAGGAATTGAATGACACCCCGGGAATGGCACGGCTGATGTCATCGAAATTGGTGATGCGTGCTGCAGCGATATCGTCGCCGCTGATCACCGATACGCTCAACGGCACTTCCTGCAGGTTTTCGCTGCGGCGTTGTGAGGTCACGGTAATCGTCTCCAGGGTAGACGTCTGGCCGTTGCGCGGGGTGGTGGCAGGGGACGGGCTGCCCGTTGCGGCCGCAGGGGGCAAGCCCGGATCGTCGGCGTGCGCCGCGCACTGAAAACTGAGGAGCACCGCCAGTGCGGCTCGGCGAAGTGTTGGATGTTGTGCGTTCAAGGCGAAGACTCCATGCATGACAGTGATCTTTCCGTCAGGGGGGGCCTTGCTGCTCGCGGATGCGCCATGAAGAAGATAGCGTTCCAGCGAAGGCGATGGCCTCCATGACGCGCAATCTCCCGGGCTTTTGTCCCGCCGTGTATCCCTCGGTGTCTCGCTCCGGCGAGGCCTTCAGGACTGCTTCTCTCGGACCAAGGCGCCTGCGGGGCAGGCCGGAACCCTAGAAGCACATTAGTATCGGGACTGTTCTAGCAAACATTGTGCCTGCGGCTGCCATCCAGCGCGGGGGCGGGCCATCCGCGACGCGTGGAGCGACGTGATCGCGCTCTGGTTCCAATCAGGTGCGTGAATCGGCCGCATGCCCCTGATTGGTGCGATATGTTCGCGGCAGGCGCCCGTGCCGGGTTTCATGGTGTTTCCGGTTGGCCTGAGGCGCGCCACCGAACAGATCGGGGCGGGCGTTTCTGGTCCCATGGGGACTGACGACCTGTCGCGCCCGCATGGAGAGAAACATGGACCTGCTGATTATCCTGATGGTATTCCTGCTGCTGTTTGGCGGTGGCGGAGGCTTTTACTGGGGCATGGGAAGCGGCTGGGGGATTGGTCCGATCGGGCTGATCCTGCTGGTGCTGGTGGTTTCCTATCTGCTGTATGGATATCGTGGCCGCCGCGGCTAGGCCTTACTTGGCCTGCACCTGTGTGACGTCGCGCACGGCACCGGTATCGGCACTGGTGGTGAGTGCGGCGTAGGCCTGCAGGGCGGCACTGACGTGGCGTATGCGTGCGTGCGGCTTCCAGGCCTGCGCACCGCGCGCGTCTTCTTCAATCCGACGCGTGGCCAGCGCCTCGTCGCTCACTGCCAGGTGAATGCTTCGCTGCGGAATGTCGATCTCGATGCGATCGCCATCCCGCACCAGCGCGATGTCGCCGCCCATGGCGGCTTCTGGGCTGGCATGTCCGATGGAGAGGCCGGAGGTGCCTCCCGAGAAGCGGCCGTCCGTGAGCAGAGCGCACACCTTGCCCAGCCCTTTGCTCTTCAGGTAACTGGTTGGATAGAGCATTTCCTGCATGCCGGGTCCCCCCTTCGGACCCTCGTAACGGATCACGATCACGTCGCCGGCCTTCACCTCATCGCCAAGGATGGCGGTGACCGCATCATCCTGGCTCTCGAACACGCGCGCCGTGCCGGCGAACCTGAGGATCGAGTCATCCACGCCGGCGGTCTTCACGATGCACCCTTTGCGTGCCAGATTGCCGAACAGCACGGCCAGCCCACCGTCCCGCGAGAAAGCATGCGCACTGTCGCGGATCACGCCGTTGCTGCGGTCAAGGTCGAGTTGGGGATAGCGACGCTGCTGGGAGAACGCGATCTGGGTCGGTACGCCGCCCGGCGCAGCGCGGAAAAAATCATGCACTTCGGTGGCCGTGCTCACGGCCACATCGTAGTGCGCAATGGCCTCGCCAAGGGTGGCCGAATGCACGGTGGGCAGGTCGCGGTTGATCAGGCCGGCCCGGTCGAGTTCGCCAAGGATGGCCATGATGCCGCCGGCGCGGTGCACGTCTTCCATGTGCACGTCTGACTTGGCGGGGGCCACCTTGGACAGGCAGGGCACGCGGCGCGAAATGCGGTCGATGTCGGCCATGGTGAAATTCACTTCAGCCTCGCGGGCTGCTGCCAGCAGGTGCAGGACGGTGTTGGTGGAGCCGCCCATCGCCACGTCCAGGCTCATGGCGTTCTCGAAAGCGCCGAAGCTGCCGATGGCACGCGGCAGCACGCTGGCATCGTCCTGCTCGTAATAACGCTTGGTCAGGTCGACGATCAGGCGGCCAGCGCCGAGGAACAAACGTTTGCGGTCGGCGTGGGTTGCCACGATCGAGCCGTTGCCCGGAAGCGCCAGGCCGAGTGCTTCGGTCAGGCAGTTCATTGAATTGGCAGTGAACATGCCCGAGCACGAGCCGCAGGTGGGGCAGGCCGAGCGCTCATAGGCTTCGGCTTCTTCATCGGAGCTGCGCGGGTCGGCGCCCTTCACCATGGCATCAATCAGATCGACAGCGATCGTCTCGTCGCCCCATTGCACCTTGCCGGCTTCCATCGGGCCGCCGGACACGAACACCACCGGAATATTCAGGCGCATGGCGGCCATCAACATGCCCGGGGTGATCTTGTCGCAGTTCGAGATACACACCATGGCGTCGGCACAATGCGCGTTGACCATGTACTCCACCGAATCGGCAATCAGCTCTCGTGATGGCAAGGAGTACAGCATGCCGCCATGGCCCATGGCGATGCCGTCATCCACGGCGATGGTGTTGAACTCCTTGGCCACGCCGCCCGCCGCCTCAATTTCACGCGCCACCAGCTGGCCCAGGTCTTTCAGGTGCACGTGGCCGGGTACGAACTGGGTGAAGCTGTTGACCACCGCGATGATCGGTTTGCCGAAGTCACCATCCTGCATGCCAGTGGCGCGCCAGAGGGCGCGTGCGCCGGCCATGTTGCGGCCGTGGGTGGTGGTGCGTGAACGATACGTGGGCATGGTGGACGGGTCTGGCAATAAGTTGGAAGGGGGGCCTGCGTTCGCCCTGAGCCGGGCAGGCTATACCAAATTTTCCCCGTTCTGCGGCGGATCGTCCAGAACTGCCTGAGCTGCCGGTAGATTCGCAGCAGTTGGCCCATGGCGTGGACACGGGCAAGATAGCGGTCGCAACTTGTTCATCTGCGAGGCCCCCCTGTCATGTGGTTGATTACCCCGATCGGTTTTTTCAGTGTGGTGCAGAAGGCGGCTGATGTCAGTCGGGGAACTCTGACTGTGCGCGCCCGGGTGCGCAGTGACCTTGAGGCGCTGCGCGCGCACTGCTTGCCCGGACTGGAGGAGATCGAAGAGGCGACCCATTCGGATTACCGTTTCCGCGCCGCTGCACCGCGCGCCGATGTGGCGGCGGCGATGGCGGCCCTGGTGGCCGGAATCCACTACAACAATTTCAAGGCAGAAGTGGCCCGGGTGCAGGGTCCGGAGCGCGCGCACTGGTACCAGAAGGTTTGGGAAATCCTTTACCGGCTGCAGACCAGCGTGCAGGCTGGTGGTGGGGTGCGCCAGTCGGCAGCCGTGGCCCTGCCTGGTAAGGCCTGGCATCCACGCAATGACGCGCAGGGCAGGCCCTTGCTGTTGCTGCAGCCGAGTGTTCCGACCGCGCCTTCCACCTGGCAGGATCCCACCCAGGAAGCTCGCGTGGTGCCGGATGGCTGGATGCCTGGCCGGGTCAACGACGTGGTGGTTTCACACTGGAAACAAGCTCCGCAGGACGATGCTGGCTGGAATGCGCTGGCCGACGATGTGACGGTTGCCGCGCCCACCAACGAGGGCATTGCAACGGTGGGGGTGGTAATCCTCGAGGCCGATGGACGGGTGTGGCTGTCGGTGCCCAGCAATCCGCAGGGCGGGTACCATGCCACCTTTCCCTCTATTGCGCTCAGCAGCGGCCTGTCGGCGGCCGCGGCCGCCCTGAAGGCCAGTCATCTGGCCACCGGTCTGCACGTACGCTTGCGTCGCGAACTGCTCGACGTGTCTGGCGCAGCGGGTGTGCGGCGATTCTATCTGGCCGAACGTGTTGGCGGACATCCTGCAGACATGGGCTGGGTGGCGCAGGCGGTGCTGCTTACGCCATTGATTGCGGTCGAGGAGTTGCTGCGGGATACGCAGGATTTGCCGGCCCTGGAAGCTTTGCTTGGCCGGTCATGAACCATCCTGGCACCGTTGGCAGAGGACATCAACGCAAATCGTAAGGTGCCGTTACGAAACGTTACCAGAAATGATGCCAAAATCACGTGGGTGCAATTCAGGCTTGCCAACTGCCGCTGAACGCGGGTTCTACGCGTAAAGGTGGAGTTTTTCAGCGCCGCCACCTATACTTACCTGTTAAGTCACGCCAAAAACACAATCCGCATGAGTCCGCAAGAGCTCCCGCCACTGCCGTCGTCAGCGCAACCCAGCGCCCGCATTTACATCTGGTACCCCCAATCCCGTCCGGGTGCGGACAGTTTTGGCCATTGCTCGATGCATATCGGGCCGGGTCAGCGGGTGGATGATCGCGAGCTGTATGTCAGTTGGTGGCCCAACGGCGTGCTGGCCAAGCAGACCCTGGTTCCGGGCCTTGGCCGTCGTGCGTCTTACCATGTCGATGTGCGCGCCGAAAACAGCAACCCGCACGTGATTTACGAAATCTACGGTCTGGACGAGGCCGCCATGCGCGCCGCGTGGACCCGGATTTTCCAGAATGACCTGAATTTCAAGCGCTCTCCGTTCGGTGCCGGTTGGTACAACATGGCGATGAAAAACTGTTCCACCATCGTGGCACGGGTGTTGCAGGCCGGTGGTGCGGTGAAGCTGATCGGCCGATGGAGCGATCGACTGCAGTTCAATGCGTCCTATCGCATCTGGACACCGAAGGCGGTGGCGCATCTGTGTGATTGCATTGTGGCCACTCATGCCGACAACCCCGACGCGCCGTCGCTGCGCATCGTGGCCCCTGATTGCCCAAGCCGCCGCGACGGCAGCTGGGGTTCACTGTTGGCTGGTACGCGCTCCGACTTTGAAACCACCGGCGATTTGCCGCCGCGCACGCAATACTGAACGTTTTTGCCCGCCAGCGCCTGACGCCCGCTGTGGTGCGGTCCGCTGGCGTGGCCTCCAGGGTGGATCTGCATGCTGTTTGAACTGGTCACGCAAAACCTGGCCGTGGTGGTCAGCGCCATGGCGGCCCTTCTGTTCAGCCTGATTGAATGGCGCTGGCCCAACACGCCCTACCAGTTTTCGCTGGGCTGGCTGGCGCGCGCGATCGGGCTCGCCTTGATTGGTGTGCTGTTCACCCAATTGCTCGGTAATGGCTTCGAGGATGTCTTCCGCTCCATCCGGCTGTTTCCGGCCCTGGGTGATGCCCTCAACCGCCAGCCGGTCTGGCTTGCCGGCCTGTTCGGCTACTTTGTCGATTCGCTGTTCGTGTACTGGTGGCACCGCGCCAGGCATGCCAGCGATTTTTGCTGGCGGGTATTCCATCAGGTCCACCACAGTCCGCACCGCCTGCAGGCGGTGACCGCTTTCTACGCGCACCCCGCCGATTTCCTGTTCAACACGGCCATGGTCAATCTGGTGGCCTATTGCCTGCTCGGGTTGAATGTGCAGGGTGCGGTCTGGGTGTCGCTGTGGGTCGGGGTGCTCGAGCTTTGGGAGCACACCAACATACGGACGCCGCGCTGGCTCGGCTTTATTGTCGTGCGCCCGGAAATGCATCAGGTGCACCATGAACGCGACGTGCACGCCAGCAATTACGGCCTGCCCGTCTGGGACATGCTGTTCGGCACCTACGAGAACTCGCACCGCAAGGTTGCGTGCGGTTTCGATGTGGCCAAGGAGCAGCGGCTGCTGGCCATGCTGGCCTGTCGCGACCTGCACCGCTGAAACTTCAGGTCAGGCGTCGCCCTGACGCACCATGGCCTCATAAGTCGCAAAGTCGATCAGGCCCTCGGCGTTGGCCTGTGCGCGCTCCTTGGCCGGGATGGCATCCTGAACGGCATCGATGCGTTTCCATGCCGGCATGGGCGTGACCGCGCAGGCACCTGGCACGTAGCGGGAGGTGGTCACGCGCTTGTATTGATGCACGTAGCGCGGACAGTTCGGCCACACCTTGCTTACCCTCACTTCCACCAGATAACGTGATTCCGGATACTCGGCCATCAGTGGATGCGTCTGATGCCAGGTGGCCGTTCCCTGCACGCGCAGGCGGTGCGGTGTTTCAAAGTCAATGAACAGCAGGCCAACCTTGCCTTGTCCGGCAATGTTGCCGAGCGAATAGAACATGCCGTTGCCGTCGTAACCAGGAAACGCCAGCGTGGCGTCGTCGAGCACGCGTACCACCCCCACCGGGCCACCCTTGTACGAGACCGTGGGCATGCCTGTCGGGTCGACCGTGGCCAGAAAGAACAGGTCGCGCGACGCGATGAAGGCCTGTTCGTCCGCGCTCAGGCTGTCGTGGGCAATGCCCTGGTCCATCAGCGCGGCCATCGGGCCGCTTGCAAACGTTTCCTGAATGACACGATGGGCTTCGGAATAAAGGCTGCTCATTGGGGGGGCCTCCTGCGGCGTAATGGGCGCGCTCTGTGGCGCATGATCGTTGACTGCCGGACCGGACCGGACCGAACCGACACGATACGTGCAGCCGTGCGTCAATTCCAGTCGGTCAGCACCGGATGGATGATTGGCACCGAAAGGGTGCGGACGGGCTGCTGGTGCAGGCCGGCGTGACTGCGCCTGTGTCGGATCTTAAGCCGCGTGCTGGTCGCACGGGCCCTGCAGGTGTAAAGCTGACGAAACGATGGATTGGCATGTTTTCTGCCTGTGTCACCAAGTCGACCCCGACCGAATTCAGTGAGTGCGTGCAATGATGATGGCCTTCAAGCGGTGGTTCGCCCCTTTCTGTTGCCAGGCGCTGCGCCGGCGTGCGCTGCGTTGCACTGCCGCGCTTGGCCTGATGCTGCTGTTGCAGCCGTCCTGGGCGGAATCGGTGGTGCGCTACGGGATTTCGATGGCGGACATACCGCTCACCACCGGACAGCCAGACAAGGGCGCCGGCGGCTATCAGTTTACCGGTCATACCCTGTACGACCCTTTGGTGGCGTGGGAGTCGAACATCGGCACGCGACCAGGCAAGCTGATACCGGGGCTCGCCCTCGAGTGGAAATCGCAGCCGCAGGACCCGCGCAACTGGGTGTTCAAGCTGCGCCATGGTGTGAAGTTTCACGATGGCAGCGACTTCACGGCCGATGCAGTGATCTGGAACCTGCAGAAAGTGCTGGAGGCCAAGGCCCCGCAGTTTGACGCAAAGCAAAGCGCGCAGGTCCGGTCACGAATTCCCTCGATCGCGCGTTACCGCAAGATTGATGACTACACGGTGGAGATCACCACCAAGGATATCGATGCGCTGTTTCCGTTCCAGTTGCCCTGGTTTCTGATCGGCAGTCCCGCGCAATGGGAGAAGCTGGGCCATGACTGGGCCAAGGTGGCCATGCAGCCCTCCGGCACGGGTCCGTTCAAGCTGGACAAACTTGTTCCGCGCGAGCGGGCCGAACTGGTGCGCAATGCTGCTTATTGGGACAAGACCCGGATCGCCAAGGTGGACCGCCTTGTGCTGATGCCGATCCCGGATGCCCTGACGCGTGCCAATGCCCTGCTCAACGGTCAGGTGGACATGATCGAGACGCCGCCTCCCGATGTGCTGCCGCAACTCACCGGCAGTGGCTTCCGCTTGGTGCAGAACGTGACGCCACACGTGTGGCCGTATCATTTCAGCACCTATCCTGGCTCGCCGTGGACCGATATCCGAGTGCGCAAGGCCGCCAATCTGGCGATCGACCGCGACGCCATCGTCAAGCTGCTTGGCGGCCTTGCCAAGCCGGCCCGGGGGCAATTGGATGCCGGCAGCCCGTGGTTTGGCAAACCGACCTTCCTGATCCGATACGATCTGGCCGCCGCCAAGGCGCTGATGGCCGAGGCTGGGTACAGCAAGGCCAAGCCGCTGAAGGCAAAGATACTGATTGCGCAGGGAGGCACCGGGCAGATGTTGTCGCTGCCGATGAACGAGTTCATCCAGCAGAGCCTGGCTGAAATTGGCATTCAGGTGGAATTCGAGGTGGTGGAACTGGAAAACCTTTATCTGCACTGGCGCAGCGGTGCCAAGGCCGACATGAATGCAGGCAAGGGAATCACGGCCATCAACCTTGGTTATGTCACGGCCGATCCGTTCTACGCGCTGACCCGGTTTGCCTACAGCAAATATGTGGCACCCAACGGTGTGAACTGGGGCGGCTACAGCAATGCCAAGGTGGATGAGGCGATCGATCAGGTCAAGGGTACCTTTGACACGCACGCGCAGGACAAGCTGCTGTCCTTCGTGCACCAGCAGATGGTGGATGAGGCGCTGATGTTATGGGTGGTGCACGATACCAACCCGCATGTTCTCTCGCCCAAGGTAAAGCAATACGTGCAGGCCCAGCACTGGTTTCAGGATCTGACGACCATCGGCCTGTAAGCCCCCATGTGGCAAACCCTGTTGCGCCGTCTGCTGTACGCCGTCCCGATTGCGCTTGGCGTGACCATGGTGTCGTTCCTGCTGGTGTATCTGGCACCGGGCGACCCGCTGAATGCCATCGCGCCCGCCGACGCCCCGGCCGATGTGATCGAGGCGCTGAAAGTGACCTATGGCCTGGATCAGCCGCTGCCAGTGCGCTATGGCTTGTGGCTGAATCGCGCCGTGCATGGCGACCTGGGCAGTTCGATCGCAAGCGGGCGTTCGGTGGCCGGCGAGGTGGCGTCAGCGCTGGGTAACACCCTGGTGCTGGCCGGGGTGGCGGCTACCCTGGGGGTGCTGCTGGGTACCCTGCTGGGTGCGGTCGCCGGTTTTTTTGGCGGAGGCTGGATCGATCGATCGGTGACTGCGCTTTCGGTGGTCGGGGTGAGCATTCCGCATTACTGGCTGGGCCTGGTCCTGACCATCGTGTTTTCCGTCAAGCTGGGCTGGCTGCCGGCGATGGGGGCAGGCCCCGGCGGGTCGGCTGAATGGGTCTGGGATGGTGCACATCTGCGTCATCTGGTACTGCCGGCGCTCACCTTGTGTGTAATTCCGCTTGGCATTCTGGCGCGTACAACGCGCGCCCTGATCGGCGATCTGATGCAGCAGGAGTTCGTGACCGCGCTGCGTGCGCGCGGGTTAGGAGACGGTGCGCTGGTGCGCCATGTGGCCCGCAATGCGGCCCCCACGGTGGTGGCGGTGGCCGGTCTGCAATTGGGGTATCTGATGGGGGGCTCGATCCTGGTCGAGACCGTGTTTGCCTGGCCGGGCACCGGCCTGCTGCTCAACACGGCAATCTTCCAGCGCGACATACCGCTGCTGCAGGGCATCCTGCTGGTGCTGTGCCTGATCTTTGTGAGCCTGAACCTGCTTGTCGACCTGTTGCAGCCGTTGCTTGATCCACGGATGACGCGGCGATGACGACGCTTGTGCAATGGCTGCGGCGCCAGCCGATGGCGGCCCTGAGCGCCATCGTCCTGCTGCTGATCCTGGGCGCAGCCGTATTCGCCCCCTGGGTGGCACCGGCCGACCCCCTGCATGCGAGCATGCTGCAACGCCTTCTGCCAGTCGGGAGTGCCGGCTATCTGCTTGGTACCGATGAAATCGGCCGTGATCTGCTGTCGCGCCTTGTGTATGGCGGCCGCATGTCGCTGTTGCTGGGGGTGGTTCCCGTATTGGCGGCTTTTGTGCTTGGCACGGCGATTGGTGTGGTGGCCGGTTATGCCGGTGGCTGGCTCAACTCGCTTGTAATGCGTGTGCTGGACGTGTTCTATGCCTTTCCGTCAGTGCTGCTGGCCGTGGCGGTGGCGGGTGCGCTTGGGCCGGGCATCACCAACAGCCTGGTGGCGCTTACGCTGGTGTTTTTGCCGCAGGTGGTGCGCATTGCCGAGAGCGCCACCACCCAGGTGCGGCAGCGCGAATATATCGATGCGGCCCGCATGAGCGGGGCGGGTACGTGGTCGATCTTGCGGGTGCATGTGCTGGGTAATGTGCTCGGGCCGGTTTTCATCTATGCCTCTGGGCTGATCAGCGTCAGCATGATCCTGGCTTCCGGGCTGTCGTTTCTGGGGCTGGGTGTGCGCCCACCGCAACCCGAATGGGGGCTGATGCTGAATACCCTGCGCTCGGCGATCTTCGTCAATCCCGTGGTGGCTGCCCTGCCGGGCGCCATGATCTTCGTTACGTCGATGGCTTTCAACCTACTCGCTGATGGCGTGCGCGGCGCGCCGGGAGGCCGGCCGTGAGTGTTGCCGGACTTGGGCAACTGCCTGCGCTGCCTGGGCGCGGCGGTCCGGCGCAACCCCTGTTGCGGGTGGAGCGGCTGCGCAAATATTTTCCGGTCCGGGCCGGTTGGCCCTGGCAAACCCGTCAGCAGGTGCATGCCGTGGACGGCATCAGCTTTGATGTGCACAAGGGAGAAACCCTGGCGGTTGTCGGTGAGTCCGGTTGCGGCAAATCCACCACCGCCCGGTTGGTGGCGCGGTTGCTGCCGGCGGACGCCGGGACGCTGATCTTTGACGGGGAAGGGGTGGCAGAATTTGGCGGCCTTGCCTTACGCGACTATCGGCGCAAGCTGCAGATGGTATTTCAGGATTCCTTTGCGTCCCTCAATCCGCGGCTGACCGCAGCCGAGTCGATTGCCTATGGCCCGCAGGTGCATGGCCTGTCACGCAGTGCAGCGTTGGCGCGCACCGCCGACCTGATGGCTCGGGTGGGACTGGATCCTGTCCGCTTTGCGCGATGCCTGCCGCATCAACTCTCGGGTGGCCAGCGTCAGCGGATCAATATTGCGCGAGCGCTGGCGTTCGAGCCGCGTATGCTGATCCTGGATGAAGCCGTGGCAGCACTCGACAAGTCGGTGCAGGCGCAGGTGCTCAACCTGCTGCAGGAACTGAAAGCGGAGCGCGGCCTGACCTATCTGTTCATTTCGCACGATCTGCAGGTGGTGAACTATCTGGCTGACCGCGTCCTGGTGATGTATCTCGGTCAGGTGGTGGAATTGGCGCCGGTGAATGCGCTGTTTGCCCAACCCTTGCATCCCTATACCCAGGCCTTGCTCGAGGCGAGTACCCTCAAGCCGGGCAGCCTTGGACCAGCGCTGCAGGGCGATCCGCCCAGTCCGATCAATCCGCCGACGGGCTGCCGCTTTGCGTCGCGCTGCCCGCGTGCCTGCGCCGAATGCGTGCTGCAGGCGCCGCAGTTGCGGGCGCTCAGTCCGGGACATTGGGTGGCCTGTCATTTGGCCGAGGGTGCCCTGCCTGCCGCGCTTGACCCATTGCACCCGGGGTCCGCGCGTTCATTGCTGCGCGAAGCCGATCAGCGTGCGCCGGAGGGAGATCAGGGATGCGTGACGATCTGATGGCCTCGCCCCTGCTGGAGGTCAATCGCCTGTCCCTGCAGTTCATGGGGCAAGGTCGCGCGCATGCGCTGAGCGACCTGACCTTGCAGGTGGCTGCAGGGGAGGTGCTCGGTCTGATTGGTGAATCGGGCAGCGGCAAGAGTGTGCTGTTGCGTGCCCTGCTGCGACTGCATCCTGCCGCGACGACACGCGTGCAGGGGCAAGTGCGGGTGGACGGTGAAGACGTGCTGACCATGCCGCCAGCGGCGCTGCGGCGCCTGCGCGGCGGGGTGGTGTCGATGATCTTCCAGGAGCCTGGTCTGGCTTTCGATCCGGTGTACACCATTGGTGACCAGATCAGCGAGGTGGTGCGCGCGCATACCGGGATGGACCGGAGGGCCGCCCGGCAAACGGCGTTCAACTTGCTGGAACGCGTGCGGATTCCGCAGGCCCGGCGTCGGCTGGACACCTATCCGCATGAACTGTCGGGTGGCATGCGCCAGCGCGCGATGATTGCCCTAGCGCTGTCGTGCCAACCCCGTTTGTTGTTGGCCGATGAGCCAACCACGGCGCTGGATTCCAGTGTGCAGGCACAAATCCTGGCCCTGCTGGCCGACCTGCAGCAGGAATCAGGCATGGCGGTGATGCTGGTCACACACGATATTGCAGCGGCGGCCGCAGTGGCCGGGCGGGTGGCCGTGATGTACGCCGGTCGCATCGTGGAGTCGGCATCGGTCGCGCTCCTGCTGGAGGATCCCCGGCATCCCTATTCGCAGGGCTTGCTGGCATCCGCCCGCGCGACCAGCGGGCGGGCCCGTGGCCAAGCGCTGCCGGTGATTGCAGGTGCGCCGCCCGACTTGCGGGCTTTGCCGGCCGGTTGTGCCTTCGCTGAGCGTTGTCCACAAGCGCAGGCACGCTGCCATGCCGAGGCGCCGCCGACTCAGGAAGCGGCTGGGCGGACGCTTGCCTGTTGGGCGGTCGATCTTCCCGGGGCGGTCCTGGGCGCAGACGCCGCCGGACCGCTGTGACGGTGCCATTTTCACGCCGCACGACGAGCCCCGATTGTGCGGTGCAACAAACAGCTTGACTTAGTGCTGCAAGAGCTTAGAATTGCGCTTGTTGCATTGCAGCAAACATCCATCTCCCTGATCGACAGCGCATGAGGTGGTCCATTTCAAAGCCGCGCGCCGGCATCTTGCTCACTGGAGTCACCTCATGAATTTTGCCCTGAACGAACACTTTGCCGCCAACCAGAAAGCCGGTATGGATTCCGCCATTGCCTTTGCTGGTCTGGTGTTTGCCGGCTTCGAGCGCTTTGCCCCGCTCAATCTGAACGCTGCCCGTGACGTGCTGGAAGAAAGTGCCGGCGCAGCAAAGCAGATGGTGGCTGCCAAGACCCCGCAGGAGATGGCCAGCCTGCAATCCACCCTGGCACAACCTGCGGTTGATCGCCTGATGGCCTACGCCCGCAGCAGCTATGACATCGCCACCAGCAATCAGCGCGCGATCGCCAAGCATTTTGAAAGCCAGATGGCCGACATGAACAAGACCTTGTCGTCGACACTGGACGGCGTTGGCAGCAATGCACCGGCTGGCAGCGAAGTCGCAGTCGCGGCTTTCAAGTCGTTGATGGGTGCCGCCAATCTGGCCTATGACAGCCTCAACAAGGCCACCCTGCACGCCACCGAACTGGCCGAGACCAACATCAAGGCGGCCGCGGATCTGGGCAAGAAGGCCACGGCCCGCTGAGTATCGCGGCGGTGGCCGGTCCGCTCAGGCGGGCTGGCCGCCCGGCGCGCGTGTGATCAGCAGGCTTATGCCTGCGGCCAGCACGCAGGCACAAGCCGCCGCATAGATTGCCGGCGTGTACGTCAGCCAGAAGCTGCGCGACCACCCTGCGCCGTAGGCCGCCGTGGCTGAGCCGAGCTGGTGTCCAGCAAAAACCCAGCCAAACACCATGGCCGCCCGTGTCGGGCCGAAATGCTGATTGGTCAGCCGCACCGTGGGCGGCACAGTGGCGATCCAGTCGAGTCCATAAAACACGTTGAACAAGGCAAGGCCGCTCAGGCTGAACGCCGATTGTGGCAGCCAGAACAGCGATAGACCGCGCAGGCCGTAATACACCGCCAGAAGTTTGCGGTTGTCATAGCGGTCCGACAGCCAGCCCGACGCAATGGTGCCGATCAGATCGAAGGTCCCCATCATGGCAAGCGCCGCTGCTGCCGGCACGGCGCCCATGCCACGGTCGCTGCAAAGCGTGATGAAGTGGGTCTGGATCAATCCGTTGGTGCTCAATCCACAGATAAAAAAAGTGCCGAACAGCAGCCAGAACGTGGGTACGCCCATCGCTTGGCGCAGGACGGCGAAAGGTGTGCGCCAAGTCAGTTGGTCAGCGTCTGTCAACCGGTTGGCTGCGTTGGCTTGCGCAGCGCTGTCCGGGTGACTTCCGAAGGGCTGCAGCCCAAGATCCTGCGGGCGGTTGCGCATCAGCAGCAACACCAGCAGCCCGACCACCACCGTGCCGATCACCACCGGCAGGACGGCAGCGCGCCAGCCATGCGCGCTGATCAGGGCGGCGGCCAGGGGCAGGAACAATAATTGGCCCGTGGCCGCGCTCGCGGTCAGCAGTCCCACCACAAGGCCGCGTTGAGTTTCAAACCAGTGGTTCGCCACTGCGGCGCCCAGCACGATAGCGGTCATGCCGGATCCTATGCCCAGCACCAGCCCCCAGAGCACGAAGAGTTGCCAAAGACTGTCCATCACGGTGGCAAGTGCCATGCTGCCGCCGACCAGCAGCAGGCCGGCAAGCATGACCGTGCGTGCTCCGAGTCGCCCGATCATCAACGCAGTGAAGGGACCCAGCAAGCCATATAAGGCAAAACGGATGGCCAGAGCCGACGAGATCTGCCGGGTGGTCCAGCCGAATTCCTTGCCCAGAGGCAGGATCAGGGCGCCCGGCAAGCCCAGTGCGGCTGCCATCATCAGCATGGTCATGAAGGTGAGAGCAGCCACCAGCCAGGCGTAATGCAGGTGATGGCGGGTCATTCGCACAGCGAGGTGATTGCTCAGGCGCAATCCCGGGGAGGGCGCGGCGCTCATGGTCCGGCCGCGAACAACCGGACGGCTGTATTGAAAGTCCAGGTGCGACGAATTTCCACCACGTCGTAGTCCAGCGCAAGATCGGCCTGGAACGGAGGGTACGGTGCCAGCGCATTGATGATGCTCCGCACGGCATCATCGACCTGCGCCGAGCCGCTTGATTTGATGAAGCGGATGCTTTCGACGGAACCATCGCTGCGCACGGCCACGCTAACAACTGGCGACGCGTAGCTGGTCAAGGGAATGCCGTGCAGCAATTCCAGGGTGGCGTTCTGCTCGACTTTCTGACGCCAGCTTTCGGCGTAAATCACCGGCCCGAGTTCACGGTCGAGCGGCCCGCCAAACTGCACCTTGCGACGCCCCGGGTCACCGGATGCCGTGGCACGTGGATCCGGGATTTCACTGGGACGGGGCACCACCACGCGTGGCGCAGCGGAAGTCTTGCCGGTGCCGCCATTGCCGGGCAAGGTCAGCAGGTCGTTCAGGCTTTTGCGGCTGGGTCGCGCGAGCGGCGCGCTGCCGCTGGCACCAGTGCCGCTGCCTTCCTTTACGCTACCGTCGCTGATCCCCGCTACCTTTGCAGCGGCCGCCGCTGCCGCTGCCGCTTCACCTGCGGCTCTTGCTTCGCCAGCGGCCTTGGCTTCGGCGGCGGCGCGCGCTTCCCCGGCGGCCTTGGCTTCGGCGGCGGCGCGCGCTTCCCCGGCGGCCTTGGCTTCAGCTGCGGCGCGCGCATCGGCGGCGGCCCGCGCTTCGGCAGCGGCACGGGCATCGGCGGCGGCCCGTGCTTCGGCAGCAGCGCGGGCATCGGCGGCGGCCCGCGCTTCGGCAGCAGCACGCGCATCGGCGGCAGCCTGGGCCTCTGCGGCGGCGCGGACATCTGCAACCGCCTGGCGGGCACTGCGTGCGGCTGCCTCGGCTGCCTGGCGACTGGCCAGGTCAGAGGCTGCCTGTCGTGCTTGTTCTGCTGCCTGGGCTTCTGTGGCAGCCTTGGCTTCGGCTGCAGCCTTGGCGGCTGCAGCGGCCCTGGCGTCCTCCACGGCCTGTTGTGCCGCTTTGGCCGCAGTCTCGGCGGCCTGACGACTGGCAAGTTCCGCTGCCGCGGCACGGGCGTCTGCGGCAGCGCGCGCGTCGGCCACCCGACGCGCCTCCGCGATGGCTTGCTGCGCCGCCAGTGCACTGGCTTCGGCTGCTTGACGCGCCGCCAGCTCTGCAGCCGCCTGACGTGCTTCGGCTTCGGCTTCGGCTTCTGCCTCGGCGCGGCGGCGTGCTTCGGCACGCAGCTCGGCGGCGGCCTTGTCGGCGGCGATCTGTGCTGCGCGTGTGGCTGCCAGCTCGGCCGCCTGACGTGCCAGCAATTGACGGGATTCCCGCTGCTGAACTTCATTCTGGTCCAGCTTCTGGCGCTCCAGTTCGGCCAGCTTCTGGCGTTCGGCCGCTGCTTCCGCTTCCAGTCGGGCGGTCTCCAGACGCAGGCGCTCGCTCTCTGCGCGGGCAGCGCGCGCCTGATCAATGGCGGCCTGTTGGGCGAGGTCCGCGCGTGCCTGCGCGTCTTCCGCTGCGCGCTGTTCGGCTGCCTGTTTTGCCTGCAATGCGGCCTCGCGCGCTTGGCCACGGGAGATCGCCAACGCCTCGGCGTCGTTGTCCTGGGTCAGGATCGGGGCGCCCTTCGGTGGGCTGGGCGCCGGGCGGGCTTTGGCAGTCCTGGCCTGTCGGGGTTTGGGGGGCGGTGCTGCCTTGACGACTCTGGCAGGCGCCGGAATCGCAGCAGCTGGAGGTGTGACCGCCGGGGTCGCCGGGACCGAGGGTGGAGGCGGCGGCACCCGGAGTGCGGTTGCTGGTGGCGGGTTGGCGCCGACCGGCGCGGCGGCAGGCTTGATGGCGCGGGCTGCGGGGCTGGTCTGCAAGGCTGCGCGCGATGGCACGGTCTGCGCGACACCGCCCGGCGATGGGGCTGCGTTCGACGGCAAGGCGGCCGGTGCGACGGTGGAAGACGGGCTGCGGTCTGTCCCGCTGGCCGTCATCAGTTGCCGGGCGGCGGTGGCAGCTGCGCCTTCTGGCGCGGAAGCGCCCCCCACTGGCGGTTCAATGGATACGCTCAGGGTGAGCTCGGTGATCTGTGGGCTGGCGCTCGACCCGCTGAGACCCTCGTTGCTGACCCCAACATCTTCGGTGCGCAGGCGGACGGCGAGCACCAACAGATGCAGCAGCACAGAAGCCGCCAGCGCATAGCGAAGGCGGAGTCTGGCTTGCTCGGCGAATTGGGTATCGATCATGCGCGCTTTGGCGGCGGGTGGAGTGGCCTGACGGGCGTGGAATCATTTTCCACGCGCCGATTGTCCCGCAAAACGGGCGCCAGCGTCGCATATTTCCTCATCGACGCAAGCGCTTCGGGGGCGAACAGCGCGATCTTGTGTTTTTCTGAGCGTGATGACAGGAGGCTTTGTGTCTGCTTCGGTTACAATCGCTCACACTTTACGGGGCAGGCATGCGGAACCCGGGGGGCGCGAGCGCGCTGACAGTCAGGATTCCGTCCGCCTTCGCAGCGCAGGCGGGCAAGCAAGTGCAACAAGCGTTAAGATAGGAACAGGTTGAGGTGCTGGAGCGGCTGCGCGGATCTGCGCGCGCCCGGAAGCACTCATTTCACAGAGGGCTGCGTGCCCAGTTGGCCCGGATGGCCTGAGGACGTATTTGCTTTGGATACCCTGGAAACCCTGCGCGGGATGATTGCCGACAAGTTCGAAGTCGCGCCCGACGCGATCGTTCCCGAAGCCACCCTGGAGTTGCTGGGACTGGACTCCCTGTCGGTGTTTGACCTGATTTTCGACATTGAGAGCGTGTTCGACATCAAGGTGGAAAACGATGAGGCCAAGATCCATACCGTGGGCGACGTGATCAGCATGATCGATCGCCTGCGTCAGGAGCAGGGCAAGACCTGATGCGGCGGGTTGTGGTCACCGGCTGGGGGGCCATCGTGCCGTCTCCCGCCGGCGCGGGCGGATTCTCCGAGGCCGTGTTCGAAGGCCGCTCTGCGGTGCGCGCGCTGAGCGTGCAGCCGGCCGGAAGCTGGCCAGCCCGCGCTGCCGCCTGGATTGACGATTTCGAACCGCGCATGCATTTTACAGCAGGCCAGCTGGGCAACTTTGACCGAACCAGCCAGTTGGCGGTGGTGGCAACGCGTCTGGCCCTGGCCATGGCCGGACTGCACGGCGAAGCGTCGCTGCAATCCGCCCAGCACACCAGCGCGGCGCAACCCGTAGCGTTCAATGCCGACCTCGACGCCGAACGATGCGGCATTCACATCGGCACCGGGATGGGGTCTGCGCAAACCATGGACGCAGCCTACCAGCGTTTTTATGGTGAGCAGTCCACCCGCCTCAAACCCCTGACCGTGCCCACCGGCATGCACAATGCCGCCACAGCGCAAGTGGCGCTCGAGACGGGTTTTGAAGGGGCCAACATCACCTATTGCTGTGCCTGCGCATCCTCGGCGGTTGCCATTGGTGAGGCCATGCGCAGGATCCGTCATGGCGACGCTGATCTGATGCTTTGCGGTGGTGCCGAAGCCTTGGTGATCCCGTCGGTGGCGCACGTGTGGGAGGCATTGCGTACGCTGGCCGACGTGGATCCGGCCGACCCCGCCCGGTCATGCAAGCCATTCGACGCCAACCGCTCCGGGTTGGTGCTGGGAGAAGGCGCCTGCATGTTTGTCCTCGAGTCGCTGGAACACGCACAGGCGCGCGGCGCTCCCATTCTTGCCGAACTGGTCGGCTTTGCGACCGGAAGTGACTCGGTTCACCTGACCCGCCCCAGTGTGGAGGGGCAAGCCCGTGCCATGCGCGCTGCGTTGCGTGACGCCGATCTCACTGCGGCGCAAATTGGCTACATCAACGCGCACGGGACGGCCACCGCGGCTAACGATTCGACCGAGGCGGCTGCCATCCAAGCAGTATTCGGCGAGTTGGCGACCCAGCCGCCGGTGAGCTCCACCAAGGCGGTGCATGGTCATCTGATGGGGGCCGCCGCAGCAGTTGAATTGCTGGTGTGCCTGCTGGCATTGCAACAGCAGCGCGTGCCGCCAACGGCGCATCTGCAGCAGGTGGGTGATGGCTGCGCGCTGGATCATGTGCTGGGTACGGCGCGCAGCGTGCCCGACCTGCAGGCGGCCATGTCCAATTCCTTTGCCTTCGGCGGTACCACCGGCGTATTGATCCTTCAGCGCGCGACGTGAGCGGTCGGTTGGATCGCTGGGTGACGCGCGCAGGCCGCGCCAAAACGCTGCTCTGCCTTCTATGCCTGGGCCTGCCTGCGTCAGCCGTGGCGGAAGGTGGTTTGCTTTTGGTGGATGCGCCGCCGGCGCAAGCATCGACCTCCGTGGGTGCTACCTTGCTGGCCATGCCCGCCTACTCAGGCAGCAGCAGTACGCGTCCGCTGATCATCCCGGCCTATGAGTGGCGGCATCCTTCCGGTGCGTTTGCTTCGACTGACCTGGGGTTGGGGTGGAACCTGTCACGCCGCCCGGACCTGCAGTTTGGTGTGCGCCTCTGGCCGATCTTTGTCCGACACATGAACGAGGGGCCGCGGCTGGCCACCCAGCCGGGCGTGCCGGGTGGGATCGAACGCACCGCGTTCCTGAACTGGACGCCAGTGCCTTACGCGCAGCTGCAATCCTCGCTGCGTACCGGTTTTGGTGCCGACCAGCGCGGCGTGCTCGCCGAGGCGGGCTTCAGTGTGGGGGCGCCGATCGGGGCGCAGGTGCTGGTCGGGATCACTCTGGGTGCCACGTTTGCCAACGCTGCGTATCGGCGCACGTACTTTGCAGTACGCAACCCGACCACACCGGTATCCTTTGCCGGTGCGCTGCCGGCCGTCACCGGCGGCGGTTGGCAGGATCTTCAGGCAGCCCTGGGGGGCGAGTGGCAACTGGCGCAACAGTGGCGCATCGATGGCCGGCTGGAGCGGTGGCGGTTGCTGGGCGCTGCGGCGGCAAGCCCGCTGGCCGAGACACGCTGGCAGTCTGCCGGCGTGCTCAGCCTTTGGTATGACTTGAAACCCTGACCCGTCACGCGGTGCCCTGCCGCGTCGGGTCCGATCGCTCAGGCGTGCAGCCGGGTCACCAGCGCGGCCACCCGCGCGCCGAGCAGGCGCGCTGTTTCGAGATCGCCACTGGACACCTCGTCCGGGCTGCTATCCGAGGGACTCTGCATCATGGCACCCGTAAATGCGCCGAGCCAGTTCACATCATTGCGTTGTGCTGCCTTGGCATTGGACGGCATAAGTCCGGTACCCACCCACAGACCGCTATGCTGCATGGCCAAGGTGGCAAGGTATTGCAGGGTGACCTGCTTGTCGCCGTTCATGCTGGCGGAATTGGTGAAGCCGGCAAAGACCTTGTCTTTCCATTGCTGGCCAAACCACGCCTTCGAGCTGGCGTCGGCAAATTTCTTGAACTGCCAGCTGGCGCCGCCCATGTAAGTGGGCGCGCCCATGATGATCGCTGGTGCGGCCGCCAGTGCTGCCCAATCCGCCTCGCTGATATTGCCTTCGGCGTCGATGGCGATCAGTTGCGCGTCGGCGCCGCTGGCGACGGCCTCGGCCTGTTTGCGGGTGTGGCCGTAGCCACTATGAAAAATAACCACGATTTTGGCCATGCAGATGGACTCCTGTTGACGGTCGAACAAGGCAGGATGGACCGCAAATGGCCACCCCATGAAATCTTTCGCCTGAGCAAATTCAGGCCGGCAAGTCGAACACCAGCACCTCGGCACCTTGGCCCTGGTTGATCTCCAGGCGAGACTCACCGTCCAGCTTTGCGGCATCTCCGGTGTCGAGTGCCACGCCGTTCACGTGAACCTTGCCGCGTGCCACATGCACATAGGCGAGGCGTCCTGGCGCCAGTGACAGGGTGGCCTGCTCTCCGTCATCGAACAGGCCGGCGTAGAGGCGGGTGGACGAGTGGATGCGGACGGCACCTTCGGCACCGTCAGGCGCTGCCACCAGACGCAAGCGGCCGCGCTTTTCTTCCGGCGCGAAGTAGGTCTGTTCATAGCTTGGGTCAACACCTTTCACGTCGGGCTGGATCCAGATCTGCAGTAAATGCGTGGTGCGTCCGGCAGCGTGATTGAACTCGCTGTGCAGCACGCCGCGGCCGGCGCTCATGCGCTGCACTTCGTGCGGCCGGATCGCTTCGCCATTGCCCATGCTGTCCTTATGGGCCAGTTCGCCATCGAGTACATAGGTGACGATTTCCATGTCGCGATGGGGATGCGTCCCGAAGCCCTTGCCAGGCGCAACCCGATCTTCATTGATCACGCGCAGCGGACCAAAGCCCATGTGGGCGGGGTCGTAATAATCGGCGAAGGAAAAGCTGTGTTGCGACTGCAGCCAGCCGTGATCGGCCTGGCCACGTTCAGCGGATTTGCGCAGGGTCAGCATGATGAGCGTTCCGTTGATGAGCTTGAGCATCCACTCTACTGCCGGGCAAGCGCTTTGCGGTTGAAGTGTTTTCTGGGCATCATTCAAGCCAATTCAACAGTGCGCGGTTTGCCGCGTCCCAGGCATGTCCACCCGAGTCAATTTGCGCACGACACCGCGTTCCCCGCTGACGCCGGAAGCCCTTGAGACGCTGGAGCGCGTGGCGCGCACCGGCAGTTTTGCCGGGGCGGCCCGCGAAATGGGCAAGGTGCCCTCGGCGCTCACCTATAGCATGCGTGCCTTGGAGGACGCGCTGGACGTGTTGTTGTTTGATCGCAGCAGTCGTCAGGCTCGGCTGACCCCTGCGGGCGAGGAACTGCTGCGCGAAGGACGACGCCTGCTGCGCGATCTGGATGCCCTGGCAAACCGCGTCAAGCGGGTGGCGACCGGCTGGGAGTCGGCATTCACGGTGGCGGTGGACGGCATCATTGCGATGCCCGCGCTGCTCTCGCTCACCGAGGCTTTCTATGCCTTGCGACCACCAACCCGCCTGACCTTGCGCGAGGAGATCCTGAGTGGCACCTGGGAGGCATTGCTCAGCGGTGCGGCCGACCTCGCAATCGGCGTATTCGAGGGACGCGCGCCAAGCCCTGACATTGAAGTGCGTGCACTGGGTGAGCTGCCGTTCGTGTTCGTGATGGCGCCGCAGCACGCGTTGGCCAGCGGCGATGGGCCCCTGTCCAGCGAGGCGCTGCTGGCCCAGCGCGCCGTGGCTGTCGCGGATTCGGCGCGTGACCTGGAGCCGCTCACAGTGGGGTTGCTGCCGGGGCAGGACGTGCTGACGGTGCCATCGATGCGACTGAAAATTGATGCCATCCTGCGTGGACTTGGGTGCGGATGGCTACCCGAGCCGATGGCCCGGCCGTGGCTCAACAGTGGTGCCTTGCTAGCGCGTCCGGTCTCTGGCCGCCACCACTCGGCGCATGTCGGTTTCGCCTGGCGGCGCGAAACTGCCCAGAGTGGCCGCGCCCAGTCCTGGTGGCTGGAGCAACTGGCACAGGACGGCGTCCGTCGTCGCCTGCTGGCGGTCTGAGCCGCCAGCCGTCTCAGCTGTCGAACGATGGCAGGGGGTTGGGCGCCCCGGCGGGAGGCCTGGCCGGAAACACAATGCGCACTGCGGGATAGGCCTTGCCAGTGGCAGGATCATGCAGGTTGGAAACGCCGCGGTACTCCACCAGATAATGCGTGGTCAGGTCATAGGTGAGCGACAGCGCGGGTGCCACCAGACGTAGCAGCGAATCGGCCTCGCCTTTCAGCCGCAGCACCGGATGTCCGTCCAGCGTGCCTTCGGCCACCTTGCTGATGCGGAAACGGTAGCTGGTCAAGCGTCCAGCCACGGCAAACGGAAAGGGCAGGGTCTTGCCGGCGCGCAGTTCGTCCAGGTGATCGACGATGAAGGTGTGAAAGCCGGCATCAGCAACGAGACCAGTGACGCGGTCGATGCGCTCGTGTTCGCGGTGGCCATCGATGCTGCGTTCCAGTTCCACCCCGGCCGGTCCCACTGCGGTAATGGCTTCCTCATATTTCTGCTGCGGCAGCTTGAGGCGAAACAGCGGAATATAGGGGTCCTGGGTGAAGTCGAGCACTTTTTCACCGATCAGGTGATTGTCTGGACCGTAATAATGTACCGAACCGGAAAGCCAGCGGTCACCATCGTACTGGTGGCTGTGCACTTCGGTGTAAAGGTACTTGCCGCTGGCTTCGTCGAATGCGTAGCCGTAAAAACGGTGCATGTCGTGCCCCGCAGCGTGCACACCCTGCAGCGGCACCAGCAAAAGCCCGAGCAGTGCCAGGGCCGGAAGTGCAGACAGGGTGCGCAGCAGCGGTGTTGTCATGGTGCTCTCAAGGCTTCTGAAAAAGGTAATGGGCGACACCCCACTCGCGACCCTGGTCGTAACCGAACAGTTCAGCCACGGCCATGTAGAACATGCGCCAGCGTTGCAGCCATACGTCAGCCTCGGCTTCGCCGTAACCACCGGCCAGAACCATGCGGCAGGCTGCGTGGTTGGCATCCAGGTTGGCCAGCCAGTGATTGGACGTTTTTTCATAATGACGACCGTCCACCCACCACTGATCACGGATGCGCAGATCTTCCTGAAAATGCAGCAACAGCGCTTCGGAGGGCATGGTGCCGCCCGAGAAGAAATACCGTGTCATCCAGTCATCGTCACCGTGATCTTCAAAATGATAGGTCAGCGTGCGATGGGCAAAGATATGCACGAACAGCATGCCCTCGGGTTTCAGCCACCGCGCCACCTTGGCGAGCAGCGAACCGTAGTTCTTCATGTGTTCAAACATTTCGATCGACACTACGCGGTCAAAGCCCGCGGGAGGTGTGTCCGTCCCAAAATCGAACTCCACCACATTGCCCGTCACGATGCGCAGGTTGGTCAGGCCACGCTCGGCGGCACGCGCTTCGATGAACTGGCGCTGCCCGTGCGAGTTGGACAAGCCGACGATCTGTGCATTGGGGTAGCGCGCCGCCAGCCAGAGCGACAGCGAACCCCAACCGCAGCCCAGATCAAGGATGCGCTGGCCGTCCTGCAGTCGTGCACGGTCAGCATAGAGGGCCAGCATGCATTCCTCAGCCTCGGCCAGGGTTTCGCTGCCGGTGGGGTAGTAGCAGCTGGAATACTTGAGGCGCGGCCCCAGGTGGCGGTGAAAAAACTCCGCCGGCACTTCGTAATGCTGGGCGTTGGCCGCCTGCGTCTCAATCGCGATCGGACTTTCGCGCAGGGCTTGCACCATGCGGCGGGTGCGTGCGCTGATGCCTTCCGGGCCATTGGCATTTTCGGTCTGCAGCCGCGCTTTCATCAGACTGCGCATGCCGGCGCGTGCCAGGGGGTCCGGAATCCAGCCGCGCTCGCACAGCGCAATCGTGGACCAGGCAGAGACCGGGGTCGGGCCGGTCAGGGAATCAGGGGTACTCGACACGATGGAACCTCAAGACTTGCGGGGGGGGAAGGGAATGAAGGCGCTGGTGGTACGCATGTAGTCGGCATACTCTGGACGACGGGCGGCCGTCAGCGCCTCGTTCATCGGAATGCCCGAGACTTTCAGCAGTAGCCATAACATGACCACGGGCGGAATCCAGGCCAGCCAGGCGCCCGGTGCGTTCCAGGCGAGCAACATGTAACAAGGCCAGTGCAGACATTCGAAAAAGTAATTGGGGTGGCGCGACCATGCCCACAGGCCGCTGCGGCAGACGCGGCCCTGATTGGCCGGGTTGGTGCGGAAGCGCTCCAGTTGCAGGTCAGCCAGCGCCTCGCCACAGATCGAGATCACGGCGAGGAAACAGGCCGAGGCCACCTGCAGGTTGCCGGGCCAGGCGGGTTGGAATGCCACCGTCCACATACCAAGCGAAAGAAGCAGGGCAAAAAATGCCTGCAGGATGAAAAACTGCAACATGCGCCGGTCGGCCTGTTCACCCCAGTCGGCGCGCAGCTTGCGATAGCGGCTATCTTCTGGTTTGCCGGCGTTGCGCAGGTACAGATGTGTGCCAAGACGCAAGCCCCACAGGCCGGCGATCAGGCCGACCGTCCAGCGCAGGCCGATGTCGCCCGTGCCTACCAGTGCATACAGCACGCCCATGGCACCCATGCTCCAGGACCATACCGGATCCACCATGCCGGCATTGCGGGTTTGTAGCTGTCGAACCCAGACGGCGATGAAGGCGAGGCAACACAGGACGAAGGCGAGCAGGAGGGCGCTTAGGCTGGGCATCAGGGGCTCAGGAAGGGGCTTGAAAACTGGAGCACTGGAAGGCGGAAGCGCCGGAGCCCTGAAGCGCCGGGAGCGCTGGCACTTTTGTGGCGGCGGCCACGGGAGATCCGCCCGCTTGTTTACCGTTCAGGCGTGTGACTGTACCGCGCGCACTTCGTTCCCGGGGAACAGCAACTGCACGCTGAGCCCGCGCCCTTCCGGGCCTTCTGCAAGGCTGATCAGGGCACCGTGCAGGGCAGCAATGCGGCGCACGATCGACAGGCCGAGTCCGGAGCCGGTGCCCTGGCTGCCCGGAATCCGGAAAAACCGGTCGAAGGCGCGATCGCGCAGTTCGGGGGCAATACCCGGTCCGGCATCGGTCACGCTCAGGCGCGTACCTCCCGGACAGGCTTCCACCGCGACGCGGACCTGACTGCCGAGCGGACTGTAACGCAGGGCGTTGTCGAGCAGGTTGCGCAACAGGATACGCAGCATGTCGGGGTCGGCAAGTACCGTCTGATGCGGGTGCGCAGGGTGGGGGGGCGGCAACTCGATTTCGATGTCCTTGTCGAGCAGTTCGCTCGACATCTCCGCCAGCACTTCCTGCGCCAGTGCAGGGAGCCCCACCGGTTTCAGGGCATGGTGCACGTCGTTGTGCTCCAGTCGCGCGAGCGTGAGCAGTTGCACCACCAGGCCCTCACAACGGTTGGCAGAGGCAACCACCCGCTCAAGGCGGTGCCGGTGATCCTCCGGCAACGGACCGTTGAGCATTACCTGCGCGTTGACCTTGAGGGCAGCCAACGGGGTACGCAATTCGTGCGCGGCGTCCGACGTGAAACGTCGCTCATGCTCGTAAGCGGCGCGCAGCCGTTCGAACAGCGAGTTCATGGCTTCGACCAAGGGACGGATTTCGAGGGGCACCTCGTTCGTGCTGACCGGGTCAAGACGCGAGGCTGCCAGCACGCGCAGGTGCATGACCACCTGTTCGGTGGAAGACAGCGAGGTGCGCACGGCGCGGCGCACCGCCCAGGCCAACAAGGGTAGGGCCAGGGCAAGCGGGGCCATGGTGCGCGCCATCAGACGCAGCGCCAGGCTATGGCGCACCGACTGGCGTTCACCGATCAGCAGGGTGATGGTGTCATCCGGTTCGTGATAGGCATACACCCGCCATTGCTCACCTTCCACGTTGTTGTCGCTGAACCCGTTGCTGAGTGCCGAAAGCCGTGTGCTCGGGGCCGAGCGCGTGTGAAAGGCCAGCCGCCCGCGGTCGTCGTAGACCTGGAAGGTGAGCGGCTTGGCGTACTCGTCCTGATGCGGGCCCACCTGTTTGATCTCGTCCATCTCATGATGGGCAAGGGAGAACAATACCTCGGAGGACTGCACCATCGCCGCATCAAACAGCGTGTTGGTCTGTGACAGGGCGTCCTGATAAGCCCATAGGGCCATCAGTGCCCAGATCAGGACCAGTAGTGGCAGGCAGCGGCGCATGATGGCGCCGCGCAGCGACTCTACCGGACGCGTGTCAGGCGTCTTCGCGACGGATCGTGTAGCCAACACCGCGTACTGTCCGGATCAGGCCGCGCCAGAACTTGCGGCGCAGGTGATGGATGTGCACTTCGACGGCATTGCTCTCGATTTCCTGACCCCAGCCATATAACCGCTCCTCCAGCTCGCCGCGCGACATGATCTTGCCGGTATTACGCAGCAATTCCAGCAGAATGGCAAACTCCCGCCCGGTAAGTGGCACCTCGCGCGCTTCGAAGCGCGCACGGTGGGCGACCGTGTCAAGTTCGAGGCGGCCATGCACCAGCAACGGTGAGCTGCCCCCTTCCGAACGGCGCAATAACGCGCGTGCGCGGGCAACCAGTTCGGCAAGTTCGAACGGTTTGACCAGGTAATCATCTGCACCAAGGTCGAGTCCCTGCACCTTGTCCGCCAAGGTATCCCGGGCGGTCAGGATCAGCACTGGCGTGGGGTTTTGCTGTCCGCGCAGCCAGCGCAGCAGTTCCAGCCCGGACATGCCGGGCAATCCCAGATCGAGCACCACCAGCGCATGCGGTGCGGCGGTAAGCGCCGCGCGTGCCAGTTCGCCTGACATGCAGTGTTCCACTTCAAAGCCGGCTTGTGACAGACCGTCGGCAACGCCTTCGCCTAACAGTCTGTCATCTTCGACAAGCAAGGTACGCATCTTAGCTTCACCCGTGATATGGACTAGCGGAGACGCCCTGACTTTGGTCAGCTACGCTCCGTGAAGGGTGTTTCGGCATCAATCAGCATAGTCTTAAGGGTTTCAGAAAAAATAATCCATCCGCACCGACGCTGGTACCCGCTTGCAAAGTCGCGGAGCGCAGGGGCTGCTGCCAATATCTGACCGGTAATCCGGATCAGTTTTCAGTCAGGTTCAGCGGGGTTGGTGACCGTCAGCCGGTCGGTATAGAGCTGGCTCATGCGCAGTTCGAGGTCGGCGACCCGGTTTTTCAGGCCGCTGGCCTCAAGCTTGTAGTCGCTTGCCAACTGACGGGTGCGCCTCAGTTGGTCCTCCAGTTCCTGCACGCGCTGGGTGCTGAGGCGCTGGGCGATACGCACATCTTCCTCATCGGCAATCACCGGTGTTGCTGCAGCCGCTTCTGCGGCAGCAAGTGCCTGCGCGTGCGCCTGTGCCTGGCCCAGCGCCTCCAGTTGCATGCGGTTGATGGTTTGCTCCAGTTCGAGTGTGCGGTTGCTGGCGTCACCCAGGCGATTGCGCAATTGCAGCAATTCGCGCTGACCTTCGGCGTGCTCGGCGCTGAGCGCGCTCAGCCGTGCGCGCGTCTCTGCGGCAGCCAGTGCCACGTTGCTGGCCTGTTCGCCGGTGTTACTGAGATCGGCTTCGGCGCTGGCAAGGGCCAGCTCGGCCTGCGTGCGGGCATGCTCTGCGGCGGCCAGCGCGGTGTGTGCGGCCTCGCGCTGCAACGCGAGATCATGCATTGCCTGCTGGCGTGCCTCGTCGGCCGCGAGCAGTGCGGTGCGCGTGGCCTCGCGCTGCAACGCAAGATCATGCATGGCCTGCTGGCGTGCCTCCTCGGCGGCGACCAGTGCGGTACGCGCGGCATCGCGCTGCTGCTCCAGTTCGCGTAAGGCGAGGTGAAGGGATCCCAGTTCTGCCGTCTCATGCGACGCCTGATGGGTGGCCTGTTGCAGGTGGTCCCGTTCTTCTGCGGCGCGCGCAAGTTGCTCCTGCAGGCGGGTCTGCTGGCGCTGGTGCGCAATGGTGGCGTCTTCAAGTGCAGTGCGGGCGGTCAGCAGTGCGTCGTTCAGATCGCGGCTGCGCTGGTCGGCCTGCACCCGTGCCGCACGTTCGTGTTCTGCCGACACCGTGAGATGGTTGTGCGCCGCCTGCAGCCGGTTGTGTGCATCCTCCAGATCGGCCGCCAGACGCGACCCCTCGCGGACGCGCCAGAACTGGATGGTCCAGGCCACGGCAAATCCGATCACGGCGGCAGCGAGCAGGCAAGCAAGCAAGGTCCAGACTGCGGTGTCGTGGTTCATCAGGTCGGCATTCCGATTTCAAGGATGGGAGGTAGGTCTATCGGTTCCGGTGGGTCAGCTGGAGGAAGCAGCAACAGCTGTACCCGATGCGGATCAATACCGCCGCGAGCCAGAAAGCGCAGCACATAGGCAAGCCGGCGCGCAGGCGGCATGCCGTCCGGGCCCGGGCGGTTGTCGAGGGTGAGCACCACGCGACGTGCCGGATTGGCCTGCAGGTATTGCACCCAGGCATTCAGGTGCTGACGGTCGGCGGCGCCAAGTCCCTCAGGTTGTGGATTGCCCTGCAGTGACCAGCGCGCCAGCGCAGGCAGCGCAGGCAGCGGGGCAACTGCCGTCGGCACGCCGGTTGCGGCGGATGGAGGCACATCGGTGATGACTGCCGGCACCGCCGTGGCCGCAAGCCCCGCACCGCGGTCGGGCGCTTCGGCGATTGCAAGCCAGATGGCGTCCCCGCCCCGCGCTGCGTCGAACAGACGCATCCAGGACGTGTTGGCTGCCGCTGCCACGCCTAACAACAGGGCGAGCGCCACCGCGCCTGCGAGCAGCACGCGCGGTGCAAGCACGTGAAAGGTGCCGCTCAGCAGCACACCATGGCGATCCGGATCGATGGCGCAATCCCTCAACAGACCAGCCCAGCAGGACGAACCGGGTGGTTCAGTGGGCGGGCTTCAGCAGCGCGGCCAGTTCGCCGCTCTGGTACATCTCGGTCATGATGTCCGAGCCACCCACAAATTCACCGTTGACGTACAACTGCGGCACGGTGGGCCAGTTCGAGAATTCCTTGATGCCTTGGCGGATGGCAGGGTCTTGCAGCACGTCCACCGTATGGATCTGGTCCACTCCGCAGGAACGCAGCAGGCGGACGGCGTTGGCGGAAAAGCCGCATTGCGGGAAATCGGCGCTGCCCTTCATGTAAAGCACCACAGGATGGCTGCCAATCTGGTTCTGGATGACGTCTCGGATGTCCATGGCTACCTCGGCTGAAAAGGGGTTTGTAACCTTCAAGCATAGTCCGCGCCATGGCGCATGGTCAACGCAGAAAACCCAGTGTCACCCGTTCCTGGTGGCCCAGGTCACGCTCTGTGCGTACTTCCAGAAAGCCGGCCTGCCCAAGCAGCGCGCGGACGGAGGCACCCTGGTCGTAGCCGTGCTCCAGCAACAGGACACCGCCGGCAACCAGATGGGCGGGCGCTGTCCTTGCGATCTCGCGCAGATCGGACAGGCCGTCGGCGCCTGCGGTCAGGGCGCTGCGAGGTTCGAAGCGCAGGTCGCCCTGGTCGAGATGGGGGTCCCCCTCGGCGATATAGGGCGGATTGCTGACGATCAGATCGAACTGACGGTGTGCGACGGCATTCAGCCATCGTCCGGCGACCAGTTCCACCCGATCGCTCACCCCGAGAGCATGGCTGTTGCGCCTCGCCCAGACGAGTGCCTCCGGCATGCAGTCGGTGGCGGTGATGTGCAGGGACGGTCGGCGCACGGCCAGACTCAGGGCGACGGCACCGCTGCCAGTGCCCAGGTCCAGCACGTGTTTCACCTGCGACGCCGCGCATAACTGGAGGGTCAGGTCGACCAGCAGTTCGGTGTCCGCGCGCGGAATCAGGGTGCCCGGTCCGACCGCGAATGGCAGACCGTGAAATTCCTGCGCCCCGGTCAGGTAGGCGACCGGTTGTCCGGCGCAACGCCCGGCCCAGGCGGCATTGAAGCGCGCCAGGCCGGCAGCGGGCAACTCGGTATTGCCATGCGTGAGCAGCCACGCGGAGGGGCGTTGCAGTGCCCAACCCAGCAACACGCGCAGGTCGGTGCGCTGATCGGCATCGCGCGCCAGTGCAAGTGCCTGCGCCACGCTGCTGCCCGCGCCGAGTGCAGGAACGGGATCCTTGTCGGGCGGTGAACCGCCCTCAATCATCGCCAAGGCTTGCCAACAGGTCGGCCTGATGTTCGCTGGCAAGAGCGTCAGACAATTCCTGCAGGTCACCTTCCAGGATCGCATCGAGTTTGTAGAGGGTCAGATTGATCCGATGGTCGGTCAGGCGGCCCTGTGGAAAATTGTAGGTACGGATGCGCTCGGAGCGATCCCCGCTACCCACCAGCGTGCGTCGCGCCGCAGCCTCTCGATCGTGGGCTTCGCGCCGCTGACGGTCGCGCAGGCGCGCGACCAGCACGGATAGCGCCTGCGCCTTGTTCTTATGCTGCGAGCGGCCGTCCTGGCACTCCACCACCAAGCCACTTGGCAGGTGGGTGACGCGCACCGCAGAGTCGGTCTTGTTGATGTGCTGGCCGCCGGCGCCGCTGGCGCGGAAGGTGTCAATGCGCAGGTCGGCCGGCGAGAGCGTGATCTCGCCGCCTTCCTCGGCTTCTGGCAGCACGGCCACCGTGCACGCCGAGGTGTGGATGCGTCCCTGCGACTCGGTAGCTGGCACGCGCTGCACGCGATGAGTGCCGGATTCGAACTTGAGTCTTGCGTAGGCCTGTGCACCGATCACGCGGAAGATCACTTCCTTGAAGCCGCCAACCTCGCCATCGCTGTGGGAGAGCAGTTCTACCTGCCAGCCCATGCGCTCGGCGTGACGCGTATACATGCGATAGAGGTCGCCAGCGAACAGGGCAGATTCGTCACCACCGGTACCAGCACGAATTTCAAAGAACAGGTTACGTTCGTCATCCGGGTCGCGCGGCAGCAGGCTGCGCTGCAGGGCGCGCTCAAGTTCAGCCAGTCGGGCTGCGGTGAGCTGCATTTCCTGTTCGGCCAGGTCACGCAGGTCGGCATCTTCCAGCATGGCGGCGCACGCCGCCTGTTCGGCAGCCACTGCGCGGAACTCGCGGAACAGCGACACGGTAGGCTGCAGTTCGGCGTGTTCCCGGCTGAGCTTGCGGTACAGGGCGAGATCACCGAGCGTGTCACCGTCGGCAAGTCGCACTTCCAGTTCATCCAGTCGCTCATCCAGACCGATCAGGCGACGTTGCAGCGACGCCTTCATTCTTCCCCAGGCAAGGGAAACAGGCGTGGCAGCCACTTCACCAATTGGCCCTGCTCTTCCGGGGGGGCCTGTTGCAGCAGTTGGGTCGGGTGGTGCAGGAACTTGTTCATCAGGCCGTTGCTGAGGGCCTCCAGCACCAAGGCCGGGTCATCACCTCGCGCCAGCAGTCGCTGTGCGCGTTCCAGTTCAAGCAGTCGGTAGCTTTCTGCATGTCCGCGCAGTTGCCTTATCACCGGCACCAGTTCGCGGTTACGCAGCCACTGCATGAACATCCCGACCTGGTCGTCGATAATCCCTTCGGCTTCGCTGGCTGCCGACTGACGCGCTTCCAGGCCTTCGCGGATCAGCTTGCCAAGGTCGTCGACCGTGTACAGGAACACGTTTTCCAGGCTTGCGGCTTCGGCTTCGATGTCACGCGGTACGGCCAAATCAATGACCACGATGGGGCGCCGCCGCCGCATCCGCATGGCGCGCTCGATCATGCCCTTGCCGATGATCGGCAGCGGGGCGCCAGTGCTGGAGATGATGATGTCGAAGTTCGCTATTTCAGCCGGCAACTCGGCCAGTGTGAAGGCGCGACCTCCATGCTCGGCGGCCAGCCGGCTGGCGCGCTCCAGGGTCCGGTTGGCGACTGCCAGCCGCTTCGGCTTGTGTGCGCTCACGTGGGTGGCGACCAGTTCCATCATCTCGCCGGCACCGACCAGCAATACCTGCTGGGATGGCATGTCGCCCAGCACCCGGGTGGCCAGGCGGATGGCGGCGGCAGCCAGCGACACGGACTGCGCCCCGATGCCGGTGCGCGTGCGTACGTCCTTGGCCACGGCAAAAGTTTGCTGGAACAGTTTGTTGAGCAGCCAGCCCAGGGTGCCGGTTTCGCTGGCGACCCGCACGGCCTGCTTGACCTGTCCCAGAATCTGCGCCTCGCCCAGCACCATCGAGTCGAGTCCTGCAGCCACGCGGAACGCGTGCGCCGCAGCGGCTTCGTCCTCCAGGCGGAACAGGTGCTGCTGCAGTTCTGCCGCCGGCACGCCATGGAAGTTGGCCAGCCAGTCAATCACACGCTGGGGGTCATCCGTGCGGCAGTAAATTTCGGTACGGTTGCAGGTGGACACGATGGCCGCCTCTTCCGCCCCGCCCGTGGCTGCGAGCGCCCGCAGGGCCACCGGCAGGGTGTCCTCAGGAAACGCAATACGCTCGCGGATTTGCACGGGCGCACTGTGATGGTTGAGTCCGAAAGAGAAAAGTTGCATGGCCTGCCGGATGGGGACGATCTCGTCCAAGCGGGCGTATTATGGCACGGAAGGCGGATGGTCCCTGCCGGCCCGCGTCAGCCTGCCTTCAGATGGGCGTTTTTCTGCCGCCATTGCGCGATTTCGATGCCCACATCATCCATGCCGCGGATCAGCGCTACCCGGTCGGGTACCCGCTTGATCCGGCTTATGCCGGCTCCGCCGGCCCACAGGTCGATATGCTGGGGCAGCGCCTTGCGCAATTCGCCGATGCCATCCGTGGAGCGCGTGCGCGGATACGCCTGGCTGAACGACAGGGCGACGACATCGCAGCGATGCGCCAAGGCGGCCTGCATGATGTCGGCAATCGGCATCTGGATGCCGAACGAGATGCACTCTGCCCCGTCCAGGGTCATCAATGCTTCGGCCATCAACAGACCCAGTGCATGCATTTCGTTGGGGAACGTGGTGAGCAGGATACGTGGCGGGCGCTGCTCGCCGGTGCGTGCGTCACCGATCCACTTGTGCAGCAGGTTCTGCATGACTTCGGTGAACAGGTGCTCTTCAAAGATTGCCAGTTCGCCGCGGAACCATGCTTCGCCAATGGCGCGCGCCAACGGTGACGCGAGGTCGGTAATGAACGCACGCAAGCCCATGTTCTGCACCCGCGTCTGCAGGGCCGCGCGCAACTCGACGACGCGATGCTCGCTGATCAGGCGCAGCAAATCCCGGATGAACTCGTCCGGGTTGTAATCGGCCTCGGCCGGGGTGCCGTCCAGCAGCACCAGCAGTTCAGCGGCGGCCTTGTCAATGATGCGCCCTGGTCGCAGGCCTTGGTCCATCAGGCGGCGAATCAGGCGCAGCTTGTCGACCTGTGCCTGAGGGTAGAGGCGATCGCCGAACTGGTCGCGGATGGGCGTGGGAAACCCGTAGCGGCGCTCCCACATGCGCAGGGTATCTTTAGACAGCCCCGTTTCACGCTCCACGGCGCTGATCGGAACGGACAGGCTGGCTTCGTCGCGCGATTTCATGCTGGATTGGGGCACTGGTTTGACATGGCTGATGGAAGCTCGTAGTCTGGCACGCGCTGGCCGAGATGTCTAGGACAGTGCTAGGACAAAAATAAGTTCCGTGGTTCGGGTAATCTCTCCCCACAAAAACTATTTAAGGCCTACAATGATGTTTCTCGCGACACAGGGTAGCTGACGTCCAGTCTGGCATCCAGCATCACGTGGCGCGTACCGACAGGAGCAATGAACATGGCAAAAATGACTGTGAAAACCTGGGTGATGGCGGCACTGACCGTTGGTGGAATGGGGTTTGCCATGGTGGCGCATGCCGACTGTCTGCGGGCGGGTCACACCGCTGACACGGTTGCCCCTGTCGAGCAGGAGCGGGAACCGAAGGGCGAGGTGGCTGTCTCGATGATTGACCCCGCCATCGACAGCATGTTTGCACGCTATGCAGACCTGCATCGGGACGCGGTCGGATATGCCATGGCGGATTTGCCCGGTACCTCGATGGTGGCCGGCGCCAACCCGCAAAACCGCACACCCATCACCCGATAAGGGGCTCCCGCAGGCTGGAGCCCGGAGGCTCCTACCATGCGCTACGCTTTACCCTTGATCGTCTTGTCATTGCTGGCTGCAGGCTCAGCCAGTGCGGCCTGTACAGGTCCGCTCAATCACCGGGTCACCACCCTGCAGGGACAAGCTGCGGACCTGTGCGAATACCAGGGCAAGGTGGTGATGGTGGTCAATACCGCCAGCTACTGTGGCAATACACCCCAATACAAAGGTCTTGAAGCCCTCTACGAAAAGTACAAGGACCAGGGTCTGGTGGTGCTCGGATTTCCGGCCAATGATTTCGGGGGGCAGGAGCCGGGCAGCAACAAGGAGGTGGCCGAGTTCTGCGAGCGCACCTACAAGGTCCGCTTTCCCATGTTTGCCAAGTCCAGTGTGTTGAAGCAAGGTGATAACCCCGTCATCCCCGAGCTGGCCTCTGCCACCGGCGACTGGCCGGAATGGAATTTTCACAAATACCTGATCGACCGCCAGGGGCATCAGGTGAAGAGCTTCTCTGCCAGCACGAGCCCGGCCAGTCCGGAAGTGGTCGGGCAAATTGAAAAATGGCTGAAAACCAACTGAAACTCGCAGGGCGGCACGGCCAGCCTTGAGTACTGGCACTGCCGCCTTCGCCATCGGACACAGGATTGACATGGACACCCTGCATCACATCGCCATCCCCACCAATGACGTGGCTGCCAGTGTGGCCTGGTATCAGACCAACATGGATTGTTCGGTGGAATATCAGGATGACACGTGGGCGCTGCTGGGCTTTGACAACATCAAGTTGGCGCTGGTAGTGCCAGGCCAGCATCCCCCGCATCTGGCGATCGTACGCGATGACGCCGAGCGCTTCGGGCCCCTCGTCCGCCACCGTGATGGCACCCGTTCCGTGTATGTAAAGGACAGTGCCGGCAATTTTGTCGAGGTGCTGGAAGCCGCTTCGCTCTGAGCGTCGGCCGCTCAGGAATAGACGGGAGCGTCGGCCGCTCAGGAATTGACGGGAGCGCGTCGGCCGCTCAGGCCGTCAGTGCTTCCGGCAGGTTGCGGCCGCGCAGGCCACTGGGATCGAGGAAGTTGGCGAGCATGTGATGGCCATGTTCGGTCAGGATTGACT
>CAITLJ010000040.1 GCA_903893215.1 uncultured Ferrovum sp. | reverse complement strand
TGTTCGGCGGCGACATCAGTGACAGGGCGTGCTCCTTTTTTTCCTTCGAATACCTCGACATTCCTCACCTCAGCATCACCCCTGGATTGTATAAAACTACAACAACAGGGGGTGACAACTATGCTGACAGAAGGGGATTCCGTGAACGCTCGTTATCAGCGCAACCTCACCACCCAGGCCGTACTTTTCGCCATCGCCGTGATGGCGGCGTCGCAAACCTACGCCGCCGACCCCGTGGATCTGGGTACCATCGGTGCTGCCGCCGGCGCCGGCAAGAACGCAGATGTGTTTGTGAACGAAGGCAGCGCTGCCGCTGTTTCGCCGTCGCAGTCCAACCTGAAGATTGGCGAACCACAGGCCGTGGTGTCGCGCGCCTTTATCGAGAACTCGGTGGCGCCCACCGGTGACTACTTCTCGATCATCGCCATCACCCCCAGCGTGGTGACCCAGCCATCGGCGAACGGCCCCGGTCTCAGCGATGGTGCCAAGGCCACCTTGCGCGGCTTTCAGGACGGTCAGTACAACATCACCTTTGACGGCATCCCCTTCGGCGATACCAACGATCCCACCCACCACGCGATCTCGTACTTTCCGGCGCAGGTGATTGGCGGCGTGGTGGTGGAGCGCGGTCCGGGCAACGCCAGCAATCTGGGTCAGGCAACTTTTGGCGGCACGGTGGCGCTGCTTTCGAAAACCCCGCTGGCCCAGCAGCAGACGACTGCCTACGGCTCGGTGGGTACCTGGGGTACCCGTCTGGGCGGCGTGGCCTATGAAAGCGGTCGGCTGAAGGAAGTTGGCGACGGGACCATCCAGCTCAACTACCAGTATGAGCAGAGCGATGGTTACCAGACTTTCGCCAACATCAAAAACCAGGATTTTCTGGCCAAGTTCCAGCGCGGCGTGGGTGAGTCCACGTTGTTGACCGCCTTTGCCACGTTCAATGATCTGTACAGCAATCTGCCGGACAGTACCAGTGGCCCCACCCTGGCGCAGGTGGCCCTGCTGGGCAAGAATTACCTGCTCAACAACGACCCGACCAGCCAGGGTTACTACAAATACAACGTGGTGCACAAGCAGTCGGACATGGAATACCTGCGTCTGCAGACGGACTGGGGCAACGGCTTCGAAAGCGACAACAACGTCTACACGTATGCCTATAACAACGGTACCCAGGCGGGATGTGACGCCAGCGTGTACCCCGGTGCAAGTACCAATCCGTCCAAGGGTTGCGATGGCGAACTGGCGCGGAACAGCTTTCCGGCCAACGGCATTGCCGGCTACGACAAGCTCAACCAGTATCGCGTGTGGGGAGACATCTTCAAGGCCACCCAGCAGACCCGTTATGGTCTGGCCCGCTTCGGCGTCTGGCTGGAGCATTCCGATACCGCCCGTCACAATCTGTCTGCCAACCTGCTGGGCGGCATGACCACCCTGGGTTCACCGGCCGCCATCGCAGCAGCCCAGGTGGCCAATGGTAGCTACCCGAAGGCATTCATCCAGAATTCCAGCTGGAACCAGGAGCAGCCTTTCGCTGAATTCGAATGGGCGGCCGCAGAGGGACTGACGGTGACGCCTGGGTTTAAGTACGTGCACTTTGTGCGTGAAGTGTATGGCCCGGACAACCAGGGCAAGGGCGGGCCGCAGAATTATTCGGCCACCTTCCAGGACCGCCTGCCATTCCTGACGGTCACCCAGTTGCTGGGTGAGCACGATTCGGTATACGCCCAATTTGCCAAGGGATTCCTGGTACCGGCCTTATCGTTCCTGCAGGCCACCACCGTGCCAGCCCAGAATGCCGAACCGCAACACACCCGCAATTACCAGTTGGGTGTGGTGCACAAGGATGAAGGGTTCACCGCGGATGCCGACATCTATTACATCGACTTCGATAACCAGCAAGGGGTGGTGAGTACGCAGGGCCCGGCCATTTACGGCAATATTGGCGGCACGGTTTACAAGGGCTTTGAAGCCGAAGGTACCTACGTGCTGGGTTATGGCCTGACGGGTTACCTCAATGCAGCCATCAACACGGCCACTTACAAGACCGGGAACATCAACGGCTACTATGGTCAGGTGGCCAACGCCCCGAAAAACAACTTTGGTGCCGGCTTGATCTACGCACAGGGTCCGGTCAAGGCCTCCCTGATCGTCAAGCGCATCGGTGAGCAGTACGCCGCGCCCGACGAGACCTTCAAGGTCGATGCTTATACCACGGCCGACCTGAATGCCTCGTACACCTTCCTGTTGCCCGGTCACACGGTGAACAAGGTAACCACTGAGGCCAGTGTGTTCAACCTCACGAATCGTCAGTCGATCACGGCTTACTTCCCGTCGGGAAGCGCGCCGTCCTCCAGCGACCAGGTCAACTACCAGGCACCGCGCAGCTACATGGTATCGGTGAAGGCCGACTTCTAAGCTGGCTGCACTTCCGGTGGGCCCGTTGCGGCCCCGGGAATAGGTATCAACAACCCCCCGCCGCCGGCGGGGGGTTTTCCGCTTTCTGCAAGGACCCTTCCGCAATGTCATTTTCAAAGCTCATCGAAATCGCCAACGGCTCCGGCGGCACGCTGTATCTGATGGCCATCCTGATGCTGGTGGAGCTGACTGTGATCATCGAGCGCCTGCGCCACCTGTCCAGCATGGAAAGCCATGGCGCCAGCCTGATTGCCCTGCTGGCCGGCAATCCGGTGCTGCGTTCGGATGAACTGGCCAGCGCTGCCGAACGCCACGCTGACCTGCCGCACGTGAAGCTGTTCGGTGTTGCGCTTGGCGAGGCGGCGGCATCCAGCCACGAGGCGGCCGCAGGTCACCTCGAAGAGGTGCTGATGCACGAAGTGCCCATGCTCGACCGCAAGTTATGGGTGCTCGACACCGTGATCACGCTGGCGCCGTTGCTGGGACTGTTCGGCACCATCATTGGCATGTTCGGTGCCTTTTCGGTACTGGGTGACATCCAGAACGGTGCCGGCCAGGTGACCGGCGGCATCGCCGAAGCACTCCTGGCCACCGCCAGTGGCCTGCTGATTGCCATGATCGGTCTGTTCTTCTTCAACCTGCTTAACACCAAGGTGCGGGTGATCGTGCACCAGATGGAAACACTCAAGGTGATGCTGCTCAACCGCCGCGCCGATACCGCTGGCCGGGCGGCCGTCGGCATGCTGCGCGCCTGAGGAGAGGTCGTACCATGCGATATTTCGAGACCCGCAAGGCCCGCATCGAAATCATTCCGATGATCGACATCATGCTGTTCCTGCTCGTGTTTTTTGCCATGCTCACGCTGCGCATGATTCCCTCCAGCGGGCATGTGTCAAAGCTGCCGACCAGTAGCACGGCCGCCACCATTCCGCCGCCCAAGCTGCTGGTGGAAATCCACGCGGGCGGGCAGTTGTTTGTGGAAGGCCAGCCGGTCAGCGCGGCACTGATCACGCAACGTGTGCGTGCCGCGCCAGATCCGCAAAAACTGGCGGTGACCATCGCCGGCGGTGACGATGCCAGCCTGCAACAGGTGATGACGGTGGTTGATGCGGTGCGCACCGGCGGTGCCACCCAGATCGGTTTGGCCACCCGCGCGCCACAACCATGAGTGCGAATGCAGGTGCCAGTGTCAGTGCCAGTGCCACGCTGTCGCCGGTTGCTGCGCGTAGCCGGATGCTGGGGTCGTTTGCCTGGGCGTTGGCCATCGAGGGGTTGCTGGTAGCCGGCCTGATCGTCGGGGTGCTGTCGCAGCGGACCGCACCCCCACCTCCGGTGATCCAGTTGACCGTGGCGCCCCCGGACGTGCCCCCGGCGCCCAGGCCGGAGCCGCCGCCCAAGCCGCTGCCGGTGCCCAAGGTGCCGCCGCCTCCGGTGCCGAAGCCGTCCCTGCCGCGGCAGGACGTGCCGCCACCACCACACGATGCGTTGCCGCCACCGCCGCAACAGACGCCACCGCCTCCGGCACCGCCAGCCCCGGTGGCAGCGCCGAGTCCGACGGCGGAGCCGGTCGCCAAGGCCGTCGAATCCGCCAAGCCGGTGGTGCAGGCCGCCCCCCGGGTGGAGCCGCCGCCCCCGCCGGTAGACAATGCCGAGGTGGTGCTGACCTACAATGGGCGGTTGACCGCAGCCGTGCAGGCAGCCTTCGTGGTGCCTTCAATGGCCCGCCAGCTTGGCTTCCGCGGTCGTGCCCGGGTGGAGTTTCACCTGCGTGACGGGACGGTGTCAGGGGCGCGGATCGTGCAGTCCAGCACCCTGCAGGCAGTGGATCGCGCGGCCCTGCAGGCAGTGGAGAGCGCAAGCTACCCTGCGCCGCCAGCAGCGCTGATTGGTAAAGATGGGGTTTACCAGATTTGGGTGGCGTGCTTCTGATTCGACGGCGCGCAGGCCTCGCACAAGCAACAGACAAATATTGGCAAAGGGTGTTGACAAGACCGCGCTAGATGGACAGAATCTTGGGTTCAGTCCGGTGGGGTTCCCGAGCGGTCAAAGGGATCAGACTGTAAATCTGACGGCTCTGCCTTCGAAGGTTCGAATCCTTCCCCCACCACCAGAACGCGCAGTACGGCGGAATGGAGTCTGCAGGTGTAGCAAGCAAGCGGGTGTAGCTCAATGGTAGAGCAGAAGCCTTCCAAGCTTACGACGAGGGTTCGATTCCCTTCACCCGCTCCAGGCCGCCAAAAAAGTAGCATGCCCTTGTAGCTCAGTGGCAGAGCACTCCCTTGGTAAGGGAGAGGTCACCAGTTCAATCCTGGTCAAGGGCTCCACATTCCGATGGTCGGGGCACAATCCCGGTCGTCATCCCCGGCACTGCCGGTTAGTTCATTCCCGGCAGCGCCGCCGGGTTGCATCATCAAACGCTTCTCAAGGACTCAGGAACATGGCAAAAGGCAAATTCGAACGGACGAAGCCGCACGTGAACGTGGGCACGATCGGTCACGTGGACCATGGCAAGACGACGCTGACGGCTGCGATCACGATCGTGCTGTCGAAGAAGTTTGGTGGTG
>CAITLJ010000039.1 GCA_903893215.1 uncultured Ferrovum sp. | reverse complement strand
GGCAAGAGCCTGGTCAATCCGGCGTTTCGCAGCTACGCCGAGTATCTGCGGCATTTCCGGCACGTGTGCGCGCAGGCAAACATCTCGCGAATCCACGGCTTGCGCCACGGCTACGCGCAGCGTCGCTACGAGGAGTTGACGGGATGGAAGTGTCCGGCATGCGGCGGGCCATCGCAGAAGTCACTCAGCGTTGATCAACGATTGATCGACGGTTCAACGCGCCTGACCATCAGCAGTGAGCTGGGCCATGTGCGCGAGCAGATCACCACCGTCTACCTGGGGCGCTGAATCATGCACGCGTGCGCCGCAGTCCTGCTGCAAAACCACGGATCGGAGGAACAACGATGCGGACCTTCACCCTGCCCGAAGCCGCCGCCTTCCTGCACATGCACGAGGAGGAAGTGCGACGGCGCGCCAAGCTGGGCTTGCTGCCCGGCGCCAAGCCAGGCCGCGCCTGGGTTTTTCTGGAAGAGGATCTTGCCGAGTGGATGCGCTCGCTTTACGCTCAACCTCGGCAAGCGTTGCGAGTGACGTCAGGCAAGGAACAGGAACCATGTCACTCATCAAACGCGGCAACACCTGGTGGATCAACATCGTCGCACCCAACGGAGAACGGGTACGACGTACTACTGGGACTGGCAGCAAGACGGAAGCACAGGAGTACCACGACAAACTGAAGGCGGAGTTGTGGCGGATCGCGAGACTGGGCGAACGGCCGCGGCGCACGTGGAATGACGCCGTCGTGCGATGGCTCAACGAGCAGGGACACAAGGCCACCCTCGAGACGGACAAGATCCATTTCCGGTGGCTCGACCCTCACCTCAATGGCCGTCTGCTCGACGAGATCAGCCGCGCGCACATCGACCGGATCACCCAGGCCAAGCTGTCCGAAGGGGTCACCAACGCCACCGTGAACCGCATGCTGGAGATTCTGCGGGCGGTGCTACGGAAGTGTGTCACCGCATGGGACTGGCTGGAGCGGGCACCGCACGTGAGGATGTTGAAGGAGCCGGTACGCCGGATCCGCTATCTCACACGCGAGGAAGCGAAGGCGCTGCTGGCCGAGCTGCCCGAGCACCTGGCCGATCTCGCCGCCGTGTCACTGGCGACGGGATTGCGTAGAGCCAACATGACCGGGCTGCTGTGGGAACAGGTGGATCTGGGCAAGCGGCGCGCCTGGATTCACCCGGACCAGGCCAAGGCCCGACGGGCGATTGCGGTGCCGCTGAATGAAGACGCGATGGCGGTGGTGGTAAGACAGGTGGGGAAGCATCCGACGCATGTGTTCAGTTTTCGCGGGCGCCCGATCCGGCAGGTCAGCACCAAGGCCTGGTATCTGGCGCTGCAGCGCGCAGGGATAGCGAATTTCCGCTGGCATGATCTGCGGCATACCTGGGCGAGCTGGCACGTGCAGGACGGCACACCGATCCCGGTGCTGCAGGAACTGGGCGGCTGGGAGAGTGTGGAGATGGTGCGGCGGTATGCGCACCTGACGGCGGACCACCTGGCGCCATATGCGGACCGGCTGGGCGGCCAGGGCATCGTGCCACCCTGCAGGGATCCGGGGAACAGGCCGGCGGCGGAAACGCTGCCGGTGTCGGACGCAGTGCCGGGAACAGGAGCTGTGCCGCAGTCGGGCACAAATCCGGCACAGACCGGAAAAGGAAAGGGGTTAGCCGCAGCTAACCCCTTGAATTAATGGCGCGCCCGGCAGGATTCGAACCCACGACCCCTTGGTTCGTAGCCAAGTACTCTATCCAACTGAGCTACGGGCGCGCTGAGCCGTGAAATATAGCACTGCACCGTAAAAACGCCAAGGAATATTTGCCGCTGCGTGACACCCGGCACCTGCCGCATCCGGTCCGCAGCCATACCAGGATTACACTTAACTCATTAACTATAATATGCTTCGTCCGGTCGGTGGCATGTTCGGCCACCTAATATTAAGGAGTGTTCCTATAATGAAAGCCATGTTCTCCTCGCCCCTGCTCAAGCCCGGCCTGATCGCCCTGGCGGTCACCTTGGCCATGCCGCTCCAAGGCCAAGCCGCAGAAACCGCGACTGGCGCAAACCTGGTCGACGCGCTGCAAGCGCTCGGCGGCCCCAGCGCCGGCCTGCGCAAGGCACACGCCCATGGCGTGTGTTTCACCGGCAGCTTCACGCCGGACTCGGCCTCCGCCGCCGCCATCACCAAGTCACCCGCCTATACCGCCAGTACCAGCTACCCGGTCAGCGGTCGCTTCAGCATGGGCGGCCCAAATCCCCATGCACCCGATAATGCCAAGGAAGGCCGTGGTCTGGCTGTGCGCCTGACCCCAAATGCCGACGCCAGCATGGATCTGGTCCTGGCGTCCACCCCCATGTTCGCCGCCGCCACCCCGGACGAGTTTCTTGAATTGCTGACCACCGTGAAAAGCGGCGACAAGGAAAAAATCGGCGCTTTCATGAAGACGCACGATGCCCCAGGCCGACAGCATGCCTGGCTGGAAGCCCGTCCGGTGTATGCCAGCTTCGCCACCACACCCTACTATGGCATCCATGCTTTCCGCTTCGTCAATGCGGCCGGCAAGATCACCATGGGCAAGATCGTGACCACGCCAGTGGGCGAAGCCACTGGGCTCAGCGACGCCGAAGCCAAAGCCAAGGGTGGCGATTTCCTGGCGGCAGAACTGGCCGGGCGAGTGGCCAAAGGTCCGGCCAAGATTGACGTGGCGGTGCAGATCGCCGAAGCCGGCGACTCGCTGAACGATCCGACCAAGGACTGGCCAGACACCCGCAAGACCGTGCACCTGGGCACGCTCAACATCGAGAAGGCCGGCGGCACCGCCTGCGTCGGCGAGGTGTTCATGCCGACCGCCGTGACCGAGGGCGTGGAACTGGGTACCGACCCGATCCTGCCGATGCGCGCCACCGCCTATGCGGTGTCGTACGGCCGCCGCCTGAGCGGCAAGTAAGACCCATGACGCGCGCTGCATGAGCAAACCCAAGGCACCGCGCGTGGTGGAACTGGGAGACCGCAGGGTACTGACCCGCGGCCTCCCGGCGCAACCCCTGCAGGACCTGTATCACCTGGCAATGACAGCTTCCTGGACGCAGTTCATTGCCACCGCCGCCCTGGCCTTCGTGGCGATCAACCTGCTGTTTGCAGGCATCTACAGTCTGGGGAGCGCTCCGATTTCCAACCTGTCTCCCGGCGGTTTTGCCGGCTATTTCTTTTTCAGCGTCGAAACCTTCGCCACCGTGGGTTACGGCGACATGCATCCGCAAACCACGTTCAGTCACCTGGTAGCTACGGCAGAAATCTTTTCAGGGCTGAGCAGTACCGCCCTGTTCACCGGCGTGATCTTCGCGCGTTTTTCGCGACCGCGTTCCCGCATCATGTTTGCACGCAACCCGATCGTGACCACGATGGATGGCCATCGCAGCCTGATCATCCGGGCTGCGAATGCCCGCCAGAATGTCATCGTCGACGCGTCGGCCAACCTTCGCCTGCTCATCCGCGAACGCACGCTGGAGGGCGAGTGGCTGCGCCGTATTCATGACCTGCCACTGGTACGCGACCGTCATCCGATCTTCCTGCTGGGCTGGAACATGGTGCACCGGATCGACGCCCACAGCCCGCTGGCCCAGCTGACCCCGGACAAGCTCGCCGAAGCCGATGCCAGCCTGATCCTGACCATTCAGGGGCTGGATGAAACCACCGGCCAGACCATGCAGGCGCGCGAAACCTATGGGCACGGCCGTATCCGCTGGCAGCATCGCTACAAGGACCTGTTCATCAAGGATGCAATCCATGGCGAAGTGATGGACTACGAACATTTTCATACGGTGATCGAAACCGATCCGCCGGCCTCCTGAGGCATCTCTTCAGAACAGTCGCGCCAATAGCGGAATCAGGACCGAAGAGAGCACCACCTGCATGCCGAGCGCCAGCGCGGCGTAGGCACCGGAATCCGGGTGTACCTGCATGGCCCGGGCAGCGCCGATGCCGTGGGCACTCACGCCCAGCGCAAAGCCCCGCTCACAGGGCGTGAAGGGCCCCAGGGCGTCGAACAGGTATTTGGCGCTGATCGCCCCGATCAGGCCTGTGAGCACCGCAAACACGGCTGCCAACGCTGGCACGCCACCCAAGGCCTCGGCAATGCCCATGGCCACCGGGGCAGTCACCGACTTGGGGGCGAGCGAGCGCAGCAGGTTGACCGGCAGGCCGAGCGACCAGCCGATAGCCACAGCGCTCCCACCGGCCGTGGCACCGCCCACCAATGCGGCGATCAGCAAAGGCCCCAGACGGCCGGCCAGCTGCGCGCGGCGTTGCCAGAGCGGCCATGCCAGCGCCACCACGGCCGGCCCGAGCAGGAAATGGATGAACTGCGCCCCGGAGAAGTACGTGGGATAGGGCGTGCGGCTGACCATCAGCAGCACAGAAAGTGTCACCACCGTCCACAGCACCGGATTGGCCCAGGGGGCCTGGCCGACACGCTGGTAGAACGCCTGCGCCACCACGTAGGTCACCAGCGTTGCGGTGAGTCCGAACAGTGGCGTGGCAGACAGATATACCCACAGTTGCACGAAGTCCTGCATGGATCAGTTCCCTTCCCGGTGAAGCGGTGAGCGTGCACCGGCAGGCGCAGGTCGCTCATGCCGCAGCAGGCGACGCAGCAGCATGGCGGTCACGGCAAGACCCAGCCAGGTGGAGAGCACCAGCACCAGCACCAACCGGCTACCGTACTGGGCAAGCAGGTCAAGATGGGTGATCACCCCCACCCCGACAGGAACGAACAACAGCGAAAAATGACCCAGCAGCACTTCGGCCGCAGCGCCGACCGGGACGCGCACGCGCACCGAACGCAGCGCCACCAGCAGGAGCAGCATGCCGATCACCGGACCGGGCAGATGCACATGCAGCAGGCGCGACAGCACTTCGCCAAGGGATTGGAAAATCAGCAGCCACGCAATTCCGGTCAATGCATTCATGTCGTCAGGCTAACGCAGAAAGCAAAAACGCGCCCCGGGGGACGCGTTTTTGTTTGCAACTTTGGCGGAGAGCGAGGGATTCGAACCCTCGATAGAATTTTTGGTCCTATGCTCCCTTAGCAGGGGAGTGCCTTCGACCACTCGGCCAGCTCTCCGGAACCGCGAAGAATACTAGGACCTGGGGGTGGCGGTCAAACCGATTCCACGCGAGGCAGCGCGAGCACCCCTGGCAACAGCACTTCGGTGAGCACGGCAAGACGGCCACCGCGCACAAGACGCACCGTGCGCCCTGCCGCCAATGGCCGTGGGCCAAGGCACTGCCTTCGCATGCCGGCAGGCCACTGTGTGTGCGCAAGATAGACGAAACGGTCGCGGCGGATCCGCGCATCAGTGAACAGGCGCGCCCCAAGCGGCCGCGTTCCCAGATGTCGCAGGAAATACCAGGGACCCGCCAGACCGCGCCGTTGCAGCACGGTACGGGCCCAGACCACCGGCACGTCGTCTGCCACCAGCAGCACTTCACGCACATGCAGCGCAACGCCGGCGATACCGGCCTGCCGTTCCAGCAGGGACGCGCTGGCAGGTCCCTGGCGAAGCACGCGCACGTCAAAGTGCCGGCACCGCGCGCGGATGCGCGCTGTCAGCGAGTCGGCATGCAGCAGCCAGTCACGCAGCAGCATCTGCTGCTGCGTCCGGCCCAGCGGCACGCGACTGGTGCGTGCCGGCAGGCGGCGGTGACTGGCCATGCTTTGCATGCCGACCGCCCCGCAGGCAAGCGGTGATGAAGCCCGCGGCCTCAGACGCCGCCGGCGCCGTCCAACTCGAAAGCGCGATGCAGCGAGCGCACGGCCAGCTCCATGTACTTTTCGTCGATCACCACCGAGGTCTTGATTTCCGACGTGGAAATCATCTGGATGTTGATGCTCTCGTGTGCCAGGGTACTGAACATCTTGCTCGCCACACCCGCGTGGGTGCGCATGCCGACACCCACCAGCGACACCTTGCAGATCTTGTTGTCGCCCACCACCTGACGCGCATTGATCTCGGGCTTGATCTTCTCGTCGAGGATCTGCATCGCCTTGGCAAATTCATTGCGGTGCACGGTGAAGGAGAAGTCGGTCAACCCCTCCACACTGGTGTTCTGGATGATCATGTCGACATCGATGTTGGCTTCGCCAATTGGGCCCAGGATGGCGTAGGCGATACCCGGGCGGTCGGGCACGCCGAGCAGCGAAAGCTTGGCTTCGTCACGGTTGAACGCAATGCCGGAGATGATGGGCTTTTCCATGTTGGGGTCTTCCTCAAAAGTGATCAGTGTGCCGTCGCCGTGGTCATCAAAACTCGACAGGACGCGCAACTTGACTTTGTATTTGCCGGCGAACTCGACCGAGCGGATCTGCAGCACCTTGCTGCCCATGCTGGCCATTTCCAGCATTTCCTCAAAAGTGACCGTTTCCAGTCGGCGCGCTTCGGGCACCACGCGCGGGTCGGTGGTGTACACACCGTCCACGTCGGTGTAGATCTGACACTCGTCCGCGCCGAGCGCGGCCGCCAATGCCACGCCCGTGGTGTCCGAGCCGCCGCGCCCCAGCGTGGTGATCGCACCGCGCTCGTTCACGCCCTGAAAACCGGCCACCACCACCACTTTGCCGGCATCCAGATCAGCACGCATGTTGTGCTGGTCGATTTCCTGGATGCGCGCCTTGGTATGCGACTCGTCGGTCAGGATGCGCACCTGGGCGCCGGTGTAGGACACGGCCGGCACGCCGGCCTGGATCAAGGCCATGGCGGTCAGGCCAATGGTGACCTGCTCGCCCGTGGCAATCACCACGTCAAGCTCACGCGGGTCGGGCGTGGTCTGCACTTCCTTGGCAAGGCGGATCAGCTTGTCGGTTTCGCCGCTCATGGCGGACACCACCACCACAATCTGGTGCCCCGCCTTGTGGAAGCGTGCCACGCGTTCCGCCACCTTGCGGATGCGTTCCGGGTTGGCGACCGAAGTGCCGCCGTATTTTTGTACGATCAATGCCATGATTAAACCAGCAGACTAAAACCCGACATTGTAGCGCGATTCAGGCGCTTAGCCGCACTTCCAGGCCGAGTCCGCGTAACGGTTCAGCCCACGCTTCCATTTCCTCGGGTGACAACGCTGCCAGTCGTTCTCCTCCCGGTTGCAGGGAAGGCCGCGCCAGGGTGTACAGCAACACGCCCTGCAAGGGCACACCCATGGCCTGCGCCCTTGCAACCAGCGCCACCAGGGCAGCGCGCTCGTCGGCGTCCGGCGCGTTGCCATCGCACGCCAACACACAGGTCTGCAGCCAGACGGGAATGCATTTTGCCGCCGCGGCCAGGCGCCGCAGGATCAGCGCATCTGGCAAATCGATGCCATTCACCCGGCGACGGCCCGGCGCGTTGCCACGGTCCAGCTTGAACCACAATTCTCCGCGACGGCCGGCCAGCGCCACCAGCGCCTGCTGCACGGCGGGTTCCTGCACATGGCTGCCATTGCTGATTACCACCAGCTTGAGCGCTTGCGCCGGGTCATGCCGGGCCAGCAATTGCAGCACCACCTTGACCGCCGACGGAAATTCGGCCGAGGCCGTCGGCTCTCCGTTGCCGGAAAAGGCCAGATCGCGCAGTTTTCGCAATGCTTCAGGCACCCGGTCACGCATGAAGTCACCGGCCAGTACCTCATGAAGGAAGCGGTCGAGCTCCGTGTGCAGTTGCGCCAGATCGACCGGCGGTGGCCCGCCGCGCACCAGATCCGGCACCTGACAGTAACTGCAGGCCCAGTTGCAGGCATTGTTGGTATTCAGATTAATACCAATCGACACGCCACCCGCCCGGCGTGACACCACCGGATAAACATAGGTCAGGCCGGCAGCGTCGCGGCTGTGGTCCTGCACGCTGAGTACCGGGGCGGGAGATTCATCTGCATCATGCATGGCGGTATTCTGCCCCAGTGTGGAACGGTATGTGCAGATGCCGCAAATCTCCTGCATGACCCCAGTTCATCGGCTAGGATGACAACACAGTAACGAGGATCACCGCGGTCATGGATCAACCGGAAACATTGGACCTGGCGCAACAATTCGGTAGCGACAACTACGCAGGCATTTGCCCGGAAGCCTGGGCTGCGATGACGCAGGCCAACCAGGGACACGCTCCTGCCTATGGCGACGACCCCTGGACCAGCGCAGCAGCCGACGCCTTCCGCAGCCTGTTCGAATGTGACTGCGAGGTGTTCTTCACCTTCAATGGCACTGCGGCCAATTCTCTGGCCCTGGCCAGCCTGTGCCAGAGCTTTCACAGCGTGATCTGCAGCGACATTGCGCATATCGAAACCGACGAATGTGGTGCGCCCGAGTTTTTCTCGAATGGCGCCAAGCTGATCGCGGTCCCCAGCCAGGACGGGCGGCTGACGCCGGACGGCGTGCGTGTGGCCGCAACGCGGCGGGACGACCTGCACTACCCCAAACCGAAAGCGGTGAGCATCACCCAAGCCACCGAAGTGGGCACGGTCTACAGCCCGGCACAAGTCGCCGCCATCGGCGCCACCTGCCGCGAACTCGGCCTGCACCTGCATATGGACGGCGCACGCTTTGCCAACGCATGCGCCACTCTGGGATGCACGCCGGCCGAAGTGACCTGGAAAGCCGGCGTTGACGTGCTGTGCTTTGGTGGCACCAAAAACGGCATGGCGATCGGCGAAGCCGTGGTGTTTTTCAATCGCGCCTTGGCGCAGGATTTTGAATATCGTTGCAAACAGGCAGGCCAGCTGGCGTCGAAAATGCGGTTTCTGGCGGCGCCCTGGGTGGGTGTGTTACGCAACGGCGCCTGGCTGCGCCACGCGCGCCATGCCAACCGTTGCGCGCAACAATTGGCCAACGCGCTGCAGGGTGTCACCGGCATCCGGCAACTGTTTCCGGTGCAGGCCAACGGGGTGTTTATCGACTTCCCACCTGCAGGCCTGAACGCCTTGCGCGCGCGCGGCTGGCGCTTCTATACCTTCATCGGTGAAGGAGGTGCACGCTTCATGTGTGCGTGGGATACCCAACCAGAACGCACCGCCCAGCTGGCGGCTGACATTCGTGCCGTCATGTCCACTGCCGTGCCAGCAGACGTGCAGCCACCCGACTGAACCTGCGTTCCCGCCCATGGCCCCTCCCCGCCTGCAAGTGCCACAACCCGCCGAACTGGTGCGTCAGTCACCCTTTGGCATCGCGGTGATTGACTGGGACGGCGTGTACGAGAGCGTCAACGAGTCCTATAGCCGCATATACGGGTGCGCGCAGGATGACCTCCTCGGCAGGAATTTTCAGCAGGTCTTCGCGGCCGGACGCCGCGCCGAAATACTCAGGCTGCACCAGGACTTCCTGCGCTCGGGCGGTTCATTGAATGGCCTTTGGGAGGTCCAGCGACATGACGGCAGGGTGATCAGCGTGATCTCGGAGTCCATGCGCCTGGAGTTGGCAAACGGCGAACTGCATCGACTGGTCTACGTGGTCGACGTGACCGAATTGCAGCGTGCCCGCAGCGCCCTCGAGCAGCGCGAAGCACTGCTGCGCGACCTCACCCTGTCTATGCCCGGTGTGGTGTTCCGCATGGAACGCGACAGCCATGGCCACCCGCGCTTCACGTATTGCAGCGCCCGGATCGAAGCGCTGCTCAATCTGACTGCGGACGAACTGCTGGGCGATGCGCAACGGCTGATCGATCTTGTCGTCCCGGCCGAGCGCAGCAACCAGAAGGCGCAGTTGCTGCGCTGCCTGCAGCAACAGCTGCCCTGGCAACAGGAGTTCCAGGTAGTGCTGGCTGACGGTACACAGCGCTGGATCAGCGCACATGCCGATCCGCGCGTCGACCACGACCGCGTGGTATGGACTGGCGTGATGACTGACATCTCCTCGCGCCGACGCATGGAAGACGTGCTGCGCACCAGCGAGGAAACCTTCCGCACCCTGTTCGAAACCGTACCCCAAGGCATCCTTTACCACGACCGCGACGGGCGCATCACCTCGGCCAACCCGGCAGCATTGCGTATCCTTGGCCTGAGCTTTGCACAAATCCTCGGCCGCAGCCGCATCGACCCGATCACCGAGGCCACCCAGGAGGACGGCAGCCCGTTTCCCCTGGAGGCGCAGCCGGCGCGCCGCGCGCTGGCCACAGGCAGTCCGGTGCACGAGGTGGTGATGGGGGTCCGGACCGGGCGGGGGCGTGACGCATGGATACGGGTCAGCGCCGTACCCATGACGCGTCATGGGCAACTGGCTGGGGTATATACCAGCTTTGAAGACATCACCCGCAGTCTTGAGCTGGCGCAGGAACTGCGACGCCAGGCCACCACGGATCATCTGACCGGCCTTGCCAACCGACGCGCCTTCCTTGCGCGGCTGGAAGAGGAATTCGAGCGTTGCCATCGCCACCCAGAAATACCCGCTGCCGTGATGCTGATCGATCTCGACCTGTTCAAGCAGGTCAACGACCATTGGGGACATGCCGGCGGAGACGCCGTGCTGCTGGGACTCAGCGCGCGCATGGCCCAGCAGGTACGCCGGCTCGACCTGCTCGGCCGCTATGGTGGCGAGGAGTTTGCGGCGCTGCTACCGAATACGCCCCTGCACGACGCCCTGCAACTGGCAGAGCGCTTGCGCGCCGCAATCGCACAAGACCCCGTGCCTTATCGGAACGAGGAGATCCGGATCACGGCCAGCATTGGCCTCGCGGCCTTGGACCCCGCCGATCCCGACGCTTATGCGGTACTGGCACGCGCAGATGCGGCCCTGTATGTCGCCAAGGAACTCGGCCGCAACCGCATCTCGGTTGCAGACGCTGCGCCAACTGGCTGAGCGCCATGCGCTGCCTCTATGGGAAAGCCGTTCCTGCGTGGCACACTGCCGTTTTACTTTCAAAGCCCAGCGTCATGTCCCAGCCGACTCTCCCCCGCCGCCCTGCCGCACTGCTCCGCAATTTGCTGTTGGCCATTGCCACCCCCATCCTGCTGGGCAACGCGGTGAGCGCTGCCTCAGCCGACAAACCGGCACCGGCTGCGGACGCAGCAAGTGCTGCCGACGCCGGCAAGACCAAGGTACGCGCGGAGCTGTTCAAGATCCTGACGCCGGCGCAGGCACAGGTCAGCGCCAAGCAGTTCAAGGAGGCACTGGCCACCCTGAAAGGAATCGATACGGTCAAGGACGTCACCCCGGTCGAACTGGCCCTGGTGCGACGGATGCGCGCAGTCGCCTACGTCGGCAATGGTGATCTCGAGCTGGCCGAGGCGGACATGCAGCAGGTGATCGAAGACCCGCAGGTGAGCAAGGACGACCGTCTGCAACTTGAGAGGATGATGGCGCGCACGTGGTATGGCAAGCAACCGCCGGAGCGCGCGTTGCAATGGGCAAAGCGTTTTCTGGCGGAAGGGGGCGTCGACGACGTGATGCATACCATCATCACGCAAACTCTCTACAAGTCAGGCGATTGCACTGCCACCGTCGAAGCCGTGCAGGCCGCGCTGGCCGCCGCCGAAACCGCCGGGATCAAGCCGAGCGAAGGCAGGTTGCAGATGCTGGCTGCGTGCCAGCAAAAGCTGAAAGATCTGACCGGCCAGACCGCCACGCTGGAAAAGCTGGCAGTCGCCTACCCGAACAAGGATTACTGGAACCGCCTGATCAGCCTGGTCATGCGCAAGGACACGTTTGCCGAATACGCGGTACTGGACGGCATGCGCCTGCGCCTGGCGGCAGGCAGCCTGATCGACCCGGAAGAATACGTGGACATGGCGCAACTGGCTTACAAGGTCGGCTACCCCGAAGAGGCGCGCCGGGTGCTGGAAGCCGGTGAGAAAGCCGGTACGCTGAGCGCAGACAAGGCCGGGGTGGACTATGTCAAGCTGCGCGCCCTGGTAGAAACCCAGTCGGCAGAAGACCGCAAGCTGCTGGGGCAGGGTGATGCACGCGCAGAAAGCGCAAAGAATGGCGTGGCACTCTTCTCGACCGGCTACAACTACGTCAGTCACCAAAAATTCGATGTCGGCCTTTCCATGATGGAGCGTGGCATCGCGCGTGGCGGCTTGCCGCACGCCGACCTGGCCCAACTGGAACTCGGCATGGCGCTGGTGCAGGCCAACCGGCCGGATGACGCTCGCAAGGCGCTCGAAGCGGTAAAGGGCGCGGATGGTGCCGCCGATCTGGCCCATCTCTGGCTGCTCTCGTTGCAAAAACGTAGCTGAATCGCCAGCTTTCCGCCTGCCAGGTCGGTTTAGGCTCAAGAAGGCGGGGGGCCTTCCGTAGACAGGGTAGGGACGGGGCGCATGCACGTTCACGGGCACGGCCACGGGAGCGGGAGCGGGGAGTCTGCGCAGGTGGCGGAGGCTGTGAGATTCGAACTCACGGACAGTTGCCCGTCGGCAGTTTTCAAGACTGCTGGGTTAAACCACTCCCCCAAGCCTCCGCAAGGTCACCAGGTGCAGGGGCGCATTGTAACGGGGCCGCCGCTTGCGTGCACCCGGATTTGCGGAACGGCGCGAACACCGGCGTGAAAAAGCGTGCAAACCGACTGGCCGCAGTATCAACGCGCGCATACGCACAAGGCGATTTAAGCCACAAATACGATGGCAGCTATCTTGCCAACCAACAAAAGGTCGAGATTTACATGCTGAGGCCCGCTTGGCGTCCCGTCGGCCGCCCTCGACGAAGTGACCCCGCAGCAAAGCCCGGCAACACGGCCACTTGAAACAGGCGCGCAGCAGCCTCATCTACCAGCCACGACCCCGACGTGACGGCGGCAACACCGGTCAGGGCGCGCGAGTCCGACCGGGCGCGCCTTCAGCGGATTCCTTGCAACTCCCTGACCGCTTCGCTAGTCTACGTTGTGTATCCATCGCCACTCAGCGCGATAATTGCTCAAGGAGCACATCACCATGCAACAGGACTTCAAGGTTTTTTCATCCGGCAGTCAGGAACTCGCGCGCAATACGGTTCTGCGCGACACCTATCGCCTGCTCGGTCTGTCGATGCTGCCCACCGCCGCTGGCGCGGCCCTCGGCGTCAACACCGGCTTCTCGCTGCTTGCTGCCAGCCCGATGATCGGCAGCCTGCTGATGCTGGCCGTCATCTATGGCCTGATGTTTGCCATCGAACGCAACAAGTACAGCAGCACCGGCGTTTACCTGCTGCTTGGCCTCACATTCTTCCTTGGGTTCACGCTGGGTCCGATCCTGCAATACACCCTGCACTTCCGAAATGGCGGGGAGCTGATCGGCCTTGCAGTCGGCGGCACCGGCCTGACCTTCCTTGGCATGTCGGCCTTCGGTTCGAATGCCAAGAGGGACTTCACCAGCATTGGCAACTTCCTTGCCGTGGGCGGCATCGTGCTGATGGTGGCGGTGGTGGCCAATATCTTCCTGCAACTGCCTGTGTTGCATCTGGTGCTGGCCGGCGGCTTCATGATCTTCAGCAGCCTGATGATCAGTTATCAGATCAACCAGCTGGTCAACGGCGGTGAAACCAACTACATCAGCGCCACGCTGTCGCTGTACATCAGCCTCTACAACATCTTTGTCAGCCTGCTGCAACTGCTGATGGCCTTCGGCGGTAACGACCGAGACTGAACCCGCCATCGCCCGCTCGCGCCAGATGGCGGGCAACCAGCAAAAGCCCCGGCCTGAAAACCGGGGTTTTTGCTTGCTGCAACTCAGCGGGTGAACAGCGCGATCGACTCCACGTGTGCCGTATGCGGAAACATGTTGGCCACACCGGCGCTGTGCAGGGTGTAGCCATGCTGATGCACCAGGATCTGCGCATCACGCGCCAGCGTGGCCGGATTGCATGACACATAGACGATGCGAGCCGGCCCGTGCTGGCCAAGTGCCTTGACCACCTCAACGGCACCATCGCGTGGCGGATCAATCAGCATCCCATCAAAGCGCCCGAGCTCCGCCAGCCGCTCCTCGCTGACCTGGAACAGGTCCGCCACTTCAAACGTGGCACGGTCGGACAGCCCGTTGTGCGCCGCATTCTCCTGCGCGCGGCGCACCAGTGCAGCGCTGCCTTCAACGCCCACCACATGGGCGCCGCTGGCAGCAATCGGCAGGGAAAAATTGCCCAGACCGCAGAACAGATCGGCAATCCGCTGCCCGGGCTGTGGCCGCAGCATGCGCATGGCACGCGCAACCAGCATGCGGTTCACACCAGGATTGACCTGGGTGAATTCGGCGGGACCGAAAGGCATTTCGATGCCGAACTCCGGCAAGGCGTAAGTCAGACCGGGCGCCCCGGGCGGATAAAACAGCGCCACAGTATCCGGGCCCTTGGTTTGCGTCCAGACCTGCACACCGTGCAGGTCGGCAAAGCGACGCAACAGCACTTCATCGTCGGCAAGCAAGGGCTGCAGGATACGGAAGACCAGTACCGTGGTGCGTTCGCCCACCGCCACCTCGATCTGCGGCAAACGGTCAGCCATGGACAGGTCCGTGACCAGCGCACGCAAATGCGGCACCAAGGCTGACACGTGGGCCGGCAGGATCAGGCAGCAGTTCATGTCCGCTACAAAGCTGGAATTGCGTTCATGAAAACCCACCAGCACGCCACCCTTCTTCAGGACCAGGCGCACCGACAGGCGGGCGCGATGACGATAGCCCCAGGCGGGGCCCTGAATGGTTGGCAGGATCACGCCAGCGCGCACCCGGCCAATGCGCAGCAGGTTGTCTTCCAGAATGCGCTGCTTGTAAGCCACCTGCGCCTGCGCATTGGCGTGCTGCATGTTGCAGCCACCGCACACGCCAAAATGCGGACACGGTGGTTTAACCCGGTCAGCAGCTTCGCGCTCGATCCGCATGGCCTCGCCCTGCTCGTAGCTTGGCTTACGTTTGTAGATGCGCACCCGCGCCTGCTCGCCGGGCAGGGCACCATCGACGAAGACCACCTTGCCGTCGTCAAGATGTGCCACGCCGCGCGCCTCGTGGTCCACGGACAGAATGCTGAGGGCAGGCAGGGCAAGGGGATCCACCTGCGCGGCAGGGGACGGCTGGGAAGGTCTGCGTTGGGGTCGGGCCATAGCCCCCTATTATGCCCGCTTCCGCGCGTCAGACCATGGCAGTGCCGCGAACAGGCGCTGCATGCCCAGGCGCTGCTGGTCCCAGAACCCGGCCCCATAGTCACGACCGCGCAACTGGTCGTCGATGCCGGTGGGCTGCAGCGGTACGTCCAGCCGAAGCGTGCCGAAGATCAGGTCCCACACCGGAAACAGCACCGCAAAGTTGCAGCCCTGCGTATCGCCTTGATGGCCGATCCCTATTCCGTGGTGAACGCGGTGAAAGTAAGGACTCACAATCAAGCAGTTGCCCCAGCGTCCGAAGGAACAACGCAGGTTGGCATGTGCCAGGCTTTGCAGCACGCGCGTGCACAGGGCCAGCGCCAGGAACTGACCAGGTGGTACACCAATCAGCAAGGCCAGCAGGGCAAACCAGGCCGCCCCCAGCGCGTCATCGATCAGGTGGTTGCGGTCATCGCACCACAGGCTCATGCGCCGCTGACTGTGATGCAGCGCGTGAAGCGCCCACCACCACTCCAGCCGGTGCTGAAAGCGATGTTGCCAGTAGCCGGCAAAATCCAGCAAGAGCAGATACGCCATGAAGGTCAGTACCGGACGATCGACCAGCCCAGGCAGTACCGATTCAAGCGTGAATGGCACATAGCCATGCAGGCGCAGTGTGGCATCCAGAAGATCGGCCAGCGGTTGCAGGATCAGGAAAAACAGCAAGGGAACCACCCCGAGGCGATGCAGCAGCGTGTAGGCCACGTCCACACCAACCCCGCGCCGGTCTGACCATCGCTCTGCCGGACGCCACGCCTCCAACGGGCGCAAGACCAGCAGCAGCAACAAAACCTCGATCAGGCCGACCAGCACGAATTCGACACCGTCAAACCCGAGTTCCAGCCAGTTATCCAGGCCTGCCAGATGGAGTCCCGGTTCGAGCAGATGCTCGAACAACCAGCCCTGCACGGCGGCAAACACCTCACCCGAAGCCGTCAGCCAGCCCTCCATGTTCAGGGCTTTACGGTATCAAAGCAGAAGCCGCGTTGCTTGAGGCCCGCCACCAGCGGCCGGAATGCCGCCGCGAAAGGTTCCTTGCGCGAGCGGATACCCAAATGCATCATCAGCACGTCACCATCGCGCACGCGCGCAAACGCCTGATCAAGCAGCACCTGATTGGAAAAACGCTCGGAGGGCAGTTCATCCCCCAGAAAGCCGTTTGGGGTCCAGCCGACGTGTTTGGCAAAACCACAGGAACTGGCCCAGTCAAGCGTGCGCGGAAACACCCGTCCAGCCGGGGCCCGCCAGATCGGGGCGAGCCTGCGTCCGGTGATCGCCTGAAAGCGCTCGTCCACCTTGGTAAGGTCGCTGCAAAAGCTGTCGTGATCAAACTCCACGGTCTTGCCATCCAGGTCGGTACCAGAGACACGCTTGGTGCCGATCATGCGGCGCACTCCCACATGACTCCAGGTGTGGTTGCCAAATACATGTCCTTCGGCCACCCGGTCACGCCAGTAATTTTCCCAATGCGGATCCAGCGCCCGGTCACCGCGAAACGTCGGTTCATTGGCAATGAAGAAGGTTACCCGGACATGCTCGGCACGCAGCACTTCGGCAATATGATCGGCACCCGCCATGTTGCCGGTGTCGATGGTGAGGAACAGATGACCTGCCTTGCACGCCCCGGGGGTGGGCTGCTCCGCTTCAGGTGCAGCCATGCCCTGCGCTGCCGGCATCCATGCGAACAGCGCGCCCAGCACGAGCGGCAAGCATTTACGAACCGACGACAACACCATCCCCCCCCGATCAGGCGCCATCAGCGCGGCGCGTGCGATGCAAAGAAAATGCCATGCGGTGACCTGCCCACCCGCACCACGTGACTGAGACGGCGGGTTTTCAGGTCGATCACGCTCACCTGCCGCAGCCAGCGCGACGTGACCCATAACTCCTTACCGTCAGCGGCCAGTTCCATGCAATCCGGCCCGCCCGGCACAGCAAAGCTGTCTTCCACCTTGAGGGTGCGTGCATTCAGCACCGATACTGTGTTGGCCACCCGGTTGGACACAAAAAAGTGCAATCCGTCGCCCATCGGCAGCAGGTTATGGGCCCCCTTGCCGGTGACCACGCTCTGCACCACAGCGCCACGACGCCAGTCAACCACCGCCACCCGGTCCTCTCCCATGATGCCAACGAGCAGGAATTTGTCGTCCGGGGTCATCACCACGCCCGCCGGCGTCTTGCCAACCGGAATCTTCCAGCGCACCGCGCGGGTGTTCAGGTCGATCGCCACCAGTTCATCCGAACCCTGCAGGGTGACGAACAGCACCTGTCCCTGATGATCAAAGGTGAGATGCGACGGCGTGGTGGGCATTGAAAACCGCTGCACGAGCTTGAAGCCGTCGGCGGCATACAGGTCGACCCGATCGAGTCGCAGCGATGTGGCCGCAAACCACTTGTGATCCGGGCTGAACGCAATCTGGTAGGGATCACTGATGTTGGCCAGGCGCGACTTGATCGCTCCGGTCTGCGGGTCAAGGAACACGAGATCATTGCTGACCGAATTGGCCACGATCAGCGCGCTGTTGTCGGGCAAGCTCATCAGGTGATGCGGTTCGCGCCCGACGAAGGTCCGCGCCACTTCGGTGTAGGTATGCTTGTCCACCAGACTGATGGTGCCCTCGCCGGAGTTGAGCACCACGGCCACCTCGGCGTGTGCCGCCTCCGTCAGCACGGCAGGTCCTCCGGCCAGCAGCGCAATCAGGCACAGGTTCTGCGCCGGGGGCATCAGGCAGCGCTGCCGCAGGCCGGACCACCACGACAGACACCTGATCAAATTCACGTACATCAGTTAGACTCCAAAAGCATGCTAGTGACAACACCCGCGTCGACGAGCATAGCACAGCCGCGCCGGTATCCCGCCGCTGGTGCTGCACCGCACCAAACGCGTCGCGGCGCTTGCGTCATACCCATCCACTTTGATCATCGCCTCAGGCCTCAAGACCGACATCATGAATTATTGCAGCGACTGTGGCGCCACCGTGACGGTGCGCATACCCGAGGGTGACACGGTGCCCCGCCACGTCTGCAGCCAGTGCGGCACGGTCCATTATCAAAATCCGAAAATGGTGGTTGGCTGCATCCCGGAATGGGAAGACCGTATCCTGTTGTGCCGTCGGGCGATCGAACCGCGACATGGGTTCTGGACCCTGCCGGCCGGCTTTCTCGAGAATGGCGAATCGGCTGCGGCTGGTGCCGCCCGTGAAACCATGGAAGAGGCCGAGGCCACCGTGGAAATCGGCCCGATGTTCAGCTTTTACAACCTGACCCACATTCATCAGATTTATGTGATGTTCCGTGGCCGCCTGCTGACGCCGGAATTCGGCGCAGGCACCGAAAGCCTGGAAGTGCGCCTGTTCCGCGAGGACGAGATTCCCTGGGACCTGTTGGCCTTCCGCACGGTCGGAGAAACCCTCAAGCGTTACTTCGAGGACCGCGCCCGCGGCCAGTTCGGCTTTCATATGGGCGACATCCCGCCGATGCACTGAGTGCTCAGCGGCCAAAGTAGCTGAAAGCCGCCCGCACGGTTTCATAGTGGATATCCACCACATCGTTGAAGTCCGGGGCATAGCCGCCCCCCATGGTGACGGCCACCGGCACCGCCTGCCGCAGGCAACGGCCGAATACCAGACGATCCCTTTGCAGCAGGCCCGACTTGGTCAGCGCCAGCTTGCCCAGGCGGTCGCCCTCCCAGGGGTCGGCACCCGCAAGATAGATCACCAGGTCCGGCGTGCAGCGGGTAAATACCTGATCGAGCGCTGACGCCAGCGCCTGCAGGTAGGCATGATCGCCAGTGCCATCAGGCAGCGCCACATCCAGATCACTGACCTGCTTGTGCAGGGGCCAGTTACCGGCACCGTGCAGCGAGCAGGTGAACACCCGCGCATCGTTGGCCAGGATCGCAGCCGTACCGTCCCCCTGATGCACATCACAGTCAATCACCGCGACCTGGTGCACCCGGCCCTCTGCCAGCAGGGCACGGGCCGCCACGGCGCTGTCGTTAAACACGCAAAAGCCCTCGCCACGCGCCGCGAACGCATGGTGCGTGCCGCCGGCCAGGTTGACGCCAGCGCCCCGCTTCAGCGCGCTCACACATGCGGCATAGGTGGCCCCGGAGGAACGGCGCGACCGTTCCACCATGCGCTCGGACCACGGAAAACCGATGCGCCGCTGCTCGGCTGCAGTCAGCGCCCCGTCGGATACCCGCTGGACATAGTCGGCGTCATGCGCCAGGCATAGGGTAGTGTTGTCGAGCGCTGGCGGCTCGCGCAGGCTTCCGACGGGAAGCCATGGGCTGAGCGCCACCCGACGTCGCAACTCGGCGTATTTGCCCATCGGAAAACGATGTCCGTCGGGCAGCGGAAGCACAAAATGATCGGTGTAATAAATCAGCATGGGCAGGCCATGGACTGTAGCGTGAGCCGTTGCTAAGGCACCACGGCTAGACCCGGCCCACCGGCTCCCGGTTCCGTTGCCGGATCAGGCCGTGCGGAATTGCGCTGTGGCCCGCTGCAATTCGCGCGCCAGGGCCTCCAGATGCTGCGCGGCCTCCAGATGCTGCGCGGCCTCCAGCGTCTGATGGCTCGCGTCGGCGGAATCTGACGCCACGTGCGCAGTCGATTCCACCGTACCCCACCTCGCCGCACCGCTTTCGTTAGGGTAATTTTGGCATCACTGGCGGCAAAGTTTACCCTCTAAGCAACAGCGCGTTGAGACGCCGCACGAAACTGGCCGGATCCTCAAGATGGCCGCCTTCAGCCAGCACGCTTTGGTCGAGCAGCAAATGGCTCCACTCAGCCACCAGCGCCTGATCCTGCTCGCCGTCCAGCTTCTGGATCAGCGGATGATCCGGATTGATTTCGAGGATCGGCTGCTCCTTGGGCACCGGCTGACCGGCGGCCTTGAGCATGCGGGCAAGATGGCCGGAAATGGCGCCGTCGGCCACCACCACGCAGGCAGGCGATTCAGTCAGCCGCTGCGACACGCGCACTTCCTTCACACGCTCGCCCAGCGCCGTCTGCATGGCTTCCCGCAGGCCACCAAAGCGCTCTTCCGCCTCGGCCTGCTTCGCGGCATCGGCCTCTGCACCGGGCAGAGTGGTGGCATCGAGATCACCGCGCGCCACCGACACCAGTTCCTTGCCTTCAAAGTCCTGCAGGTGGCTGACCACCCACTCGTCCACGCGGTCGGCCAGCAGGAGCACTTCGATGCCGCGCTTGCGGAATACTTCCAGATGCGGACTGTTGCGCGCAGCGGTCCACGATTCGGCCGTGACGTAGTAAATCTTGTCCTGGCCTTCCTTCATCGCGGCCACATACTCGGCCAGGCTGACCTGGGCATCGGCGGCCTCGCTGCGCGTACTCGGAAAGCGCAGCAGGGTGGCCCATTTTTCCCGGTTGGCATGCTCCTCGCCGGCGCCTTCCTTGAACACCTGACCAAATTGGGTCCAGAACCCGATGTACTTGTCCGGGCTGTTGCTCGCGAGGTCTTCCAGCAGACCGAGCACTTTCTTGGTGCAACCCGCACGGATGGTGTCAATGTCGCGGCTTTCCTGAAGGATTTCACGCGACACATTGAGCGGCAGGTCGTTTGCATCGATCACCCCGCGCACGAAACGCAGGTAATTCGGCAGCAGTTTCTTGGCGTCTTCCATGATGAACACACGACGCACGTAAAGCTTGATGCCATGGCGCGGCTCGCGCTCCCAAAGGTCAAACGGCGCCTTGGAGGGCACGTACAGCAGTTCAGTGTATTCCTGGCGTCCTTCCACCCGGGCGTGGCTCCAGGCCAGCGGTGGCTCAAAGTCATGCGCCACATGCTTGTAAAACTCCTGATACTGCTCGTCGGTGATATCGGCCTTGCTACGCGCCCACAGGGCATTGGCCTGATTGAGCACTTCCTCGGTGCCGTCGTCCTTCAGGCCGATGATCGGTAGCTGGATGTGATCGGAATAACGGCGCACGATGCCATGCAGCTTCCATGCCTCCAGCAGGTCGTCCTCACCTTCGCGCAGGTGAAGGGTGACCGACGTACCGCGTGGCGCCTCGCCGGCGGCTTCCAGCGTGTAATTGCCGTCACCCGTCGAGGACCAGCGCACAGCGCTGTCAGCGGCGGCGCCGGCACGCCGGGTAAGCAGGGTGACGCGATCGGCAACGATGAAGCCGGAATAAAACCCCACCCCAAACTGTCCGATCAGGCGCGAATCGCGCGCGTCGTCTCCCGTCAGGCGGGTCAGGAATTCCTTGGTGCCAGAGCGGGCTATGGTGCCGATGTTGGCGATCACTTCGTCACGGCTCATGCCGATGCCGTTGTCGCTGATGGTGATGGTACGGGCCGCCTTGTCCACCGTCACGCGCACCTTCAGGTCGGCATCTTCGCTCAGCAGGGCGGGAGTTTGCACTGCTTCAAAGCGCAGCTTGTCGCAGGCATCCGAGCCATTGGAGACCAGCTCACGCAGGAAGATTTCCTTGTTGCTATAAAGCGAGTGGATCATCAGCTGCAGCAGCTGCTTGACCTCGGCCTGAAACTGCATCTGTTCCGGCGCTGCGGTTTGTGTGTCCATACGACTTCCTCCTGAAGGATTGCGGGATGCAGTGCAGATGGGGATCAGCCGCAGGATTTCAAGGGCGCTGGAGACGCCAGCGCTGACCGGGCCCGGCCCCTCTCACACGGCGGGACACCTCAACGCAGGCGACGCAGGCGATCGTAGGCAAGCAGGGCAGCCTGGGTCTTGCTATCGGTGATCCGGCCCGCATCGAGCCAGGCCAGCGCCTCGTCAAAGGGCAGCAGAAAGCATTCCAGAAATTCCTCTTCATCCAGATGATGCTTTCCGGCGCTCAGGCCACGTGCCAGATAGATGTGGATGCGCTCGTCCGAGTAGGCGATGGCCACGTCATGCTCGAGCAGCAGCGACCAGTCGCGCGCCAGCCAGCCGGTTTCCTCCTGCAATTCACGTTGGGCGGCCTGCAAGGGCGGTTCGCCGGCATCGAGCTTGCCGGCAGGAATCTCGACATAGTGGCGACGGCCCGGATAGCGGTACTGCCATTCCAGCACCACCTGCTCATTGTCGGTAAGCGCCAGGATGGCGGCGGCGCCGGGATGGCGAATGTACTCACGATGGGCAGTGGCGCCATCCGGCAGACGCACCTCATCGCTCTGGACGCGCAGCAGTACGCCGCTGAACACCTGGGCCTGCCGGACGGGATGCTCGGTGAAATCCGCCTCAGGCAAGGCGCCCAGTTCGGGATACTCGGGCATGGACAGCTCCATTCAGTAATCGGATGGCACAACGCCCGCGCAGGGCGGGCGTTGCTTAAGGGACCGACAAGCAGCGAACCCGTGGTCAGCGCAGCGACTGCACCACAGCGTGGTTGAACAGCGACAGCAAGGGCTGCGGCAGGATGCCGAACAACAGCACGGCCAAGCCGTTCACCGACAGCAACACGCGGACGTCGAGGTCACCACCAATCGGACTGGTGTCTTCCGGTTCGTCCATGTACATCAGCTTGATCACGCGCAGGTAATAAAATGCACCGATCAGCGACAGCAGCACCGCCACCACCACCAGCCAGGTATAGCCGGCGTCCAGTGCCGCACGCAACACCGACAGCTTGGCAAAAAAACCGACCGACGGTGGAATGCCGGCCATCGAGATCATCACCAGCAGCATGATCAGGGCAAACCAGGGATTACGCTTGTTGAGCCCCTTGTAGTCGTTGAGTTGCTCCGCTTCAAAGCCGGCACGCGACAGCAGCAGCATCACGCCGAACGCACCAAGCGCCATCAGCGTGTAGGTGCTGATGTAGAAAGTCGCTGCGGCATAGCCCTGCTGGGTGGCCGCCAGAATGCCCAACAGCACGAAGCCCATGTGCGAGATGGTGGAGTAGGCCAGCATGCGCTTCAGGTTGGTTTGTGCGATCGCCGTGATGTTGCCCAGCGCCATCGACACCACAGCCAACAGCACCAGCATCTGCTGCCAGTCGTGGGCCAGCGGGGCCAGCCCTTCACCCAGCATACGCACAAAAAATGCCACGCCGGCGATCTTCGGCGCACTGCCGATGAACAGGGTGACGGCGGTGGGCGCCCCTTCGTACACATCGGGAATCCACATGTGGAACGGCACCACACCCAGCTTGAACGCCAGACCAGCCACGATGAACACCAACCCGACCGAAGCCACGACGTGATCGACGCGCCCTGACGCCAGGCCCTGCGCCACTTCCTGCAGGTTCAGCGAGCCGGTACCGCCGTAAATCATCGACATGCCATACAGCAACAGACCTGAGGCCAGCGCACCCAGCACGAAGTACTTCATCGCCGCTTCGGTGGCCCGGGCCGAATCACGTTGCAGCGCCACCAGTGCGTACTGGGCGAGGGCCAGCAACTCCAGACCAAGGTACAGGGTGAGGAAATGGTTGGCCGAAATCAGCACCATCATGCCAAGGGTGGCGAACAGGATCAGCGAAAAGAACTCCCCCTTCAGCATGTCGCGTTCTTCGGCATATTGGCGGCCGTAGGCGAACACAACCGACACGGTGAGCAGCACCAGCACCTTGAGCACGCGCCCCAGGGTGTCATCGACAAACATGTTGCTGAAGGTGAATACCGGCGCAGTGTTGACGTGATTGACCAGCACCAGCACGGTCAGCAGCACGGTACCCTGGCTCAGGTAGTAGGTGAGGGCACGGCGCGCCTGATCGATGTAAAGATCGATCACCAGCACCAGGGACACCAGCGCCAGCAGCAGGATTTCCGCGGCGGCAGGGGCAAAGTTGGGAATGGTGGACATGTTCTGGTGGACCTCAGATCTTCTTCAGCGTGGTCTGCTGGATCAGCTTGTTGACCGACGCATGCATCGGATCGGTGAACGGCTTGGGATAAATGCCCATGCCCAGCACGGCGGCCGCCAGGATAGCCAGAAGGGCGAATTCACGGGCGTTGATATCGAGCAGGGCGCGCACATGGTCATTGGCGATTTCGCCAAACACCACCCGCTTGTACATCCACAGGGTGTAGGCGGCGCCGAAGATCAGCGTGGTAGCAGCCAGGAAGGCGTACCAGAAATTGGCCTGAAGCGAACCGAGCGTGACCAGGAATTCGCCAATGAAGCCGCTGGTACCCGGCAAGCCGGCATTGGCCATCGCGAACAGCATGAAGAAGGCCGCGAACTTTGGCATGGTGTTGGCCACGCCACCATAGTCGGCGATGTTGCGGCTATGCATGCGGTCGTAGAGCACGCCGATGCACAGGAACATGGCACCACTCACGAAGCCGTGCGAGATCATCTGCAGCAGGCCGCCTTCGATGCCAATCGGGTTGAATACGAAGAAGCCCAGCGTGACAAAACCCATGTGCGAAATTGAAGAGTAGGCCACCAGCTTTTTCATGTCGGTCTGAACCAGTGCCACCAGACCGATGTAGACCACAGCCACCAGCGACAGCGCGATCATCACCGGGGCCAGATAATGGGCGGCATCGGGCGCGATCGGCAGGTTGAAACGCAGGAAGCCGTAGGCCCCGATCTTGAGGGTGATGGCGGCCAGCACGACCGACCCCCCGGTGGGTGCCTCGACGTGGGCGTCAGGCAACCAGGTATGCACGGGCCACATCGGCACCTTCACGGCAAACGACATGAACATGGCGATGAAGATCAGGATTTGCGCCTGCAGCGGCAGTTGCAGCGCATGGAAGGCCTGGATCTCGAAATTGGAACCTGCCTTCAGGTACAAATAAATGAACGCCGCCAGCATCAGCAGCGAACCCAGCAGCGTGTAGAGGAAGAACTTGAGCGCTGCATACACGCGACGGGGCCCGCCCCAGATCCCGATGATGATGAACATCGGAATCAGCATGGCTTCGAAGAATACGTAGAACAGGATGGCGTCGAGCGCGGCAAACACCCCGTTGATCAGGCCGGACATGATCAGGAAAGCCGCCAGATACTGCGCCGGGCGGTCCTCGATCACTTCCCAGGCGGCCACCACCACGATCGGCGTGAAGACGCTGTTCAGCAACACGAACCAAAGGCTGATGCCGTCGATGCCAAGGTGGTAGTTGATGTGCAGGGCCGGAATCCATGGGCTGAATTCGCTGAACTGCATGGCAGACGACGCCGGCGCAAACCCGCTGTAAAGCGGCAGGGTGACCAGAAAACCGGCAACGGCCCCGGCCAGCGCCAGCCAGCGCGCGGTGCCGGCGCGCTGCGCGCCAGAACCAAAGATCAACACCAGCAGGCCGGCCACGATGGGCAACCAGATCGAGAGACTGAGGAAGGGGGTGGTGGTCATCACAAATCCGTCCGGCCCGCTCAGGCCTTGAAGAGCCAGATCGTCAGGAGGGCGAACACTCCGAAGATCATCATGAAGGCATAGTTATAGAGGAAGCCGGTCTGCAGGCGGCGGATCAGGCCAGCGCCACGGGCCACCAGTGCTGCCGAGCCATTGACCAGGCCACCATCGATGATGGTCTGGTCGCCGATGCGGAACAGGCCGCCACCCAGTACCTGCGCCCCGCCGGCAAACACCACTTCATTGAAGCGGTCAAAGTAATACTTGTTGTCCAGCAGGGTATAGATCCCCCCCATGCGCGCCTTGATCGCCGCCGGCACATCCGGGCGCAGAAGGTACATCCACGCCGACAGGGCAATGCCCGAGAGTGCGAGGAAGAATGGCAGCGCAGTCATGCCGTGCAGGGTGAAGTGGAGCACGCCCTCCCACTCCTTGCGCAGTTCCAGCACAGGGCTGTCCGGGCCAAGGACAATGGCTGATCCAAAATAATCACCGAACACCAGCGGCTGCACGCCCATCAACCCCGACAACAGCGAGGGTATCGCCAGCAACACCAGCGGCAGCGTGATCACCCAGGGCGACTCGTGCAGATGCTCCCGGGTGTGGTGATCCATGCGCTCATCACCATGGAAGGTCATGAACAACATGCGGAAAGAGTAGAAGGCAGTGATGAATACACCGGCCATCACGGCAAACAGCGCGTACTCGCTGCCGGCGGCATGCGAGGCCTGCACGGCTTCGATGATCAGGTCCTTGGAATAAAAGCCGGCAAAGGGCGGAATGCCGGCCAGTGCCAGCGAGCCGACCACTGCGGTCCAGTAAGTGATCGGCAGGTGTTTGCGCAGCCCACCCATGTGGCGCATGTCCTGCTCGTGATGCATGGCGTGGATCACGCTGCCGGCCCCGAGGAACAGCAGGGCCTTGAAAAAGGCATGGGTGGCCAGATGGAAGATCGCCACCGGGTAGGCCGACACACCCAGCGCCACGGTCATGTAGCCCAGCTGCGAAAGGGTGGAATAGGCCACCACCCGCTTGATGTCGTACTGGATGATGCCCAGGAAGGCCATGAACAAGGCCGTAGTGGCACCAATCACCAGCACCACCGAGCGGGCCGTGGCACTCATCTCGAACAACGGCGACATGCGCGACACCATGAAGATGCCGGCGGTGACCATGGTGGCGGCATGGATCAGCGCGGAGATCGGGGTGGGGCCTTCCATGGAATCCGGCAGCCACACATGCAGCGGCATCTGCGCCGATTTGCCCATTGCGCCGATGAACAACAGGATGCAGATCACCGTCATGAGCGACCAGGCGTGGCCGGGAATCAGCGTGACCATGCTACCGCCCAGTCCCTGCGCAAAACCGAACACGGTGGTGTAGTCCAGACTGCCGGTGTAGGCCAGCACCATGCCGATGCCGAGCAGAAAACCGAAGTCGCCCACCCGGTTGACCAGAAAAGCCTTCATGTTGGCGTACACCGCCGTGGGGCGGGTAAACCAGAAGCCGATCAGCAGATACGAGACCAGACCCACCGCCTCCCAGCCAAAGAACAGTTGCAGGAAGTTGTTCGACATCACCAGCATCAGCATCGCGAAGGTGAACAGCGCGATGTAGCTGAAGAAACGTTGATAGCCCGGATCTTCATGCATGTAGCCGATGGTGTAGATGTGCACCATCAGCGACACAAAGGTGACCACCACCATCATGGTGGCGGTGAGCGGATCGATCAGGAAACCCACGTTCAGTTGCAGGGTACCGATGCTGAGCCACGTGTAGAGGTTTTCGTTGTAGCGGAACCCTTGGGCGAACACCATGTTGGCCACCACCAGGGCAGCGCCGAGCGCCGTGGCCACGCCAAGGATGGTGGCGAGGTGCGCACCGGTGCGGCCGATCGCGCGACCAAACAGGCCGGCCAGCAGGGCACCAAACAGCGGTGCCAGGGGAATCAGCAGGAGCAGGGCTTTCGTGGCAGACATGGATTAGCTCAGTCCTTGAGGCTGTTGAGGTCGTCGACGTTGATGGTGGACAGGTTGCGGAACAGTACCACCAGGATGGCGAGGCCGATCGCCGATTCCGCGGCCGCCACGGTCAGGATGAAAAACACGAAGATCTGGCCAGCCGTGTCATGCAGGTAGTGCGAGAAAGCAACGAAGTTCAGGTTGACTGCCAGCAGCATCAGTTCGACGGCCATCAGCAACACGATCACGTTCTTGCGGTTGAGGAAAACGCCAACCACCGCAAGCGCGAACAACAGCGCGGCAAGCACGAGGTAATGAGACAGTGTGATCAAGATGCGTGACTCCCTGGCTGGACCAGTGTGGGATTTTTCATGGTTGTCGGCGACAGGCCAAAGCGCGCGCCAGCTTCAGCGCCACGCCGCCCGCTCGGCCTGCGGCGAACCGCAAGCCCTTGGATCATTCGGCGGTTTCCCCGCTGGCGATGTCGACCATGCGCACCCGGTCAGCGCGCTTCACGCGCACCTGCTGGGCCGGGTTCTGGTACTTGGTGTTGGTGCGGCGGCGCAGCGTGAGTGCGATGGCGGCCACGATGGCCACCAGCAGGATCACGGCGGCCAGTTCGAAGGGATACAGATATTGGGTGTACAGCAGCATGCCAAGTTCACGGGTGTTGCTGTAGTCGGCGGGCGCCGCCGGCAGGTTGCGTCCCATGGTGGCGAAATTCTTGCTAAGTGACGCCAGCACCAGTTCGCCCACCATCAGCAGGGCGACCAGGCCGCCCACAGGAAAATAACGCCAGAAGCCTTCGCGCAGCCGGTCCAGGTTGATGTCGAGCATCATCACCACAAACAGGAACAGCACCATCACCGCCCCGACGTAGACCAGCACCAGGCTGATCGCCAGGAACTCGGCTTCCAGCAACATCCAGAGGCCGGAGCCGGAAAAGAAGGCCAGCACCAGCCACAGCGCGGCATGCACCGGGTTACGCGACACGATGACACCTGCCCCGGCAGCGAGCAGCACGGCTGCAAATGCATAAAACACAAACACGGAAAAGTCGATCACTGCAGGGGTCCTTTAGCGGAAACGTGCATCGGCAGCACGGTCGCGGGCAATTTCATCTTCCAGGCGATCGCCTACCGCCAGCAGCATCGGCTTGGTGTAGTACAGATCACCGCGCTGTTCGCCGTGATATTCGAAGGTGCGGGTTTCGACGATCGAGTCGACTGGGCACGACTCCTCGCAAAATCCGCAGAAAATGCATTTGGTCAGATCGATGTCATACCGCGTGGTGCGGCGCGAACCGTCCTCGCGTTGCTCGGACTCGATGGTGATCGCAAGCGCCGGACACACCGCCTCGCACAGCTTGCAGGCAATGCAGCGTTCCTCTCCGTTGGGATAGCGGCGCAGGGCATGCAGCCCGCGGAAGCGGCCCGACTGCGGCGTCTTCTCTTCCGGATACTGGATGGTGATCTTGCGCGCAAAGAAGTGGCGGCCCGTCAGGCGCATGCCCTTGACCAGTTCGCCCAGCATCAGGCTACCGATGAATTCCTTGATTTCAGTGACTGCACCCATCGAAATCGCCTCAGTGGAACCAGATGTTAATGATCGGAAGATGACGCAATGGCGCCTGCATCAGGGTGGCCACCACAAGCAGCCACACCAGCGCGATCGGGATGAACACTTTCCAGCCCAGGCGCATGATCTGGTCATAGCGGTAGCGCGGGAAGGTGGCGCGAAACCACAGGAACAGGAACAGCACGCCGGCAGTCTTCAGCAGCAGCCAGGGCATGCCGGAAGGCAACAGCGCAATGTCGGTGAACGGAATGTGATCGAGCGGGGACAACCATCCCCCCAGGAACATGATGCTGGTAAGGGCTGCCACCAGGATCATGTTGGCGTATTCGGCCAGGAAGAACACCGCAAAGGTCATGCCCGAGTATTCCACGTGAAAACCGGCCACGATTTCCGATTCGCCCTCGGCCACGTCGAAGGGTGCACGGTTGGTTTCGGCCACACCGGAAATCAGGTACACAAGGAACAGCGGAAACAGGGGCACGATGTTCCAGTTGAACAGGCCCAGCGGCCCCTGCTGGGCTCGCACGATGTCAATCAGGTTGAGGCTGTGCGACATGACCAGCACACCGACCAGCGCAAAGCCCATGGCAATTTCATAGGCCACGATCTGCGCCGCCGAGCGCATGGCCCCAAGGAAGGCGTACTTCGAGTTTGACGCCCAACCAGCCACCACCACGCCGTAGACGCCCATGGACGTGATCGCCATGACGTAAAGCAGGCCTGCATCGACATTGGCCAGCACCAGGTCGGGGGAAAAGGGCAACACCGCCCAAGCGGCCATGGCCGGCATGATGATCATCACTGGCGCCAGCACGAACAGCACGCTGTTGGCGTCTGAAGGCACCACGATTTCCTTGGTCATCAGCTTCAGCGCATCGGCAATCGGCTGCAGCAAGCCAAGCGGCCCCACCCGGTTGGGGCCGAGGCGCACCTGCATGTAGCCGATCACCTTGCGTTCGGCCAGGGTCAGATAAGCCACCGCCCCCAGCAGCGGCAGCACAATCAGCACAATCTTGAGCAGGGTCCACACCAGCGGGTGGTGCAGCACCTGACCGGCCACGGTCAACAGGGATTGCAAATCAGGCACCGAAGGCCTCCGGCAACAGGTTCAGGGGGACAGCGGTCAACAGCTTCATGCCACGCGCTCGATGTGGATGGCGCCAAACAGCGCGCCAAGACCTGCGGTCTCAGGATAAGCGGCGGGCACGCGCAAGCTGCCTGCCGGCACACCGGGGTCGGCGACCAGCGGCAAGGTCACCACCTGCTCGCCCTGGCGCACCTGGACCCGGGTGCCTTCTGTAACGCCCAGTTGCGCCAGCAGGTCGGGGTGGGCCGATGCCTGCGGCTTCCAGCCGTCAGGGCGGGCCTGCAGCGAAGGCGCACGGCGCACCAGCGCGTCAGCGCGATACAGCGGAATCTCGCCCACGCGCTCAAGAGCGTCGGCCGCGGTCACGGCCACCAGTGGCGCCGCCACCGGGGCATCGACCACATTGAAGGCCAGCAGTCGGGCGGCCACCGCGAGGTTGGGCGCGATCGCGCGACGGACGGCTTCAATATCGTCGAAATCGAAGCCCACCACATTGAGCAGGTTGCCCAGCACGCGCAACACCTTCCAGGCTGGCCGAGCTTCGCCGCGCGGCTTGACTGCCGGCGTGAACAACTGCAGGCGTCCCTCGGTGCTGACAAAGCTGCCCGCCGTCTCGGTGAACGGGGTGATCGGCAGGATCACGGTAGCGTAGTCGCGAACCCCGGCAGTGAAGGCATTGAGTGCGATCACGGTATCGGCAGCGCCGAGCGCAGCGCGCGCAGCGCTCACATTGGCGCTGTCCACGTCCGGTTCAGTGCCCAGCAAGACATAGGCGCGCCGCGCATGCGCCAGCAGGTTGCCTGCATGGGCCCCCTGCACCCCGGCTTGCCCATTGGCGCCGTGCATGGGAATGGCACCGGCAAAGTACGCTCCCACGCTGTTGGCCGCTTCGCCCAGCACGCCGAAGCGCGCCAGTGACAGACGGGCGATTTCCTGTGCCAGACCATGCAGGCGGGCATATTCAGGATGGTGCTGCGCCTGGTTGCCGAGCAGAACGGCCACCCGCTTGCCAGCGACCAGGCTCTGCGCAATCGTTCTGGCTTCGGCCGAAGGCTGCACGCTGGCCAGACCGAGCGAGGCATCGAGGCGGTGGCCACGTTCGGCGGCCACTGCCACCAGTACCTCACCCAAGGCCTTGCCCAGCTGTGAAGGACGGGCAAACAGGGATTCGGCGCGCTTCAGCGCCAGATCGTCGTCGGTCATGCCAACCAGATGCACCCTGAGGCCACGGCGCACCGACTGGCGCAGCCGCACGGCCAGCAGAGGGTGATCCTTGCGGATCTGGCTGCCAACCAGCAACACGCTGTCCAGCTGCGATATGGCGGCGACCGGCATGCCAAGCCAGGGTGCGCCTTGCAGGGCGCCATCAAGGCGGAAGTCAGCCTGACGCAGGCGGTGATCGATATTGCCGGTGCCCAGCGCGCGCAACAGGGCCTGGAACACATACAGTTCCTCGACACTCTGGTGCGGACTGGCGAGGCCGGCGATGGCATCCGGACCACCTGCGGCCAGTGCGGCACGCAGACCGTCGGCGGCCACCTGCAGGGCTTCCTGCCAGTCAGTTTCGACCCATACACCGTTGCGCTTGACCTGCGGCTTGAGCGCGCGGTCGGCCGCATTCAGGCCTTCGTAGCCAAAACGGTCCTTGTCGGACAGCCAGCACTCGTTGATGTCTTCGTTATTGCCCGGCAGCACGCGCATCACCTGGTCACCCTTCGACTGCACCACCAGATTGGCACCCAGGCCGTCATGCGGACTGACCGAACGACTGCGGCGCAGCTCCCAGGTGCGCGCCGAATAACGGAATGGCTTGCTGGTGAGCGCCCCCACCGGGCACAGGTCGATGGCATTGCCGGACACCTCCGAATCGACGGTGCGGCCCATGAAGGCCATGATTTCCGAATGTTCGCCACGGCCACCCATGCCGAGTTCCATCACGCCGGCTACTTCCTCGCCGTAACGCACGCAACGGGTGCAGTGAATGCAGCGCGTCATGTCGGTGGAGATCAGCGGGCCGAGGTCCTTGTTGACCACCACGCGCTTGTCCTCGCCGTAGCGTGAACCACCGCCGCCATAGCCCACCGCCACGTCCTGCAGCTGGCACTCGCCGCCCTGATCGCAGATCGGGCAATCGAGCGGGTGGTTGATCAGCAGGAATTCCATCACCCCTTTCTGCGCCTTGATGGCGAACTCGGAGTGCGTCTGCACCTTCATGCCTTCGCTCACCGGAGTGGCGCAGGCGGGCAGCGGCTTGGGCGCTTTTTCAACCTGCACCAGGCACATGCGGCAGTTGGCGGCAATGGACAGCTTGTTGTGATAACAGAAGTGGGGGATGGCCACGTTCAGCTTGCGTGCGGCGTCCATGATGGTCTTGCCCGGCTCCACCGTGGTGGGGCGGCCGTCGATCTCGATGTTCAGCAGTGCCATGGCGTCAGGCTGCCTTTGCGTGAGCGTGTGCCTTGCCACCCACCAGACACTGCTTGTGCTGGATGTGGTGCTCGAATTCAGCACGGAAATGGGTGACAAAACTCTTCACGGGCATGGCGGCCGCATCTCCCAGCGCGCAGATGGTGCGGCCGGAAATGTTGTCGGACACGTTCAGCAGCAGGTCGAGATCCTCGGGGCGGCCCTGTCCGTGTTCAATACGATGGATCACGCGATACAGCCAGCCGGTACCCTCACGGCACGGCGTGCACTGACCGCAGGACTCCTCGTGGTAAAACCACGACAGCCGCTCCAGCGCGCGCACCATGCACACCGTTTCATCCATCACGATCACGGCGCCGGAACCGAGCATGGAGCCGGCCTTGGCGATCGAGTCGTAGTCCATGTTGGTGTTCATGATGATCTCGGCCGGCAGCACCGGAGCCGACGATCCGCCGGGGATTACGGCCTTCAGCTTCTTCCCGCCGCGCATGCCGCCAGCCATCTCCAGCAGCACTTCGAACGGGGTGCCCAGCGGCACCTCAAAGTTGCCCGGATTGTTGACGTGACCGGAGACCGAAAACAGCTTGCAGCCGCCATTGTTGGGCAGGCCGATCTCGAGGAAATTCTGTCCGCCCTCTCGGATGATGTAAGGGACAGACGCAAAGGTCTCGGTGTTATTGATGGTGGTGGGCTTGCCATACAGCCCATAGCTGGCCGGGAACGGGGGTTTGAAGCGCGGCTGTCCCTTCTTGCCCTCGAGCGACTCGAGCAGGGCGGTTTCCTCGCCGCAGATATAGGCGCCGTAGCCGTGCGCATTGTGCAACTGGAAACTGAAGCCCGACCCCAGGATGTTGTCACCAAGAAAGCCCGCCGCACGCGCCTCCTCGATGGCTTCCTCGCAGCGCTCGTAAACCGACCAGATCTCGCCGTGAATGTAGTTGTAGCCGGCCTTCGCCCCCATGGCGTAGCCAGCGATGATCATGCCTTCGATCAGCGAATGCGGGTTGTAGCGCAGGATGTCGCGGTCCTTGAAGGTGCCAGGCTCGCCCTCGTCCGAATTGCACACCACATACTTGTCGCCGCTGTAGTTCTTCGGCATGAAGCCCCACTTGATCCCGGTGGGGAAGCCCGCGCCGCCGCGACCGCGCAGGCCGGACAGCTTGACCTCGGCAATCACCTCGTCGGGCGTCATCGGCTGAGTGAGTATCTTGCGCAGCGCGGCGTACCCGCCACGCGCCACGTAATCGGCCAGGCGCCAGGTACGGTCGCCATCCAGGCCAGCCATGATCGCTTGCTTGCTCATTTCAGGTCCTCCAGCAGACGGTCGATGTCGGCGTGGGACATCTTGCAATGCATCGCCTTGTTGTTGACGAGCAGTACCGGCGCATCACCGCAGGCACCAAAGCACTGGCCCTCGCGCAGGCCGAAGCGGCCGTCAGCGGTGACCTGACCGAAATCAATACCCAGCTTTTCCTTGATGCGGTCCGCAGCGTCGAGCGCGCCAGACAGGGCGCAAGGCAGGTTGGTGCAGACGGTGAGCTTGTGGCGGCCCATCGGCTTGATGTTGAACATTTCGTAAAAGGAGGCCACCTCGTACACGGCCATCGGGGCCATGCCGAGGTAATCGGCAACCGCCTGGATCACCGGTTCGGACAACCAGCCATGTTCATCCTGGGCAATGGCCAGCGCCGCGATCACGGCCGACTGCTTACGATCCGCCGGATACTTGGCGATTTCCCGATCGATGAGGGTTTGTGCGTTGGTGCTCAGCATGTCAGCGGTCGATTTCCCCGAAAACGATGTCCTGCGTGCCAATGATTGCGACCACGTCGGCAATCATGTGACCACGCGCCATTTCATCCAGTGCGGCCAGATGCGGAAAGCCCGGCGCACGAATCTTCATCCGGTAGGGCTTGTTGGAACCATCCGAAACCAGGTACACGCCGAATTCGCCCTTGGGGGCTTCCACCCCGACATAGGCTTCGCCCGCAGGCACATGAAAACCTTCGGTGAACAGCTTGAAGTGGTGAATCAGGCCTTCCATGTTGCCCTTCATGCCTTCGCGTTCGGGCGGCGCCACCTTGTGGTTGTCGGTGATCACCGGGCCCGGGTTTTCGCGCAACCACTTCACGCACTGCCGGATGATGTGGTTGGACTGGCGGAATTCCTCGATGCGCACCAGGTAGCGGTCGTAGCAGTCGCCGTTGACACCCACCGGAATCCTGAAATCCAGCTTGTCATACACCTCGTAGGGCTGCTTGCGGCGCAAGTCCCACTCCACACCGGAACCGCGCAACATCGGCCCGGTAAAGCCGAGCGCCAGCGCGCGCTCGGGCGACACCACGCCAATGCCCACGGTGCGCTGCTTCCAGATCCGGTTGTCGGTGAGCAGGGTTTCGTATTCATCCACGTACGTGGGGAAGCGCTCGGTAAAGTCCTCGATAAAATCGAGCAGCGAACCTTCGCGCGCCTTGTTCAGGCTGCCCACCTTGCCTTCGGTGCCCTTCTTGAACATCAGGTGCTTGGGCATGGTGTCCGGCAGGTCGCGGTAAACGCCCCCCGGACGATAGTAGGCAGCGTGCAGTCGCGCACCCGAGACCGCCTCATAGCAGTCCATCAGGTCTTCGCGCTCGCGGAAGGCGTACAGGAATACCGTCATGGCCCCCACGTCGAGTGCGTGCGCGCCCAGCCACAGCAGGTGATTCAGGATGCGGGTGATCTCGTCGAACATCACCCGGATGTACTGCGCGCGGGCAGGCACGTCGACACCCAGCAGTTTCTCGATCGACAGCACATAGCCGTGCTCGTTGCACATCATCGACACGTAATCCAGACGGTCCATGTACGGCACGGACTGCAGGAAAGTGCGCTGTTCGGCCAGCTTTTCGGTGCCCCGATGAAGCAAGCCGATGTGCGGGTCGGCACGCTCGATCACTTCACCGTCAAGTTCCAGCACCAGACGCAGCACACCGTGCGCCGCGGGGTGCTGCGGGCCGAAGTTCATCGTGTAATTGCGGATTTCTGCCATGACCGACCTTTAGTCTCCGGTGTCGCCGTAGTGCGATTCACGCACGATACGCGGCACGTTGTTGCGGGGCTCGATGCTGACCGGCTGATAGATCACGCGCTGCTGCTCGGGGTCGTAGCGCATTTCCACATGACCGGAGATCGGGAAGTCCTTGCGGAAGGGATGACCGACAAAGCCATAGTCAGTCAACAGGCGTCGCAGGTCAGGATGCCCGGCAAACACGGTGCCCATCAGGTCGAACGCTTCACGCTCGTACCAGTTGGCATTCGGCCATACCGACACCAGCGACGCTACCATCGGATAATCGTCGTCCGGACAGGGCACATGAACGCGCAGCCGGCGGTTATGGCGTACCGACAACAGTTGCACCACCACCCCATAGCGCGGTCCGTCGCGGCCCACGTCCGCGTACTCGGACCAGTCGATCGAGCACAGGTCGATCAACTGCTCGAAGTGCAGGTCGGCATGGTCGCGCAGCAAGGTACACACCGCCACCCAATGGTCGGCCGTGACCTTGAGGCTATGCTCACCGAGTGCCGTGCTGACCTCAACAACGGCAGCCGGCAGCGCCTCGCCCAGCGTGGCGAGGAGACGTTCGCTGAAACTGGCCATGATCAGGCCGCCCGGGCGATGGTATTGGTGCGGCGGATCTTTTTCTGCAGCTGGATGATGCCGTAAAGCAGCGCCTCGGCGGTGGGCGGGCAACCCGGCACGTACACATCGACCGGCACGATGCGGTCACAACCGCGCACCACCGAATAGGAGTAGTGGTAGTAGCCGCCGCCATTGGCACAACTGCCCATCGAGATCACCCAACGCGGTTCCGCCATCTGGTCGTACACCTTGCGCAGGGCCGGGGCCATCTTGTTGCACAGGGTGCCGGCCACGATCATCAGATCGGACTGGCGCGGACTGGGCCGGAACACAATGCCGAACCGGTCCAGATCGTAGCGCGCCGCGCCCGCCTGCATCATTTCCACAGCACAGCAGGCCAGACCGAAGGTCATGGGCCACAGCGACCCAGTGCGGGTCCAGTTGATCACGGTATCAAGCTTCGCGGTGACGAAGCCCTCGCTCATTACGCCTTCGATAGCCATACAGACTCCAGTAAGCGAACGCGCAGCCGGTGTTACCTCACTCCCATTCGAGGGCGCCCTTCATCCATTCATAGATGAAGCCGACCACCAGGATGCCAAGGAACACAAGCATTGCAAAAAAACCGGGCAGGCCGATCTCGCGCAGCACCACCGCCCAAGGGAAGAGGAATGCGATTTCGAGATCAAACAGGATGAACAGGATGGCAACGAGGTAATAGCGCACGTCGAATTTCATGCGCGCGTCTTCAAAAGCTTCGAAGCCGCACTCGTAAGGGGAATTTTTTTCGGCATCCGGACGATGCGGACCAACTAGTCGACCGATCAGGATGGGACCGACGCCCACCGCTATGCCTACGAGGATGAACAAAAGCACCGGGAAGTAGTTTTGCAGCATGGCTCGTTTCCTCTAGCCGGTCGTACCGGACCTGGGGTGCAGGGTACCTGCTCCTCGGGTGCGCCCGCCTTGAAGGCTGGGTCGCCAGGGTTGTCTTTTGCGCCCTGCCTCGGGGATCTCCCGAAGCAGGGCAAATAGTGGTGCCGCTGAGCAGACTCGAACTGCTACGGCTTTCGCCACCGCCCCCTCAAGACGGCGTGTCTACCAATTTCACCACAGCGGCATGTTGCATCGCGACAGTTTCCCACAGGAAACGGCCGCTTAAAACTTTTAATTACTTGGCGGGGCCTTGTGCTTGTCCACTGACCGGTGCCGGGGGCGCTGCAGGCACCGGCGCCACGGGAGGCAGTGCCGCGGACGGCGCAGCTTCGGGCGCCAGCACCCCGGCTTTCTGCATCACGCTGGCGGCGTGGGTGCGATGACCGCCAATCCAGGTCAGCGTCAGACTGGTCAGGAAGAACACCGCGGCCAGCACGGCGGTGCTGCGGCTCAGGAAGTTGGCCGCGCCGCTCGAGCCAAACAGGCTTCCGGCCGAACCACTCCCGAAGGCAGCGCCCACGTCGGCGCCTTTGCCGTGTTGCAGCAATACCAGGCCGATCACTCCTGCGGCTGCGAGCACATGCACCAGCCAGACAATTGATTCAAACATCGGATTCAACCTTGTTGAGCGCGATTTACCGGATGGGCAGGAAGGCTGCACCGATCTCCAGAAATTCCGCGGCCTGCAGGGACGCGCCTCCGACCAATACGCCGTCGACGTCCCGCTGGGCCGCATATTCTGCCGCATTCGACGCTTTCACGCTACCCCCGTACAGGATACGCACCCCGGTCCCGGCTGCGCCAAGCGCCTCGACCAGCGCGGCGCGCAGGGCGCTATGCACCTGCTGCGCGATATCGGCACTGGCGTGGGCACCGGTACCGATCGCCCAGAGCGGCTCGTAGGCAATCACGAAATGGTCGATGGCCGTGCGCGGCAGCGCGGCCAGCACCACCTGCAACTGGTGACGCAGCACAGTCAGGGCCTGCCCCGCCGCGCGCTGCTTCTCGGTTTCGCCCATGCAGACCACGGCGCGCAGCCCGCCACTGAGCGCAGCGCGAGCTTTGGCCGCGACCATCTGGTCAGTTTCGCCCAGCCGGGTGCGTCGCTCGGAGTGACCGACCAGCACGTAGCGGCATCCCATGTCGCGCAGCATGGCAGCGCCAAGTTCGCCGGTGAAGGCGCCAGCAGCCTGATCGGAAACGTCCTGCGCCCCCCAGCTCACGGCAGAGGCCTGCAGCGCGAGGCGCGCCTGCCCCAGGTAGGCGGCCGGCGGGCACACCACCAACTCGGTTTGCGGGCTGGAGCGCCAGCCAGCTGCCAGCGCAGCCAGCAACGGCGCATTGGACGCCAGGGTGCCGTTCATCTTCCAGTTGCCGATCACCAGTTTTCCGTTCATGCCGCTCCCAAGCGCGATGTAACCCATCTGAAACCCAGCCGGTTTTTATCACAGGCCGGGCAATCCAGACAAATTCGTGCAGTACAGCATCCAAAAAAAAGAGGGCAAGCGCCGCGTGGCATCTGCCCCCTCTTGCAGCAGCGCGCCGGACCGGCGCGCCACGCTCAGCCGAACTTGCCGGTGATGTAGTCTTCAGTGGCCTTCTGCACCGGTTTGGTGAAGATCTTGTCGGTGACACCGAACTCGATCAGTTCGCCCAGATACATATACGCGGTGTAGTCAGACACGCGGGCGGCCTGCTGCATGTTGTGGGTCACGATCACCACGGTGTAGTCCTTCTTCATCTCGTGCACCAGTTCCTCGATCCGCGCTGTGGAGATCGGATCGAGCGCCGAGCAGGGCTCATCCATCAGAATCACTTCGGGCTTGATCGCAATGCAGCGGGCAATGCACAGGCGCTGTTGCTGGCCACCCGACAGACCGTTGCCGCTCTGGTGCAGCTTGTCCTTCACTTCATTCCACAGCGCGGCATTGGTCAACGCCCATTCGACACGCTCGTCCATCTCGCGCTGGGTGAGCTTTTCGTACAATCGCACACCAAACGCCACATTGTCATAAATCGACATGGGAAACGGGGTGGGCTTCTGGAACACCATGCCGACACGGGCGCGCAGTGCAGTAGCATCGACCCGCTTGTCCAGTATGTCCTCACCGTCTAGCAGGATCTGACCCGTGGTCCGGTTTTCCGGGTAAAGCTCGTGCAGGCGGTTGAACGTGCGCAGAAGGGTGCTCTTGCCGCAGCCCGAGGGCCCGATAAATGCCGTCACGTTGTTCTTGCGGATGTCCATCGTGACCGACTTGATCGCGTGGAACTTGCCATAATAAAAATTCAGGCCGCGCACGCCCAGGCGGACATCTTCCGGAGCGATGGTGGATGGGTTGGACATGCTGAATTCCTCGGTAGCTTTCATACTTTTTTCCGGAAGATGACGCGGGCTGCAATGTTCAGCCCCAGCACGCCCACAGTGATCAGGATGGCACCACCCCAGGCCAGCCGATGCCAGTCATCATAGGGACTCATGGCGAACTGGAAGATCACCACCGGCAGGTTCGCCATCGGCTCGTTCGGGTTGAATTTCAGGTACTGGTTGTTGAGCGCGGTGAACAGCAGCGGGGCAGTTTCGCCCGCCACCCGCGCCACCGCAAGCAGCACCCCGGTGGCAATTCCAGCGCTGGATGCCCGGTACGACACCTGCGCGATCATCTTCCACTTCGGCGCACCCAGTCCGATCGCGGCCTCGCGCAATCCCTGCGGTACCAGACGCAGCATGTCGTCGGTAGTGCGCACCACCACCGGGATCACGATCAGCGACAGGGCAAGCCCCCCCGCAAGCCCGGAAAAATGATGCATGTGCGCCACCACCGTGGTGTAGATGAACAGGCCGACCACGATCGAAGGTGCTGACAACAGGATGTCGTTGATGAATCGGGTAGCCGGTGCCAGCCAGCCGCGCTGGCCATATTCGGCCAGATAGGTGCCAGCCAGGATGCCCACCGGCGTGCCAATCAGCGTACCCATCCCCGCCATCATCAGGCTGCCGACGATGGCATTGAGCAGACCACCGTCGCTGCCGGGGGCAGGCGTACTCTTGGTAAACAAGGCCAGATCAAGCGCCGAAAATCCCTCACGCAGCAGCGTGATCAGGATCCAGCCCAGCCAGAACAGCCCAAAAGCCATGGCGGCAGCGGACAAGGCCAGCGCGATCTTGTTGACCGACTTGCGGCGACGGAACAGGGGGGTGGTGGCAAAGTCTTGCATGTCGGACCCCGCTCAGCTCTTGGTGCCTTCGGACCGGCTCAGGCGCATCAGCATCAGCTTTGCGCAGGCCAGAACGATGGTGGTGATCAGGAACAGCAGCAGGCCAAGTTCGATCAGCGAAGAGGTGTAGATATCTTCCACTGCCTCGGTGAATTCGTTGGCCAGCGCGGAGGCGATGCTGGTGCCGGGTGCCAGCAGGGACATGGACAGGCGATGCGTGTTGCCGATCACGAAGGTAACCGCCATGGTTTCACCCAGCGCGCGCCCCAGGCCCAGCATCACGCCGCCGACCACGCCGGCGCGGGTGTATGGCAGCACCACATTCCAGACCACTTCCCAGGTGGTGAAGCCCAGGCCGTAAGCGGATTCCTTCAGCATCACCGGAACCAGTTCGAACACGTCGCGCATCACGGCGGTGATGAAGGGAATCACCATGATCGCAAGGATAACGCCGGCGGTCAGCATGCCGATCCCCATCGGGGGGCCGGCAAACAGGAAACCAATGCCGGGCACTTCCCCCAGCGTGTCAATCAGGAACGGCTGCACGTACTGCGAAAAGATCGGCACGAACACGAACAGGCCCCACATGCCATAAATGATGCTGGGAATCGCCGCCAGCAGTTCGATGGCCGTGCCTAGCGGCCGCTTCAGCCAGGCTGGCGCCATTTCGGTCAGGAACATCGCGATGCCGAAGCTGACCGGAATGGCAATCACCATGGCAATCAGCGAACTGACCAGGGTGCCGTAGATCGGCACCAGTGCGCCGAACTCGCCCGCCACCGGATCCCACTCCGAAGTGTAAATGAACGCAAGGCCAAATTTCTGCAGGGCAGGCCAGGAACCGATGACCAGCGAGGCCAGGATTGCGAGCAGCAGCGCGAACACCAGAAAGGCAAAAAACTTGGTGGTGAAGGCAAACAGCTGATCGGCCAAGGCACCGGCGCTGCGTTTGCGCAGATCCGGACGGACGGGTTCCGCCACGGATGGAGAACTGGCTGAGTTCATGAAACTTCCTGAGGGATGCAGGTGCGCATCAGGCGCGCCATGGTACCGCACCTGTTTAATTTACAACGCCCGAAACACAGTCAAAGCAGTGCTTCGGGCGCGCACCGGTGCCGACTGGCACCGGCCGTTCACTCGATATCTCAGTACACGGCCTTGCCAGCGGCGTCCTTGAATGTGGTCTTCCACTCGCTTTCGATCAGCTTGGTGACCGACTCAGGAATCGGGATGTAATCGAGTTCCAGAGCCGTCTTGCTGCCGTTCTTGTAGGCCCAGCTGAAGAATTCCAGCACCGACTTGCCGGCTTCCGGCTTGTCCTGCACCTTGTGCATCAGGATGAACGAGGCACCGGTCAGCGGCCAGCTGCCCTTGCCCGGCTCGTCGGTGAGGATCTCGTAAAAACCCGGGGCGTTCTTCCAGTCGGCACCTGCGGCGGCCGCGCCAAAGCTCTTGTCATCCGGCTCGACAAACTGGCCGTCCTTGTTCTTCAGCGCCACGAAGGTCATCTTGTTCTGGATCACGTAGGCGTATTCGATGTAGCCAATCGAATTCGGTTGCTGCTTGACCGAACTGGCCACGCCTTCGTTGCCTTTGCTGCTGATGCCGGCAGGCCACTTGACCGAGGCGTCATTGCCGACCGAAGCCTTCCACTCGGCACTCACCTTGGACAGGTAGTTGGTGAAGATGAACGTGGTACCCGAGCCGTCCGAGCGTGACACCACCACGATGTCCTTGGCAGGCAGGGCCAGACCGGCATTCAGCGCCATGATCGCCGGGTCGTTCCACTTCTTGATCTTGCCCAAATAGATGTCGGCCAGCACGGCGCCGGACAGCTTCAGCTGACCCGGCTTGATGCCTTCGATGTTGACAGTGGGCACCACGCCGCCAACGATGGCAGGAAACTGAAACAGGCCGTCCTTGGCCAGCTCTTCAGGGGTCAGCGGCTTGTCGGAGGCACCGAAATCAACCGTCTTGGCCTTGATCTGCTTGATGCCGCCACCGCTTCCGATCGACTGGTAGTTCAGGCCCACGCCGGTCTTGGCTTTGTAGGCCTCGGACCACTTGGCGTAAATCGGGTACGGAAACGTGGCACCGGCACCGGTGATGTCACCGGCGTGGGCACTGCCTGCAAGCAGGGCGACTGCGGCGCCAAGGGTCAGGACGAAATTGCGGGGCGATAGGCGCATGGGACACTCCGTTGAATTGACTCAGAAACTTCTACTGTGGCAGGCGCTGACGCAAGCCTTTGATGTGTTTAAAGTATCAACTTTTTATGACAGAAAGATGACAAGCCCGCCCCGGATCACGGCGCAGCTTCAACGCGCTGTGCTGCGCACCTTTTTGATCCGGAGCCGGAACGGGCCGCCGTCCCAGCCCTGCTGCTCCGCTTCGAGATTGGCCTGACTCAACGCGTTGGCTGCACACCATTCGGCATTGAGCTCAAGTACCCACTCCTGCTCGCGCGCCCGGATGCGCAGGTGGGGCAGGTGCAGGTCGGCGCGTCCGCGATGCAGCAACACGGCCAACCGCAGGCACAGGATTAGCAGCCAGTCTTTGGGATTGCGCACCACCGACAGCAGCTTTCCCAAGCCACCGCGCTGGGCCAGCAGGAGCAGACCGAGCTGTTGCTGCTCGCTGCGGGAAAACCCGGGCATGTCGGCGTTCTGCACGATATATGCCGTGTGCTTGTGGTAGCCACTGTACGCAATCGACAGCCCCACCTCGTGCAGGCTGGCCGACCATGCCAGACGCTGCCGATCGCTATCGTCCGCCCTGGTGCCGAGGGCTTCCTCATAGAGCTGCAGGGCCAGGGACTCCACGCGCGCTGCCTGCGCCTGGTCCACATGGTAGCGCCGCATCATCTGGCGCACGGTGGCCTCGCGGGCGTCCTTGTGTTCGAAGCGCCCCAGCATGTCATACAGCACCCCCTCCCGCAGTCCGCTGTCGGTGGTCGCCATGTCGGTGATGCCCAGTTCACGGAATACCGACACCATGATTGCGAGCCCGCCGGCAAACACCGGCACGCGGTCCTCACGTAAACCGGGCAAGTTGAGGCGGCGCAGTTCGCCCTGGCTCAGCACCAGTTCGCGCACGTGCTCCAGCCCCTGCAGGCTGATCTGGCCTGTCGCCCCCCCCATCTGTTCGATCACCTCGGCAATCGCGCGCGCCGTGCCCGAGGAGCCGATCGCCTGCGACCACTGGCCTGGATCAAACTCGGTACGGATCGTCTGCAATTCGGTTGCAGCCGCAAGTTCGGCTGACCGAAATGCCTTGGCAGTGATCCGGCCGTCTTCGAAAAAGCGGCGGGTATGGCTTACGCAGCCCATGTAAAGACTTTCCAGCCGCAAGGGTTTGTACCGGTTGCCGATGATCAGCTCGGTGGAGCCGCCGCCAATATCCACGACCAGACGACGCTCGTTGCTGCGCGGCAGGGCGTGCGACACCCCAAGATAAATCAGGCGCGCCTCCTCATGCCCGGCGATGATCTCGATCGGAAAACCCAGCGCCGCTTCGGCCTGCGCCAGCAATACAGGGGCATTCTTGGCCACCCGCAGGGTGTTGGTCCCGACGGCCCGCACGCTGCCAGGCGCAAAACCGCGCAGACGCTCACCAAACCGGCTCAGACACTGCAGCGCGCGCGCCCAGGAGTCGTCATCCAGCCGCTTGTCAGGCCCCAACCCGGCGCCCAGCCGCACAGACTCCTTCAATGCATCGAGGGAGTAGAACTGGCCATCCACCAGACGGGAGATTTGCAGCCGGAAGCTGTTGGACCCAAGGTCCACCGCGGCCACCATGGAAAGATCAGTCAAGACGTCCTGCACTCCTGCCATTGCCGGACATCCTGCGCCCGGCAGCCCGGGCCACTGCCAGGCAAGTCCTTAAAGAATACCGTTCACTTCGGCGCTGCCAAGGAAGTGGCGCGCATAACGGTGGTCAATCTTGGACGTTGGCAACATCAGAAGCAAGTCGGCCGTGTTGAAATCGGCATCCCACGCCGGCTCACCGCAGACTACGGCACCAATCCGCAGATAGGCGCGGATCAGGGCCGGAATGTCGGCGCTGTCTTCTCCCACCAAGCGCTCGATCGGCAGGCGGCAGTGCGGAAACACGCGCCAGTCAGCGGCGGCCATCCGGTCGCGCTCCAGGCGACGGAACACCGCAGCGGCATGCTGCCCGCCGTCGTGCATGGGAATGCTGGCGCAGCCCAGCAGGTATTGCACGCGATGGCGGATCATGAAGTCGGCCAGTCCTGCCCAGAGCAGGGTGATGGTGGCACCGCTGCGATAGTCGGGATGCACGCAGGCCCGCCCCATTTCCATGGTCTGCTCGCGCAAATGAAGCAGGCGGGTGAGGTCGAATTCGGTTTCGGAATAAAAGCCGCCTGCCTCCAGCGAGCGCACGCCGCTGAGGATGCGGTAGGTGCCGACGACTTCACCGCTACCCTGATCACGCACTAGCAGATGCTCGCAGAACGGGTCGTACTTGTCGATGTCGTAACCGGGCTGGGGGGACGACAAGCGGGCGCCGAACTCTTCGGCAAACACCCGCCAGCGCAGTGCCTGCGCTTCGGCCACCTGGTCCGGACGACTGGCAAACTCCACGGTCAGGCGGGGGCGTTGGCGTTCTTGCGTGCGGGCTTGCTGAAGCATGGCGAGCGTCCTTCTTTCAGATTCTTTCGAGAATAGGACGCTGTCATTGCAGTCACATGACGGGGATGTGACCTCCAGATTAATCCGCTGGTGTCACATCGCTTGGTGCGCTGGCCCGCAAAAGCGCACACTGGGAGGATTCGACCATAAGAACAACAGATTCATCGTCATGTCCCCACTGCCGCGCCCCGAACACCTGCTCAACCGGGAACTCGGGTTCATCGCTTTCAACCGGCGCATCATGGAACTGGCCGCCGACACACGCGTGCCTCTGCTGGAACGCCTGCGCTACCTGTGCATTGTCAGCAGTAACCTGGATGAATTCTTCGAGATCCGTATTGCGGGCCTGCTCGAACAGCTGAAATATCACGGCCCGGCCGGGCCAGACGGCCTGCCACTACAGCAGGTATACGCTGCAGTGGCCAGCGAGATCCACACCCTGGTGGCCGACCAGTATCGCCTGCTTAACGACGACCTGCTGCCGGCGCTCGACCGCGAAGGGATCCGCTTCCTGCGCCGCAATACGTGGACACCAGCACAGCAGGCTTGGGCGCACGCGCATTTCCGTCGCGAAATCCTGCCCGTGCTCACCCCGATCGGACTCGACCCTTCGCACCCGTTTCCGCGCGTGCTGAACAAGAGCCTGAATTTCGCCATCGAACTGGAAGGGCGCGATGCATTTGGCCGCAACTCGGTGAATGCCGTGCTGCAGGCACCGCGCGCGCTGCCCCGGGTGATCCAGATGCCTGCCGACGTGGCCGGATGTCCGCATGGCTTCGTCTTTCTCTCTTCGCTGCTGCATGCGCATGTGGGTGAGCTGTTTCTCGGCATGCAGGTAACCGGCTGTTACCAGTTCCGCGTCACCCGCAACAGCGACCTGATGGTGGAAGAGGACGAAGTGAAGAACCTGCGCCAGGCGCTGCAGTCGGAGTTGTCGCATCGCCAGTTCGGCGATGAGGTGCGTCTGGAAGTGGCAGACAGCTGCTCCGAGGACATGGCGCGCTTTCTGCTTAAGACCTTTGATCTGGACGACAAGGCGCTTTACCGTGTGCATGGCCCGGTCAATCTGGTCCGCCTGATGCAGGTGCCCGACTGGGTGGACCGGCCCGACCTGAAATTTGCCCGGTTCACCCAGGGACTGCCGGCCGAACTCAGACCACCTGCCGACCTCTACGCGGCAATTCGCAAGCGGGACGTGGTGCTGCACCACCCCTTCCAGTCATTCTCGCCAGTGGTGGATTTTATCCGCATCGCCGCCGAGGACCCGCAGGTTCTGGCCATCCGCCAGACCGTGTATCGCGCAGGCACCGACTCTGAACTGATCGAGGCGCTGATCCTGGCGGCGCAGCGCGGCAAGGAAGTCACAGTGGTGGTGGAATTGATGGCGCGCTTTGATGAAGAGGCCAACATCAACTGGGCCGCGCGACTGGAAGATGCCGGCGCCCATGTGGTGTATGGAGTGGTCGGTTACAAGACCCACGCCAAGATGTCGATGGTGGTGCGTCGCGAACGGCAGGGCCTGCGTCGCTACGTGCACATCGGCACAGGCAATTACCACTCTCGGACCACCAAGTTCTACACCGATTTTGGCCTGTTCACCTGCGACGCAGCGATTACCGCCGATGTGAATGAAATTTTCCTGCAGATCACCGGACTGGGCCAGCACGCCCCCCTGCAGCGTATGCTGCAGTCGCCGTTCACCTTGCATCCCCAGCTGGTGGCGGCCATCGAGCGCGAGGCCGGGCATGCTCGCGCCGGGCACGGTGGTCGCATCGTGGCCAAAATGAATGCGCTGGTCGAACCCACCATCATCCAGGCGCTTTATGCAGCATCCAGCGCAGGTGTGAAAATCGAACTTATCGTGCGCGGTGTCTGCGCATTGCGTCCTGGCTTGCCCGGCCTGAGCGAAAACATACGGGTGCGATCGGTGCTCGGCCGCTTCCTCGAGCATCCCCGCCTCTTCTATTTCCGCAACAACCGTGCCCATGACATCCTGCTGTCGAGCGCCGACTGGATGTCGCGCAATTTCTTCCGCCGCATCGAAGCCTGCGTGCCGGTTCTGGATGCCGCTGCCAAGCGCCGGGTGATGCGCGAGGGACTGCGGCCTTACCTGCGCGACAACACCAACGCGTGGCTGATGGACAGCAACGGCCACTACCGTCGGCGCAAGCCCGGACGCGGTGCCCCTTACACCGCGCAGGACGCGCTGCTGGCCGAGCTTGCCGAACCAGAGGACGGCGCGTGAAGCCCGCTGGCGACCGCGCGCGTCCCGCAGCAGGTGTCAGCACGTTGACGGCAGCGCCGGGCTTTCTGGAAGTCGAGCTGAAGCTGGCACTACCGGCCAGTCAGGCGGAGCGGCTGCGGCGTCACCCGGCCTTGCGCGCCATTTCGCCGCACCGGGCGGTGGTCGCCGAACTGGACGCGATTTATTTCGACACGCCGACGCTGGCGCTGCAAGCGCGCGGGGTAGCCGTGCGCCTGCGCCAGGCGGGGGGCCAGTGGGTGCAGACCGTGAAAACCCGCGGTGATGCGACAGGCGCGCTGCATCAGCGACTGGAATGGGAAGTGCCGAGCGACGGCCTGCACCTCGATTTCGACAGCGTATCCGACCCCGCCGTCCGCAATTTCCTCAAGCACGCGGCCAATCAACAGGGTTTGCAGCCCCTGTTTCGCACCCGCTTCCGCCGCTGGGCGCGGCTGCTGGTGCTGCCGGATGGCACGCAAATCGAACTGGCGCTGGACCTTGGCGCTGTGGAAGCCGGGGGACACCAGGACCCGATCAGTGAAGTGGAACTTGAACTCAAGCACGGGGCGTCCCGGTCCCTCTTTGCGCTGGCGCTGGCCCTGCAGGACGATCTTGACCTGCATCCGGAGCAACGCAGCAAGGCGCAGCGAGGTTATGCGCTGGCTTTGGGCATCACCCAGTCCCCAAAGAGGGCACGGCCACCAGTGCTGAGCCGCCACCTCACGGTGGCGCAAGCGTGCGCAGGTTTTCTCGGTGCCGCCCAGCAGCAATGGCAGGACAATCTGGCCGGTGCCTGCCTGGGAGACAATCCAGAATATCTGCATCAGGTGCGTGTGGCCTTGCGCCGTTTACGAGCCGCCCTGGCTGTATTCCGCGGCGTGCTGCCTGCTTCCGTGCTGCTTGCTCTCCGGCAGGAATCACGCTGGCTGATGCAGGCACTGGGGGCGGCACGCGACTGGGACGTGCTGGTGACCGAAACCCTACCGGGCGTGCAGGCGGCGTTACCGGACCAGCCCGGCCTGGCGGCCTTGTTGCCGCTGGCGGAACAACAGCGCGTCATGGCGCATGCGCAGGCTTTGCAGGCGCTCACGTCGCGGCGCGCCGCCAGGCTGGCCCTGCAGCTCGGAGAAGCCAGCTGCGCACTGATGGACCAGCGCGAGGCCAGTTCCGCGCCCCTGCCTGCGGATACCGACAGGGCTCAGTCCAGCGCCGCCGGCGACGAACGGCTTGACCAGTTCGCCGTGCGCATCCTGCGCAAGCGCGCGCGACGCGCACACATGAACGCATCGGACTTGCTGGCACTGGATGTGGCCGGCCGCCATGCCTGGCGTATTGTGCTGAAAAAACTGCGTTACACCGGTGATTTCCTGTTGCCCGTGTTTGGCCATCGCCGCCGCGCGCGGCGTTGGATCACCGCATTGTCATCGTTGCAGTCCATCCTTGGCAGCATGAACGATGCAGCCACTACACATCGCCTGATCGAAACACTGTTGTTACAGCCGGGCGCGCCGCGCGAGGCCGCCGCCTTGGCGCGCGGATTTGTCGAAGGCACCAGCCAGACCCATCTGCGGCAACTGGAAGCCGCGCGTCGGGTACTTGCCCGGACTGCGGCGCCCTGGCAACGATAGGCAGGCGCCCCGCACAGTCATACAAAGCCTGACACCCGCCGCGCCACCCAACCCGCCGGATGGCGCGACGGACGCCGGCAACAAGAGGAGATTTGCCAGGATGGACCTGATCTTGTGGCGTCATGCCGAAGCAGAAGACGGACTTGATGACCTTCAACGGGCACTCACACCGCGCGGTCGCCGTCAGGCCGCACGCATGGCTCAGTGGCTGAAGCAGAACCTGCCGCAGCCTTGGGCGGTTCTGGCCAGCCCGGCGCGGCGTACCCAGGAAACCGCCGATGCCCTGCACCTGCCGTTCATCACCGATGATTGCCTGCTGCCCGGGGCATCGGCCCAGGCCGTGCTGACCGTGGCCGACTGGCCTGCACGCGAAGGATCACTGGTGGTGGTAGGTCATCAACCTGTGCTGGGCCAGGCAGCCGCTCAGGTGCTGACTGGCAAACCCGCGGCGTGGTCATTGCGCAAAGGCGCCATCGTCTGGCTGACGTCGCGCGACCGCGAAGGCGGCACCCCGGTCCAACTGCGCGCCAGCCTGTCGCCCGACCTGATCGGCGACCGCTGACGGCCGACCTGCAGACCGCACCGCTGCTGCGGATCAGGCGGCCTTGCCCAGGGCGCGCACCACGTCGGCAAGCGCGTCAGCCAGCCCCTGCACCTCGCCATGGTCTTCGCCTTCCACCATCACGCGGACGAGCGGCTCGGTGCCGGAGGCTCGCAGCAACACTCGCCCCCTGCCGGCCAGCACCGCCTGGATCCGTGCCGCTTCAGCCAGCACCTGCGGATGACGCTCCAGCGCCTGACCGGGTGCGGTGCGCACATTCACCAGTACCTGCGGCAGCAATTGCAGCGGCGCCAACCATTCGGCCAGCGTCACGCCGCGCGCACGCAGCACGGCCAGCACCTGCAGCGCGGCGATGATCGCATCCCCGGTGGTGTGCCGATCGCGACAGATGATGTGGCCGGAGTTTTCGCCGCCAAGCATCCAGTCCTGTTCCACCATCCCCTCAAGGACGTAGCGATCCCCCACCTTGGCGCGCACAAAGGGAATGCCGTCATTGGCGAAGGCGCGCTCCAGCGCGTAATTGGTCATCAAGGTACCCACCACGCCACCACCCAGCACACCGCGCAGATGGCGGTCGCGTGCGATGGCGTACAGCAGTTGGTCGCCATCGTAGGTCTGGCCGCTGGCATCGCACATCAGCAACCGGTCACCGTCACCGTCGATGGCGATACCCACGTCGGCTTTCTCGGCCAAAGTGAAGGCGCGGATACTGTCTGGCGAAGTGGCACCACACTTCGCATTGATATTGAAACCGTCCGGGCTGACCGCGGTACTGTGCACGTCGGCCCCCAGTTCGTGCAGGACCGGCGGAGCCACGTGGTAACAGGCCCCATTGGCACAATCGAGGGCAATTCTCAGTCCTTTCAGATCGAGGTCGACGGGGAAGGTGCTCTTACAGAATTCGATGTATCGGCCGGCAGCATCGGTAAGCCGCCGCACCTTGCCAAGATCGCGTGACAACCGGGTGACCATCGGTTGCTCCATGCGTGCCTCGATTGCCAGTTCCCAGGCATCGGGCAGCTTGGTCCCGGTACTGTTGAAAAACTTGATGCCATTGTCATCGTATGGATTATGCGATGCGGAAATCATCACCCCGGCCTGCAGGCGCAGTGCCCGGGCCAGATATGCAACTGCGGGGGTGGGCATCGGCCCCACCAGCAGCACGTCTACACCGGCGGCGCAAAACCCGGCCTGCAGTGCTGATTCCAGCATGTAACCGGAAATCCGGGTGTCCTTGCCGATCAGAACGCGCGGTCGCACGCCTGCTGGCACATGGTCGGCCAGTTCGGCCGCCACGGCAAAGCCCAGCCGCAACACCACATCCGGAGTGATCGGTGCTTCGCCTACCCGGCCACGCACCCCATCCGTACCAAACCAACGGCGCTTGATTGGCGTCGTAATCATCATTTCTCCACGGCGGCCAGTACCGCCAATGCGTTGCGCGTCGCTGCCAGATCGTGCACGCGCAGGATCGCGGCACCACGCTGCCGGGCCAACAGCGCACCGGCCACGCTGGCGTGAACACGGTCATCCGCCCCCTTGCCGGTCATTGCCCCCAGCAGGGACTTACGCGACAGGCCGATCAGTAACGGATAACCAAGCGCGGCCAACAGCGGCAACTGGCGCAACAGCGCAAGATTGTGCGCCACCGTCTTGCCGAAGCCAAAGCCGGGATCGAGGCACAGGCGCTCCGGCCCGATACCGGCGGCGCGTGCCTGTTCGGCGCGTGCGGCCAGGAAGGCACCCACCTCCAGCACCACATCGGTATAGCTTGGTGCCTGTTGCATGGTCAGCGGGTCGCCTTGCATGTGCATCAGGCAGACCGCTGCATCACTATCGGCGCAGGCCGCGAGCGCACCTTCGGCACGCAGACCGTTGACATCATTGACCATCGCCGCCCCAGCCTTCAGGCAAGCCCGCATGGTGGCGGTGTGCCGGGTGTCGATTGACACCAGCAGCCCTTCCTCGGCAAGCGCACGCACCACGGGCAGCACCCTTCGCAATTCTTCTTCGGGGCTGACCGGCGCGGCGCCGGGGCGGGTCGATTCGCCGCCGACGTCGATGATGTCGGCGCCCTCCTCCGCCAGCCGGCGGCCGTGCGCCAGCGCGGCATCGATCGCGAAATGCAGCCCGCCATCCGAGAAGGAATCCGGTGTGACGTTAAGGATACCCATCAGGGCCGGCCGGGAAAGGTCAAGCCGATGCCCGGCGCATTGCATGGTGCGCACGGCAGCGTGCTGCGACGCCACCAAAGGGGTGGCGCCGTTGTGTTCACTCACCGGAAATCAAGCCTCCGGTGCGGTCCGCGGATTGCCGGTGGCCGGTGCCGAGCCGCTGGCACTGGCGCCGGCACTCGGGTTGGCCGGCGGCGTGCTGCTGTTGCCACTCGGCTTGGGCGGACGCGGTTCGCGGCCCGACATGATGTCATCAATCTGCTCTGCATCAATGGTTTCCCACTCAAGCAGGCACTTGGCCATCAGATGCATCTTGTCGCTGTTCTCTTCGATCAGGCGGCGCGCCAAGGCATATTGCTCGTCAATGATGCGACGGATTTCCTGATCCACCTTGTGCATGGTCGATTCGGAGACGTTCTTGTGGGTGGTGATGCTGCGGCCCAGGAACACTTCACCTTCATTCTCGCCGTACACCATCGGCCCCAGCGCATCCGACATACCCCACTGGGTAACCATGCGACGCGCCATTTCGGTGGCACGTTCAAAGTCGTTGCTCGCACCGGTCGTCATCTGGTTCATGAATACTTCTTCGGCAATGCGGCCACCGAACAACACCGAAATGTTCTGCAGGATCTGCTCGCGATCCATGCTGTACCGGTCCTCGGTGGGCAACTGCATGGTCACACCCAGCGCACGACCGCGCGGAATGATGGTGACCTTGTGCACGGGGTCGGTGCGTGACAGCAGACGCGCCACCACCGCATGACCGGACTCGTGATAGGCAGTGTTCTTGCGCTCATGTTCGGGCATCACGATGGAGCGGCGCTCGGCGCCCATGATGATCTTGTCCTTGGCGCGCTCAAACTCGGCCATGTCGACCAGGCGCTTGTTGGAGCGGGCTGCAAACAAGGCCGCCTCGTTGACCAGATTGGCCAAGTCGGCGCCGGAGAAGCCCGGCGTACCCCGCGCAATGATGTCGGCCCGCACGTCCGGCGAGATGGGCACCTTGCGCATGTGCACCAGCAGCACCTGTTCCCGGCCGCGAATATCGGGTAGCGGTACCACCACCTGACGGTCGAAACGCCCCGGACGCAGCAGCGCGGGGTCGAGCACATCCGGCCGGTTGGTGGCGGCGATCACGATCACGCCTGCCGTGCCTTCAAAGCCGTCCATCTCGACCAGCAACTGGTTGAGGGTTTGTTCGCGCTCGTCATTGCCACCACCAAGGCCAGCACCACGCTGACGGCCGACGGCGTCAATTTCGTCGATGAAGATGATGCAGGGCGCATTTTTCTTAGCCTGCTCGAACATGTCGCGCACGCGGGCTGCACCCACGCCAACAAACATTTCGACAAAATCAGATCCCGAGATGCTGAAGAAAGGGACCTTGGCCTCACCGGCGATGGCACGAGCAAGCAGGGTTTTACCCGTGCCTGGGCTACCCACCATCAGCACGCCGCGCGGAATGCGACCACCCAGCTTCTGGAACTTGGAGGGGTCGCGCAGGAATTCGACCAGTTCGCCGACTTCTTCCTTGGCTTCGTCCACCCCGGCCACATCGGCAAAGGTCACCGGGTTGGTGTTCTCGTCAAGCATTCGGGCCCGGCTCTTGCCGAACGAGAAGGCGCCGCCGCGCCCACCACCCTGCATCTGGCGCATGAAGAAGATCCATACCCCCACCAGCAGGATCATGGGGAACCACGAGACCAACATGTTCATCAGCAGTGACGGCTCTTCGTCCGGCTTGGCGGACACCGACACACCATACTTGAGCAGGTCGCTGACCAACCAGGGATCGGACGGCGAGTAAGTGACGAAGGCTTTGCCGTCGCTGCGCTTGCCGTGCACGGAGTGACCATCGATGACCACCTCGGCCACGTGGCCCTGCTTCACGTCATCAATGAACTGCGAATAGGTGACCTGATTGGTGGCGCTTTGATGATTGCCGAACTGGTTGACCAGCATCATCAACACCACCCCGACGAACAGCCAAATGGCGATGTTTTTTGCAAGATTGTTCAAAGCTGCTCCTTGACTCGGCGCCTGCGAATGACAGGCGAATGCGGCGGTTTTTGATTCTAATCCGATTCTGACGGCCAGTAAGGGGTTTCTTGCGCCTCGATTTCGCGCTGTCTTGCCCCTTCGATAGCCTCGGGACGGGGGTTGCGTCCCAGCAAATACACCTCCGGACTGCGCCCACGTGAGGCGTCGGGCTTGCGCGTCATCACGTTCACAAAACTGGCACGCATGTCGCGGACGTACTGTTCGAAATCCGCGCCATGAAAGACTTTGACCAGAAAGCCACCGGCAGGTTTCAGGGTGAGCAGGCTGAAATCCATGGCATACCCCGCCAGTTCCATCACCCGTGCCTGATCGTAAAGCGGCACACCACTCATATTGGGGGCGAGATCGGAAAGCACAAGGTCCGCGCCGCCGTCCGGCAACAGCGTCAGCAGCTGCGCCCGTATTCCGGGGTCGGTGAAGTCCCCCTGGATGAACTGCACCCCCTCCAGTTCCTCCATCTGCAGCAGGTCGATTGCCAGCACACGACCATGGTTGCCCAGTCGTTGACGGGCCACCTGTGACCAGCCGCCGGGGGCCGCGCCAAGGTCGACCACCGAATCGCCCGGCCGCATCAGGCGGTCGCGGTCGTCGATCTCCATCAGCTTGTAGGAAGCGCGCGACCGGTAACCCTCGCGCTTGGCGCGCTGCACGAATGGGTCATTTACGTGCTCACGCATCCAGGCCTTGCTGGTGCGGCTGACTTTCATCAGCGAACCTTAGTCGCGGCCAGGCTTGCGCGGACCACGCGAACCACCCGGCGCGCGCGGCGCACCGGAAGCTCCGCCACGCGCG
>CAITLJ010000038.1 GCA_903893215.1 uncultured Ferrovum sp. | reverse complement strand
GTGCATGCGGCACGATCCAGGGGTAACACGCCATGTCGGCAATGCTGTAAGCATCGCCCGCAATCCAGGGGCGTGTGCTCAGGCGCTGGTTGAGCACCGCATACAGCCGCGCCGTTTCGCGCACGTAGCGGTCGATGGCATAGGGCAGCTTTTCGGGGGCGTATTGGCCAAAGTGATGATTTTGCCCGGCCATCGGACCCAGACCCCCCATCTGCCAGAACAGCCATTCGATGCACTGCACCCGGTCGCGGCCATTGCCCGGCACGAATTGACCACACTTGTCAGCCAGGTAAAGCAGGCAGGCACCCCCGACGCCGGTCTGGGCATCGGGGGTGCGGCCGGGGGCACCTAGATTTCGGTTTGCTCGGCGAGCTCAAGTGCGTCTTCGACCTCGATGCCGAGGTACCTCACTGTGCTCTCCAGTTTGCTGTGGCCGAGCAGCGACTGCACTGCCCGCAGATTCTTGGTTCGCTTGTATATCAGGGTGGCCTTGGTCCTGCGGATGGAATGCGTGCCGTAGGCCTGCGGATCCAACCCGATTTCGTCGATCCAACCGTGAAGTATCCTGGGCTGATGTCACGGACGTGCAGTCCGATCAGGTCGCAGCCACGGGGCTTGCTGTCGATGGCGAGATTGAACAGCGCCAGGTCCCGCAAGCGGTCCTGCATCTGGAGGCGCACCCGAATTGCCCAGATGTCCTTCGGCTTCAGCGGAGCCTTCTGCCCGACGAGCTTGTCATTGTTCCACGGCGCGCGTGGCGCCGTGTCAGATCCGATTTCCATGGTCGATCGCCTCCCAGGCTGAGTGGCAGCGTAGATGCTGCCGATTTCGCATCCAGCCTGCGCACCGCGCCGGCCCCGCGAAGCCGACCACAAAAGTTTCTGCGAGGATAGCGCTAGCCCGGATTTTTCACCGTGAGGTATCGGCGGAACCGCCAAAAGGCGCTCTAATACTGGTGTCGAGTCAATATCCAGAGGAGTTCCGCCGAAGCCAGGTTGTACCGGTAGTTCGATGGAGTTTGGGCGCGAGGGACGACTGATGTTCTCGGCCTTGGCCTACACCCTGATGCAGCGGCTGCGCTCGCTGGCGTTGCGCGGCACAGTACTGGAGCGGGCCAGCGCGGCCACCATCCGTGCGCGCTTGCTCAAGATCGGCGCGGCGGTGGTGAGAAATACGCGACGGGTGCGCATTCTGCTGGTCTCCCACCATCCGCTCCGAGACGTTTAACGGGCCGCTGCCCTGATCCTTGCCATATAGCCCGTTCCGAGTGCTGCCCCGGCATGTTGATCAACAACGGGGGTAGGGGGCAGTTAGTCCTGAAAGTGACAAATTGAACAGTTCGGCGCCAAAAGCGATTCACCCTGCACCCTTCCAGGTGATTGACGGCACTCTGCCGCCCGGCAGCGGCAACTGGTGAAATGTTCGGGCTAGTGTTGGGCGGCGACCACCTGGCTCGGGTCGCCGTTGACAATCTTCATCGCTCCCAGCACGATCCTAGATGTCTGCAGTCGGGCGCAGCTGCATCGGGCGAGTGCCGGCCCATAGCAGAAGCTCATCAAGGTCCGCTTTGGTGTCGCGAGGGAGCAACCAGTAAGCGGAATGGGTTGCGCACCGCGCCGCCGCCCAGCTTGAGCTCGTGGATGCAGATCATGGTCGTTGCTAAGTCCGCATGCCCGAGCAGGTCCTGCACTGTGCGGATGTTGAATCCGTCCTGCAGCAGGTGCGTGGCGAAGCAGTGCCGCAGCGTGTGGGGTGTGACGGTCTTGGCGATGCCGACGTCTTCAACGGCGCACTTGAACGCTCGCTGGAAGGTCTGGTCGTACAGATGATGTCGGCGCGCGACGCCGATGCGCGGATCGGTCGAGTGATAGTCTTGCGGGAATGCCAAGAACCAGGGCCAGCTCGACCCAGCACGCGGGTACTTGCGTTATAGCGCGTAAGGCATCTCGACACCGTGCCGTTGCTGGGACGCGTCCTCGGCCCATCAAAGCTTGGCCCGGCTCAGCTGATCTCGCAGCGGCTGCGCCAGGCTTTGCGGAAGCATCAGCACCCGGTCTTTACCGCCTTTGCCCTCGCGCACGATCAAGGCCTGGTGAGGGAAGTCAACGTCCTTCACCCGCAATTGCAGGGCCTCGCTGATCCGCATGCCCGTGCCGTAAAGCAGCCGGGCCAGCAGCGCATGCTCCCCCTGCATCTGCGCCAGGATGCCCAGTACCTCATCCCGGCTCAGCACCACCGGCAGGCGCCGACGAACGCGGGGGCGCTCCAGTTGCGCCACCCATGGCAGGCTCACGTGCAACACCTTGCTGTACAGGAACACCAATGGGAGGGTTACAGTTGGGCCGTAGCGGTGCGGTGGTCCGCATCTGGGGAGTTGACGTATCTCGGACCCGGCGGACACGCTAAGCGCTTTCCAGACGAAGCAAGAGTCAGCCGATGCCAAGTCAAACTAATTTTCCAGCGCCTGGGACGGTGCTATGGGGGCTGGACGTGGATCTCGCCAGGGATGTGTTCCGCTCGGGGGCGACATCCAAGCCCAGCGTCGAGTACCTGCGCTTCACGGACCTCAACATCAGCACCCGGGAGGGAAGAATTCCGGATGAGGAGACCGATCAGTTCACAGTGAATCCAGGCCAAGGCATTTCATTGTTCCTCGAGCGCATGATCCCTCAGGGGATGGTCCTCATGGATGCCGCAACGTGGAAGGCGCAGGACAAGAGGGCGCAGAGGAAGATCCACTGGTGGGGCATTGACCAGCGCCACCCGATTCCGGCGCGGTTGACGCTTGTGTACGATGGCGTGCCGCCGGGGCATTGCACGCTGACTGTGACGGAGAGTCTGACGGTCAAGAGCTTCCTCGCCCTTGTGGCACAAGTGCCATTCACTTTCCAGGGTACGGACCTTGTCGGTCCGACCTACACCTGAAGGTTTCCCCATGCATACCCTTACTCTTAACGAGAACGAAAGAACCTGCCTGCTCGTTTCCCTGCGAAAGCGGGAGGCAGCGCTGCTGGAAGAGGACGAGGAATCGATGGGTGACAGTCTGGGCGACCTCCTGCTTGTCCAGCACCTCATCAAGCGGCTAGAGGCCACGCACTCCCCAGAGCAACCTTAGGAGGGTAAGGTACGGCGGAGCAAGGCTGCCATCCTCCCGCTCACGGTTGTGGTGCTAAGCAAATACGGGGGGACGTCGCAGGAAGCGGACCCCCGGCCTGCGCGCGGCCGCGACTGCGGTTTTCTGCGATCCGGCATCGCACGGATCCGAAGCCCGAGACACCGATCCGCCCGCGTAACCGCCAAGATTGATCGTGTTTATGCTTCCGCTTTGGGTCGTGGGCGGCCGCCCGAGGGGCGTGCCAGAGAATGGCAGCTATGTGACAGCCTCCGGCCGCTTAGGTAGTGAGTGAGGTGCCGGCCCGCTGAGAGGGTAATACGCCGGACATTGAACAGGATGGGAACCGCGGGGGACTGTGGGCACCGTACCGACCAGGATCAGCATGATCAGGCCCATGCCTTTCTGACCGTCGTTGGAGCCATGGGCAAACGACACCCCGGTACAGGTCAGGATCAGCAGGCCGCGAATCCACCAAGGGGGGCGGTGTCTTGCCGTGCGGGTCACGGTAAAGCGCCGGATTCTTGACCAGGGCCTTGACCACCAGCAGCAGCAGGGCTGCAGCAAAGAAGCCGATCAGCGGAGAGATCAGCAGGGTCTGGCCAATCTTGGTGGCTTGCTCCCAGTCCACGCCGCTGGTGCCGTCCTTGCCGCGCATCAGCGCATTGGCAATGCCGACGCCGATCACTGAGCCGATCAGGGTGTGCGATGAGGAAGCCGGCAGACCCAGCCACCAGGTGCCAAGATTCCAAAGGATGGCGGCGATCAGCAGCGCAAACACCATGGCGAAGCCGGCTCCGGAGCCGACCTGCAGGATCAGTTCTACCGGCAGCAGCGATATGATGCCAAAGGCTACGGCGCCGCTTGAGGTGAGCACGCCAAAAAAATTGAACAGGCCCGACCAGACCACGGCGACATTTGGGGGCAGGGAGTGGGTGTAAATCACGGTGGCCACCGCATTGGCGGTATCGTGGAAGCCGTTGACGAATTCGAAGCCCAAGGCAATCAGCAGCGCCAGGCCGAGCAGCAGCACGGGCGCCCAGTTGAGCAGGTTACCCGCATTGGCCTCATTCACGTCCGTGATCAGGGCGTTCAGGGCGTAGCCCAGCCCACCGACCACGATCGTCAGGAAAACGATCAGCATCGGCAGTTTGGGCCGGCTGTCGAGGTGCGGCCGGGTATCGGCCTGGGACAGGTTGGCGGTCGCTGCGTCGTTCACTGTAATCACCTTGAACCGATATGACGGAATTTCACACCATAGCTTGGCAAGATGACAGGATCCTGACGCGACCCCCGTCAGCCAGCCTTAGGCAGCCGGGTCAGGCCGCCTGAGGCGTGGTCAAAACGTACCACAACGGGGCGGCTTACCCCGTCATGATGGCGGGTTTTCGTTGCCGCATCGTGTCAAGGCGTGATCGTTTTGGCTGACTGCCCGAACAGTAGCGCGCGGCTCTTGTCGTCGCTGACGCTGGGCGTGACATTGATGGCAGTCCCACGCGCATAGGCACGCAGCGTGGCCGGGCGCGCACGGATGCGTTCAAACCACGCTTGCAGGTGCGGAAAGTCGTTCAGGTCCTGTTGCTGGCGTGCATGCGGCACGATCCAGGGGTAACACGCCATGTCGGCAATGCTGTAAGCATCGCCCGCAATCCAGGGGCGTGTGCTCAGGCGCTGGTTGAGCACCGCATACAGCCGCGCCGTTTCGCGCACGTAG
>CAITLJ010000037.1 GCA_903893215.1 uncultured Ferrovum sp. | reverse complement strand
GCTGGATCCCGCCCGCCGCATGGCCGCCGAGTGTTGTGCGGCAGAAGTGGTGTCGCTGTTGCAGGGCGCCAGTGACGGGCAGGTGTGGTTGCGCGATCCACCGCTGGAAGAGTCGTTGCCGGCCCCGTCATCGTTGAATCCGCCGTCATCAGCCCAGCGGCCGTCGGACAGGGGCACGTCGGGTCAGGTGGCCCTGCAGGCCGGCGATATTGCCGTGCTAGTGCAGTCGCACACGCAGGGCCGGCTGATGCGCATGGCGCTCGAAGCGCGTGGCGTGCAATGTGTCGAGCTGTCGCAGGCCAACGTGTTTGCCACAGCAGATGCCACCAGCCTGCTGCGCATCCTGCAGGCGGTGCTTGCACCGGCGCGCGAGGCGCTGGTTCGCGACGCACTGGCCACCCCATGGCTGGGTTTCAGCGCGCTGCAGATCGACGATCTGGCCGCCACCCAGCAGGGTCTGGCTCCGATGATGGCGGCCTTCGCCCAGGCGCTGGCGCGCTGGCGCAGTCGCGGCTTTGCCGTGATGATGCGACGGCTGCTGGAGCGTCACGATGTGCATGCGCGTCTGCTGCAGCGGCCCGATGGCCCGCGTCGGCTGACCAACCTGCGCCAGTTGCTGGAGCTTGCCCATGCGGCCTCGCGCACCCATGCCGGTGCCGAAGCGCTGGAGATGTGGTTGCGCCATCAGATCGACCAGTCGCAGGCGCGCGACGACAGCGCCCAGTTGCGGCTGGAGAGCGACGCACAGCTGGTGCACATTGTCACCGTACATGCCGCAAAGGGGCTGGAGTATCCGGTGGTGTTCTGTCCGTTCCTGTGGGTGAACAGCGCGGCGCGTTCGTCGACCAGGGACTGCGTTGATTATCCCGATCCGCAAGGCGGGCATGGGCTGGTGCTCGACTATCGAAGTGCGGCCGAGCGCACGGAGGACGACGCCGCGATCAAGGCGGCGCGTCAGGGCGCGGAGGATGCCGAGCGCCTGCGCCTGATTTATGTGGCACTGACCCGTGCTGCCCAGCGCTGTTATCTGGTGGCCGGGGTGTATGCCAGCGGCAAGCCCGGCAAGGACGGTACCCCCAACCTGCGCGCTACAGCCACCAGTCCGCTCAACTGGCTGCTGACCGGAGCCGGTCAGGAGCACACGGCGTGGCGCAAGACGTCGCCCCGGCAGGCCGACCTGATCGAGGGGGCCTGGCATGCGCTGGCCGACAGAGTGAACGATGTCGAGGCGCTGGCGGTCGGGCCGATGCCCGCCTGGTCATTGCAGCCGCTGGCCCCGCAATTGCCCGACCCAGCCGAGCTGCAGGCTTTGCCAGTGCCGCTGCACATTCCGCCACGCCGCCGGGTGGGCAGTTACAGCGGGCTGGTGAGCGCTGGCGGCCACGCTTCGGCAGGGTTCCCGGCCGGCCAGGTGCCGGTGTTTGCGGCCCCCGCCCTCGCCACCGAGTCTGGCAACATCGAATCCCCGGTGTTACAGGAATTCGAGCAGCGCGACCATGACGCGCAGGTTGATCTGCAGTCGCTGCCGGAAGCCGCGCCTGTCAGCCTGCATCAGGATGACATCCTGCAGTTTCCGCGTGGCGCCGATGCGGGTACCTGCCTGCATGCCGTGCTGGAACAGATCGACTTTCAGGACGCACAGCACTGGCCCGAAGTGAGCCGCCAGGTGCTGCTGGTGCAGGGACTGCCACTCAGCCTGCAGCCCATGGTGCTGAACCTGCTGCATGACGTGCTCCACACGCCGCTGCCAACCGGTTTCTGTCTGGCGCAGGTCGCCGCCAGCCGGCGCAAGGCCGAACTCGAATTCCATCTTCCGGCACTGGCGCTGGAAGCTGAAGTCCTCCAGATGGTATTGGATCGACACCAGATTGGGAGTATGCCACTGCAGTTTGCCGACCTGCATGGCCATCTGAAGGGCTTCATCGATCTGGTGTTCCAGCACGAAGGGCGCTGGTATGTGCTGGACTGGAAATCCAATCACCTGGGGCATACCCCGGGCGACTATGGAGCGGCGGCGCTGCGACAGGCCATGGCGCAGCACAGCTACGGCTTGCAGGCCCTGTTGTATCTGCTGGCGCTGGATCGCTTTCTGGCCTGCCGCCTGCAGGGCTATCGACGTGAGCAGCATCTGGGCGGTGCACTCTACCTGTTCGTGCGCGGTGTCCGGCCGGCCTGGCAGCAACCGGACGGGCAGGCGGCTGGTGTGTGGTATCTGCCCGCCCGGGGCGCAGCACTCGACGATCTGGGCCAGGCGCTTGCCGGTCGTCCACTGACGCAGGAGGGGGCATGAGCACACCGGAACGACTGGCCCAGGCCTTTGCCGACCAGATGCGCGACTGGGCAGCGCGCGTTGGCGCCGATGAGACGACACAAGCGCTGGCCGGTGAGGCGGCACGGCGAGTGAGCATCGCACTGGCACAGGGGCACACCTCCCTGCCGGCCGCCCAGCATGCGGCAAGCCGGCAGGCGCTGCTGGCCAGCGGGGTGGTCGGTACTGCGCAGCAACCCGGCAGCTACCCGCTGATCCTGGACGACCAGGACCGTCTTTACCTGCATCGCTATTTCGATTACGAGGTGCGGCTGGCGACACGGCTGCATGGCTTGTGTGCGCCGGCGCTGCCTGCACCGCCCGATGCCGCCCTGTTGGCGCGGGTACAGCCTTGGTTGCAAGCGGAGCAAGCGGAGCAAACGGCGCAAACGGCGCAAGTGGCCGGCGCGGTCGCGTCAGGTCCAGACTGGCAGACGCTGGGTGCCGCACTGGCCGTGTTGCGCCGCTTCACGCTGATCAGTGGTGGTCCCGGCACGGGCAAGACCAGCACCGTGGTGCGCCTGCTCGGATGTCTGCTGGCGCTCAACCCGCAGACGCGCATCGTGCTGGCCGCACCCACTGGCAAGGCCGCCGCCCGCATGCAGCAGGCGGTGCAGACGCGTGCCGACAGCCTGCCCGATGTACTGCGTGCGCAGTTGCCGACAGCGGCCACCACCCTGCACCGGTTGCTTGGTGTCGACGGCACATCGGCGCGTTTCCGTCATCACGCGCGCAATCCATTGGCGCTCGATGTACTGGTGGTGGATGAGGCGTCGATGCTCGACCTGTCGCTGGCCACCCATCTGATCGAAGCCCTGCCGCCCGAGGCCCGCCTGATCCTGCTCGGTGACAAGGATCAGCTGGCCGCCGTGCAGTCGGGAGCCGTATTTGCCGAGCTCAGCGGCAGCATGGCGCTCAGCCCGGACACCATCGACCAGCTCGGGATGCTGACCGGCACGGCGGCTGACCGGATGGCGCCAGTGCGCGTCGACGCGCCATCCGCTGCGTCGCTCCCGCCGTTGTGCGACAGCGTGGTGTGGTTCAGCCGCCAGTATCGTTTTGCTGCTGCGTCACCGATCGGCCGCCTTGCTGCGTACGTGCGTGATGGCAACGCGCTGGCAGCCCTCGCCTTGCTGCAACAGCCGCCCGCCGGGCTGGGCTGGATGGCCGAGGCCGGCTGGCTGCCGGATGCCGCCCTGAATCAGGCGGTGCTGGAAGGCTTTGAAGACTTCTTTGCAGCGGTGGAGGACGCGGCGTCGCCGGCGCAGGTGTTTGCTGCCTTCGATGCGTTCCGCGTGTTGTGCGCCCTGCAGGCGGGTCCATGGGGTGCGCAGGCATTCAACCAGCGGCTGGCGGCCATCGCACAGGCAAGGGTGGAAGGTCCAGGCGCTGCGGCGCTGTCTGGCGCCGGGTCGATCGAAAACTGGTACCGCGGCCGGCCGGTACTGGTGCTGCGCAATGATCCGCTGCTCGCGCTGTTCAATGGCGATGTCGGCATCACCTTGCCCGACGCGTCCGGTGAGTTGCAGGTGTGCTTCCTGCAGCCGGATGGCAGCCTGCGCTGGATTCCGCCAGTGCGGCTGCCCGATCATGAGACCGCCTACGCCATGACCATTCACAAATCGCAGGGCTCCGAGTTCGATGCCGTGGCGGTGATCCTGCCGCCGGAACGGTCGCCGCTGCTGACGCGTGAACTGCTTTATACGGGCGTGACCCGGGCGCGTCACCGCGTGCTGGTGCAGGGCTCGGCTGCGATCGTTCAGGCGGCCATCCAGACGCCCACCGAGCGCAGCTCGGGACTGCTTGCCCGTCTGGCAGCGATGGGCGCCTGACTGCGCGGCGCTTGCGCAAGCTGACTGGCATGGGCGGGAACGGCGCATCAAGCTGGCGGTCACAGCGCAGCATGGCGTATGTTGCCGGGTGATACCGGGCGTCTGTCCGCCTTTTCCTGTCTGCCTTCTATCTGGATGCTGTCTGTGAGCGCTGTCCGTACTGCCTGTCTTGCGATGCTGCTGGCCTGCGCCGCGTTTCTGTTCACCGGTCAGGTGAGCGCCGCCGACACCAGCCTGCCGCCTGCGCATGTTGCCACCGCACATGCCAGCGCCGATCTGACGGCCAATCTCAGCACGGTGAGTCCCGGCCAGCCGCTGCAGGTCTTGCTGACGGTCACCAGCATTCCGCACTGGCACACCTACTGGAAGAATCCCGGCGACGTGGGTCTGCCCACCCGCATCCGGTGGACCTTGCCCGATGGGGTGCAGGCCGGCGAGATTCAGTGGCCCCTGCCCAGCCGCCTGCCCACCCCGCCGTTGATGAGCTTCGGCTACGAAGGTGCCACGCCGCTGCTGACCACCCTCACCACGCCGGCCACCCTGCAGGGGCCGCTGGTGCTGCGTGCCAGCGTGCGCTGGTTGGTGTGTGCCGAACAGTGCATTCCAGAGACTGCAGAGCTGGCGCTCAGCTTGCCGGTCGGGCCTGCGCAACCATCCTTGCAGGCTGCAGGTATCGCCAGCGTGCAGGGCGCGCTGCCCTTGCCTGTCCGGGACTGGCAGGTGTCTGCCCAGCGTGATGCCAAGTGGCTAAGACTGGAGGGTACGCTGCCTGGTGGCCAGCCCGCGCCGGCGCGCCTGTTTCTGTTTCCTGACCAGAAGGGGCGGATTGCGCCCGCTGCCGAGCAGCCGTATCAGCACGATGGCAGTCATTTTATGCTTGCGGTGCCGCTGGCGCCGGCGCCGGTTGCGGACGGGGCGGCCGACAGCGCACTGAACGGTTTGCTGGTGTCCGGTGCGCAAGGGCCAAGCCGTCAGGGTTGGCTGATTGCCGTGCCGGTGGGGGTGGTCAGCAGCGTGCAGGTACCCGTCGATAACGGTGCGCCAGTGGCCTACGGCGATAGCGGGGCTGCTGGTGCCGCGGCCGGAAGTGGCGGACTGGCGCTGGCCTTGCTGTTTGCCTTCCTTGGCGGCCTGTTGCTGAACCTGATGCCTTGCGTGTTGCCGGTGCTCTCGCTCAAGGTGTTTGCGTTGATCGGCGATGCCGGCGCGCCCCGTGCCCGGTCGACCTGGCATGGCGTGCTGTTCCTGGCAGGAGTGCTGATCTCGTTCTGGACGCTGGCCGGTCTGCTGCTGGCCCTCAAGGCGGCAGGAGCCGCCGTTGGTTGGGGGTTTCAGCTGCAGTCGCCGGTATTCGTGGCCCTGCTGGCCACCCTGTTCGCCGGGCTGACACTGAATTTTGCTGGAGTGTTCGAACTCGGTACCGGCGTGCAGGGTCAGGCCGGCCAGCTGGAACAGGCGGCCAGCAGCCGCGGCTCGCAGGCGCTCGGTGCCTTCGCTTCCGGTGTGCTGACCACGCTGGTGGCCACCCCGTGCACCGCCCCCTTCCTGGGGGCCGGCATCGGTTACACGTTGCAGCAGTCGGCCTGGCAGGCGGTGCTGGTGTTCACGGCGATGGGCCTGGGCGTGGGGCTGCCGGTCAGCCTGTTGGCCTTTTTCCCGCAATGGCTGCGTCGGGTGCCGCGTCCGGGCGCCTGGATGGAAACCCTGCGACAGATCTTTGCCTTTCCGATGTTGCTCACCGTGGTGTGGCTGAGTTGGGTGCTGGGACGTCAGCTCGGCGCCGATGCAATGGCCATCCTGCTGGTGGGGCTGACCCTGATCACCCTGGCCGCCTGGCTGTATGGCCGCGCGCAGCGCGCTGCCGTGCGCGGCAAGGGAGGACGTGTAAGCGGCGCACTGGCTGCCCTTGCGCTGGCTGGTGCAGTGGCATTGGCCACCCAGGTTGCGGTATTTGGTGATGCCCCCTCAGCCACCAGCGCACCAGCGAACGGTGCCGCCGGTACTGCCGGCGAAGCCGGCCAGGGCTGGGCACCGTATTCGGACGCCCGCCTTGCCGCCCTGCGTGCCCAAGGCCGCCCCGTGTTCGTCGATTTTACGGCAGCGTGGTGCCTGTCCTGCCAGGTCAACAAGCGCACGTCCCTGCGCGCGTCGGCAGTGACTGCGCGCATGCACGAACTGGGCGTGGCCACCCTGGAAGCCGACTGGACCAACAGCGATCCGCAGATCACGGCAGCGCTTGGCCGCCTTCAGCGCAATGCTGTACCGGTCTATGCGGTGTATCCGAAGGGCGGCGGCGCGCCAGTGTTGCTGCCCGAGGTGCTGACGCCAGGCATCGTGATCGATGCACTTGAGCGCGCTGCGCATTCCTGATTCCGGTGCCGGACCGGACAGACTGGACGATCGTCGCGAATCGATACCACTTTCTGGATCGTCGTTGCAGAAACAGGGATCCGAGCCTGAAAAACGCTGGTATCCGTTTTGCTGCAGGCGCATATTAGGAGTGTCGGAGGCAGTTGGGCCTCTTTTCGATATTGGGGAGACATCATGTCCTGGATCGAAATGAATCGAGAAATGCTGAGGGCCTGCGTCAATCATGACAACGCCCGCCAAGCCCGTCTGCGCCGGATCGCGCTGCGCATGAGCCTGAAGCTGCACCGCAAGGGTGGCGAGGGTAGTGTCGGTTCCACCATCGTGCGGTAAGCCCACGCGGGGCCAGCTTGCGGCATCATTCTTGCATTGCGTTGCTGTGGGTGGGGGTCAGGCCGGTGTGGCGTCCGCCTTACGCCGGTGCCTCGCGATCTGTGCCGGCTTCACAGTTTGCCCAAACGAGGACCGAATGACCCCGATCCGCCGCCTGCTGGTTGCCAACCGCTCCGAAATTGCCATCCGCATCATGCGTGCCTCCGCCGAAATGGGAATCCATACGGTGGCGATCTTTGCCAACGAGGACCGCTTCGCGCTGCACCGTTTCAAGGCAGACGAGGCGTATCTGGTGGGCGAGGGCAAGAAGCCGATCGCCGCTTACCTCGATATTGACGACATCATCCGGGTGGCAGTGGAGGCGAAGGTGGATGCCATCCACCCCGGTTACGGCTTCCTGTCCGAGAATCCCGACTTTGCCGACGCCTGCGCGGCGCACGGTATCCGCTTTATCGGGCCGCGGCCGGAAGTGATGCGCACCTTGGGCAACAAGGTGGCGGCACGCAACGCGGCGGTCAGTGCCGGTGTGCCGGTGATGCCGGCCACCGGAGCGCTGCCGCAGGATCTGGCGGCAGCTCAGGCGATGGCGCTGCAAGTGGGCTACCCACTGATGCTGAAGGCCAGCTGGGGGGGTGGCGGCCGCGGCATGCGCGTGATCGAGACCGAAGCCGACCTGCCGGGCGCCCTGGAACTGGCGCGCCGCGAAGCCAAGGCCGCCTTTGGCAACGACGAGGTCTATCTCGAAAAGCTGGTGCGTCGGGCACGCCATGTGGAAGTGCAGATCCTTGGGGACACGCACGGCAACCTGGTGCACCTGTTCGAGCGCGATTGCTCGGTGCAGCGCCGGCACCAGAAGGTGGTTGAGCGTGCTCCGGCGCCTTATCTGGATGAGGCCACCCGTGCCGGCCTGTGCCAGAGTGCCTTGGCGCTGACCCGGGCGGTGGGCTACAGCCATGCTGGCACGGTGGAATTCCTGATGGATGCCGATACCGGCAAGTTCTATTTCATCGAGGTCAATCCGCGCATCCAGGTGGAACATACCGTCACCGAACAGGTCACCGGCATCGACATCGTTAAGGCGCAGATCCGGGTTACCGAGGGCGCCACGCTGGGCACGGCAGAATCCGGCGTGCCGGTGCAGGCCGACATCCGCCTGAATGGTCATGCACTGCAGTGCCGGGTCACCACCGAAGATCCCGAAGACAACTTCAATCCCGATTACGGTCAGCTCACTGCCTACCGCAGTGCCGCCGGCTTCGGCGTGCGTCTGGATGCCGGCACCGCCTATGGCAATGCCGTGATCACCCCCTACTTCGATTCACTGTTGGTCAAGGTGACCACCTGGGCACCCACAGCGGGCGAGGCCATCCGTCGCATGGACCGCGCCCTGCGCGAGTTCCGCATCCGCGGCGTGGCCACCAACCTGGCCTTTCTGGAAAACGTGATCAACCACCGTCTGTTCCAGAGCGGCGAGTGCACCACCCGGTTCATCGACCAGACGCCCGAGCTGTTCCAGTTCAAGCAGCGCCGCGACCGTGCCACCCGTTTGTTGCGTTTCATCGGCGAGGTGACCGTCAACGGCAACCCCGAGATGAAGGGGCGGGTGCGACCGGCCCAGGCGCTGCCGCTGCCCCTGCTGCCGCGCACCGATGTGCGCCAGCCGGTGCCGGCCGGCAGTCGTGATCGCCTCAGGCAGCTGGGTCCGGACCAGTTCGCCCGCTGGATGCGTGACAGCAAGGAAGTGCTGCTGACCGATACCACCATGCGTGATGCCCACCAGTCGCTGTTTGCCACCCGCATGCGTACCGACGACATGACGCGCATCGCGCCGTTTTACGCCCATCACCTTCCGCAATTCCTGTCTCTGGAATGCTGGGGCGGGGCCACCTTTGATGTGGCGCTGCGTTTTCTGAAGGAGGATCCATGGCAGCGCCTGGTCGAGCTGCGCGCTGCCGTGCCGAATGTGCTGTTCCAGATGCTGCTGCGCGCATCGAATGCCGTGGGGTACACCAACTACCCGGACAATGTGGTGCGGCGCTTTGTGCAGGAATCGGCTGCCGCCGGCGTGGACCTGTTCCGCGTGTTCGACAGCCTCAATTCGATCGACAACATGCATGTGGCCATCGACGCCGTGCGTGACACCGGCATGCTGTGCGAGGGTGCCATCTGCTACTCGGGTGACCTGTTCGACACCAGTCGTCCAAAATTTTCGCTGCAGCATTACGTGCGCATGGCGAAGGAACTGGAGCGGGCTGGCTGTCACATCCTGGCCATCAAGGACATGGCCGGCATCTGCCGGCCGCGCGCCGCCAGTGCGTTGGTCAAGGCGCTGCGTGAGGAGGTGGGGCTGCCCGTGCACTTCCATACTCACGACACCAGCGGCCTTGGTGGGGCGAGCATCCTGGCCGCGATCGAGGCCGGTTGCGATGCTGTCGATGGCGCCCTCGATGCGATGAGTGGCCTCACTTCGCAGCCCAATCTTGGCAGCATCGTGGCGGCACTCGAAGGTACCGCACGCGCTTCCACGCTGGATCGCGCGGCACTCAACCAGGCGTCCCAATACTGGGAGGGAGTGCGTCGCTACTATGCCCCGTTCGAGGCTGACATCCGTGCGGGCACCTCGGACGTCTACCGCCACGAGATGCCCGGCGGCCAGTACACCAACCTGCGCGAGCAGGCGCGCGCGATGGGGCTTGAGCATCGCTGGAGCGATGTGTCGCGTGCATACGCCGAGGTCAACCAGCTGTTCGGCGATATCGTCAAGGTGACACCCACCTCCAAGGTGGTGGGCGACATGGCCTTGTATATGGTGGCCAATGACCTGGCGCCGGCCGAAGTGCTCGACCCGGCGCGCGAGATCGCCTTTCCGGATTCGGTGGTGTCGTTGTTCCGTGGTGAGCTGGGCATGCCGCCGGGGGGCTTTCCACCGGAACTGCAGCGCAAGATCCTGAAGGGTGCGCCGCCGCTGACGGTGCGGCCCGGTGCCGAGCTGGCACCGGTCGATTTCGACGCCTTTCGCGCCGGTGTCGAAAAGCAGGTCGAACGCAGCATCACCGATCAGGAGCTGGCTTCGGCGCTGCTATATCCCAAAGTCTTCCAGGACTATGCCGAGCACCGTCGCCATTACGGCGACGTCAGCCGCCTGCCCACCCCGGTGTTCTTTCATGGACTGCGCATTGGCGAGGAAACCTCGGTGCATATCGATCAGGGCAAGACCCTGGTGATCCGGCTGCTGGGTGTGGCCGAGCACGAAGCCGAGGGCGTGGTGCGCCTCTCCTTCGAGCTGAACGGCCAGCCGCGCGACCTGAAGGTGCCGCGTGCCGGTGCCGTGGTGGCAGCCAGCCGGCCCAAGGCGGAGCCGGGCAATCCGGCGCAGCTCGGCGCGCCGATGCCCGGTACCGTGGTGACCGTGTCGGTCAAGCCGGGCCAGAAGGTGCAGGCGGGCGACCCGCTGGTGTCGATCGAGGCGATGAAGATGGAAACCATGTTGCGCGCCGAGATCGACGGTGTGGTCGAGCTGGTGCACGTCAAGCCGGGTTCCGCGGTGCAGGCCAAAGACCTGCTGGTCACGCTGGCGCAGGCCTAGCCTGTCGGGGCGTCGAAGCTGCCCCATCAATCGTCGCGGCGGTACGCCCGCAGGAACATTGCCACATTCTGCTGCACCAGTGCCGCATCCTGTTGCGGGCTGGGCAGCGCCATGCCGAGCAGGCTGGCCAGGTGCTCGCTGCCCAGGAACATGGCGAGAAACTGGTTGGCGGCCCGGGCTGCGCCTTGCGGTGACAGCTGCAGCGCGCCCGCTTGGTCGGCGGCAAGCAGATAGTTGGCCAGATGCTGAAGCGCCGGCTGCGGCCCCTGGGTATAAAACGCGGCGCACAGTTCGGGATGGGTGAGCGCGCTCGAAAACATCATGCGGTGCATGGCCAGCACGTCCGGATGACGCATCAGTTCGAGGAACAGGGTGCCCACCCGGGAGAGGGCCTCGCGCGGATGCGCCGGGTCCAGTTGTGCCTGCATGAACAGGTCGAACAGGCCGTTGCAGCGCTCGCCGATGCAGGCTTCGAACAACGCCTCCTTGCTCGGAAAATAGCTGTAGACGGTCATTTTTGACACGTTCGAGGCCTGCGCCACCGACTCCACGCTGGTGCGATCAAAACCCAGCTCGATGAACTGGCTGGCAGCCGCGTCCAGCACCCTGCGCATGCGCTCGGGGTCGCGCGGACGGCCACGTTTTGGCTGGGGTGGAGCTTCCATCAGTTTATTATACTTGACTATCCAGTATAGTTACATAGAATTGCTGTACTCCTCGGTTCGGGAAATCGCCATGTCTACCCTCCGCCCTTGCGGGCCAATGATAGTGCTGCTGGTCGCCGGCCTGCAGGGCTGCAGTATTGCCCCGGTGCGCACTGCCGTAGCGCCCGTCTTGCCGGTTGCGTATCCGCAAGCCAGGCCAGCAGCCGACAGTCAGGCCAGGGACGAGGCTGGCCCGATCGACCAGTGGTGGCGCACGTTTGACGATCCGGTGCTGAACGCGCTGGTCGAGCAGGCGCAACAGGCCAATCATGATGTGCGGGCTGCCGTGCAGCGGGTGCGTCAGGCTCGCGAGGGCAGCGTACAGGAAGCCAGTCTGACCACGCCGTCGATCGGGCTGGGTACCGACCTGATCGATACCCGCTCCGGTCTGCCCGATATTGCCAAGCGCGGTCAGCCGGACGTGCAGGGCGTGCGTGTCCATGCCGACCTGGCCTGGGAGCTTGACGTGATGGGCGGTGGTCGCGCTGGTCGCGCAGCCGCTGCGGCCGATTTCAGCCGCGCCCGCTGGGGGGTGGCCGGTGCGCAGTTGCTGGTCAGCGGCGAAGTGGTGCGGCAGTACGTGACCTTGCGCACTGCTGAGCGGCAGGCGCAACTGCTGCAAGCGATCCACTTCAGCCGGCAGGCAAGCGAGGCCTTGCTTGCCTTGCGCGTGCAGGAAGGGCAAGCCAGCCAGTTGGATCTGGACCGCGCCCGCAACGAACGGGAGAGCGCGGCGGCCGACCTCAGCCTGCTCGCCGCCCGTCAGGTGGCCTGCCGCAATGCGCTGGCCTTGCTGCTTGGCGAGGCGCCCGGCAGTGCGCTGGCAGCGCTGCAGCCTCTGGTGCCGACGGCACCGGATGCGCTGGCACCCTTGCCGCAAGCTGCCATCCTTCAGCAACGCGCTGCATTGGAGGACATCCACGCGCTGGCAACCCGGCAGACGCCTTCTGCTGGCGTGTTCGCTGACCCAGGCCTGCCGCCCACCGGTCAGCCGGCCAGCCTGTTGCAGCGCCGCCCCGATATCCAGGCGGCGGGCTGGCAGGCGCAATCGATCGAGCTGCGCCGCCAGCAGGCGCATGCCGACCGTTATCCACGCTTTTTCATCAACGCCCTGTTTGGTGGTGAGCGCCTCAACCTGAACAGCATTCCGTTTTCGCCAGCGCGTTATTCCAGCGCGGCCGCGGCATTCTCCTTGCCGATCCTCGACGGCGGCCGCCGCGCTTCGGTGGAGCAGCAGGCGGCGGCCAGTCGCGACGAAGCGCAGATGCAGTACGAGCAAACCGTGCTGCGTGCCGTGCAGGAGGTGGACAGTGCGCTGGCGCAATTGAACGGCGAGCGGGCGCGCCAGCAACACGTCACCCAGGCGCGCGATCTGGCCTTGGTGGCGCTGCGCCGGGTGCAGGCCCTGCAGCGCGAAGGCGAAGTCGACGGTCTGGGTGAGCTCGATCTCGAGCGCGCGGCGCTGGCGGCGCAGTTGTCGGTGGCCGATGGCGAAAGCACGCGAGCGCTCGCAGCGGTCCAGTTGTATCAAGCCCTTGGTGGCGGCTGGGTCGCCCCGGCGGAGCAACCCTTGAGCGTCCTCGGACGCACGGAGTCCAGGTAATGAAGTCCAAAAAAATCGTCGCCGCCGGCGCCTTCCTGCTGTCGCTGGCCCTCGCCGCCTGCAGTCGCCCGCCGACCGAAACCGATCCGCTGCCGCGTGTGCTGGTGGTGCGCGCCGGTTCACTGAATGGCGTAAGCCTGGGTATGGATCAGCCGGAAGGCACCAGTCCCGGCAACGCCATCGATAACCCCGGCACTGCGGACGGCGACCAGATTTTTCCCGCATCCCTGCTGGCCCGTCACGAGGTCACGCTGGGCTTCCGCACCGGCGGGCGGGTACTCACCCGCCGCGTGGAGGTGGGCAGCCGGGTAAGCGCCGAGCAGGTGCTTGGTACGCTCGATGCCGCTGACTACCAGATCAATGCCGCATTGGCGGGCGATCAGCAACGTGCCGCCAGTGTGGAGCTGGAACAGGCCGAGCGAGATGCCGCGCGCTTCGGCCGGCTGGGCGGGGAGGGGGCCATGCCCACCGCCGAGCAGGAACGCCAGCGCGCCCGTGCCGACGCCAACGCACAGAAAGTGCAGGAAGCCGTTCATCAGGCAGCGCTGGCCCAGCGACGGGTTGGGTATACCGAGCTGCGCGCCCCGTTTGCCGGTGTGATCACGCAAAGCCAGTTCGAACCTGGCCTGGTGGTGCCGGAAGGGCAGGCGGTACTGACCCTGGCCGACCCGACGCAGCAGGACGTGGTGGCCGACTTGCCGGAGCAGTTGGCCGCACGGCTGTCGTATCTGCAACTGAGCGCCAGCCTGCCCGGGCAGGCGACCAGCGCTGCACAGGTCGCCCTCAGGGTGCGCGAGGTGGCACCGCAAGCCAATCCGCTGGGTCGCACGGTACGGGTGCGGCTGACGCCAGCAGGACCGATCACGCCTGCGCGACGCCAGCTGCAAGGGCTGGGGCGCAGCGTCGACCTGCATGTGCGCGAGGCCACCCCGGCATCCGCAAACGGCGCCGCCTTGAAGGGTGGCGCCATCGACCTGCCGGCGGCGGCACTGGTGCAGACCTCGGCGGGTCCCTTTGTGTATGTGCTCGAACCGTCAGCGGACAAGGCGGTCGGTCAGAACGTGCTGCGCGTGCAAACCGTTCAGGTGGAATCCTATACGCCGTCGGTGGTGCGCGTGCGCGGCGTGGCGACGGGCGCGCGGGTGGTGGCAGCCGGCGCGCAAAAACTGCATGCCGGTTTGGCCGTGGTCGCGCTTGAACGCACCGGCAGTGGCGCAGACTGGGCTGCGCAGCCATGAAGGGGTTCAACCTGTCGGCCTGGGGGCTGCAGCATCGCCCGCTGGTGATTTTCCTGATGCTGGTGAGTTTGCTCGGCGGGGTGGCCAGTTTTCGGCAACTGGGTCGCAGCGAGGACCCGCGCTTTGACGTGATCGAGATGACCGTCACGGTAGCCTGGCCGGGCGCCACCGCGCGCCAGGTGCAGGATCTGGCACTCAACCGGATCGAGCGCCGCTTGCAGGAACTCGATGGCGTCGACCACCTGGATACTTTTGCGCGGCAAGGCTATGGCGCCATCACGCTGGTGATGCAGGGCTCGTTGAAGGGCGCTGCGCTGCGCGAAGCCTGGTATCAGGCGCGCAAGCGGGTGGCCGACATGCGCAGCGAACTGCCTGACGGCGTGCGCGGTCCGTTCTTTGATGACGAGTTCGGTGACGTCTACTCGATCCTGTATGCCTTGCGTGGCGACGAGCTGACCCCGGGGGAGCTGAAAGAGCTGGCCGATCAGGTCAAGCGGCGCCTGCAGGGTGTCGGCAACGTCAACAAGGTAGACCTGTTTGGCGTGCAGCCCGAGCAGATGGTAGTGGAGTTTTCCAGCCGCCGGCTGGCCCAGCTTGGCGTGTCGCCGCAGGCCTTGGTCGATGCCCTGCGCGGCCGGCTGGCCCTGGATCCGGCGGGCAGTCTGGATACGCCGGTCGATCGCGTCCATGTGCGGGTCGACCAGGACGTGCACACGGCGCGCGCATTGCGCGAGCTGCCGGTGACGGTAGGCGGCAGCGTGCTGCGGCTGGGCGATCTGGCCACCGTGCATGCCGATGTGGAAGATCCCGCCAGTGTTCAGGTACGTCGGCAGGGACACCCGGTGATTGCCATTGGCCTGACCATGAGTCCGAACGGCAACATCCTGCAACTGGGGCAGGCCTTGCAGGCGCGCCTGCACGCCATCCAGCAGGAGTTGCCCGCTGGTGTCACGCTGACCCAGTACGCCGACCAGCCGCGCGTGGTCGCCGAGTCGGTATGGGAGTTCGAGCGCAGTTTTCTGGAAGCGCTCGCCATCGTGATGGCGGTCTCGCTGCTGGCGCTGGGCTTGCGGGTGGGGCTGGTGGTGGCGGTGTCGGTGCCGCTGGTGCTGGGCATGGTGGCCATGCTGATGCAGGCGATGGGCTGGAGCCTGGACCGCATTTCACTCGGCGCACTGATCATTGCACTTGGTCTGCTGGTGGACGACGCGATCATCGCCGTCGAGATGATGGTGGTGAAAATCGAGGAGGGGCTGGACCGTGTCAGCGCCGCCAGCTTTGCGTGGACCTCGACGGCCTGGCCCATGCTGACCGGCACCCTGGTGACGGTGGCTGGCTTCATGCCGGTGGGTTTTGCCAAGTCGGTGGCTGGCCAGTACGCCGGTGGCATTTTCTGGGTGGTTGGCATCGCGCTGGTGTCGTCCTGGCTGGTGGCGGTGCTGTTTACGCCGTATCTGGGGGTGCTGCTGCTGCCGCGCCAGCTGGCGCACGCCAGCGGCCACACGCCCTACCAGTCGCCCAATTACCGAAGGTTGCGCCGCCTGGTGGAACGCGCCATGCAGTGGCGCTGGGGAATGATCGCACTCACTGTGGCCCTGCTGGTGGCCGCGCTGGCCGGCATGAGCGTGGTCAAGCAGCAGTTTTTTCCGATGGCCTCCCGGCCCGAACTGCTGGTCGACCTGTCGTTGCGCGAGGGGTCATCGTTTGCCGCCACCGGGCAGGCGGTGCGGCAGCTGGAACAGGTGCTTGCCCAGGATGCCGGTGTGCTCGATTACGTGGCCTACGTGGGTGAGGGGTCACCGCGCTTCTACCTGTCGCTGAATCAGGAGTTGCCCAACCCGGCCTATGCCCAGCTGGTGTTGCTCACCGGTGGCGCTGCGCAGCGCGAGGCGGTGCGTGCCCGGCTGCAGACGCTGCTGCGCGACGATCCACGGTTTGCCGGCCTGCGAGGCCGGGTGGAGCGTCTGGAGTTTGGTCCGCCGGTGGGCTTTCCGGTGCAATTCCGCGTGGTTGGACCCGAGGCCAATCAGGTGCGCCGGATCGCCGGGCAGGTGCGCGCGGTGATGGCATCCAGCCCGGTGGTGCGCGCGCCGGAACTCGAGTGGAACGAGCAGGTGCGCTCGCTCAATGTGCAGGTGGATCAGCGCCGGGCACGCTTGCTTGGTCTGCACGACAGCGACATCCGTCAGACCTTGCAGGCGACGCTTTCCGGTATTCCGGTGAGTGAATTGCGTCGGGGCGAGGAAAGCATCACGGTGGTGTTGCGTGAGGCCCCCGACGAGCGCCGTGCGCTGGCCCGGCTGGGAGATCTGCAACTGTTCACGCGCACCGGACAGGCCGTGCCGCTCTCGCAGGTGGCCACCCTGCAGCCGACATTCGAGGACGCCGTGCTGTGGCGGCGCAACCGCGAGATGGCGCTGAGCGTGCGTGCCGATACCCGTGACGGCGTGGAAGGTCCGGATGCCACGGCCCTCATCCTGCCGCTGCTGCAACCGGTGATCCGGCAGTTGCCGCCGGGCTACCGTATCGAAGCCGGCGGCGAGGTGGAAGAAAGCGACAAGGCCAACCAGGCACTGTTTGCCGTGTTCCCGGTGATGATCGTCACCATGCTCGGTCTGCTGATGCTGCAGTTGCAGGGATTCGGACGCATGCTGCTGGTGTTCTGCACCGCGCCGCTCGGCCTGATCGGGGTGGTGCCTGCCCTGCTGCTGACCGGCTCGCCATTCGGCTTTGTGGCCCTGCTCGGTGTGATTGCACTGGCCGGCATGATCATGCGCAATTCGGTGATCCTGGTCGATCAGGTTGACCACGAAATCGCGGCCGGCCACACCCCCTGGGTGGCCGTGCGCGAGGCCACCGTGCGGCGGGCGCGGCCGGTGATCCTGACGGCTGCAGCTGCCATCCTGGCCATGATTCCGCTCACCGAAAGTGTATTCTGGGGGCCGATGGCGTTTGCCATCATGGGTGGCCTGTTGATCGCTACGCTGCTCACCCTGCTGTTCGTGCCTGCGTTGTATTGCGCCTGTTTTCGGGTGCGCGAGCTGCCCGGTCCTGCCGAAGGTGCGCGTGCGCCGTGAACGGGGATCGCCGACGGTACCAAAACTGATCCGCGAAGGAGGGTTCCAATGAGCCAATATGTGATCGTGCAACAGGCAGGCAGCGTGCTGGAGCTGCGCCTGCATCGGCCGGACAAGCGCAATGCGCTCAGCCTGGACATGTACCGGGCGCTGTCGGTGGCGCTGCGTCGTGCGGATGCCAGCGCCGACATCCACGCCGTGCTGCTTCAGGGCGACGCCGGTGCCTTCTGCGCCGGCAACGAAATCGAAGCTTTCATCAACGAGGATGCCGCCGCCCTGGTCGCCAGCACGGCGGACGTGTTCGACTTCATGGACGCCCTGCGCCACTGCAGCAAGCCGGTGGTGGTGGCTGTGGATGGCATGGCGGTGGGCATTGGTGCCACCCTGCTGTTGCATTGCGACCTGGTCTACGCCACGCCGCGCAGCCGGCTGGTGTTTCCCTTCGCCAGGCTTGGCCTGTGCGCCGAGTTTGCTTCCAGTTTGCTGCTGCCGCGGATTGCCGGACGCGCGTTTGCGGCCGAGGCCTTGCTGCTTGGCGAGCCGGTCACGGCCGAAAAGGCGCACCAGTGGGGGCTGATCAACGAGGTGCTGCCCGAAGGGGCGCTGCTGGATCACGCCCGCAATCGGGCGCAGGCTCTGGCGGCCCTGCCACCCGATGCCGTGCAGGCTACCAGGCGCCTGGTCGCGCAATCGGCGTATGCCGGTGTGACCGACACGATCGCGCGGGAGCGCGCCGAGTTCACCGCGCTGCTGGTCCGTCCCGACGTGCAGGCGGGTTTTCGCCAGTTCGTCGAGAGCAAGGCCCGCCGCGCGTGAGCATCGGCCGGCCATGATCCGGCTGCATCTGGTGCGCCACGGTCAGGCATCGTTTGACAGCGACGACTACGACCAGCTCTCCGCCCTCGGCACGCGGCAGGCCGACTGTCTTGGCCAGTGGTGGCGGGCGCAGGGTCTGTCGGCGGATGCCGTCTGGCACGGTGGCATGCGTCGTCATCTGCAGACCGCCCAGGGCTGGCAGGCGGCGCAGGCCAGCAGCACGCCGCCCTTGCAGATTCACCCAGGGCTGCGCGAGTTTGATCATCGTGAGGTGTTCTTTGCCCATCGTCCTGACCTGCGCGATGCGGCCGCCCTGCAGGCCTGGAAAGCGGCGCCCGGCGACTACGCACTGCGCTTTGCCGACACTTACGCGCAGGCGCAGGCGCGCTGGCTGGCTGGAATGCATCCGGCCGATTACACCGAGTCCTGGACCGCCGTCAGCACCCGGGTACTGGCGGCACTGGTCGAGCTGAGTCATGCGCTGCAGCCGCTGGCGCGCCAGCAGGGTACCGCCGATGCGCTGGTGTTCACCTCAGCCGGGCCGATCAGCGCCGTGATCCAGCAACTGCGCCAATGGCCGGTGGACCGGGTGGCGACCCTGCAGTCGGGACTGCACAACGCCGGCGTGACCGTGCTACACCTTGCCGCGCCGGAGCAGATCGCCACCTGGCAACTGGCAGCGGTCGACCGCACTGCGCATCTCGACGCCCTGGGTGTGGCTGCTTCGCATCGATAAGCCCGGCGCAAGCCAGCGTGCAGACCATTGCCGGTGGGCGTGGGCGTGGGCATGGGCATGGGCGTTTGCGCGGCAGCGGGTGATGCCGTCCTGACTGCAACAGTTCTGTCATCTGTCTGTCAGATACTGAAGGCGTCTTCACTTTGGTGTCTCCGCTCATGTCGAATTCCCCGGCCAATCCCGCTGTTGCTGACGCCGCATCCGACGCGTCCCTGCAAGTCCGCATGGAAGACGAGGCGATCGACAGCCTCGATGAAGAGTTCGAGCTCGAGCTGGACGACGACCGTCTGCGGCGCCTGCTGATGGCCGGGGACGAAGCCCCTGACGGTGGTACCACCGACACCGACCGCTACACGTATTTCCGCGAACTGTTCCGTCTGCAGCACGAACTGGTGCGTCTGCAGGACTGGGTGGTGCACAAGGGGCTGAAGGTGGTGGTGTTGTTCGAGGGCCGTGATGCCGCTGGCAAGGGCGGGGTGATCAAACGGATCACCCAGCGCCTCAATCCGCGCGTGTGCAGGGTGGTGGCGCTGACCGCGCCAAGCGTGCGCGAGCGTTCGCAATGGTATTTCCAGCGGTACGTACCGCACCTTCCTGCCGCCGGTGAAATGGTGCTGTTCGATCGCAGCTGGTACAACCGCGCCGGCGTCGAGCGGGTGATGGGTTTTTGCAACGACGATGAATACGAGGAGTTCTTCCGTACCGTGCCCGACTTCGAGCGCATGTTGGTGCGGTCCGGCATCCTGCTGGTGAAGTACTGGTTCTCGATCACCGACGACGAGCAGCATCTGCGCTTCACCATGCGTATCCGCGACCCGCTCAAGCAGTGGAAGCTGTCACCGATGGACCTTGAGTCGCGCCGTCGCTGGGAGCAGTACACCAAGGCCAAGGAAGTGATGCTGGAGCGTACCCACATTCCGGAAGCGCCGTGGTGGGTGGTCGAGGCGGTCGACAAGAAGCGCGCGCGACTGAACTGCATCCATCACCTGCTCAGCCAGATTCCCTACGAGGACGTGCCGCACGAGAGTGTGGTGCTGCCTGAGCGGGTCCACAATCCGGACTACCTGCGCGAGCCCGTGCCGCGCGAGATGTACGTGCCCACGGTGTACTGATGTCGCTGTCGAATCAGCAGGTCGCCCAGTTTCGCACCACCCTGCTTTGGCCCCTGCAGATCCGTCCGGGTTTTCATGGCGACCACGTGCTGCCGGTGCGCGCTGCGCTGGCGGGCGCGGGCGGCCCGTCCGACTGGCACCGGGTGGATGACGAATTTACCGAAGACCCGCGTCAGTTTCAGGAACGGCACTACAAGGAATTCATCAGTTTCCTGCCTTCGGTGCAGCGCTTCCTGTACGGCGAGGGCCGCTCGCGCAGCCGCTCTGCCGACGACCCGGCGCTGCCGGCGCCAGTGGAGGTCTATCGGCGTCATGATGTCAGCGGGCTGCGAGTCTGGGTGATGCCGGACACCGAGCCGGTGATGCTGCATACCGCCCACCTCGATCTCTATCTGTTTTTGGACGAGGACGTGGTGCTGCTTAACCTGGAGGTATTCGCCGAGGCCTTGCCGCTGCCCTTGGTGCTCGACCTGTTGTACCGCTTTGGCCGCGCCTATCCGGCGGGTTGGGAAGAGAGTGGACAGGGGCATCACAGCCTGCACCGGGTGGAGGTGCTGGGGCACGACGGCGCGGTGCTGGCGGTGTCTGACACCAGCGAGCGTGCGCGCTACCTGTCCTTTGCCTGCGCGCATCGCGCGCCGTATGTGGGGGCGCAGTGGCGCTTCCTGCTGCGTCCGCTGGTGATGGACCACGGTGACGAACCCGGCGATGTGCGCTTTCGGCTGGTCGAGTTCTACCGCATGCCGATGATGGTGTTTCTGGCGATGGAGGACCCGCGCGCACTCACCCGCGAGGATTTCATTCACATCACGCAGGTAGCACACGTGCCGCCGGGCGACCCGATCGCGCCCAGCGATCCGGTACTGCGCACGCTGGAAAGCGAGAATTTTTACGATCGGTACTGGACCGACACGCCCGAGGGACCCAACACCCGCTTCATCTGCACCGGCAACACCCTGATCGTGGTGGGCGAAGCGCATTCGGCGCATTTCATGGACGCCGAACGTGGTGTGCTGGCGCAGTTCCGGCACCAGCATTTTGTGGTGTTCATGATTGCGCATTTTCATCGCGCCGCCCTGCTGTCGTTTTCCGACTTCCTGTCCGAGGCGGTCAACGACCTCGATGTGCGCCAGCCGCATTCGGTGCGTCGCTTCAAGCGGCGCATCTGGGCCACCTTCCAGAATTTCCTCACCTTCACCCACCGCTACTGGTTTCACCAGGTATCCGAACTCGGTCACATGCGGGCGCTGTTTGACCGTACCCGCGAGCGGCTGGGTACGGATGACCTGTATGAGGAAGTGAAGGAGCAGGTACGCGACATGAGCGATTACCTGAATGGCGACTCCGAGCGCGAGCAGGCCGAGACCGTGTTGCGGCTCACGGTGGTGACTGTGGTCGGTCTGGTGCTGACGGTGGTCACCGGCTTCTTTGGCATGAACCTGATGGCGTTGGCCGAGGAGCCGCTGGCCTGGCGGGTGCTGTACTTTATGATCGGCACCCTGCTCACCATCGGGCTGGTCGCGCTCACGGTGGCGCGCTCGCACCAGCTGGCGCAGTGGCTGGAGTCGCTGTCCGGCGACCGTCGCCGCCGTCCGCCGCTGCGCCGGGGGTGAGGCCAGCGCAACACTTGCAAGCGCTGCATGTCCAGGCATGGGCCTGCCAGGCGCGCCAGATTGCCGTTGAGGCCCGGCGCGCATTGCGCAAGCACGGAAATGTCCTGCATTGACCTCTTTATTCCTGCTTAAGGAAGCACGCCGACTGCAGTAGGCTGGATTCACGTTGTACCTCAGCCGAAATACGGTGCCGCACGCAGGGAGGACTGGTATGGATACGATTCCGCTCGACCCGACGTCGCTGTTTAGCGACTTTCAATCCACTTACGCAGGCACCAGTCCGACGCGCCTGTCACTGGCTGCGTATCTGGACCTCTGTCGCGCCGATCCGATGGCCTATGCCTTGCCGGCCGAACGGATGATCAAGGCAATTGGCGAACCCGAGTCGATCGAAACCAAATCCGATCCCCGTCTGCTCCGGCTGTTCGGCAACCGGGTGATCCAGCGCTATGCGCCGTTCTCTGATTTCTATGGCATGGAAGGCGTGATCCAGGAAATCGTCTCCTACTTCCGGCATGCCGCCCAAGGCCTTGAGGAGCGCAAGCAGGTGCTGTACCTGCTCGGCCCAGTGGGCAGTGCCAAGAGTTCGCTGGCAGAGAAGCTCAAGTCGCTGATGGAGGTTCACCCCATTTATGTGCTGGTCGACGGTGATGGTCAGCGCAGCCCGCTCAACGAGTCCCCGCTGGGCCTGTTCCCGCCCAACCGCTGGGCCGAGCGTCTGGGCACCGAATTCGGCATCCATCGCCGCTACCTGACCGGCCTGCTCAGTCCCTGGGCCCAGAAGCGTCTGCATGCCTATGGCGGTGACATCAGCAAGTTCAGCGTCGAGCGCATCTATCCCTCGGTGCTTCACCAGACCGCCATTTCCAAGACCGAGCCAGGCGACGAAAACAATCAGGACATCAGCGCCCTGGTTGGCAAGATCGATATCCGCAAGCTCGACAAGCTCGCCCAGGATGATCCTGACGCCTACAGTTACTCGGGTGGCCTGTGTCTGGGCAATCAGGGCATGCTGGAATTTGTGGAAATGTTCAAGGCCCCGATCAAGGTGCTCAACCCGCTCCTGACCGCCACCCAGGAGGGCAATTTCAAGGGTACCGAAGGCTTCGGTGCAATGCCCTTCCAGGGGCTGGTGCTGGCCCATTCCAACGAAAGCGAATGGTTGACCTTCCGTAACAACAAGAGCAACGAGGCTTTTCTCGATCGCGTCTACATCGTGAAGGTGCCGTACTGCCTGCGCGTCACCGAAGAGGTGCAGATCTATAACAAGCTGCTGCGCGACTCCACGCTTTCCAGTGCCCCCTGTGCCCCTGGCACGATGGAAATGCTGGCGCGTTTCATCGTGTTGACCCGCCTCAAGCCATCCGAAAACTCCAGCCTGTATTCCAAGCTGCGCGTCTATGACGGCGAGAACCTGCGTGAGGCGGATCCACAGGCCAAAAGTGCGGCGGAATACCGTGAGGTGGCGGGTCACGACGAAGGCATGTCGGGCCTCTCGACCCGGCATGCGTACAAACTGATTTCCAAAGCCTTCGACCGGGATGCCACCGAGACCGCTGCAGATCCGGTCACTCTACTCAAGGTGATCGAGGAAAGCATCGGCCGGGGCGAGCTCTCCCAGGACATGGAAAAAGCCTACAAGGCCCATCTGTCCGAGTTCCTGATTCCCAAGTACCAGGAATTCATCCAGAAGGAGATCCAGACCGCCTACCTGGAGTCCTACGCCGACTACGGCCAGAACCTGTTCGACCGCTATGTCACGTTTTCCGACTTCTGGGTGCAGGAGGAGGTGTACGTCGATTCCGCTACCGGGGTGGCTTTTGACAAGCAGACGCTTAACAACGAGCTCGAAAAGATCGAGAAGCCGGCAGGCATCGCCAACCCCAAGGATTTCCGCAACGAAGTGGTCGGGTTTGTGCTGCGCGCACGCGCCAAGAACGGTGGTGTGAATCCCTCGTGGACGAGCTACGCCAAGCTGCGCGAAGTGATCGAGAAACGCATGTTTGCCGCCACCGACGACATCCTGCCGGTGGTCTCCTTCGCCGGCAAAAGCACCGCCGAGGAGGAACGCAAGCATCAGGCCTTTGTCGAGCGCATGGTCAGCAAGGGCTATACGGCCAAGCAGGTCCGTCGTCTGGTCGAGTGGTGGATGATGGCGCGGCGGCAGTGATGGTTGCCCTGCGCGTGCGACCAGTGCGCGCAAGCGCGTCACGCAGCTTTGCAATTGCGGGGTTTCACGACCCGGCCAGGAGCGGGAAATGACCAGTGTCATCATCGATCGTCGTCCGCAGCAGGGCAAGAGCTCTGCCAACCGCCAGCGGGTGCTGCGGCGGCTGAACCGGGTGCTGAAAGCCCAGGTGGACGACCTGGTGGGCAAGCGCAAGCTGGCCGACCTGGACAATGGGGCCGAAGTCACGGTTGGCAAGCTCGATGTGTCCGAACCCAGCTTTCGTATCGATCAGGGCACCGGGGTGTCAGACCGGGTGTTGCCCGGCAATGACCGCTACCGGGTTGGCGACCGCCTGCCCAAGCCGGATGGCAGCGGCGAAGGCGGAGGGCCGGGCAATGGCAGCGATGCGGGCGATGGCGATGCAGAGGAGGACAATTTCCGTTTCATGCTGTCGCGCGAGGAGTTCCTGAACCTGTTGTTCGATGATCTTGCGCTGCCTGAACTGGTGCGCAAGGAACTCACCGACGTGGTCGACCGCAAGTTCCGTCGCGGCGGCATTGTGCGCCACGGCAATCCGGGCAATATGTCGGTGCTGCGCACCTTCCGCGCCTCGATCGGTCGGCGGGTTGCGGCCGCCAGTTCGATTCAGGACGATCTGGACCGGGTCGAGTACCTGCAGGGCGATGCCCAGGAAATCGCCGACCAGACACTGGCCATGGACCTGGCGCTGCAGGCGGATGCGGTGCGCCGGCGCGCCACGCAGGTGCCGTTCATCGATCCCGTGGACCTGCGCCATCGCAGCCTGATCGAGGTTGATGCCCCGCGCACGGCAGCTGCCATGTTCTGCCTGATGGATGTCTCTGGTTCGATGACCGAATTGCGCAAGGACCTCGCCAAGCGTTTCTTCACGCTGCTGTACCTGTTCCTGCGCCGCAAATACGAGAACGTCGAACTGGTGTTCATCCGGCATACCGAGGTGGCCGAGGAGGTGGACGAGCAGACCTTCTTCCATCATCCCCAATCGGGCGGCACACGCGTGCTGGCCGCGCTGGAGAAGATGAAGGAGATCATCGAAGCACGCTTTCCGCCAAGCCGCTACAACATTTTTGGCGCCCAGGCGAGCGATGGCGATTCCATGGGTATGGACCCCATCCAGTCGCGCACCTTCCTCACCGAGCGTTTGCTGCCCCTGTCGCGCTACTTTGTGTATGCCGAAACCAACGAGTACGCGCAGACCAACACCGCGCTCTGGAATGCTTATGCCGCGATCGATCACGCCGGCTTCAACATGGCTGCGGTGGCCAATCGCAGCGAGGTTTATCCGGCGCTGGTGAAACTGTTTGAACGGGAACGGCGCGGTGCGTCCAATGGGTGACGATATGCGCCGGGCCGCCCGGGGGAGGACATCATGAAAGACCGCAGTGCCTTGATTGCCACCGGCAGCGAATGGACCTTCGACCATCTGGATGCGCTCGACCGCGCCTGCGCGGCGCACGCCCGCCGCTACCGGCTGGACACGTTCCCCAACCAGATCGAGCTGATCACCAGCGAGCAGATGCTGGACGCCTATTCCGCCGTCGGTCTGCCCGTCAATTACCACCACTGGAGTTTTGGCAAGGAGTTCCTCGCCAACCAGAAGGGTTACCAGAGCGGCGAGCAGGGACTGGCCTACGAAATCGTGATCAACTCGAATCCCTGCATCAGCTACCTGATGGAGAACAATTCGCTGGCGATGCAGGCGCTGGTGATTGCCCACGCCTGCTATGGGCACAACAGCTTCTTCAAGGGGAATTACCTGTTTCGGCAGTGGACGCAGCCCGAGGCAATCCTCGATTACATGGTGTTTGCACGCAACTATGTTGCCGAGTGTGAGGAGCTGTATGGTTATGATCAGGTGGAACGCACCCTGGATGCCCTGCATGCCCTGCGCGAGCATGGGGTTGATCGCTACAAGCGCCCGGGCAAGCTCGACTCGTTGCGCGAGCGTAAGGAACAGGCCAAGCGCCTGCAGGCGGCACAGGAGCGCATGCGACAGAGCGAGTACTACAGCCTGTTGCCCCAGGCGACCGAGGCGGTCAGCACCGAGCGGGTTTTTCCCGAGCAGCCGGAGGAGAACCTGCTCTATTTCATCGAAAAGCACGCGCCGCGGCTGGAGCCTTGGCAGCGCGAGCTGACCCGCATCGTGCGCAAGATTGCCCAGTACTTTTATCCGCAACGCCAGACCAAGGTCATGAACGAGGGCTGGGCCACCTTCTGGCACCACCGCATCCTCAACGACATGTACGACCACGACCAGATCGACGAGGGCGTCCTGCTCGAGTGCATGCACTCGCATACCAATGTGATTTCCCAGCGCCAGTTCGGACAGTTCAATCCCTATGCCCTGGGCTTTGCGATGTTCACCGACATTCGCCGGGTGTGCGAGCACCCAACGGACGAGGACCGCGAATTCCTGCCCGGCGTGGCTGGCCGGGACTGGCTGGAAGTGCTGCACGACGCGATGCAGAACTATCGTGACGAGAGCTTCATCCTGCAGTTCCTCTCCCCCAGACTGCTGCGCGATTTCAAGCTCATGCACATCCACACAGACGAGGCGGACGACGCCTGGGAAGTCATGCAGACCGCCAGCAGTGAAGGGTTCGAGAAGGTGCGTCGGGAACTGGCGGCCAATCACCGGATGGAACTCTACCTCCCCGAAGTCTCGGTGGTGCGCTACCGGCATGACCATGACCGGTCGCTGTTGCTGCGCCACCAGCCCTACCAGGGCAAGCAGCTCAATCCCGCACTGGCCGAGAAGACCCTGGCACATCTGCGTTACCTTTGGGGCTACAGCGTTGCGCTGGAATCCGTGGATCCGTCAGGTGCGGTGCTGCACCGCTTCAGCGCGGATTGAGGGTGTGGCGCCAGGCAGGATCTTTGCCTGCCGGACTTGAGCGATCGTGGCGCGCAGATCCGCCTTGCGTCCGCCAGGCTGCTAGACTGCATTGCGCCCGCCTGTCGGCGGGCTGACCTGCGCAACAAGCCGAGCACGCCATGCCTTACCTGCTGACTGAATCCGCCGCCCGTCGTCGTGCGCTGCTGCTGCTGGCCGCAACGTGCGGGCTGTCGTTGCGACCGGCTGCGGCTGCGGCTGCGGCTGCGGCGCCAGCGGCCAGCACGACACCGGCACGGGACGGGGCCACCGTCGGATCGCCCGACGATCAGGGCTGGAATGCGCTGGCTTTTGCTGCCACCACACAAGCCGACGTGTTGCGTGCCCTCGGGCTGACCGGGGTCTTGCACAGCGACGACTCCAGGATCACGCTGCGCGCGCCGGAACTGGCCGAGAATGGGGCGGTGGTACCGGTCAGTGTGGTCAGCGCTGCACCGGGGGTGCAGCGGGTGGTGCTGCTGGTGCCGCGCAATCCCAACCTGCTGGCCGCCGACTTTGTGCTGTCGCCGCAGGTGCTCGCCAATATCTCCACGCGTCTCAAGCTGGCCGAGACCGGTCCGGTGGTGGCGCTGGTGCAGACCACCGACGGGGTGCTGGTCACGCAGCGCGAGGTAAAGATCACCATTGGTGGCTGCGGTGGTTGAGCCGCGCCTTCAGGCGGCCTGGCGCTGCAGCAGGGCTGGTGGGAACCCCACGCGCAGACCACCCCAGCGGCGGCCATTGATCACGATGGGCAGCGACAGGTCGACCAGCACTTCGCCCGTATCACGCAGATAGGTCTGCACCAGGCAGTCCTGCTGGATGTTGCCGGCTGCCAGGCCTACCGGATCCGTGAACTTGCGCTTGTCGCGGCTGCTGGCCAGATCCTGCGCGGCATTGCCGGTGGGCGCACGCGAGAAGCGGCTGTTGTGGGTCGGGGCATATCCGTTTGGGTCGACGATCAGGCAATAACTCACACCGGGTACCTGATCGAGGAAGCGGTCAAACACCTGCTGCAGGTCGCGTTCCACCTGACGATCGTAACGCGTGCGGAATTTTGGCGGGTGGGTGCCGGCGATCGCCTCGTATTGCTGGTCAAACACGTCGATGCCGCTGGCGGCGGCGCCAGCCAGCAAGCGATTGACCCTGGCCTGGGTGTCGCGTGCCGTGGCCATCACCTGGTCATACAGGGTCTCGCCGACCACGATGCCGCCCAGCGCCGCCTGCGCGTCCCGGGTGGAGCTGCGCAGGTCGCGCGCGCAGTTGGCCGAAAATTCCATGGCAGCCATCTGCTCGGCTGCCAGCGTGCTGATCTCTTGCACCCGATCGCGGATTTCGCGATTGGCCCGGTCGGCTTCCTCGATCCGTGCGCTGATTTCACCCAGTCCGTGCGCAGTGGTGGTCAGATCGTCGAGGATCGCACCAAAGCCGCATGCGGCCGCATTCACGGTGTCGCGATTGATGTGCACCTTGTCGGCAATCAGGCGCGTGCCTGCCTGGGTTTCCGCAACCAGCGCGGTGATGTGATTGGTGTCAGTAACGATGGTGTCCGTGGCGCGTTTGGTGCGCTCGGCCAGCTTGCGCACTTCATCGGCTACTACCGCAAAGCCGCGGCCGCTCTCGCCGGCGCGCGCGGCTTCGATGGCCGCATTGAGCGCCAGCAGGTTGGTCTGGTCGGAAATTTCGTTGATCAGCTGGCCAATCGCGCCAATGCTGGTGCTGCGTGCGGTCAGTTCGGTCACCGTCCGGGCAAAGCGCTCCAGTTGCTGCTCGATCGCGCTGATCCCCTCGGCGGCGGTGCCCAGTTCCTGTTGACGTGCCCGTGCAGTGTCCAGATTGCGCACGGCGCTGGCGGCGTGGTTGGCGGCTTCTGTCGTGACCTGTGACATCAGTTCACTGACCTGGCTGCTGGATTCGCCTGCACCATTCGACAATGCGCTCTGACGGCGCGCGCTTTGCAGGGTGGACTGGATATGCTGGTCCATCTGGGCAGCTTCGACCGCAATTTCCACGCTGCGGGAGCGCATGTCCTGCACCAGCGTGGCGATCTTGCCCAGGGCCCGGTTGAGCATGGCGCGCAAGCCGGTGCTGCTGCCCAGGGTGTCGAATTGTACGCGCAGGGCACTCGCGCCATCGGCAATACCAGCCAGATGTTGCGTCAATCCGGTATCTTCGCGGGATGTCGTGCGGCTGTATACGCGCCACAAGGCCAGATGGCCAAGTGCCAGCAGCACCGCCAGTGCCAGCGCCACCGGGGCCGGTTGGATCAGCGCCCAGTCCCCGGCGGCTTGCACAATCAGGTTGAGTCCGGACAGGATGCTGAGCACGATCAGGAGAGGGAAGACAGGCATGCTGAATCCAGAATGAATGGCAGGTGTATTCCGTTAACGGCACGGCGATGCGCGTCCTTAAGTCCCTATTTCAATTCCTTGTATGGATATATTCATGAGTTTTTCTTGGTTGCGGACCCGGCTTGCACCCCGCATGGTGATCTGCAGTGTGTTGCTGGCGGGGCTGCTGACGGGACCCGGCGTCAT
>CAITLJ010000036.1 GCA_903893215.1 uncultured Ferrovum sp. | reverse complement strand
CGCGCAGGTAGTGCTTGGTGACCAGATCGTCGAGTGCGTCGGGATAGCGGCCAAGATCGCCATAGTATTTGTCGATGCTGTCGCGCAGTTGCGTCAGGTCGGCGCGCAGCACCGTTTCGCGCGATTTCTCCAGGCTGGCAAAATAGCGCGGCACCGCAATCGCCAGCAGGGTGGCGATGATGGCCAGCACCACCATCAGCTCGATCAGGGTGAAGCCCCGCGCGCGAGGCAACAGGGGCAGTGCCGGTCGGGCACGGGTCTTACCATTCACGATAGGGCCTTCCGGTGATGTCGTTGGCAGTCGAGAGCGAGTACACGTCGAAGACATCGTCGCCCTCCTGGGGTTCGGTGGCCGAACTGGCCGAACTTCGCTTGCCCCAGGTATCGATCGGGGCGGCCCCGCTGTCCACAAAGAGCGGGTCGCGCGGAATGCGGCGCAGAAAGTACACCTTGGCGCCCGGTTGCGCACTTGCGATATTGGTTACCCCGTCCACCAGCACCTGCAGGTCTTTGGGCCAGCCGGTGCTGCCAGCGGTGCATTCCATCTTTGGCGGGGTAGGCAGCACGGTGGCTGCATTGCCGGCATTGCCGCCAATCGTCTGCACCGTCGACGCGGACACGCCGCCGGCGCCGCCGAGCCCGGCCGCACCGACCGAGCCGGCGCTGCCGCCGCCGGCCACATTGCCGCCAGTATTGCCCCCGGCACCGACCGAACCGCCCACCGGTGCCGCACCGTTGATGCCGCCCACAATGGTGGCTGCACCGGTGCCAGCGGCACCTTGCCCGCCCGCGCTGGCGCCGTTACTGGTCTGCTGCGTGCACGAATAACGCCACAGTTCATTGTAACGGTCGAGCGCGTCGCGCACGGTGCGCAGGTTGGCGCGCAGTTCGTGTTCTTTGGCGCGTTTGGCAACCAGCTGCGTCAGGGGCAGGGCGAGGCGGGCGAGCACAGCCACGATGGCCAAGGTGACCATCAGCTCGATGAGCGTGAAGCCCTGTGCCCGCCCTGGTCTCATTCCGTCACGCGCAGTTGCAGTGCTGCGGGCAGGTTGACCGTGAGCGGTGTTCCGGTGGGACTGGCCGGAGTCGCGCTGGTGATGCTGACTTCCGCCTGTTCGCTGGCCTGTTTGGCGCGCAGCACCACGTTGGCCACGATGCCCGAACTGGCCAGGCCACGTCCCCCCGGCTGGCTGGCCTGCAGGGTGATTTGCCCGGCCAGCTCATCCACGGTGGGGTCGAAGGAACTCTTGGCGCCGCCTGACTTGAAGAAATCACCCTCGGTCACGCGTACCAGCCCGAACACGGTAGGATCGTAATGCAGCGTGGCCGGCAGGGTGCCCACCGGCTGGCCGGTGCGGATCAGCAATGGCAGGGTGAATTCCTGGCCTACCTTGAGGACGCCAGGTGCCCGCCAGCTCAGCGACATCGCGGCATTGGCTACCGCACCCGGAGTGCCCGGCACGCCTGCGGCAGCTGCGTTGGCGATGGGAACAGCACCGGGTTTGATGCCGCCTGCGCTTGCGCCTGGATCCGTTTCTGGTGCGCCGGTGGCTGCCGGTGCGACTGCGGCAGGTGCACTGCGCACGGCCGTCGGTGTGGGGCTGGCCAGATTGCCCGCCTGCGTCACATTGCCGTTGGCCATGGCCGCCACGCTGCTGCCCTGGGCAACCTTGCCAATGCTGAGCGCGCCGGAAGGACGGGTGCGCAGGGTGGTTTCGGTGCCGGTCCAGAATTCCATATCGTTGGCGTCCGGGCGACGCACACCGCGGATCAGATGCGGCGTGATGGTCAGCACGATCTCATTCTTCGCCTTGTTGGTATTGGTACTGCCGAACAGGCGGCCCAGCACTGGCAGCTGCGAAAGTCCGTCGATGCCGGACATCGACTTGCGGTCATCATCACTGATCAGGCCGGCCAGGATCTGCGTTTCGCCATCCTTCAGGCGCAGCACGGTACTGGCCGTGCGCGTACCGATCTGATATGCCAGCGTGCCGCCCTGGCCCTGCACCGTCTTGGCGATGTTGGATACTTCCAGGTTCATCTTGATGGCAATGTCGTCATCCAGATAGATATTGGGTTCGACGTCCAGCTTCAGACCAACATCCAGATAGGTCACCGAACCGGTCACCACCGGGGTGCCCGTGGCCACTGGCGTGACCGAATTGGTGATCACCGGTACGCGGTCGCCGATCAGGATCTTGGCCTTTTCCTTGTTGCGAACACGGATGCGCGGACTGGACAGGGTGTTGGTATCGCCGACCTGGCGCTGGAAGTCGATGCTGCCGGACAAAGTGCCGACCTGAATGGTACCCGGCGTGATTTGGGCCAGGTTGCGCAGGGTGAGGTTGGTGGCCGGCGTGGTGGTCTGGATCGGCGTGCCATTGTTGAACGTGGTGGAGGTCTGTGCCGGTTGGCCGGTGAAAGACAGGGCCAGCGAGGTCGGCCAGTTGATGCCGAGTTGCTCCAGGTTGGAGCGGTTGACTTCCAGCACTTCCACTTCCAGCAGCACTTCGGGTTCGGCCAGATCCTGCGTGTTGATCAGCTTTTCGGCCAGGCGGATGGCCTCGGGCGTGTCCCGCATGATCACCGAATTGGTCTTTTCGTCGACGAACAGGTCGCGCGTCTTGAGCAGCGTCTTCAGCATGGTCTGCACTTGCTTGGCGTCGGCATTGGTCAGCTGGAAGTTGCGGATCTTCAGGTCCTGATAGTCCTTCACCTTGCTCGGCTGATTGGGATAGATGAACAGCGTGTTGTCGCTGATCACCTTCTTTTCCAGCTGGTTCTGCAACAGCAGCAGGTCGATCGCATCTTCCACCGTGGCGTCCTTCACGAAGATGGTGGTTTTGGTATCGCCTTTCAGGTCGCGGTCGAGCAGGATGTTGATGCCGGCAGCCTTCGAGAGGGCTTCGAATACCAGCTTGAGGGTGGCATCGCGGAATTCCAGCGTGACCGGCTTGCGGCCCTGCAGGCGGAACGACGGCCCGCTGCTGGCTTCGCGTGCCTGGTCTTCGGCCAGTCGGCGCTGCATGTTGCGGGCGTCGAGGTGCTGCGGGTTTTCCTGCAGGATGGTGCGCAGGATGGCATTGGCGCCATCGCGATCGTTCTTGGCGATTGCCTGTTCGGCGAGCACCATGCGTGCGGCATGGCGTTCGGCCAGATCTACGGCGGCAATACCTGCCACGGCGCGCGGATAATCGTGGTCCACCTCCAGGGCGCCGCGGTACAACCTGCGCGCACTGTCCAGGTTGCCATTGATCCGGTCGTTGTCGGCCTGCGTGATCAGCCGGCGCATGATCTGCTCCTCACGCAGCCGCAACTCCTGTCGCAGCTGGGTGTTGCGCGGGTCGTCGGCCACCGCCTGGCGCAACTTTGTGAAGCCGTCGCCAAACTGGCCTGCATCAATCGCGCTCAGTCCTTCCTCGCGCAGGTTCTTGGTGGCGCAACCGGCCAGAAGCACCGCAAGGATGCCGGTCAGCCAAAGGGTACGCCGCATAAAGCGAACGAGGGGACTCATGATTCTCTCCCGAAAAATAGGGTCAAGCGAAGCTTCGCATCAAGTGTTTGGTCGCCCACCTGCTGTCGTTCGAAACTGAGCGACTCGATGGCGGCGATAGGGATTTCTTTCAGCACGCGCTGCAGGAAACCGGCGATCTGCAGGTAACTGCCTTTTAGCGGCAGGTTGATCTGATAGCGGGTGAGCAGACCCAGGCGGTCCCGCACGATGCGGTATTCGCCCTGCTGCAGCACCAGATGTTCTTTGGCCGCAGCATGGTCGATCACGGCCAGCCAGTCCGGTACCGTGCTGGTGCCCGGAAAGAAGCCGTAAAAGCGCTGCAGCTGTTCGTCGGGCGTCTCGCGGATCTCGCGGGCGGTGGGCAGGGCGCTGCGCACCCGGGATTGCAGCTGCATGCTTTCGGTCAGTGCCGCATTGAGGTGCGTGCTCTCGGGCTCGATCACGCCGAACCACGCGACGAGCGAAGCCGCCAGCAGCACGCCACCCGCCAGGCCCAGTGGGCCGGCACGGCGCAGGGTACGTTGCAGGAGCAGACGGTTCATCGGGCAGCGCTCCAGCGGGCAGTGATCAGGAAGTGGGTGGGTGTGCCCGGCTTCTGGTCTTCCACGTTGTGGGTTTGCAGCACCACTTCGCTGAGGCCAGGGCGGGTCTGCAGCGCCTTCATGTAGATCAGGATGGCCTGATAGCTCTTGGCCTCGCCGCCGAGCCGGATGAAACCTTTCTGCATGTCGGGTTCGATGCTGAGCAGGGAGAGATCTTTTGCCTCGGTGGCCTCGATCTGGCCGAGTGCGTCCTGCCATGGCAGCCCAAGCAGGGCGAGCACTTCATTGGCCTGCCGGCTCTGTTCCAGTTGCAGCGGGCTTGGGGCCCCCGGCTTGGGCGGCGGCGCCTGACGGCGCAGCACCTTCTGGGCGGCCGTCACGCGCTGGTCAGCGCTGCCGATCTGCGCCTGCAGGGCCAGATGGCTGCTCAGCGTGATGCCGGCGCAGATCAGGCCGGTGACCAGCACCAGCGCACCGCTCCAGTGCACCAGGGGCTGGCCCTGCTGGAAATCAAGGTGGAGTTGTTGACGCATGCTCATACTCCGATCAGGGCCATGGCCAGTGCCTGCACGCTGTCGCCCGCGTCATGGCGCGCCTCCGGCAGGGTCAGCGCCGCCAGATGCCCGGGCATGTTGCGCACCTGTGCGGCAAGCGGCTGGCTCGGATGAAAGACCAGACAATGGTCAGGCTGCACGCCACTGTCGGTGACCTGCAGGTTGGCCTCGCGCTGCATCAGCATCGGCAACTCGATGCGCCATTCGTCGTTGGCGGGGGCGGCACGCACGCTACGCACGCCCTCATGCGTGCACAGGCTGATGCACAGGCGGCCGGGCTCGTAGAGTGCAAACCAGACCGGTGCCCGGCCCAGTTCCTTGTGCCACGCATTGAAGGCAGCCATCAGGTAGGGCTGTACTGAACGCAGCTTGAGCTTGGCTTCGCCAACGCTACGCTGTAGCGCAAGCAGCAGGTTGGCGTCGATCGCGGCGGCCAGCCGTGGTTGCGCCGGCGAGTCGCCGGACACCCGGATGGTCCAGCCATCCATGGTCTCGCCATAGATTTCGCGGAAGGTGTGACGCGCAAAGGCGGCGTCTTCTTCCTCGCTGGCCAGCGTGGGCAGGGCCGGCAGCATCAGGTAGTGACAGAAGTGATTGGACAGCACCAGGGTGATCGGCTCGCCCGGTTTGCTGAACAGCGGCAAGGCACGCACCAGCGCGCTGACAGTGGCTTCCCACGGACGTGCGCCGGGCTGTGGCTCGACCACGAAGGTCTGCGATCCGCTCACCCGCGGATTCAGCCACCCCTCGGTGCGTACCAGCACGACACTGGTCGGGGTCAGGGCGATGCGCAGCTGACTACGAGACAAAAGTGACACGGTTGGCTTCCTGCAAGCTGGTGATTCCTTCCTTGACCAGGTCGAGCGCAGCGTCGCGCAGCAACCGGGTCCCGTTGCGCCGGGCCACATCCTTGATCTGGCGGACAGGCGCACGTGCGGTGATCAGTTCACGGATTTCATCGTTGAGGGTAAGGATTTCGGCAATCGCACGACGGCCGCGATAACCGGTGCCGCGGCAGTGCCCGCAGCCCGAGCCGCGACGGAAATGCCATGCGCTGACATCCGTTTCGCCCAGACCGGCATCGGCCAGGGTACGCGCGTCCGGGGCGTCCTCGGTGGTGCAATCCGGGCAGATGCGCCGCACCAGACGCTGCGCCAGGATGCCGTTCAATGCCGACACAAAACTGTAGGGATCCACGCCCATATGCATGAAGCGGCCAATCACGTCGAACACGTTGTTGGCGTGCACCGTGGTAAACACCAGGTGACCGGTCAGGGCCGACTGGATGGCGATCTGCGCCGTTTCCGAGTCACGGATTTCACCCACCATGATCTTGTCGGGGTCGTGACGCAGGATCGAGCGCAGGCCGCGAGCGAAAGTCAGTCCTTTTTTCTCGTTGACCGGAATCTGCAGCACCCCGGGCAGCTGGTACTCGACCGGGTCTTCGATGGTGATGATCTTGTCCTGGCCGTGGTTGATCTCGGAGATGGCGGCATACAGCGTGGTGGTCTTGCCGCTACCGGTCGGGCCGGTGACCAGCACCATGCCATAGGGTTCGTTGGCCAGGCGGCGCAGCCGCTCGATGGCATCTTCGGCCAGTCCCAGGGTATCCAGGCGTAAGCCGCGCATCTCGTCCGACAGGCTCTGCTTGTCGAGGATACGCAGAACCGCGTCTTCGCCAAAAATGCTCGGCATGATCGACACGCGGAAGTCCACTTCGCGGCCGCGGATCGATACCTTGAAGCGGCCATCCTGCGGGACGCGACGCTCGGCAATGTCGAGCTCGGACATCACCTTCAGGCGCGAGATCACCTGCTCGGCCTGGTCGAGGCCGCCCAGGGATCCCACGTGGGTGAGCACGCCGTCGACCCGGTACTTGATGGCGAGGCCACCCGGGTTGGTTTCCAGGTGAATGTCGGACGCCGACGTTTTCAGCGCGTCATACAGGGTGGAGTTGACCAGCTTGACGATCGGACTGGTGTCTTCGCTGATGGTCTTCAGCGACAGGTCGTCCACCTTGCTGTCGCTGCTGCCATCGCGACGGGCGTTCTGCAGCGCCCCATCCATGGCGTGCAGGGTTTCTTCCTGGCTGGCCAGGAAGGCACCGATATCGCGGTGATGGGCCAGACGCCACTCGAAGGCTTCGGGCAAGGTGGCATCAGCCCAGGCCTGCAGGGCGGTGTCGAATGGATCGCCGAATACCAGCAGCAGTGCGCCGTGCGATTCACGCACAGGAATGCAGCGGTGCGCCAGCGCCTCGGTGAAGGGCAGCACGGTGAAATCCGGCTCCACGCCGCGCAGTTCGCCCATGCCGATGGTGCGGTAATGGAACAGGTCGGACAGCGCCTCGGTGAATACCGGCGCGGCCAGCGCCAGTTGCTCGTCGAGCACTTCCACCACCGGACGACGGGTGGACTGCGCGTCAAGGCGCGCCTGCATGATCGCCTGCGGCGGGATGGCGGCGCCCGGACGCGGAGGGATGGAGCGGGGTGCGTTCACTGGATACTCCCGGCGAGCTCAAAAATGGGTAGGTACATGGCCACCACGATGCCGCCGATCACGATGCCGATGAAGGCCATCAGCAGCGGCTCGAACAGCCGGGTGAACCAGTCGACAAAACGGGCGATTTCTTCGTCGTAAAAGGCCGCCACACGGTCGGTCATCTCGCCCATACGGCCGGTGCGTTCACCCACGGCCAGCATGCGTTGCGCCACGGGTGTGGTCAGGCCGTTTTCTTCCATGGCGGTGCTGAGTGCGATGCCTTCGCGAATGCGCAGCGAGGCCGCCTGCAGGCGGTCGCGCAGGCCGGCCTGCAGCAGGTCGGCACTCATGGTGAGCGCCGTGACTGCCGGGGTGCCGCCCGCCAGCAGCATGCCCAGTGTGCGGTAGAAGCGCGCCAGCTGATAAATGCGGACCTTCTCGCCCAGGGCCGGAATGGTCCATAGCTTGGCGAGCAGCCAGGAGCGCGTACTTTCGCGGCCCATGAACCAGATCAGGAACACCACCGTGCCGCCGGCCACGGTACCGATCAGCGCGCCGTTGGCTTCCAGCAGCTGGCCCCAGCTCAGCAGGATGCGCGACATCAGTGGCAGCTTGGTGCCGAGGTCGGCATAAATCGAGGAAAAGCTGGGCACCACAAAGCCGAGCAGGAATACCGTGACCAGCAGGCCGGTGACCAGCAGGATCACCGGATAGATCAGCGCGCTCGTAATCTTCTTGCGCACGATTTCCATCTGTGACTGGTAATCCACATAGCGCTGCAAGGCCTGCGGCAGGTCGCCGGTGCGTTCGCTGGCGCGCACGGTGGCGGCGTACAGGTCGGGAAATTCGCGCGGAAACTTGGCCATGGCCGCCGACAGCGTGCGGCCTTCATAGAGCTGGTCGACCACGCCCTTCAGCACGCGCTTGGTGTCGGGACGGGATTCTTTTTCGGTGAGTGCCTCGATCGACTCGACCAGGCTCAGGCCCGCTTCCAGCAGCGCCAGCAGTTCCTGGCTGAACAGGATCAGCGGAAAACGTGCACCGCGGGTGAGCAGGCCACCGCCAGCACGTTCGGCCTGCACCGACAGCACCATATAACCCTGCGCCTGTGCCTGACGGCTGGCATCGGCGGGGTCAGGCGCCTCGAAGGTCAGTACCGATAGCTTGCCCGCGGATACGGCGCGCACCTGGAATTGCATGATCTGGCCGGCTTACCAGTTGGTGATGTCAGCGTTGTCGTCCGTGCCACCCGGCTGACCGTCCTTGCCGAAGGACTCCAGGTCGAAGTCGCCGTGTTCGCCGGGCGATTTGTAAACATACGGATTGCCCCACGGGTCGTTCGGCACGCCCTTGGTCAGGTAGGGTCCGCGCCAGGCAGATTCGTTCTGGGGCCGCGCCACCAGCGAGGCCAGACCCTGCTCGGTGGTGGGGAAATGCCCGGTGTCGGTGGCGAATGCCTGCAGTGCGTCGGCGAACAGCTTGATCTGGCCCTTTGCGTTGGTCACCTTGGACTTGCCCACTTGCGAGAAGTAACGCGGAGCCACGATACCGGCGAGCAGGCCGATGATCACCATCACCACCAGCAGTTCGAGCAGGGTAAAGCCACTGGCGCGGCGGGGAGCATTCAGGGTTGAAGGACGCATGGGGGCAGGATCCGATAGCGGGTATTGAAAGAAGATCAACGGATGATACGACGCAAACTTTAAGAAAAATCGCTTTACTGACGCAGTCCCCGGTAAATATTCACTACTTGGGGTACGTAACGCTGGGTTTCCGGATACGGGGGAATTTGATTGCCATACCGCAACACGGCGTTTTCGCCGGCATTGTACGCCGCCACGGCAAGATCCACGTTTTGATGGAACATGACAAGCAAATCCTTTAAATATAGGCAGCCTGCGTGCAGGTTTTGCAGTGGATCCTCAGGATTGTGGACGCCATAGCGCGCTGCCGTGGCCGGCATCACCTGCATCAGGCCGATGGCACCGGCACGGGAGCGGGCGAGCGGGTTGTAAGCAGATTCGATGGCCACCACAGCCTGCAGCAAGGCGGCGTCCACACCGTGATCGATGGCCGCGCGCGACACCATGGGGGCGAATTGCCTGAGACGCGCTGCCGTGCGCGGGTCATGCGCCACCAGGCGGTTCAGGTCGGGGCCGGCAGCATGATCGACCAGACCTGTGGCCGGTCTGGCAGGAACCAGATCTACCAGAGGAGGCTCGGGCTCCTCCAGCGAAACACTGGCATCCGTGTGCGGTTCAAGATTGCTGAGATGCAGGGTCTCGCCGTCATCCCACGCCTGCACTGCGGTGGCCTGGGCTGGCATCGATACAAGGCTGGCCAGTGCGCACCACAGTGCCAGCCTTGCCCGATGCCCGGGAGAGCGCGCTCCCCTGTTCATTTCTAGTTTGCCGGTCGCTCTATCATGATTGGCTCGATCTCGACCCGGCGATCGGCTTCCAGGCATTTGATCGCCTTGGCGCGCGACATCTTGGGGCAGCTGGAAACCGGGTTGGCGCTGCCCATGCCGATTGCGCGGATGCGTGCCGGGGCTACACCGTGCGATACCAGGAAGGCCTTCACGTTGTCTGCACGTTGCTGCGACAGTTCAAGGTTGTGCGCAGGCTTGCCGAGCCGATCGGTATAACCGGTCACCACCACCGAGCTGATTTCAGGATGGAGGGTGAGCGTTTTTGCAATCTGCTCAAGCTGCGGTGATGCCTTTTTCAGGGTGGCCTTGTTCAGGTCGAACAGGTCGGTGGAGGCCAGCGTGACCTTTTCCATCACCGGAGCGGGCGGTGTGACCGGCGCCGGCGGTGGCGGTGGGGAGATCAACGGCGCCGGCGGGGGCGGGGGCGGCGGCGGCGGCGGTGCGACCGGAACCGGCGGCGGGGGCGGGGGCGGTGCGATCGGCTTCGGTGCTGCCACCGGCATCGGCCTGACGGGCTCGTCCAGGGCGTAGTTCAGACCCACACTGACATACGTGGTATAGGAGCGTGCGAAATTGATCACTGCCTTGTCACGCTGGAAACCCACCACGCGGCGCACATCACCCTGCACGCTGAGGCGATCATCCAGGCTGTACTGTACGCCGGCACCGAGCGACAGGTTGGGTGAGGTGTTGGAACCGGTGACCAGTGGGTTGTTCACGCGCTCATTTTCAGCGCCTACGCCCACCAGGATGAAGGGGCGCAGCTCGTCACGGGAAAACATGAACAGACCGTCCACGCCCGCCGTGGTCTGGCTGTAGGTATTGCCGCCGCCGGTGGCGCGGCCGTAACCTACGCCTGCCTGCACGTCCAGCCAGGACTCGACCTCGGCGCCGACGCCCAGCGACAGGGCGGGACCGCTGTTGTTGACACCAAACTTGGCGTCGGGGCTCATCAGGCGGATGGAGGGCGAAGCGTAAAGCTTGATGCCGTCATCGGCGTTCGCTTCCATCATGGCGGCAGTCAGGGCCAGCGCACTGATCAGAAGCAGTGCGCGCGGCCGGCTGGCGTTGCGGGCAGAATACATGTGCGAAATCCTCGTTATAGGTTTTGGCGTCGCAAGGGTGGGGGGAGTGCGCCGTGCGTCCGGCAGCGATTCGAGCGCCGTCTCTTACGATAAGGCAATTGTTTGGTGTTTGCCCAGAGCTCAGCTTTGCTAAATTGTGAACATTCCCTGAACTGTCGGTGCTGCAGGTCGCGTTGGGCGCTGTGATGTTGCGTCGCGCCGGGGCCTGTCGGCTGGCGGCGTTCGCGGCGTGTATCCCTGAGGAATTACGTCGGAATCCGCGGAAACTTAAGGGGCGTGCCACCCTGCGCGTCGCGGTCTGCTCTGGTCTGGTCTGGTCTGGTCTGTCCCGTCCTGACCCGGTCTGTCCCGGCTAGGTCCGGCCGGTGTTGGACATCGCCTGCGAAGCGCTGACATTTTCGCTGGGTATGCCTTGAGATTGCACCATAGTTCCATTATTCTGGAATCAATGGAACAAATGCACGTCATCCAATCTCTCGCCGCCCTGGCGCAACCCATACGGCTGGATGCCTTCCGGGCGCTCGTCGTGGCGGGGCAGGCCGGACTGACGCCGGGCAGGATGGCCGGGACGCTGGGTGTGCCCGCGAATACGCTGTCCTTTCACCTGAAGGAGCTGGCACATGCCGGGTTGGTCACCCAGGAGCGGGTAAGCCGAAACATTGTTTATCGCGCCAATTTCGAGCAGGTGAACGCCCTGTTGGGCTATCTGACCGAAAACTGCTGCGCGGGGGCCCCCTGCGCCGTGAATCCCTGCGCCGTGAACCCTCCGGACACGGCGTGCGCCTGCTGATACCGCTCTGCGGCCATCACCTTTGATCAAAGCGGAGTTTTGAATGGCAATCAACGTATTGATCCTGTGCACTCACAACTCGGCGCGCAGTGTGCTGGCTGAGGGCATGTTGAATCACCTGGCGCAAAAGAATCAGATCGCGGTCCGCGCATTCAGCGCTGGCAGTTCGCCCAGCGGCAAAGTCAATCCGTTTGCATTGCAGGTGCTCCGCGATGCGGATGTGGCGATCGCCGATGCGCGCAGCAAAAGCTGGGACGAGTTCACCCTGCCGGGCGCGCCGCCGATGCGCGTGGTAATTACGGTTTGCGATCAGGCCGCGGCAGAAGCCTGCCCCTTCTGGCCGGGGGCGCCAGTGCAGTCGCACTGGGGGTATCCCGATCCGTCCAAGGCGGAGGGGTCCGAAGAGGACCGGGTTCGCGCTTTCGAGCTGACCCGCCAGGCCCTGGCATACAAGCTTCTGCAATTGCTGATGCTTCCGCTTGAAAGTCTGGACGATGCCGCCCTGCGTCAGCGCTTGCAGCAGATCGCGGAGAGCTGAGGGATGCTGCGATTTCGTTCCCGCCTGATGGCCGAGTGCCTCGGTACGCTGTTGTTGCTCTGCATTGTGGTTGGCTCCGGCATCATGGCAGAGCGACTCGCCGGCGGGAACGTGGCGATTGCACTTCTGGCAAATGCTGCGGCCACCGTGGCCGGCCTGTACGTATTGATCGAAGTATTCGGCCCGATCAGCGGTGCCCACATGAATCCGTTGGTCAGCCTTGCGATGGTCTGGCGAGGCGAACTGGAACGTTCGGCCTGCGTGCCTTATGTACTGGCGCAATTGCTTGGTGCCGCACTGGGCGCTTGGCTGGCGCACGGCATGTTTGACCTGCCGATCTTGCAGTTCTCCAGCAAAATACGCAGCGGCAACGGCCAATGGATTGCTGAGGCGGTGGCCACTGCCGGCCTGTTGCTGGTGATCCTGCGCGCACCCCAGGCCAAGGTATCGGCCATGGTGGCGTGTTACATCGGCGCCGCCTACTGGTTCACGGCATCCACCTCCTTTGCGAATCCGGCTGCTGCGTTTGGTCGCATGTTCAGCGACAGTTTTGCGGGGATTGCGCCGATCAGTGTGCCCGGCTTTATGCTGGCCGAACTGGCAGGAGCCGTCGTTGGCATGGCGATGGATCGCGCGCTTGGCAAACCCGCGTCGTCAGCAGCGCATGACCGACAACAAATCAACGGGGGATTTATAGTCCCGTGATGAACGTCAGTAAATTATTGATAGACAGTGATTTTGTTGATGAAAACATCCGCAGATGGACTGCTGTGGGACAGTGAGCCTAAAAAAGGATCGTTTGCGTTGGCCGTTCAGGACGTGCGGCACCGCCTCTGTTTCAGGGTTGTTAGCTGAGGGGCGCGTGCGTGTCTGGTCGAGGGGTTGACCAGTGATTGCTTTGGCTTGCTGTCCCGCCGGTGTCCCGCGAGTTGTGGGGCAGTTTGGGGAATCGCCTGAAAAGCCTTGGTGCCCGAGGCCGGACTCGAACCGGCACGCCTTGCGGCGGGGGATTTTGAGTCCCCTGCGTCTACCAATTTCACCACTCGGGCAGAGGGATGCAGTGCAGCCCCCTATTATGCTGCAGAGCGGCCCTGCGCCGCAAACCGTTCAGGCCCTCCAGCGTAGTTTCCCTGACGGCGGTCTCATTACCTGTGTCACGGAATGGGTAAGGGCCTGTGCAATTGCAAAATTGCGGCTCTCACCGGGGCTGATGTTTATTGTCATCTCCTGTGGGCTGTGTCGCTGCCTCTTGGTATCGGTGTCGCGGCCTGACCTGCTGTCCATTCCAGCTGGCCTGGATGTGTTGGTCCTGTGCCGGGTCGCTGCCGCGCAGCAATCCGCTAGCTGATAGACTTGGGCGCCATTGTTGTTGTGCGCCACGATTGGCGCCTGTCCCCCACGTGCGCCTGTCCGATTTTGACTACGAACTGCCCGATGCGCTGATTGCGCGCCATCCGCCCGCGGAGCGCGGCGCAAGCCGCTTGCTTGACCTGCGCGCGCGCGCGCTGCGCGACGAGCAGTTTGCCAATCTGCCCACCATGCTCGCTTCGGGGGACCTGCTGGTGCTCAATGACACCCGGGTGCTGAAAGCGCGGGTGTTCGGGAAAAAGCCGACCGGTGGTCGGGTGGAGGTGGTGTTTGAGCGGCCAGCAGAGGACGGCAGCTGGGCTGCCATGTTGCGTTCCAGCAAGACGCCTGCGGCCGGCAGCATCCTTCTGCTGGGCGAGCAACAGGCCCAGGTGCGGGTACTGGGCCGCGACGGCGACCTGTTCCGATTGCAGCTTGAAGCCGGCGCCGAGGACATGCTGGCGCTGATGGAGCGTGAGGGTGCCCTGCCGCTGCCGCCGTATTTGAGCCGCGCGGCGGAAGCCGATGATGACGCGCGCTATCAGACCGTGTACGCCCGCACTGCCGGGGCGGTGGCCGCGCCAACGGCGGGCCTGCATTTCAGCGATGCCTTGCTGGCGCAACTGCAGGCCGCTGGTGTGCAGTTGGCTTATGTCACCCTGCACGTCGGTGCAGGCACCTTCCAGCCGGTGCGCGTGGATGACGTCAGCGAACACCGCATGCATCCCGAACGCTACTGGATTCCGCAGGCCACGATCGATGCGATTGCCGCGGCGCGGGCGCGCGGCAATCGGGTCACGGCTGTCGGTACCACCAGCCTGCGGGCACTGGAGGCCGCCGCCGCTGACGCTGCCGCGACGGCGGCCAGCGCAACGCCTGCAAGCGCCACCGCGGGGACGCCCGCAAGGGGCGCCGACGTGGCTGTTTATGCGTCCGCCGGATCCGCTGGAATGCCGCGGTGGTCTGCCGCACACGGCCATCACGATGGCGTGGCGGTGCCGCTGGCATCCGCAGGCGACACGCGCCTGTTCATCACCCCGGGCTACCCGTTCCAGGTGGTGGACCGCCTGATCACCAATTTTCACCTGCCCAAGTCTACCTTGCTCATGCTGGTGCAGGCCTTTGGCGGCGTGGCATTGCTGCGGGCGGCTTATCAGCATGCCATCACGCAGCAGTACCAATTTTTCAGTTACGGCGATGCCATGCTGATCGACCGTGAAAACGATGCGCGACGCACGTCGCTGGAGTCTGTCTGATGCGATTCACCGTTCTGGCCACCGACGGGCAGGCCCGCCGCGGCACCCTGGAATTGCCCCATGGCCTGGTCGAGACGCCAGCCTTCATGCCGGTGGGCACGTATGGCACCGTCAAGGGGCTTTCGCCGCTGGAAGTGGCGCAACTGGGCGCGCATATCCTGCTTGGCAATACCTTTCATCTTTGGCTGCGGCCGGGTCTGGCCGTGATCGAAGCGCACGGCGGCCTGCACGGCTTCATGGGCTGGACGGGGCCGATACTCACCGATTCGGGCGGATTTCAGGTGTTCAGTCTGGGCGACCTGCGCAAGATCACCGAAGACGGCGTGCGGTTTCGCTCGCCGATCAATGGTGATGCGCTGTTTCTCACCCCGGAAGAATCGATGCGCATCCAGCGTGTGCTGAATTCCGACATCGTGATGGCGTTTGACGAATGCACGCCGTATCCGGCGGATCACCGCCAGGCCGCCACCTCGATGGAGATGAGCATGCGCTGGGCCGCACGCAGCAAGCAGGGACATGAAGGCAACCCCAATGCCCTGTTCGGAATCGTGCAGGGCGGCATGTTCGAGGACCTGCGCGAGCGCTCGGTGGCGGCGTTGACCGAGATCGACTTCCCGGGCTATGCCGTCGGTGGACTGTCGGTGGGTGAACCGCATGCCGACCGCGAACGGATCCTGACGCACACGCCGCGCCTGCTGCCGGCCAACAAGCCGCGCTACCTGATGGGTATGGGCACGCCAGAAGACATCGTTTCGGCGGTCAGCAACGGCGTAGACATGATGGATTGCGTGATGCCCACCCGCAATGCGCGCAACGGCTGGCTGTTCACGCGTAACGGCGATATCAAGATCCGCAATGCACGGTACAAGGACGACATCCGCCCGCTCGACCCCGAGTGCACCTGCACCACCTGCCGCACCTTTTCGCGCGCCTACCTGCATCACCTGCAGCAGGCCAAGGAGATCCTCGGTGCGCGCCTGAACACGATTCACAACCTGCATTACTACCAGGACCTGATGCGCGGCCTGCGCGGCGCCATTGCACAGGGCAAGCTGGCCGACTTCACCGACACCTTCAGGCGCCGTCGCGCGCTGGCAGGACAAGCGCCCGAGGCCTGAGCCAGGGTGCGTGCGGGCCGCCGCACCAGCACGCCCTGTGCGGGACGCCGCACTAGCACGCCCTGTGCGGCAAGCGAATCCAGCGCGTACAGCGGATCCGCCAATTGGACCGTGCTAAACTGGGAAGTTATGTGAACCGGCCAAAGTCGGCCTCCCAGGAGAGTGTGTCACCCATGTTCATCAGCAACGCATCTGCCCAGTCCCTGGGCGCCATCGGCGGCGCGCCGGCCGACCTCATGCAGTTCATGCCGATCATCGTGATGTTCGGCTTGCTGTACTTCCTGATGATCCGCCCGCAGCTCAAGCGCCAGAAGGAAGTCACCAACCTGCTGGCCAACCTGAAAAAAGGCGACGAAGTGGTGGCGGGTGGCCTGCTGGGGCGCATCCAGTCGCTCGATGACAGCATCCTCGAGCTGGAAATTGCGCGCGGCACGGTGGTGAAGATCCAGCGTCAGGCGGTCACCGCCCTGCTGCCCACAGGAACCCTCAAATGAACCGGTTTCCGCTTTGGAAGAACGCGGTCATCGTGATCGCGCTGCTTCTCGGGCTGCTCTACACGCTCCCGAATTTTTATGGCCAGTCGCCCGCCGTGCAGGTGTCGCCACTGGGTTCCAATGCCAAGCCCGATGCCGCCTTGCGCGCGCAGGTGGCGGCCGCACTGGTCACAGCGCAGGTGCCGGCGCTGGGCACCACGCTGGAAGACAGCGGCGTGCGCGTGCGCTTCGCCGATACCGACGCACAGTTGAAGGCGCGTGACGTGCTCGACCGTGCCCTCAATGCCGAGGGTCAGCAACCGCTGTTCGTGGTGGCGCTCAACCTGGTCTCAAATGCGCCGGCCTGGATGGAGAGCATCGGCGCACTGCCCATGTATCTGGGTCTGGACCTGTCCGGTGGCGTGCACTTCCTGCTGCAGGTCGACATGAAGGCGGCACTCAACAAACGCATCGAAGGCGCGCTCACCGAAACCCGTTCCCAGTTGCGTGATGCCCGGGTGTTCTACACCGGGGTGAGCCGCGACGGTAACCGCGTGCTGGTGCGTTTCAAGGAAGTGGCGCAGCGCGATGCGGCCCGAAAGCTGCTCGAGCGCAACTTTCCCGATTTCACCCTGCGTGAGGACGGCAGTGGCGAAGACCTGAGCCTGTCGATCAACCTGCGTCCCGAAGCCTACAAGTCGATCCAGGACGCCGCGCTGAAGCAGAACATCCTGGCGCTGCGCAACCGGGTCAACGAACTGGGTGCCAAGGAACCGATCATCCAGCAGCAGGGCGACGACCGCATCATCGTGCAGCTGCCCGGCGTGCAGGACACGGCCAAAGCCAAGGACATCATCGGCCGCACGGCCAGCCTGGAAATCCGCATGGTCGATGAGGACCATCCCGGCCCCACCTCGCTCACCGACACGCCGCCGGTTGGTGCCGAACTGGTGGTCGAGCGCAACGGCTTTCCGGTATTCGTCAAGAAGCAGGCGGTGCTGACCGGTGAAGTGATCACTGACGGCTCGGCCGGTTTCGATTCGCAGAGTGGTCGCCCTTCGGTCAATATCAGCATGGATGCCAAGGGCGCCCGGGTGATCAAGCAGGTGTCGCGCGAGAACATCAAGAAGCGCATGGCCATTTTGCTGATCGAAAAGACCCGCACCGAGGCCATCTCGGTGGCCACCATTCAGGACGAACTTGGGGCGCGCTTCCAGATCACTGGTCTGGCCAGTCCCAAGGAAGCCAACGACCTCGCGCTGCTGCTGCGCGCCGGCGCGCTGGCCGCACCGATGGAGTTCCTTGAGGAGCGGACCGTCGGTCCCAGTCTGGGGGCCGAAAACATTGCCCGTGGCTTCCACAGCACCTGGATCGGGTTTGCAGCGATCAGCGCCTTCATGGCGGTGTACTACATGCTGTTCGGCGTCATTTCTGTGGTGGCACTGGCCACCAACGTGCTGTTTCTGGTCGGGTTGCTGTCGTTGCTGCAAGCCACCCTCACGCTGCCCGGCATGGCCGGCATCGCGCTCACGGTGGGTATGGCCATCGACGCCAACGTGCTGATCAACGAGCGCATCCGCGAGGAGCTGCGCTCCGGCAATTCGCCGGCCGCTTCGATTCACGCGGGTTACGACCGCGCGTTTGCCACCATCCTCGATTCCAACGTGACCACCGGTATCGCCGGTATCGCGCTGTTCACCTTCGGCTCCGGTCCGGTGAAGGGTTTTGCCGTGGTGTTGGTGCTGGGTATCCTCACTTCCATGTTCAGTTCCGTGCTGGTCTCACGCGCGCTGGTCAACGTGATTTATGGCCGCCGCCGCAAGATCGACCACCTGTCGATCGGTAACGTCAACTGGCGCGAGGACACCCACGGCCAGTAAGGCCGGGGTTGCGCATACAAGGGCAGGAGCAAGACACAATGGAATTTTTCCGGATCCGCAAGGATATCCCCTTCATGAGCTGGGGCCGTTACACCACGGCGATTTCCCTGCTCACCTTTTTGCTGGCCATCTTCTTTCTGGTCACGCGTGGCCTGAATTTTTCGGTGGACTTCACCGGCGGCACGGTGATGGAAGTCAACTATGCCCAGACAGCCGACGTGCAGGGTATTCGTGGTGCACTCACCGGTCTCGGCTTTGCCGATGCCAGCGTGCAAAACTTTGGCACCTCGCATGACGTGCTGATCCGGTTGCCGATCAAGGCCGGGCTTTCCAGCGCCCAGTTGTCAGAGCAGGTGATGGGCAAGCTGGATGCGCTTGACGCAAGCGCCAAGGTGCGTCGCGTGGAGTTTGTCGGTCCGCAGGTGGGCGATGAACTGGTGATCGACGGTGCTGCCGCGCTGGCCTTTGTGGCGATCGGCATCGTGCTGTATCTGGCGATCCGCTTCAAGCTGCGCCCTGCGGTGGCCACCATCCTTGCCAACCTGCACGACGTGGTGATCATCCTTGGTTTCTTCGCTTTTTTCCGCTGGGAATTCAGCCTGTCGGTGCTGGCGGCGGTGCTGGCCATCCTGGGCTACTCGGTGAACGAATCGGTGGTGGTGTTTGACCGGGTGCGCGAGAACTTCCGTAAGATGCGCGGTGCCTCGGTCACCACCGTGATCGACAACGCGATCACGCGGACCATGAGCCGCACCATCATCACCCATGGCTGCACCCAGCTGATGGTGACCTCGATGCTGTTCTTTGGTGGCGAGGCACTGCACTACTTCGCCCTTGCGCTGACCATCGGCATCATCTTCGGCATCTACTCCTCGGTGCTGGTGGCCTGTCCGATCGCGATGTGGCTGGGCATGTCACGTGAGGATTTCGTCCACGTCGAGAAGAAGACCCAGGAAGTGATCCGGGACGGCGCCTGAACGCCGTGCTGCAGTTCATTGCGCATCTAGACCAGAACCTGCTGCTTCTGATTCACGCTTACGGTTTCTGGTCTTACGCCATCCTCGCCGCCATCATCTTTGGCGAGACCGGACTGGTAATCCTGCCCATGTTGCCCGGAGATTCCTTGCTGTTTGTGGCCGGTGCCGCCGCCGCCAGCGGTGCCCTTCAACTCGAAGCCTTAATGGGTGTGCTGATGGTGGCAGCGCTGCTGGGCAACCTGAGCAATTTCCAGATTGGCCGATGGCTGGGGCCGGCGCTGTTCCTGCACCGCGATGGCAAGAAGCACTGGCTCAACCCGGCGCATCTTGCCGCTACCCATGCGTTCTACGAGCGGCATGGCGGCAAGACGGTAGTGCTGGCGCGCTTCCTGCCGATCATCCGCACCTATGCGCCGTTTGCCGCGGGCCTGGGGGCCATGAGCGCGCAGAAATTTGCCGCGTTCTCGGCGGTGGGCGCCGTGCTTTGGGTGGGGTCACTCACCCTGGCCGGCTTTCTGTTTGGCGATATTCCGGCGATCAAGGGCAACCTGTCGCTGATCAGCCTGGGCATCGTGGTAGTCACGCTGGTGCCCAGCCTGATCGGTCTGGTGCGCGCCAGCCGGGCCTGACTCACCTCAGCCATGGGCCGCGAACACTGCATGACCATCGTGGCGCAGTCGTTCCGCTGCGGACACCATGGCGTTCAACCGTTCGATCACGCGGGTGGTGTCCTGACGCGTGTCATCCCCTACCCGCACGATCCGCGTGACTGCCACCCCGATCCGGTCGACCGCCTCCTGCTGTTGCGCTGACTGCACCACCACTTCGGCGGAACGTTCGCCAGCGGAGCGCGCATCTGCCTCGATCTGACTCAGATGACTCATGCTCTGCGTGATTTGCGCAGAGGCATGGTCGAGGGTGTTGCGGGCATTGCTTACGGCCTGCAGCACGGAACATGTGGCCGCGCGGGTTTCACCTACCGCGGCCTCAACCTTGGCGGCTTCGGCGGCCACCATGTGCGACAGTTTGCGTACCTCGTCGGCGACGACGGCAAAGCCTCTGCCAGCCTCGCCGGCCCGCGCGGCCTCGATGGAGGCATTCAGCGCCAGCAGGTTGGTCTGGGTTGCCACATTGTGGATGGTGGCGGTGATCTGATCGATATTGGCGGAAGCGTTTTCGAACTGCGCGGTGAACGATGCCACCCCGTCAATCCCGCCATGCACTGCATCCAGTCCGGTCAACGCAGTGCGGATGGCCTGGGCACTTTCGGCGGTGCGGTCCGCCCCGGCCATCTGCTCTTCGCGCAGTCGTAGGCTTACCGAAGAGACACTTTGCACCCGGGTCAGGACGTCCTGCATGGCCTGCTCGGCCTGACCCTCGCTGTGCCGTTGTTGCTTGGCATGATCCTGCAATCGGGCGAGTTGCATGTCGGCAGCAATGGTCAGCACCTCTTGGCAGAACGTGCGTGCACCCTCGGAGAATTGCACGAAGCGTTGCTTGATCTGCTCGTGTTGCCAGCTCTCAACATGAAAGGCCGCCATGGCCTGCGCTATGCGGATCAGCACACAAGCTTCTCCCACCAGAAAAGCCGCATGGACCAGGATCATGCCCGCAGAGTGTCCTTCCGGCAACAGATAGAAGCTCGCCAACCAGCGCTGGGTACCCCAGCCGATCAAGTGGGTAGCGGCACCGGCAAGGGTGGCCGCGAGCAGGGGGCGCCAGTCCGCATAGCCAAGCAGGAAAGCCAGTAAAACAAAAAAGCCGAAATGCGCTTCCACCGTGCCATAAGACGCATCCACCAGCACGGTGGCCTGTAACATCAGGCCCACCGCCATCACGCAGCGGGTGCTCAGGGCACCGGGTGCAGTCAGTGCCAGCCAGAGGGGCAGGGAGGGTGCCAGCACGGCCAGCGCGAAGGTCAGAGGGGTATGGTGGAGGAAGGCGGCGGTGATCAGCGTGATCAGCAGCATTGCCGATGCAACCCTGGCCAGAAAGACGTCATAGTTTGCACGCTCCTGCGCCAGACGGGGACTGAAATCGGTCAGGTGGTTGGGCATGTCGGCCTCCGGCTCAGCGGCACAGGGTGAGCGCGCGCAGCAACTCGCCGCTCAGGCTGGCCAAGCCAACCATGCTGGCGGTCAGCCAGGCGCCGATCCATATTGCGGTGGAGCGAAGTTGCCAAAGACCGGGATTTGATTCGCGCGGGAGCATGATATGGGTTTCCTGATTTTGTTGTCCGTTTTATTAAATGCAATAAATATCTATTGATATTTAAGCACCTACAGCAAAGGAAGCAACGGCACGCCGGCAGGAAAGCTGAGCTTTACTGAACATATATTCCCGCAGCGATTCGCGCGGATCAGATGGTGTCGCGCAGTCCGGAACCTTGACGCTGAATGCGGATCCCCCCGGCTTCCAGCCACCAGCTTGGGCGGGAGACATAAAAGACACAAGATCGACGTGGTGCTCAGGCCCTGCCGGGGTTGACAATCCTGAATGACTGCTTCCTGCGGGGAATGGCGCCGGAGTGACGCCAGCGCACCCGTCACCCGGTGTGGGCCGGCCAGGAGCGGTTTTGTGGGTGCGGTGTAGCTGTTTTGGCCCCCGGCAGCGCAGCCTTACTCCACCCGACGGGCCAGCGCCGTCGCCAGGCCGGTATACCCGGTGGGCGTCATGTCGGCCAGGCGTTGTCGTTCGGTCTGCGGAATCGGCAGCCCGGCCACAAACTCGCGCAAGGTGGCTTCATCCACCGCCTTACCGCGGGTGAGTGCCTTCAGGCGGTCGTAAGGGTTGTCCATGCCGTGTTTGCGCATCACCGTCTGGATCGGTTCCGCCAGCACTTCCCACGCTCCTTGCAGGTCGGCCGCAATCCGCAGCGGATCGGCTTCCAGCTTGTCCAGACCGCGTGCGCAGGAGTCATACGCCAGCAGGGCATAGCCCAGACCGACCCCCAGGTTGCGCAGCACGGTGGAGTCGGTCAGGTCGCGTTGCCAGCGCGAGATGGGCAGCTTTTCGGCAAGATGGCGCAGCACTGCGTTGCTCAGGCCCAGATTGCCTTCAGAGTTCTCGAAGTCGATCGGGTTGACCTTGTGCGGCATGGTGGACGAGCCCACTTCACCGGCCTTGGGACGTTGGCGGAAATAGCCCAGCGAGATATAGCCCCAGATATCGCGGTCCAGATCGATCAGGATGGTGTTGAAGCGCGCATAGGCGTCCATCAGTTCGGCAATGCCATCGTGCGGTTCGATCTGCGTGGTGTAGTCATTGAACTGCAAGCCTTGCCCGGCTACGAAACGTGCTGCCAAGGCTTCCCAGTCGACGTCCGGATAGGCCGCCAGATGCGCATTGTAGTTACCGACCGCACCGTTGATCTTGCCCGGCATGTGAATGGCGGCGATCGAGGCGCGCGCCTTGCGCAGACGCTGCTGCACATTGGCCATTTCCTTGCCCAGGGTGGTGGGGGTGGCTGATTGACCGTGCGTGCGTGCCAGCATGGCCACGTCGGCGTGCTGATGCGCAAGCCGGGTGAGACGGTCAATCAGGCCGTCGATGGCGGGCAGCATCACGGCATCGCGCGAAGCGAGCAGCATCATGCCGTGGCACAGGTTGTTGATGTCCTCCGAGGTGCACGCAAAGTGGATGAACTCGCCGGCCTTGAGGATTTCCGGATTGTCGGCCAGGCGTTCCTTCAGCCAGTACTCCATCGCCTTCACGTCATGATTGGTGCGCACTTCGATGGCCTTGATCTGGGCGCCATCCGCCTCGGAAAAATTCGCCACCAACTGGTCCAGCTGGGCCACGGTATCCACCGAAAAGGGCGCGATTTCGGCAATGTCGGGTGCGTCGGCCAGTGCTTTCAGCCAGTTCACTTCCACCTGAACGCGATACCGGATCAGGGCGAACTCGCTGAAATACGGAGCGAGACGCTCGATGCGGTCGCGATAGCGGCCGTCCAGGGGCGACAGGGCGTTCAGGGTAGTCAAGGGCATGGCGGGGATTCAGCTTTGCAGGAAGGAGAAAAGGATGCGTGCCATCACGGCGCGCATGATTCTACCACTCCCGGTGTGCCCGCCGCCGGTGTTCAGCGCACGGTGCGTCCGCGCCGAACGCCCTGCAAATGCGAACTTCGGTGCCGTCCGCGTTCGACCCGGCGGGTGTGGCATGCGCTGGGTGTATACTTCGTGCACTCAGTATTGTGGATCGCCGAAGCCGTGATGAAGTTGTTTGCCAGTCATACCAGCCCGTTTGCCCGTAAGGTGCGCGTTGTGCTTTTCGAGAAGCGTATCGAGTACGATCTGGTCGTGACCGATGTATCGAACCCCGATCACCCGGCGGCCCAGCTCAATCCGCTTGGCAAGATTCCGGTCTTGCTGCTGGACGACGGCACTGCCGTGTACGATTCGGCCGTGATCTGCGAGTACCTGGATACCGTCACGCCAGTCGGCCGGCTGATTCCGGACGATCCGCGCCCACGCATGCTGGTGAAGCGCTGGGAAGCCCTGGCCGATGGGCTGATGGATGCGGCGGTAGCCATCGTGTTCGAACAGCGCCGGCCAGCCGGCGAGCGTTCGGCAGCCTACCTGCAGCGTCAGCGTGGCAAGATCGATCAGTCGCTGCAGCAGCTGGCCGTCGAACTGGGCGAGCGCGCCTATTGTCATGGCGAGAGCTTCACCCTGGCCGATGCGGCAGTCGGCAGTGCGCTGTTTTACCTGGACCTGCGCTTTGCGGAAGTGCCTTGGCGCGAAGAGCACCCCAATCTGCAGCGTTTGACCGAGCGGCTGGAAAAGCGCAAGTCGTTTGAAGAGAGTGCGGTGCCGCAGGCCTGAGCCAACCCGTTGCACCCGCGCACAGCCGCAGGCTGTGGGCAGGCGTCGGGCGGGCTGTGGCAAAGCAGCCGCAAGGGCAGACCTGCTGCCCTTGGCCGACGGCCTCAGGCGATCACGCCACCGCCCAGGCACACTTCCTTGCAGTACAGGACGCCGAATTGCCCCGGTGTGACGGCCCATTGGGGCGTGTCGAAATGCAGGGTGAGCGCCGCGGGCCCGGTCGAGGTCACCGTGCACGACAGATCCTGCTGCCGATAGCGTAACCTGGCGCTCAGACCCGCGCCAACGGGCACCTGTCCCGCAATCCACTGGCAGTCGATCAACTCCACCTGCTGGCGCAGCAGGGCGGGGTGGTCATGGCCCTGCACGACAATCAGCACATTGTTGGTCATGTCCTTGCCTGCCACGTACCAGGCCTCGCCCGCCCCACCGATGCCCAGGCCCTGACGTTGGCCGATGGTATGAAACATCAAGCCTTGGTGCTGCCCCACCAACTTACCCTCCGGCGTGCGCATCGGGCCAGGTTCACCCGTCAGGTAGCGGCCCAGAAATTCGCGGAACGGACGCTCGCCAATAAAACAGATGCCCGTGCTGTCGCGCTTGGCCGCCACCGCCAGACCAGCCTTGTGTGCCAGGGCGCGTACCTCGGGTTTGGGAAGCTCCCCTACCGGAAACAACACGCGCGCGATCTGCGGCTGGCTGAGCCGATGCAGGAAATAGCTCTGGTCCTTGTTGGGATCAAGGCCGCGCAGCAGCTCGGTGCGGCCGTCCTGGCGTCGCGCCCGCGCGTAGTGGCCAGTGGCCACCCAGTCGGCGCCAAGCGAAAAGGCATGGTCCAGAAAGGCCTTGAACTTGATCTCGGTGTTGCACAGGATGTCCGGGTTGGGCGTGCGCCCGGCCTGGTACTCGGCGAGGAAGTACGAGAACACCCGTTGCTGATACTCGGCGCTGAAATTCACCGCCTCGATTTCGATGCCGAGCTGGTCGGCCACACTGGCGGCATCGACCAGGTCTTCCCGCGCGGTGCATTCCTCGTCGTCTTCCCAGTTCTTCATGAACACGCCCACCACGTCATAACCCTGGTCGCGCAGCAGCAGGGCGCTGACTGCCGAGTCCACGCCACCGGACAAGCCCACGATGACGCGATCGCCGGGTTGCGGTGCGCCAGACGACAGGCTACGCGGTAAAGGGAAGGGAGGCGGGGCGCTCATATGGGCAGAACTGTATCACTGGCAGGGTGGATGGCGGTGCAGGTATCGGGTAATCCATGCTGTGGCTTGACCCAGCGGTGTGATCGCCTTGCAGGGTGCAGGGCCAACGTCCGCTACAAAAGGAAAACGGGCCAATCTGCCCGGCAAAAAAAACGGGCAGGTACCCGAAGGTACCTGCCCGTCTTGCGCGTGCGCCGGATTACTTGGCGGGTGCGGCAGCAGCAGCGGCCGGGGCCATTGCGTCGGCACCAGCTTCCTTCTTGGCGTGCTTCTTGTGGTGATGCTTCTTGGCGACCGGCTTTGCGGCATCGGTCTTGGCTTCAGCGGCGGGGGCCATTGCAGCGGCCGGGGCCATCGCATCAGCGGCAACGGCGTTGAAAGTCACAGCAGCGAAAGCGGCAGCGATCAGGGCGGACAGGAGCTTGTTCATTTTAAATCCTTGATAATGATGGTTTTTCAGAAACAGAACACGGTGTCATCACCGTGCGATCAAACCGCAGGCCCGACCATCACATGGCGGTCAGGCCTGCCGGGAATTACTTGGCCGGGGCAGCAGCCGGCGCCATCGGAGCGGCTTCAGCGGCAGCGGCTTCCTTCTTGGCGTGCTTCTTGTGGTGCTTCTTGGCGGGCTTGGCCGTCGGAGCGGCTTCAGCAGCCGGCTTGGCATCAGCAGCAGCCGGTGCCATGGCATCGGCGGCAACAGCGTTGAAGGTAACGGCGGCGAAGGCAGCAGCGATCAGGGCGGACAGGAGCTTGTTCATGTTGAATCCTTATCTATCTGTTGAGAGTCCCGGTGGGACTGAGCCGGTGTCATGCACCGTATGCTCAGTAACGTCCAATCTGACGGGCGGTTGACGTATTCAGCGAAAAATTTTTACGTCTGACCATTGGCCGGGTTCGAGTCCGTCCAGGCTGTACGGGCCGATGGCCCAGCGCACCAGCCGAAGGGTGGGTAGCCCTACAGCCGCGGTCATCCGCCGTACCTGACGGTTACGCCCCTCGGTGAGCGTAATCGCCAGCCAGTGGGTGGGAATCGCCTTGCGTTCACGGATTGGCGGCACCCGCGGCCAGAGCGTTGGGGGCGGGTCGAGTACATCCACCCGCGCTGGCAGGGTGAGGCCGTCGTTCAGTTGTACGCCGCTGCACAGTGCGTCGATGGCTTCGTCCGCCGGGCTACCTTCCACCTGCACCCAGTAGGTCTTGGGCCATTTGTGGCCCGGGGCGCTGATGCGATGTTGCAGCCCGCCATCGTTGGTGAGCAGCAACAGGCCCTCGCTGTCGGTATCGAGGCGGCCGGCGGGATAGACTTCCGGCACATCGATGTAGTCCTTCAGCACCGGCTTGCCGTCGGTTGGGCTGAACTGGCACACCACCCCCATCGGCTTGTTGAAAGCGATCAGGCGCGGTGGCCCGGAAAGGGCCCGGGGGGCAGCAGCGCGTGCTGCCGCCCCCCGGGGCTGATCGCTGCCGGGCGGGCTGCCCCGGAAGGTGGTGGGCTTGCTCAGGCGATCACCTCATAAGCCGGCAGCGTAAGGAATTCGGCAAAGTCGTCGGCGGCGGTCATCGCATCGAGCATGACGGCAGCTTCCTCATACTTGCCGGCATTCCAGCGCTTCTCGCCAATTTCGGTTCGCACCGCTTCCAGTTCGCCCGGCAGCAGGGCGCGGAACATGGCCATGTCCACCTTGCGCCCGTCTTCCAGGATGCCCTTCGGCGAGCGGATCCAGTGCCATAGCTGGGCGCGCGAGATTTCGGCGGTGGCGGCGTCTTCCATCAGGTTGAAGATGGGCACGCAACCGACACCTGCAATCCACGAGCCCAGGTACTGCAGGGTGATGTTGATATTCATCTTCAGCCCTTCCTCGGTGATCGGGGAACGCGGCTCGAAGCGGGTCAGGTCGGCGGCGGTGGTGTGCACGTCGTCGCGCTGGCGGAAAATCTGGTTGGGCGTGGTCATTTCACGGTCAAACACTTCCAGCGCCACCGCCACCAGACCCGGGTGGGCCACCCAGGTGCCGTCGAAGCCATCGGTCACTTCACGCAGCTTGTCGGCACGCACCTTGGTGAGCGCCTGCTCGTGGGCGGCCGGGTCGTTCTTGATCGGGATCTGGGCGGCCATGCCCCCCATCGCGAAGGCACCTCGCTTGTGGCAGGTCTTGACCAGCAACAGGGCATAGGCGCGCATGAAGGGCGACAGCATGGTGACGTGGTTGCGGTCGGCCAGGATGAAATCGGGGTCCTTGTTGAACTTCTTGATGCAGCTGAAGATGTAGTCCCAGCGCCCGGCATTCAGCCCGGCGCTGTGATCGCGCAGTTCATACAGGATTTCTTCCATCTCGAACGCACCCAGTACGGTCTCGATCAGGCAGGTGGCCTTGATGGTGCCGGTGGGGATGCCAAACGCTTTTTGGGCGTAAACGAAGATGTCGTTCCACAGGCGCGCTTCCAGGTGCGACTCCATCTTGGGGCAATAGAAGTACGGAGCGCTGCCACGCGCCATCAGGGTGCGGGCGTTGTGAAAGAAATACAGCGCAAAGTCAAACATCGAGCCCGAGATGGGCTGGCCGTCGATCAGGATGTGTTTTTCGGGCAGATGCCAGCCGCGCGGACGCACGAACAGCACGGCCGGGGTGGCCGACAGCCTGTATTCCTTGCCTTCCGGGCTGGTGAAATCGATGGCGCGCTCGTTGGCCAGCTTCAGGTTGACCTGACCGCCCAGCTGATTTTCCCAGGTGGGGGTGGTGGAGTCTTCAAAGTCGGCCATGAACACCTTGGCGCCCGAATTCAGAGCGTTGACCACCATCTTGCGGTCGGTGGGGCCGGTGATCTCGACGCGGCGGTCCTGGATCTCGGCGGGACAGGCGGCCACTTGCCAGTCGCCCGCGCGGATGGCCGCAGTTTCGGGCAGGAAGTCCGGACGCTTGCCCGCGTTGAATTCAGCCTGGCGGCTGCGGCGCAGGGCCAGCAATTCCTGACGACGGGGTTCGAAGGTGCGACACAGGTCAACCAGGAAGGCCATGGCTTCGGTGGTCAGGATGTCGGTGGCAATGGCAGGCACCGGAAGGGTGAGTGCCACGCCGGCAGGAAGAGAAAGACTCATGGACTGGCCTCGTCAAAAACCGTCTGGGTTGGGTAGGCGGGTGTGCTGCTGTGCAACACGAAACTATAACTGAAACTGATTGAAACCGTAAGTGGCGCTAGACCTGAGGCGCTGCCAGCGTCGGTGCGGTGGACGTAAAAAAGGCGCCCGGTTGAGCGGGCGCCTGCATTGTGCCTTGCAGCACACCGGTGGTCCCAGCGGACTCACCGTCCAACCACCTGCAGCAGGCCAAGGCCTGCCGCAGATCGTTGTCTTAGTGGAACTGTTCTTCTTCGGTCGAGCCGGTCAGTGCCGTCACGCTCGACTTGCCACCCTGGATCACGGTGGTGATGTCGTCGAAGTAACCGGTGCCCACTTCCTGCTGGTGCGACACGAAGGTGTAGCCGCGGTCGCGCGCTGCGAATTCCGGTTCCTGCACCTTTTCGACGTAGGCCGACATGCCGCGGGCGACGTAGTCCTGCGCCAGGTCAAACATGCCGTACCACATGTTGTGGATGCCAGCCAGGGTGATGAACTGGTACTTGTAGCCCATTGCACCCAGTTCGCGCTGGAACTTGGCGATGGTGGCGTCGTCCAGGTTCTTCTTCCAGTTGAACGACGGCGAGCAGTTGTAGGCCAGCATCTTGCCCGGGTGCTTGGCGTGCACGGCTTCGGCAAACTTGCGGGCAAATTCCAGATCCGGCGTGCCGGTTTCGCACCACACCAGATCGGCGTATTCGGCATAGGCCACCGCGCGCGATACGGCCTGATCCATACCCTTGCGGGTCTTGTAGAAACCTTCGGCAGTGCGTTCGCCGGTCAGGAACGGCTTGTCGTTCTCGTCGTAGTCGCTGGTCAGCAGGTCGGCGGCTTCTGCGTCGGTACGGGCGATCACCAGGGTGGGCACGCCATACACGTCGGCGGCCATCCGCGCGGCGATCAGCTTCTGCACGGCTTCCGCCGTCGGCACCAGTACCTTGCCGCCCATGTGGCCGCACTTCTTCACCGAAGCCAGCTGGTCTTCGAAGTGCACGCCACCGGCGCCGGCGCGGATCATGGCCTTCATCAGTTCATAGGCGTTCAGCACGCCACCGAAGCCGGCTTCGGCGTCGGCCACGATGGGTACGTGGTAGTCGATGTAGCCGGCGTCGCCGGGGTTGGCGCCCTTCGACCACTGGATTTCGTCGGCGCGGCTGAAGGCATTGTTGATGCGCTCCACTACCTTCGGCACCGAATCCACCGGGTACAGCGACTGGTCCGGGTACATGGCCGAGTATTCGTTGTTGTCAGCTGCCACCTGCCAGCCCGACAGGTAAATGGCCTTGATGCCGGCCTTGACCTGCTGCATGGCCTGACCGCCGGTGAGGGCGCCAAGGCAATTCACATAGGGCTCGTTGTTGACCAGGTTCCACAGCTTTTCGGCACCACGGCGGGCCAGAGTGTTTTCGACCTGAAAGCTGCCGCGCAGACGGACCACGTCTTCGGCGGTGTAGCCGCGCTTGATACCCTTCCAGCGCGGGTTTTCAGCCCAGTCTTTCTTCAATTCGGCAATCTGTTGTTCGCGTGTCTTGCTCATGCTGATTCACTCCACGTAAGGATGGTCAAAAAATTTCAAACAGTGCAAAAACTTGCCAGTGTGCAGGGGTGACCTGCACCGGGTCTGCGCCGCCTTGCCCGGTTGGGCTGCGGCGCGGAAACCATGGGACAGCCCCGGGTGGGGGGCTGCACATCGGCGGGTACTTAAATCAGTGCGGTGCCAGCAACGACGATGCCGTCGTCGTCGGCATAAATATGGTCGCCCGGGGCAATTTGCACCCCGGCCATCTGTACAGGGATCTCGCGCTGGCCTTCACCGCGTTTGACGCTCTTAAGCGGATGGGTGGCCATCGCCTGCACGCCAATCGGCATGTCGGCAATGGCTGCCGAATCACGGATGCAGCCATGCACCACAATGCCGGCCCAGCCATTGGTGACCGCCAGTCGGGCCAGTTGGTCGCCCACCAGGGCGCAGCGCAGCGAACCGCCACCATCGATCACCAGCACATGGCCGTTGCCGGCACCTTCGAGTGCCGTGCGAACCAGGCTGTTGTCTTCATGGACTTTCAGCGTGCGCACCGGGCCGTGGAAGTGCGCGGCACCGCCAAAGTTCGAGAACAGTGGCTCCAGCACCCGCACACGGTCGGGGTGGGCGTCACACAAGTCAGCAGTATTGAAGGACATGGGCAACTCGCTCAAAGTACAATATGACGTGCTGCAGTCGTAAAACTGACTGCTGCAACTGATGAATAATATATCATATATAAGACCTGTGTGCGGAAGGGGTGAAGGCAAACTTTTTTCCTTTTCGCTCCAACAGGCTGCGGCGCAATCGCAGGCCACGCCCGGGACACCCCCGCAGCGCAGCACTGCATGACAAACAAGCTTTGCAGGAGGCGTATGTACCAGCACATCAAAGTCCCGACCACGGGCAGCCGCATTACCGTCCGTCCCGATCACTCTTTGGACGTTCCTGATCAGCCGATCATTCCCTACCTGGAGGGCGATGGCACCGGCGTGGATATCACTCCGGTGATGCTGGCGGTGGTCGATGCCGCAGTCGCCAAGGCCTATGGCGGCAAGCGCAAGATCTCCTGGATGGAAGTCTATGCCGGTGAGAAGTCCACTCGGGTGTATGGCGACAACGTCTGGCTGCCGGAAGAAACCCTGCACGCCGTGCGCGACTATGTGGTGTCGATCAAGGGCCCGCTGACCACCCCGGTGGGCGGCGGTATCCGCTCGATCAATGTGGCGCTGCGCCAGCAGCTTGACCTGTACGTGTGCCTGCGCCCGGTGCGCTGGTTCAAGGGTGTGCCTAGCCCGGTGCGCGAGCCGCACAAGACCGACATGGTGATTTTCCGTGAAAACTCGGAAGACATTTACGCCGGTATCGAGTGGGAAGCTGGCACCCCGGAAGCGCAGAAGCTGATCAAGTTCCTGCAGGAGGAGCTGCGCGTCACTTCGATCCGTTTCCCCGAAACCTCGGGCATCGGCATCAAGCCGATCTCGAAGGACGGCACCGAGCGCCTGGTGCGCAAGGCCATCCAGTACGCGATCGACAACAAGCGCAAGTCGATGACCATCGTGCACAAGGGCAACATCATGAAATACACCGAAGGTGCCTTCAAGACCTGGGCCTATGCCCTGGCCGTGAAGGAATTCGGTGCCGAGCTGCTCGACGGCGGCCCGTGGATGAAGCTGCCCAACGGCATCGTCATCAAGGACGTGATTGCCGATGCGTTCCTGCAGCAGATCCTGCTGCGCCCGGATGAGTACGATGTGATCGCCACCATGAACCTGAACGGCGACTACATCTCGGATGCGCTGGCCGCCCAGGTAGGTGGCATCGGCATCGCACCGGGTGCCAACCTGTCCGACACCATCGCCATGTTTGAAGCCACCCATGGCACGGCCCCCAAGTACGCCGGCAAGGACTACGTGAACCCGGGTTCGCTGATCCTGTCGGCCGAGATGATGCTGCGCCATATGGGTTGGGTGGAAGCCGCCGATCTGGTGATCCATGCCATGGACAAGGCCATCGAAGCACGTACGGTCACCTACGACTTCGCGCGCCTGATGGAAGGTGCTACCCAGGTGTCCTGTTCGGGTTTTGGCCAGGCGATGATCTCGCACATGTAAGGTGCCAGCAGAAGGCTTACGTTGACAGGCGCGGCCGATTCGGTGTGATTGCAGCGACATGGGGGTGCTGGCGCAACCAGGTGGCCACCACCTCCCAGATCGGTGGCCCGGATTGCATGGCAGCCCGATCGCCACCGTCTCCCTGATCGGTCGGGTCGACTGCAGCGGCCCAGCCAGCCACCCGGTAACGCCGGTCGGCGTCAAGCAGTCTGCCGTTCAGGCGCAGGTCGCTGATCCGGCGCCCTGTCGAAGCGGAGGGGGCACACGCATACGTCAGGCCACCTACCCGCACCATATCCCCCCCTTCCTGCTGATAGGGGTCGGGATTGAACAGGTTGTCAGCCACCGCTTCCAGCCGGGTCTTGATCGCGCTGCCAGTCAGCAATTGCAGTGTGGTGTCCGGATACGTGATGGCAGTTTCGTTCATCAGGGCCTCCCGCGTGATCGTCTCGCCGGGCAGCAGCGTGGTGCCCCAGCGGAAGCCGGGCGAGAGGGCGATCTCGGCCTCGCGCACGTCCATCAGTGCCTGCAGGATCAGCTGGTCAAAGCTGCCATTGAAGGTGTCGCGTCGATACAGCAGTCCGTCCGTGATGGCGAGCGGTTCGGCCAGCCGGGTGGTATACGGCGCACGCGCCTGGTCGATCAGCATCTGCATACTGGAATCGGCCGGCAGCAGATTGGCGAACACCGGCAGCAGCCTGTAACGCAGGGACCGCACCTGGCCGCCGCGCACGTCCAGATCCAGCACGCCAAGGAATTTGCCGTGGCTGCCGGCATTGGTGACCAGTGTCTTGCCGCCGCGGTTGGGGACCAGCACCGGGTACGCGAGCGCGTCATGGGTGTGACCGCCGAGGATGGCGTCGAGCCCTTGCACCCGGCCGGCCAGCTTCAGATCGATCGCAAGACCGTTGTGCGATAGCAGCACCACCACCTGTGCGCCCGCCTTGCGCGCGGCATCGATGCTGTCCTGCACGCCGGATTCCTGCAGGCCGAAGGTCCAGTCGGGTGTGAAGGTGCGCGGATGGGCCAGTGGCGTGTAGGGGTAAGCCTGCCCGATGATCGCCACCGGCACCCCGCGCAGCGCGCGCATGGTCCAGGGCTTGAAGACATCGTCGTTAAAGTCGGCCGTGTGGACGTTTTGCGCCAGGAATTCGGTCTGACTGCCGAGTTCGGTCTGGACGATCTGCCGCACCCGCTCTGCGCCCAACGTGAATTCCCAATGGCCGGTCATCACGTCCACACCGAGCTGGCGGCAGGCAGCCACCATGTCGCGCCCCTCGCTCCACAAGGCGGTGGCCGAGCCCTGCCAGGTGTCGCCGCCATCCAGCAGCAGGGCATCGGGACGGGACGCGCGCAGTTGCCCGATCAGCGTGGCAAGATGGGCGAAACCGCCCACTTGGCCAAAACGGCGCGCGGATTCGGCGAAATCGAGCTGGCTGAACGCGTACGCATTTGCCGAGCCTCGGGCAAAAGCAGGCGCGCCCTGCAGCGCGTCGCCGACGCGGTGCGGACGGTTGGCAGACCGCTTGCCGGAGCCTGTGGTCATGTCCGGTTCGCGATACCAGACCGGCAGCAGCTGGGCGTGACAGTCGGTGAAATGTAGCAGGCTGATCGTGGCGGGGGAGGGTGGCGGCAGCCGGTAAAACGCGTCCGCCTGCCAGCCACCACCGTCGTGGCCCAGCGCCCGGCGCAGCGGCAGTTGGCTGCCCGCTGCAATCGCCAGCATGGAGAGAAATTCGCGGCGTTGCATGGTCCGTTCAGGGGGCGCTATTCATTCGCTTGCGATGGCTGGTTGACCGGGGAATCCGGGTCGAACAGCAGCGCCATCACATCGCGCAATTGCTGCTCGGTGAGGATGCCCTGCTGGCCAAAGCGTGGCATCAGCGCACAGAGGTGCACCGCATGCGGATTGTACAGCTGCGTCCAGGTGGCTTTGAGTGTGACGGCATCGGCACCATGCCGGGTGCCGAAACCAAGCAGGCTGGGCCCCAGGTTGCCATAGGCTGGCTCTTGTGGCTTGAGCTGATGGCACGCATAGCAGTTACCGCCGGCGGGGACGTTGGCGGGGTCGCTGTATTGCAGGCCACGGCCGTCCTGCGCGATCCTTTCGCCCCTGCGCCAACTGCCAAGATAGCGGCCGTCGGCCGGAAACCTGACTGCAGCGGCAGCGGCCTGCTGCAGCGCCAGTCCGTCTTCGGCCGTTTGCTGCGCGGCGGGACGTGAGCAAAACTGTTGCAGGGCATCCTGTTGTAATGTCCGGGCCACGGTCAGGGCGCCACGGTCGCGCAGTGACGCGGTAAGCATCCTCTGAAAATCGTCATCGCTGGCGGTCACCGCCGTTGCTGTTGCTGTTGCTGTTGCTGCTGTGGCCTTGGCTGTGGCCGTTGCTGACACTGTTGCTGCCGGTGCCGTGCCTGGTGACGCCGTACCTGCTGACGCCGTTCCGGTTGACGCCGCGCAAACGGGTGCGGGCGCAAGCGCGGTGGCACCCAGCAGGGGCAGCAGCAGGATTGGTCGGGGGACATGGCACATGGTGAGCCTATGCAGGAATCAGCGCTTCAGCCCGGGTGCGGTCACGATGCCGCCCTCGGCCTGATGGGCCAGATACATCGACAGTGCCGTGATCAGTTCGGATCCATAGACGGCTTCCGGCAGGCGCTGCTGGCGCAAACAGTCCGCCAACCGATATTGCATGGTTCGCAGTTCGCCCTGCGAAATCCGGTAGGCCGGCCATGAGGTCCAGGCTTGCCGCGCATCGGCAGGGTCGGTCAGGTTGGGTACTTCCTGCAGTCGCACGCGGCGGTGGTCGCCCGAGTGGCAAGTGGCGCAGGCAAAGTCGTGCGACCCGGCGCGGTAGCGGAACATGCGCTCGCCCAGGGCCAGCAGTCGTTGTTCTTCCGGATGCCCGATGCCTGCCTGCATGGGCAGGCCCTTGGACTGGCCAGCGATCCAGGCGGACAGCGCCTCCAGCCGGGACCGTTGCGGACCGTTGCCAAAGTGGTCCTGTTCCGCTTCGGCCCGGGTCAGTCCCTGTTGCTGCGTCATGCACCACACCAGACGCTGCTCAAGATCCATCACCTGGCGGGCGTCGGCAAACCAGCGAGGCAATCGGGCAAAGGCACCCGGTACTACGCCGGCACCGAGACCCAGGTCGCAGCCGGTCAGATCGGCCTTCAGCGGTCCCGCAGCGGTGCGCCAAAGCTGTTCACCGCGCGCCTCCCACAGTTCCGAAGGATTGTCTTCAAGCATTTCCTGGTGGAAGCGGGCCATCTCGTCACTGGCCTTGCCAACACCGTCGTTGTGGAAGGAAAGCAAGCGATCGGCGGCGCAGGTCAGTCCGGGCAGTCCCAGGCAGGCCAACACAAAAAATGTCAGGACCCACCCCGCGCGCGCGCGCCATCTTGCGCGCGCTGCCGGCGCGACTGGTCCGAAACCTTGTGGTTGGCGCGCCGGTGGTTTCATCTCAGGGCACCCGGATCTCGTCCACCCGGCTGTCGCCGTGCGTGTCGGTCCACGCCACCGTCACCCTGTCGCCCGCATTGGCGCCGTTCAGTTCCACCTGCAGGAAGGGATTCTTGCTGATCGCCGGTCCCCACTGGGCGGTGAGCACTGTCGCGTCGTTCAGGCGCACGCTTACCTGCTGGATAAACCAGGCCGGAACGAGAGTGCCGTTGGCGCCCCGTCGCTGGCCGGTTTCCATTTCATGGCTCATCAGGATCTTCACGGTGGTGATCCCGCCGGACCGGGCGGCACGGACGCGCATCGGATCTGCCAAGACACTCTCCTTGACCGGAACGGATCACCACGATACGCCGGCTGGCAGCGTGAAACCGCGGTACCAACAAAAAACCCCGCCGAGGCGGGGTTTTTCAAAGCCGGCCTGAGCCGGCCTGCAACCATACAGAGGCTTAGGCGCTCTGGATGTTGCTGGCTTGCTTGCCCTTCGGGCCTTGGGTCACGTCAAACGCAACCTTCTGGCCTTCCTTCAGGGTCTTGAAGCCGTTCATGTTGATCGCCGAGAAGTGGGCGAACAGGTCTTCGCTGCCATCATCCGGGGAGATGAAGCCAAAACCTTTGGAGTCGTTGAACCACTTAACTGTGCCCGTTGCCATAATCGATGTTTCCTTGAAAAGATAAGAAAAGGCTTATCACCTGCGTGTAGTTTGAGGATCAAGCCCATGCACAAGGATTACGAAACGAACCCAGCAGCAACCAGAAACCAAACTCTCCTGAAACGTTGTACGCCACTCTGCATGGGTTCGTCAAACAAGTTTTTTCATGACCCCGGTTCAGTTCGGCTCAAGGACGGTCAGGCCACAGACAGCACCCCTTGAATTGTGCCACGGCATGCCCCACCTTCTGTCTAGGGAAACGTGGTCGCCCACCGGCTTCGCGGCATTCCCCTGCAGGGGTTCTGATGATCGGCTGCGGGGTCGGACCGGCGCGGTGGATCGCTGGTAATCGTATTGCCAAAAATGACCAAAGGATTAGACTGAACCTGTGTAGAGTGAAGGTGGTAAGGCAGCAGCGCAGGCAGCACCCAGTGGCAGGCGGTCCGGGCCGAAGCGCTTGTCCAGCCGGCCCGGCCCGGAACTCCCGGCCAGTGCTGGCGGTCTGCCCTACAGGAGGTGCGCAGCAGATCGCCGGAGGGCGGGACAGCGTGGCCGGTTTGGGACAACAGGTAGCAGGGTTGGTGAGATGAGTCGGAAGGAACAGCCGGGACAGGGCACGTTGCTGGAGCGCCAGCAGGAGCGCACCGCGCCGCCCCCCATGTACAAGGTGCTGCTGCTCAACGACGATTACACCCCCATGGAGTTTGTAGTTGGGGTATTGCAACGCTTCTTTTCACTGGATCAGGAGCAGGCAACCCAAGTCATGCTGAAAGTACACACAGAAGGGCGCGGCGTCTGCGGGGTGTATCCCCAGGATGTGGCGGCCACCAAGGTTGAGCTGGTTTTGGGATTCGCACGACAGCATCAGCATCCGCTGAAGTGCGTGATGGAGGAAAATTGAAATGATTGCCCAGGAACTTGAAGTCAGCCTGCATATGGCCTTCGTCGAAGCCCGTCAGAAGCGTCATGAATTCATCACCGTCGAGCACCTGCTGCTGGCACTGCTCGACAATCCGTCCGCCATGGAGGTGCTGAAGGCGTGCGGGGCAAAGGTGGACGACTTGCGGAAGCAGTTGGCCGAGTTTGTCCTGCAGCACACCCCTACCGTGGCGGGCACCGACGAGGTGGACACCCAGCCCACCCTGGGCTTCCAGCGCGTGATTCAGCGCGCCATCCTGCATGTGCAGTCGTCCGGCAAGAAGGAAGTTACCGGCGCCAACGTGCTGGTGGCCATTTATGGCGAGAAGGACTCCCACGCGGTGTATTTTCTGCACCAGCAGGGCATCAACCGGCTCGATGTGGTCAACTTCATCTCGCACGGCATCAGCAAGGTGCCGCAGGCACAGCCGCCGCGTGAAGAAGCCGAGACCGAAGGGGAACCGGAGGCCGGTGCCGGTGGCGCCCTTGAAAGCTTCACGCAAAACCTCAACATCCATGCGCAGAACGGCAAGGTCGACCCCCTGATCGGGCGCGACAAGGAACTCGAGCGGGTGATCCAGGTGCTGTGCCGCCGCCGCAAGAACAACCCGCTATTGGTGGGCGAGGCCGGTGTTGGCAAGACCGCCATCGCCGAGGGGCTGGCGTGGCGCATCGTGCAGGGCGAGGTACCGGACATCCTGAGCAAAAGCGTGGTGTTTTCGCTCGACATGGGCTCGCTGCTGGCCGGCACCAAGTACCGCGGTGATTTCGAGCAGCGTCTGAAGGCGGTGCTCAAGCAACTCAACGACAACCCGAATGCCATCCTGTTCATCGACGAGATCCACACCCTGATCGGTGCGGGTGCGGCCTCGGGCGGTACGCTGGACGCCTCCAACCTGCTCAAGCCGGCGCTGTCGTCCGGGCAGTTGAAGTGCATCGGCGCCACCACGTACATGGAATACCGTGGTGTGTTCGAAAAGGACCACGCCCTGTCGCGGCGCTTCCAGAAGATTGACGTGGTGGAGCCTTCCGTCGATGAAACCGTGCAGATCCTGCGCGGCCTCAAATCGCGGTTCGAGAGCCATCATGGCGTGAAATACAGCGAAGCCGCGCTCACCAGCGCCGCGGAGCTTGCCGCCCGCTATATCAACGACCGACACCTGCCGGACAAGGCCATCGACGTGATCGATGAGGCGGGCGCTGCCCAGCGTATTCTGCCCAAGAGCAAACAGCGCAAGATCATCAGCAAGACCGAGATCGAGGACATCATTGCAAAGATTGCGCGCATTCCGGCCAAGAACATCTCCAGCGATGATCGTTTCGCGCTGAAGACGCTCGACCGCGACCTGAAGGCGGTGGTGTTCGGTCAGGACAAGGCGATCGATGCCCTGTCGTCGGCGATCAAGATGGCCCGCAGCGGACTCGGCAACCCCAACAAGCCGATCGGCTCCTTTCTGTTCTCCGGTCCCACCGGGGTGGGCAAGACCGAAGTGGCGCGCCAGCTTGCCTACATACTTGGCGTGGAGCTCCTGCGCTTCGACATGAGCGAGTACATGGAGCGGCACGCCGTGTCGCGCCTGATCGGTGCCCCGCCGGGATATGTCGGTTTCGACCAGGGCGGCCTGCTCACCGAAGCGGTCACCAAGCATCCTTACTCGGTGCTGCTGCTCGACGAGATTGAAAAGGCGCATCCGGACATCTTCAACATCCTGCTGCAGG
>CAITLJ010000035.1 GCA_903893215.1 uncultured Ferrovum sp. | reverse complement strand
GGTACGTTCCTCTTCGGTGGAATACCCATCGAATACCTACGTCGAGATGTACTTTCCTGCATACATCGATCGTTAGATCGCCATTGGGTTCAAACCGCGAGCCGATCCTTGCCGAATGTTCTGCCCTTAGCTATATTGTTAGCTAAGGAGGTGCTCATGGCCCAGTTTTCGGTTCACGATGCAAAGACCAACCTGTCTCGGCTGATCGCCGACGCACTCGCGGGCGGAGATGTGGTGATCGCGCGCGGCAATGTGCCGGTGGTGCGCCTGGTGCCAGTCGAGCCCCGCGGACGCCGCGTCTTTGGGGCGCTCAAGGGGAAAATTGCTATCGACTCGCGCTTTGATGAGCCGCTGCCCGGGGACGAGCGAGACGGGTGGCAGTTGGTTTGAAGCTCCTGCTCGACACGCATGCGCTGATCTGGTGGCTGGCCGGTGACGAGGCGCTCAGTCGCCGTGCCCGTGACGCTATTTCTGATCTGGCAAACAGCGTCGCAGTGAGCGCAGCCTCGGCCATGGAGGTCGCCACCAAGTTCCGGATCGGCAAACTTCCGGGCGCGGTGCTGCTTGCGCAGAACTTCGAGGCCATTGTTGCCGATCAGGGCTTCTCGGAACTGCCCATCAGTGTCCGCCATGCCAGGCTTGCTGGTGAGATGAACATCGCCCACAAGGATCCATTCGATCGCTTGCTAATTGCTCAGGTGCAGGCTGAAGGAATGGTGCTGGTCTCGAACGAAGCCCTTTTCGACAGTTTCGCTGCCCAGCGACTCTGGTAGGCCGGATGCCCGGTTTGGGGCGGATGCGGGCATCCAAGGGGCGTTGCGGCCAGCAGGACTATTTGGTTTCGTGGCGCAGGCCTGCCTCGTACTCGTCCGCGCTCACCTTGCGCACTTCCGATTGCGGAATGATCACCCGGGCGCCAGTGGCCTCGTCCCTGAAGCGCACTGCGCCGGCGTCGCCAGTGCGATCAACATCGCGGGTGAAGTAGTTATTGCCACTGGCCGGATCGTGCACCATGTAGTGACTGGAACAGCCGGTCAGCCCCAGTGCAAGACTCGACAGCAAGAGCCCGGGCAGCATCATTGCACACAGGGTGAGGGCGGATGGTTTCGGATCGGATCTCGGCAGCATGACGGGCACCTTCAGCAGATTTACAGATGCTGATCTTGCGGTGATCGGTGTCGCCTGGCCGTTCGTCAGCGAACGCAGGCGCTGCCTGCCGACAGGATGCTAACCTGCAAAACCTGCCCTGCTCGCTTTGGTTCATCGATGACCACGCAACGCGCATCCAACCGGTTTCGGGTCCTGCTGGGACTGCTCGCCGCAATTTATGCCCTCTGGCAACTGCTGGCAGCCGAGCGTGGCGTGGAGATCACCCGCCTCGACCTGGGCTCCACTCCGGCCACCCTGTACCGGCCGGTTGGCGTGCACTCCGCACCGATGGTTGTGATTGCCCATGGCTTTGCCGGATCACAGCAACTGATGCAGTCCTTTGCACTCACCTTTGCCCGTAACGGCTATCTGGCGGTCACCTTCGATTTTCCGGGGCACGGCCGCAACCCGGCGCCACTGTCGGGCGACATTGCCAAGGTCAGCGGTGCAACGCAGCGCCTGCTGGCCGAGTTGACGGCCGTCGGGCGCCAGGTGCGACCGATGGGGGACGGACGCATGGCTGTGCTGGGGCATTCGATGGCCAGCGACATTGTGGTGCGCTACGCCGAGCAGAACCCGGACATTGTGGCCACCGTCGCCGTATCCATGTACTCGCCGGCAGTGACGGCTGCAACACCCGCCAACCTGCTGATCATCGTTGGGGACTGGGAGGGAGCACTCAAGCGCGAGGCCCTGCGTGCCGTGGGGCTTGCCACGGCACCGCTGAGCGCCAAGCCAGGCGTGACCTACGGTGACTTCGCGCAGCAGACGGCCCGCCGCACCAGCTTCAGCCCGGGGACCGAGCATCTGAGCGTGTTGTTTAGTCAGGACAGTCAGCGTGCTGCGCTGGCGTGGCTGGATCAGGCCTTTGGCACCCACCGTTCGGCGCCGGTGGTGATCAACTCGAGGGGGCCGTGGATCCTGGTGCTGCTGGCAGGGTTGGTCCTGCTCGGCCGACCGCTGGCTGCTGGCCTGCCGCGTCTGGCTGTGCCAGCACTCGGCGCAGGCTTGGCCTGGCGCAAGCAGTGGTGGCCAGTGGGGTTGCCGATGGTGCTGACACCCTTGGTGCTGCGTGTCCTGCCCACGCATTTTCTGCCTGTGCTGGTGGGGGATTATCTGTCGGTGCACTTTGGCATGTATGGACTGCTGACACTGTCGTGCCTGCGCTGGCGCGCGGGTCAGCGCTTGTCTGGCGCGGAAGCAGCCACCAGCCGGCGGGTGTCGCTGGCCAGCACCACGCGCCCGATCATCGTGTCCGGTTGGCTACCGGGCGTGCTGGCGAGCCTTGCCGCCGTTACCTTTACCTTCATGGCCGTGGTCTGGCCGGTAAACAGCTTCTTCACCAACTTTGTGCCCGGCACCACCCGCGTGCTGCTGATCGCGGTGATGCTGCCGGGTACCTTGCTGTATGTGCTTGCTGACGAATGGCTGACCACGGGCGTCGGCGCGGCGCGCGGTGCCTATGCCGTCACCAAGCTTGCCTTGGTGCTCTCGCTGGCCCTGGCGGTGGCGCTGGACTTTCAGCGCCTGTTCTTTCTGGTGCTGATCCTGCCGATGATCGTGCTGTTCTTCCTGATCTTCGGACTGCTCAGTCGGTGGACCTATGAGCGCACCGGCAATCCGCTGGTGGGGGGCGTGGCGTGCGCGCTGATGCTGGCCTGGGCAATCGGCGTCACCTTCCCGATCATGCCGGGGTGAACCGGACCCGGATCACTCCAGGGGACTGACGCCGATCCACGCGGCGTGTGCCCAAAAGGCAAAGCCGGCCCAGGCGGCGATGCCGACCAGGACGGTGATGACTGTGGCGCCCGTGCGACCGGCCGGATAGACGATGCTGGCGAGTTGATCGCGCCCGCGCGCCGCACGGAAATTGAGCGCTGCCCAGACCAGAAAACTGCCGAACAGCACCACATGGGCAAGGTTGCCGTTGGCAAGCAGGTGCGCGAGGGCCCAGAGCTTGACCGCCAGCACCATCGGGTGCTGCAACCGCGCCTTGACCGCATTGCCCGGTACGTTGGCCGCTGCCAGCAGGATGAATGCGACGAGGGTCAGCAGGGCGGTGAGGTGGCGCATGCCGTGCGGTGGCGACCAGAGCACTACCGGTGCCATGCGTGCCTGACCAAAGCCCCAGATCAGCAGGCCGAAGCCGGCCAGGGATACCAGCGTGTAGCCCCCCTTCCAGCGCTGCGCACCGATACGCCCGATGGTGCGACTGCGCCAGTTTTCGGCAAGGATGCGGGTGGAATGCGCGCCAAGGAACAGCACCAGACCAACGATCAGCCAGGCCATGATGCCCTAGCCGCCCAGCACCGGACTCACGATGGCGATGGATGCGACCAGCGCGGCAAACCAGACCAGCGAGCGCACTGCAGCCAGATCGGCCAGATAGACCGCGGTGTAAACCAGTCGCAGCGCAATGAAGGCCAAAGCCAGATGGTCGGTGCGCTCCTGGCTAAGTTGCGCCTGTTGTGCGGCCAGCACCGCAAACACAAATATGGGCAGCGCTTCGAAGCCATTGTTCTGCGCCGCCACGGCGCGTGCCTTCCAGCCATCCAGACGGTTGGTCCAGCTGCGCGGTTCGTTGTTGTCGTAGCCTCCTTCGCTTCGGCGCAGGCGCGCCGTGCTGAACTTGGCCGATCCTACCGTGAGGACCGGCAGGATGGCGGCAATCACCACGCAGGTATTGGCAATGGTCATGGGATCTCCCTGGGTATTATTATTTCAAGCGTGCATTCACTGTAATCGAAGAAAACAGCGTTGGGCGAGTTGCGGGGCGGCGCCGTTGGCAGCACGCTGGGAAACACATCGATTCAAACGGCCGTTTGACGCGCGTGCGCGCTGCTTGTAAATTGACGAGCTGCGTCGTCAATTTGCTGCGGCGCGCCGATCCTGCGTTCCCCATCCTTTCGACCCGGACTCCGCCTCATGAACAATTTCAAGAATAAAGTTGCTGCGATTACTGGTGCCGCCTCCGGCATGGGCCGCACGCTGGCACTCGAGCTGGCCCGTCGAGGTTGTCACCTTGCCCTCAGTGACGTAAACCAGGCGGGTCTGGCTGAAACAGCTGCGCTGGTCGGCAAGCTGGGCGTCAAGGTGACCACCACCGCACTCGACGTGGCGGACCGCGCCGCCGTGTTTGCCTGGGCTGACCAGGTGGCTACCGATCATGGCAAGGTCAACCTGATTTTCAACAACGCGGGTGTGGCGCTTGGCGCTTTCCTCGACACGGTCAAGCCCGAAGATTTCGAGTGGATCATGGGCATCAATTTCTGGGGTGTGGTCTGGGGTACCCAAGCCTTCCTGCCCCATCTGAAGCGTGCCGGCGAAGGACACGTGATCAACACCTCCAGCTTGTTTGGCCTGATGGCCCAGCCTAGCCAGGGTACCTACAACGCCAGCAAATTTGCCGTGCGCGGCTTTACCGAAGCGTTGCGCCAGGAACTCGACATGGCGGCCTGCGGTGTCAGTGCCACCTGTGTTCACCCCGGCGGTATCCGCACCAACATCGCACGCACCGCGCGGATGGACGGCAGTATCCAGGCGCACACCGGCCAGGATGCCGAAGTCGCGCGCGCGCGCTTCGACAAGCTGCTCAATGCCACCACTGCCGAGAGTGCCGCCCTGCAGATCCTGCGCGGGGTGGAGCGCAACAAGCGCCGGGTGCTGGTTGGCCTGGATGCCAAGTTCCTGGATCTGCTGGTCCGGGTGCTTGGCTCCTGGTATCAGCCACTGGTGGTATTTGCGGCGCGAAAGATGATGAGCCGCTGACGCGGACTGGCTGCGGCGCGATCGCCTTGCCGCTGCATTACAGGCCGGCCGCCAGCACCAGCACGCAATGTGGGGCCACGCTGGCGATCCCGGCGATCCCGCAAGGGGCCAGCGGGGCGCCAGCATCGATTTGAGTATCGAGCCGCACTGACCAGCGGCCGGGCGGCAGCGTGAAGTCTTGTGCCTGCTCCCCGGCATTGAACAGTACCAGCAGGGCTGGGCCGCCTTCCGTGCCTGCAAGGCGAAATGCCAGCGCAGGCCGCCAGCCGTTCCACCACGCGTCCCCGCCCACGGGCTGACCGTCCGGTTCCAGCCAGGTCAGGTCACGTTCGCCAGCGGCATCCGCCACGCCATCGAACCAGCGGGTGCTGTGTAGCGCCGGAAAGCGCTGACGCAGCCTGATCAGTTGTCCCACGAAACCCATCAATGCCAGGTCCGGATTCGACCAGTCGAACCAGTTGATCGCGTTGTCCTGACAGTAGGCATTGTTGTTGCCCTGCTGCGTGCGTCCCAGTTCATCTCCACCCAGCAGCATCGGCACGCCTTGCGCCAGCAGCAGGCTGGCCAGCAGCGCACGCTGCAGCCGTGCCCGCCGATGCAGCACAGCAGGATCGCTGCTGGTGCCTTCCACGCCGCAATTCCAGCTGCGGTTGTCGTGGTGGCCATCGCGGTTGTCCTCACCGTTGGCCTGGTTGTGCTTGTGGTCATGGCTGACCAGGTCACGCAGGGTAAAGCCGTCGTGCGCGGTGATGAAATTCAGGCTGGCTTGCGGGGCACGGCCGCGCGCGCGGAACAGGTCGCTCGATGCGCACAGCCGATGCGCCAGTTCACCGCGCGGCAGATTTCGCTGCAGCCAGAAGCCGCGCAGGCTGTCACGGAAGCGGTCATTCCATTCGGTCCAGCCCGGCGGGAACTGGCCGAGCTGATAGCCACCCGGACCGATATCCCAGGGCTCGGCGAACAGCTTCACGCGTGACAGCACCGGGTCTTGCCCGATCGCGTCGAGGAAGCCGCTGCCAGCGTCGAAGCCATGATCCTCGCGTGCCAGTGTGGCGGCCAGATCGAAGCGAAAACCATCGACGTGCATGTCCGTCACCCAGTAACGCAGTGCGTCCATCACCAGCTGCAACACCCGGGGATGAGCGAGCTTGAGCGTGTTGCCGCAGCCGGTGTGGTTTTCGTAGAGCGCCGGCTGGTCGCTGCGCAGCCGGTAGTAGCTGGCGTTGTCGATGCCGCGAAAGCTCAGCGTGGGCCCCAGTTCGTCGCTTTCGGCGGTATGGTTGAACACGACATCCAGGATCACTTCGATGCCGGCGGCATGCAGGCTGCGCACCATATGACGGAATTCGTCGCGCGCACTCAGGTTGGGCAGGCCACCGGCCAGGCGCGGGTCGGGCGCAAAGTAGGCCAGGGTGTTGTAGCCCCAGTAATTGCGCAGGCCCATCTGCGCGAGGCGCTGCTCGTCGATGGCGTAATGCACCGGCAGCAGGTTGACGGCGGTCACACCAAGCGATTGCAGGTGCGCGATCGCCGGCGCGGAGGCCAGGCCGGCATAGGTGCCGCGCTGCGCCGCCGGGACCTGGGGGTGCAGTTGCGTGAAGCCGCGCACATGCACCTCATATAGCACCGAGCACGACAGCGGGATGGCTGGCGGCGCGTCGTCTCCCCAGTCCCAGGTATCGGCGACCACCTGTGCCTTAGGCATCCATGGTGCGTTGTTACCGGCTCCTGCCCCGATCGTTCGCCCGGGATCATGCGAAAAATGTTGCGGCTGCCAGGAGAACGTGCCGACCAGCGCACGCGCGTAGGGATCGAGGAGCAGCTTGCGGGCATCGAAGCGGTGGCCCTCCGCAGGGGCCCAGGGGCCATGCACCCGGTAACCATAAACCAGCCCGTCTGCCGCTTGTGCCAGCCAGCCATGCCACACCCCGTTGGTGCACGTCGGCAGTGTCAGTCGCGTCAGCTCCTCGGTGCCGTCCGCATTGAACAGGCACAGTTCCACCGCTGTGGCGTTGGCCGAGAACAGCGCAAAATTGCAGCCGCCGGCAGCCGCATGTGCCCCCAGCGGGGCAGGTTGGCCGGTCAGGAGTTGCAGCGGGGCGGAAGCGTTCAGCGGGTCTCTGGGTGCCATTGCAGGAACAGGACCCCCAGCGGGGGCAAGGTAAGGTTCACGGACCATGCACGTCCGTGCATGGTAATGGCTTCAGCTTGCACCTCGCCGAAGGCGTTGCCCATGTTCGAACCCCCATAAGCGGCGGCGTCGGTATTCAGGCGCTCCTGATAGCGGCCGGCTCCGGGCACGCCCAGGCGATAGTCATGACGTGGCATTGGCGTGAAATTGCAGACCACCACCATCAGCGCGTCTGCGCCGCTGCCGCGGCGCGCGAAGGCCAGCACACTGCGGTCAGCATCGTGCATTTCCAGCCATTCGAAGCCGTCGGTGGTGCAGTCACGCCGGTAGAGCGCTGGTTCGCTGCGATACAGGTGATTGAGATCGCGCACCAGTCGCTGCACCCCCGCATGGGCGGGGTCCTGCAGCAGATGCCAGTCCAGGCTGCGGTCGTGATCCCATTCGCCCGCCTGCGCGAACTCGCCGCCCATGAACAGCAGCTTCTTGCCCGGATGCCCCCACATGAAACCGAGATAGGCGCGCAGGTTGGCAAACTGTTGCCAGCGGTCGCCGGGCATCTTGCCCAGCAGCGACCGCTTGCCGTGCACGACCTCGTCGTGCGAGAGCGGCAGCACGAAGTTCTCGGTAAACGCATACACCAGGCCAAAGGTCAGTTGATGGTGGTGGTGGCGCCGATGGATCGGGTCCTTCTGCATGTATTGCAGGGTGTCGTTCATCCAACCCATGTTCCATTTGTAGTGAAAGCCGAGACCCCCCATGTCGGGCGGGCGCGACACCATCGGCCAGGCGGTGGACTCCTCTGCCGCCGTGACGGCCTCTGGGCGTTGATTGCCAACGATTGCATTCATCTCGCGCAAGAACCCGATCGCCTCGAGGTTCTCACGGCCGCCGTTCCGGTTGGGGATCCACTCGCCGGCCTTGCGGCTGTAATCCCGGTACAGCATAGAGGCCACGGCATCCACGCGCAGCCCGTCCACCCCGTACCGCTCCAGCCAGTAAAGTGCATTGCCCACCAGCAGGTTGCGCACCTCGTTGCGGCCAAAGTTGTAGATCAGCGTGTTCCAGTCCTGATGAAACCCTTCGCGCGGGTCGGCGTGCTCATACAGGCAGGTACCATCAAAGTGGCCGAGTCCATGCGCATCGCTCGGGAAATGGCCAGGTACCCAGTCCAGGATCACGCCGAGTCCGCTGGCGTGGGCGGCCCGGACGAAGCGGCACAGGCCTTGGGCATCGCCATGGCGTGCTGTGGGCGCATACAGGCCAACCGGCTGATAGCCCCAGGAGCCATCGAAGGGGTGCTCGGAAATCGGTAGCAATTCGATGTGCGTGAAGCCAAGATCGGCAGCATACGGAATCAGCGTGCTGGCCAGTTCATCCCAATCGAGAAAGCGGTTGTCCTGCTCGGGCACACGTCGCCATGAGGCCGCATGCACCTCGTAAATGCTGACCGGGGCATCGAGCGCGTTGGCCTGCTGGCGTGCGCGATCCCCTGAGGGAACCAGGTCGGGCAGCACCTGCACCACCGACGCCGTGGCTGGCCGCAGTTCGGCACCGAAACCGAAGGGATCGGATTTTTCGGCAAGCTGGCCGTCGCTCAGGCACAGCTCGAACTTGTAACGACTGCCAGGGGTAACGCCAGGAATGAACAGGCACCAGATGCCCGAAGCAGCCAGTCGCTGCATGGAGTGACGACGGCTATCCCAGGTGTTGAAATCGCCGGTCACGCTCACCCGGCGGGCATTGGGCGCCCAGACGGCGAAACGGGTGCCGGTCACGCCTTGCTGGGTGGCCGGGTGGGCACCCAGAAACGTGTAGGGGCGGGTGTGGCGACCTTCGGCAAACAGCCACAGGTCCATGTCTCCGATACTGCACCCGAAACGATAGGGGTCTTCGGTAACCTGCACCACGCCGGACCAGTCGATGTGCAGCTGATAGGCGGGGCATTGCGCCACGGGTGCCTGATGTCCGCAGGTTTGCGGATCGTCTGGTGGCACAGGTTGCGGTCCTTGGGTCAGGCAACCCTCGAACAGACCCGCTGCGTGCAGGCGCTGCAGGGGCAACGTATGACCGTCTTCCAGCACTGCGGTCACCCCGGCGGCGCCGGGCAGCCAAACGCGCAGGCGCAGGCCGCCATTGCCATCCTGCTGTGGGCCAAGCACGTCGAACGGGGTGGCGCACTGCCCACTCAGCAAGGCTTCGAATTGCGGGTTCAACAAACCGGGCTCCTCGTTGGCGGCACGAATCGGCATGCCTTGTCCGGGCTGCCTCGCGGGTTGACCGGTCGGCAAGCACAATGTCGGGGCTGATGCACTGCCGGTGGGCATGGTGTGCAGCGCCTCCAGTGTGCAAGACTACACGCTGCAAGGGTGGACGCGGAATCGGCATGATCTTCGCTTGATAAGAACACCTCGAGGAGAATGGCAGTCAATGAGCAACGACACATACGCGCGCCAGCAGTTGCCCAAACGGGCGGTGGCGCTGATCCTGGCGGGCGGGCGCGGCAGCCGCCTCAAGCACCTGACCGACAAGCGCGCCAAGCCAGCCGTGTTTTTCGGGGGCAAGTTCCGCATCATCGACTTTGCCCTCTCGAATTGCCTGAACTCCGGTATCCGCAGGCTGGGCGTACTCACCCAGTACAAGTCGCACAGCCTGCTGCGCCACCTGCAACGCGGCTGGGCTTTCCTCAAGCCGGAAATGAACGAGTTCATTGACCTGCTGCCGGCCCAGCAGCGTGTGGACGAAGAGCACTGGTATCTGGGCACCGCCGACGCCGTCTATCAGAACATCGACATCATCCGCGGCAGTCGCGCCCAGTTCATCGTGATCCTGGCCGGGGATCATATCTACAAGATGGATTACTCGATCATGCTCGCCGATCACGTACGATCTGGCGCGCAGTGCACCGTGGCCTGCATCGAGGTGCCGATTGAAGAGGCCCCGGCATTTGGCGTGATGGCCGTCAATGCAAGCCAGAAGATCATCGACTTCATCGAGAAACCGGCCAACCCGCCGGCCATGCCAGGCCATCCCGACAAGGCGCTGGCCAGCATGGGCGTCTACATTTTCAATGCGTCGTTCCTGTTCGAGCAGTTGCAGCGCGACCATACCGACCCTGATTCCAGTCACGACTTTGGCAAGGACCTGATTCCGCACGTGGTGAGGATGGGCGTGGCGGTTGCCCATCCTTTTGGCCTGAGCTGCGTCAAGACCGACGAGAACGAGCAGCCCTACTGGCGCGACGTGGGCACCATCGACGCCTACTGGGAGGCCAATCTCGATCTGACAGCCACCATTCCCGAGCTCAACCTGTACGACACCCACTGGCCGATCTGGACGTATCAGGAGCAGTTGCCGCCTGCCAAGTTCGTGCACAACGAAGCGGACCGCCGCGGGATGGCAATCGAGTCCTCGGTGTCCGGCGGGTGCATCATTTCCGGCTCGGTGCATCGCTCGCTGCTGTTCTCCAATGTCCGGGTGCACTCCTACGCCAACGTGCAATGGTCGGTGTTGATGCCTGAGGTGGAGGTGGGGCGCCACGCCCGGCTCAGCCATGTGGTGGTGGATCGCGGCTGCAAGATCCCGGACGGACTGGTGGTCGGCGAGGATGCTGAAGAGGACGCACGCCGCTTTCACCGCACTGCCCGCGGTGTGACCCTGATTACCAGCGAAATGATTGCGGCCCTCAAAACCTGACTGAAACAATGCGCATCCTTCACGTAGCTGCCGAACTCTTCCCGCTGATCAAGACTGGTGGCCTGGCGGATGTGGTGGCAGCACTGCCACCTGCGCAGGTGGCCGCCGGCGCCGATGTGCGTGTGTTGCTCCCGGGCCTGCCGGCGGTTCTGGCTGGGGTCACGATCCAGCACACGGTATGCACGTTCGGACCTGCCTTCGGTGCAGCGCAGGTGCACCTGCGTCTGGTGCGGTTGCCGGACACTGGACTGCACGCCTACGTGATCGATGCCCCTTTCCTGTATCGCCGTGCCGGGAATCCCTATCAGGCGCCGGACGGCAGTGGCTGGGCCGATAACCTGCAGCGCTTTGCCTTGCTCGGTTGGGTGGGCGCGCAACTGGCGGCCGGCGGGCTGGACCCGGCCTGGGCACCCGAGGTGGTGCATGCGCATGACTGGCATGCCGCGCTGGCGCCGGCATACCTGGCCGCCCGGCCCGGGCCGCGGCCGCTCACGGTGTTCACCGTGCACAACCTGGCTTATCAGGGCACCTTCGATGGCGCGCTGTTTGCACAACTCGGATTGCCACCCGGGTTTTTCCAGATCGATGGACTCGAGTTTCACGGGCTGCTCTCCTTCATGAAGGCCGGCTTGCGCTACGCCGACTGCATCACCACGGTCAGTCCCACCTATGCCCGCGAGATTGCGCTGCCAGAGTTCGGCTGGGGCCTTGATGGCGTAGTGCGCGACCGTGCGTCCTGCCTGTGGGGGGTGCTCAATGGTGTCGACACGACACTTTGGGACCCGGCCACCGATCCGGCACTGGTTGCCAACTACGATATGCATGATCCCGACGGCAAGGCGCGTTGCAAGATGGCGCTGCAGCAGGAGCTGGGGCTGGCCGTGATGCCGGACGTGCCGCTGTTTGCAGTGGTGAGCCGATTGAGCGAGCAGAAGGGGCTGGATCTGGTGCTGCAGGGGCTGGCCCCCTTGCTTGAATCCGGCGCGCAGTTCGCCCTGCTCGGCTCGGGGGATGGCTGGCTGGAACAGGGCTTCGCTGCGGCTGCTGCAGCCCACCCTGGCGTGATGGCGGTGCGGCTTGGCTTTGACGAGGCACTCTCCCACCGCATCATGGCTGGCGCCGATGTGCTGCTGGTGCCGTCGCGCTTTGAACCTTGCGGCCTCACGCAGCTGTACGCACTGCGTTATGGCACCCTGCCGCTGGTGCGTCGCACTGGCGGGCTGGCTGATACCGTGGTGGATGCGGGTGCAGAGCAATGCGCGCAGGGCATCGCCACCGGCTTCGTGTTCAGCCACGCCACCGTGGCGGACTGGCTGGAGGCCAGCCGACGCGCCCAGCACCTGTACCGTCAACCTGCCGCATGGCAGGCAGTGGTGCGCGCCGCCATGCAACAGCATTTTTCATGGGACAACGCGGCACGCCAGTACCTCAGCCTGTATCGTACGGCGCTTGATGAATCCGCAGGGCACAACGCATGACGATGTCCAATCCGTCGCTTACTCCCGGGCAGCGCGCCGCGCTTGCACAGTACCTTCGGCAGGCCGAGGTGATCATCCTCGCGCGGCAGGACGCGGACAGCGGTCTGCTGCCGGCCAGCACCGCGATCACCGTGCACGGCGACTACACCCATGCCTGGGTGCGCGACAACGTTTACAGCATCCTGGCGATCTGGGGCCTGGCGCTGGCTCACCGCGGGCGCGATGCAGCGCAGGCGGAGCGCCTGGCACAGTCGGTGGTCCGTCTGATGCGCGGCCTGCTGGCATCGATGATGCGTCAGGCAGGCAAGGTGGAGGCTTTCAAGCATTCGCAGAACCCCCTTGATGCACTTCATGCAAAATACGACACGCGCACCGGTCAACCGGTGGTGGGCGACGGCGAATGGGGGCACCTGCAACTCGATGCCACCTCGCTGTTTGTGCTGATGCTGGCGCAGATGTCGGCCTCCGGCCTGCAGATCATTGCCAGCCGGGCGGAAGTGGATTTTGTGCAGAACCTGGCCTACTACCTCAGTCGGGCAGACCGCACGCCGGATTACGGTATCTGGGAGCGCGGGCACAAACGTAACAGCGGGGTGGGCGAGGTCAACGCCAGTTCGGTGGGCATGGCCAAGGCAGCACTGGAAGCGATCCAGGGATTCAGCCTGCTACCCGGTGGGGCGCCCGCCATCCATGTTCCCGGCGACGACATCGCCAATATGCGCACCACCCTGATGAACCTGCTGCCGCGCGAATCCCAGTCGAAGGAAATCGATGCTGCGCTACTGGCCATCATCAGCTTCCCGGCCTTTGCCGTGGAAAACCCGGAGCTGGTGGTGCGCACCCGGGATGAGATCACCACCAAGCTGGCCGGGGCGTATGGCTGCAAACGGTTTCTGCGTGATGGTCACCAGACCGTGCTGGAGGATCACAGCCGATTGCATTACGAGCCGGGCGAGCTCGCCCTGTTCGAGCACATCGAGTCCGAGTGGCCCCTGTTCTTCACCTACCTGTGTCTGGATGCATTGATGCGTGGCGACGCGGTGGCGGCCAGGGATTGGCGCAGCCGGCTGGAGGGACTGCTGCAGGTGCGGGATGGCGAGGCCTTGCTGCCGGAACTCTATTACGTGCCGGCGGCGCGCATTGATGCCGAGCGCAATGCCCCCGGTAGTCAGGCGCGCGAGCCGAACGAGAACGTGCCGCTCGTATGGGCGCAAAGCCTGTTTCTGTTGGCGCAGCTGCTTGATGATGGTCTGGTCACTGCTGCGCAGCTGGATCCCTTGCAGCGGCGGCGATTGGTGGGTGGGCAGCGCGAGATCCAGGTGCAGCTGGTGTTGCTGGCCAGTGATCCGCTGGTGGCGGCCCGGCTGGCTGCCGCCGGCATACGCGCGCAAACCCGCGAGCAGATGGCACCCGTGGAAATCCGCCATCCGGACGATCTCGAGAACGCCTACAGTGAACTCGGCCGCAACCTCGCATTGGGCCTGTCCGGCCGCCCGGCGCGACGGCCGGAAACCCTGGCCACCAGTCAGGTGTATGTGCTGGGTGGTCAGCGCCTGCTGTTCCTGCCTCATTTTGCCCACAATCAGGACTCCTATCTGCATCTGGACAACCGCATGCTGATGGAAAACCTGCGCACCGAACTGCCTTACCTGCGGCGCCGCTGGTTCAAGACTGGCCAGCCACTGATTGCGCTCCGCATCACCGAGGCCATGCTCGATGCGGCAGGGGCCAGCGAACTGCTGACCTATCTGGTGCGTCTGCAGGATGGCGGGGAGGAGGGGGTGCACACCGGCTTGTTGGCAGAGGTGCTGCCGCGCGCGCACAGTGAGAAGATTGACTGGCTGGACAGCCTGCCTGCCCGCACCACGGCGCTGGCAATGGCACCGGTCAGTGCCCCGGAACTGATCTGGCAGGATGATGCGATCCGGGTGCTCAGCTCGGGACGTGCCGCCAGCCTGCGCCGCGAGACACGCCCGGAGGCGCTGCTGACGGCGCTGGGGCGCAGTCGCAATCCCTATGAACACATCGAAATCTTGCAGTTGCTGTGGGCCCGGATGGGGCCCGACTATCAGACGCCCTCCGGTAGCACGGTGCGTGCCCTGGCGCAGGCGGTGTTCGAGCGCGCGCGCTGGCGGCGTCTGTGGGGCGTGGTGCGTCGTTCAGCCGGTCTGCTGGAGCGGCATGATGAGGGGCTGGAGGATGCGATTGCGCAGATCGTGCTGCGCCAGAAGCGCGTGGCGGTAGGGCGCGCCTTCAACGCACAGTCGATCATCGAACATCCGATCGGCAATGCCGAGATCGTGCAGCGCATGCAGGCCTCCGGGGTGGAAGATCCGCACTACCGTGCGATGGTGCAGGAGGTACTGATCTATTTGGGCATGTTGATCAAGGCGGACCGCACCTTACTGGGGGGCACGCTCACCCTGCGCGCCTGGCACCTGTTGCGGCTGGTTACCGCCGCCCTGGCAAGGGACCATGATGTGACCCAGGATGAGGCCTTTGATCACCTGCTTGAGCTTAGTCCGTACGCCGTGCTGGAGCGACTGCGTGACGTGATCGTGCGCGAGCGCGAAATGACCAGTTGCCTGGCGCAAGTGCAGTCACTGCATTTCACCCGGGACGGTGGTGGACTGGTGACGGTGCACTTTCCTGCGTCCAGCGATCCGGTGCTGCCTGAGGATGCTGGTGGCTGGATGGCGTGGCGCGAACTGGGCGGCGTGCTCACCCGTGCGCCGGAGGATTTCTATGAGCGGGTGTGGGAATTGTTGCGGCAATGCAAGGGGCTGGTGATTGGTGACCAGCTGGACTCGCGTAACCGGGTGGAGAGTGCCCTGGCCCAGGCCGACATGACACGCGGCGAAAAGACGTTCGAGCTGCAGATCGAAGACCTGATGAACAAGATCCAGGCGCCTGAATACCGTCAGCTGTGTGTCGAGGCGCTGCTGGCACTTTCGCACATGCTGCGTGCCAACTGGGGGCTGCGGGTGGACAGCTATCTGGTGCTCGATGTGATCATCGGCCATGGCGTGCGCCTGAACTGGCTGGAACAGCGGCCGGAGATCAGTGAGGCAGCCTATGGCGATCATGTGGCCGCCGCCTGGAACGCGTTCTATGCCAGCCCGCCACACCAGGTGGCGAATGCCGTGCTGGCTGCCGTGCGCTTCCTGCTCAATCAGTCCCTGCCGCCGGCGGATCCGCCAGCAGATTCAGCAGCTGCGTGATCGGGGCGGCGCAGGCGACAGCCGACTCGCGTTCGATCCTGCGATACAGTGCAATCAGCTGCAGGCCGGCGGCGGTCACCGCGCTGCCACCACCGCGCTGTCCGCCAGTGCTGGAGTACAGCACCGGATTGGCCATTGCGTGGTTGAGCTCGTCGAGCAGCAGCCAGGCGCGCCGATAGGACATGCCGATGCTGCGTGCCGCCGCCGAGATCGAGCCGGTGGCGACCACGGCTTCAAGCAGGGCGATCTTGCCCGGGCCGACGGCAATCTCGGTGCCTATGCTGACGCGCAGCCGCAACCGCACCTGAGGTTCAGCGCGCGTCATGTCGGGTACCCTCGGCCAATGCCAGGGTGGCCTCACCAAAGCGGGCGAGATCCTCGGCATCATGCGAGATCAGCACCAGCGGCAAGCGCAGTTGGTCGAGCAGCTGTTCCAGTTCATCGCGCATCCGGCTGCGCAGGGCCGGGTCCAGCGCCGAGAATGGCTCGTCCAGCAGCAGCGCGCGTGGCGAACTGACCAGGGCGCGCGCCAGGGCGGTGCGCTGGCGTTGGCCGCCGGAGAGGGTGTGGGGTGCCTGCGCGGCCACCAGGCGCAGACCGAGGGCATCCAGCCAGTGCTCCACACGCGGATCGCGCGCGCCACGCAGCGGATTGCGCAGGCCTGGCTGCAGTCCGAAGGCCACGTTTTGACGGACATCGAGGTGCGGAAACAGGGCGTAATCCTGGAACACATAGCCCAGCTGGCGCTGTCGTGCCGGCAGATCGATGCCGGCCGTATGGTCGAACAGCACCGTATCCCCGATCGCCAGCCGTCCTGCGCTGGGGCGCAACAGGCCTGCCAGCGCCTGGAGTGTCAGGCTTTTGCCGGCACCCGACGGGCCATGAATCACGATACGTTGTGCGGAGGTCTGCCAGTCGATGTCGAGCCTGAAGGTGCGCGGACCGCTGCTCACCCGGGCCTGCAGGCGCAAGGTAAGGCTCATTGGGCACGTCGGCTGGAAGGACTGGCCGGGGCGAGTCGTCCGGCACATACCAGTATCAGCACGCAAGCGGTCGACGTGATCAACACCAGCATGTTGGCCAGCGTGTCCTCGCCGGCCTGGACGGCCTCAAAGATTGCCACCGACAGGGTTTGGGTGCGCCCGGGAATGCTGCCCGCCACCATCAAGGTGGCGCCGAATTCGCCCAGCGCCCGGGCAAAGGCCAGCAGTCCGCCGGCCAGGATGCCGCGCCAGGCCAGCGGCAAGCTGATGCGCAGAAAGATCGCCGCTTCGTTCAGTCCGAGTACCCTGCCGGCCTGCTCGAGTTGTGGATCAATCTGTTCGAACGCAGTGCGTGCCGCTTTCAGCACCAACGGAAAGGCGACGAGGGTTGCAGCAATCACTGCGCCCTGCCAGGTGAAGATCAGGGTGATGCCGAAATGCTGTGCAAGCCAGTTGCCGACCAGTCCTCGTCTGCCGAGCAGCACCAGCAGGTAATACCCCAGTACGGTGGGGGGCAGCACCATCGGCAGCGTAAGCACCGCATCGAGCAGGTTAATGCCGGGCCAGCGCAGGCGCGCCAGTGCAAAGCCGGTTGCCACACCCAGCAGCAGGTTGATCGCAGTCGCCCACGCCGCCACCCGCAGCGACAACGTGAGCGCCGGCCATGCCAGCTGGAACAGTGCGCCATCCATCATCCGTCAGGGCTTTTCGAAGCCAAAGCCTGCCAATATGGCCTGGCTGGACGGGCTGGCAAGGAAGTGGATGAACTGCCGGGCCAGCACCGGCTGCGGACTGCCTGCAATTGCAGCGACCGGGTAGGTGATCGGTCGTCCGGTCGGCACCTCGAATGCCACTTGTACCCGGTCGACCTGCAGTGCTGCATCAGTGGCATAGACAAAGCCTGCCTCCACTTCACCGCGCACCACGTAGTCCAGAGCCTGGCGTACGTTCTGCGCAAAGATGGTGCGCGATTCCAGCGCTGGCCACAGCCCGATCTCCTGCAGCGCTGCCCGCGCATACCGTCCGGCGGGAACGCCCTCCGGTCTGCCCATCACAAGATGGTGCACTTCCGGCAGGCTGAGGTCGGCCAGCGACTTCAGGCGCAGGCCGCCCGGCAGTGGTGTGATCAGGACGAGGCGGTTGCGTACGAAGTTCTCCCGGCTGGCCGGGTCGATCAACTGGCGGGTGGCGGCTTTGTCCATGGTGTCCTGATCGGCCGAGGCGAATACGTCTACCGGTGCACCCTTGGTGATCTGGGCCAGCAGCGCATCCGAGGCCGCAAAATTCAGCAGCACATGGGTATCGGCGTGTTCAGCTTCAAACCGTGCGGCAAGTGCCCGGAAGGCATTGGACAGGCTGACGGCGGCAGACACAGTGAGGTCGGCCGCCTGGCAGGGTGTCGCCAGGGACAGGCTGCCGAGCAGACCAAGCGCAGGCAGGATTTGAGCGAGAGGCAGGGCGTGGATGCGCATGGGGACCGGCAAGCGTTCGGTAGTCGTTATATACCGTTGAATATAACATGCGCCTTCGCGTGCCAGCGTCGACGCAACACGCTACCCTAGGTGGCGAGGCACCCAATCAACGTCGGCGGTGTCCTCCCCGGAATGTCCGTTCCGGGCTTCCCGTTGCAGGCGCGCCACCGAAATGCTGTTGACATGAAAACCCCGAAACGACTGCAATCCCTGCTGGAAGAAGGCCTGATCGATACCGTGGTGCGGCAGCTGATGAGCGGCAAGGAGGCCACCGTGTACGTGGTGCGTCAGGGTGAACACACGCTCTGCGCCAAGGTTTATAAGGAAGCCCAGCAGCGCAGTTTCCGGCAGGCGGTGGATTACACCGAGAACCGGCGCACCCGCAATTCCCGTCAGGCGCGCGCCATGGCGAAAGGCACCCGTTTCGGGCGTGAGGCGGCGGAAGCCGCATGGCAAAGCGCCGAGGTGGATGCGCTGCGCCGGCTGGCCGCCGCCGGGGTGCGCGTTCCCACGCCTTACCAGTTCCTCGACGGTGTACTGCTGATGGAATTGCTGGTGGATGCCGAAGGCAATGCCGCGCCGCGATTGAACGACGTGCAGTTTTCTTCTGCGGATGCGCTGCGCCACCATGCCGCACTGATCCGGGAGGTGACGCGCATGCTATGTGCAGGCGTGGTGCACGGCGACCTGTCGGAATTCAACATCCTGTTGGCAGAGAATGCCGCCGGTGAGAGTGGCCCTGCCATCATTGACCTGCCGCAGGCAGTGGACGCCGCCGGCAACAACCACGCCAGTCGCATGTTGTTGCGCGACGTCAACAATGTGCGCAATTTCTTTGCCCGCTTCGCTCCGGAACTGGCTACCACCCAGTACGGTGCGGAACTCTGGGATCTCTATTCGGCGGGACTGCTGCAGCCGGATACGCCGCTCACGGGCGTTTTCGCACCCGAGCGCGCCTCGGTGGATCTGGCGGCGATCCTGCGCGAGATCGCGGCGGCCGAGGAACAGGAGCAGGAACGCCTCATGCGCCTTCAGTCAACGGACTGAGTCGAGGGATTGGCGGCCTGCTGTTCGGCGAACCGTTCGTCGGCGGGTCAGGTGCCACAGAAGGTACGGAGCACCTGTTCCTCGGGGCGCGCCGCAGACGCGTAGGCTTCGCGGCCGGCCTGCGCCATGCAGGGCTGGGCGAGCACCTGTTGCAATTGCCGGAACGGTTCGAGATCGCCCTGATACGCGGCTTGCAATGCCTGCTCCACCAGGTGATTGCGTGGAATGTAGAGCGGATTGTGCGTGTTCATGAACTGTGCCACCGCCGTCGGCGGACGTCCTTGTACGGCCAGACGCGCATGCCAGGCGGGCAGCCAGTCCTGCAGCACGTCCTGCAGCGCCAGCGCAGCCTCGGCAGGCAATCCATTGTCCCGGGCGATCTGCTGCGCCTCTGCCGGGCCTGCGGGGACCATCAGGCTGAGCCCCCGCAGGCTGCGGGTGTAATCCGCACCGGCATCGGCAAGATGCTTGAGCAATTGGTCGATCAACGGGGCATCACTCTCCTGCAGTTCCTGCAGGCCGAGTCTGGCAGCCATGCCCTGCAGATAGTGCGCGCGGCAGCGCGGCTGCACGGTATGGATCAGCGCCTGCGCCTGGCTGGCGGCCTGCTCCACGGTGCCATCGATCAGCGGCAGCAGCGTTTCGGCCAGTCGCGCCAGATTCCACGCAGCCATCACCGGTTGCTGGCCAAAGGCATATCGTCCCTGGGTGTCGATGGCGCTGAACACCGTGTCCGGATGGTAGGCCTCCATGAAAGCACAAGGACCAAAGTCGAGTGTTTCGCCGGAAACGGCCATGTTGTCGGTATTCATCACGCCGTGGATGAATCCTGCCTGCATCCACTGAGCGATCAGGCGCACCTGGCGCTCAGCGATCGCATCCAGCAGCATCAGATATGGATTCGGTTCGGCACTCAGTTCGGGGTAGTGACGCGCGATCACGTGGTCGGCCAGGGCACGCAGTGCGGCCAGATCCTCGCGCGCCGCAAAGTACTGGAACGTGCCTACCCGGATATGGCTGCTGGCCACCCGGGTGAGCACGGCGCCCGGCAAGGGACGTTCGCGCTGGACCAGTTCGCCGGTGGCCACTGCCGCCAGCGCGCGCGTGGCGGGAATACCCAAGGCGTGCATGGCCTCGCTCACCAGATATTCACGCAGCACGGGGCCAAGTGCCGCGCGTCCGTCACCGCGACGGGAGAAGGGCGTGGCACCGGAGCCTTTCAGCTGGATGTCATGGCGCGCGCCAGCCGGGTCGATCACTTCTCCCAGCAGCAGCGCGCGTCCATCGCCCAGTTGCGGTACAAAGTTGCCGAACTGGTGGCCGGCATAGGCCAATGCCATCGGGCTTGCGCCGGTCGGGACGACGTTGCCAGAAAAGATTTCCGCCAGTTGCTGTGGCGTGCAGTCGGCCGTCTGCAACCCCAGTCTGGTGGCCAGCCCGTGATTGAAGGCGAGCAGTTTGGGGTGCGCAACTGGCGTGGCGTGTGCGCTGACCTGCCAGTCTGCCGGGATGGTTTTGTCCGGGGCAGCAAAATCGGCAATCTGCATGAAGGGCATCCTTTGGTCTGGCGCGTGCACGCTGGCGGGCACGTGTGAAGTTGCGAGTCTAAACGCCCGCCAGGATCCAGCGCGCTGCTTTCTCGGCAATCATCAGCACGGGGCTGTTGGTGTTGCCGCTGGTGATGGTGGGCATCACGCTGGCATCCACCACGCGCAGGCCGGCAACGCCGATGACGCGCAGATGGCTGTCGACCACGGCCAGCGGGTCGCCGACGGTCCCCATCCGTGCCGTGCCCACCGGATGAAAGATGGTGGTGCCGATCCGGCCAGCAGCCTCGGCCAGGGCAGACTCGTCCCGGATGTCACTGCCAGGTTTCAGTTCGCTTGGCCGATATGCTGCCAGCGCTGGCTGCGCCACAATCTGCCGGGTAATGTGCAGGGCGCGGGCTGCCACCAAGCGATCACGCGGTGCCGACAGGTAATCGGGCTGGATGCATGGCGCGCTGTCCGGGTTGGCGTCGCGCAGCGTGACACTGCCGCGACTGTCCGGGTTGAGGTGGCATACGCTGGCCGTGAAGGCTGGAAAGGGGTGCAGGGGCTGACCAAAAGCCTCGAGGCTGAGCGGTTGCACGTGGTACTGCAGGTCCGGCCAGGCCTGACTGGCATCGCTGCGCGTGAATGCCCCCAGTTGCGATGGCGCCATGCTCATCGGTCCGCTGCGTGTAAGCAGGTATTCGATGCCGATCCGCGCCTTGCCCCACAGCGTGCTGGCCAGAGTGTTGAGGGTGCGAACCCCCTCAACGCGAAACACCATGCGCAGTTGCAGATGGTCCTGCAGGTTCTGTCCCACGCCGGCCAGCGCACGCTGTACCGGAATGCTGTGCTGTTGCAGCAGGCCGGCCGGGCCGATGCCCGAGCGCTGCAGCAGTACCGGTGAGGCAATCGCGCCGGCAGCCAGGATCACCTCACGGCGTGCCTGCACCGAGACCCGGGTGGCCGGATGATTGCGGCCGGTCCGACGCAAAGCACTCAGGCCGTGGCACTGCAGTCCATGTTGCGCATCAGTGTGCAGTTGCAGTTGCTCCACCTGCGTGTGTGTCCACACTTGCAGGTTGGGCCGGCTACGGCGGACCGGATGCAGGAATGCCTTGCTGGCATTCCAGCGCCAGCCACTGCGCTGGTTGACTTCAAAATAACCGACACCTTCGTTGCTGCCCTGGTTGAAATCCGGACTGGCGGGGATGCCAGCCTGCACTGCGGCTGCAGCGAAGGCATCAAGGATTTCCCAGCGCAGGCGCTGGCGCTCCACACGCCATTCACCCTGATTGTTGTGGTGGGCGACAAAGCGTGTGAACGCAGCCCCTTGCGGACCATCGAGTGCTGACATGGCTGCTGCGTGATCCAGCCGGTAATGGCTTTCGTGCGCCATGAAATCACGCAGGCAAGCCTCCCAGTTCCAGTCCGGGTCACCGGTCATGTCGGCCCAGCCGGCGTAGTCGCGGGCCTGGCCACGCATGTAGATCATGCCGTTGATGCTGGAACAGCCGCCCAGGGTGCGGCCGCGCGGATAGAGCAGGCTGCGGCCGCCCAGGCCCTTCACGGATTCGGTGCGGAAGCGCCAGTCGGTGCGTGGGTTGTCGATGCAGTACAGGTAGCCCACCGGGATGTGGATCCAGGGATAGCTGTCCTCACCCCCGGCTTCGATCAGTAGCACCTGATTGGCCGGGTTGGCACTGAGCCGGTTGGCCAGCAGGCAGCCGGCAGTGCCGGCGCCAACGATGATGTAATCGAAGCTGACAGGTGTCATTTCGCCACGGGCATGGAGAACTCGGCACCCTTGCTGATCTGTGCCTGCCAGCGCTGCATGATCGATTTCTGCTTGGTGTAGAAGCGCACGCCTTCTTCACCATAGGCATGCATATCGCCAAACAGGCTGCGTTTCCAACCGCCAAAGCCATGCCAGGCCATCGGTACCGGAATCGGGACGTTGATGCCCACCATGCCGACTTGCACCCGGCGCCCGAATTCCCGTGCCACATGGCCGTCCTGCGTGAAGCAGCTCACGCCATTGCCAAACTCGTGGCTGTTGATCAGTGCCAGCGCTTCGTCCAGGGTGTTGACGCGCACGCAGGCCAGCACTGGACCGAAGATTTCTTCCTTGTAGATGCGCATGTCCGGGGTGACGTGATCGAACAGCGTGCCACCCAGCCAGAAGCCGTCCGTATGGTCGACGACCTGGAAGCCGCGGCCGTCCACCTTCAGGGTGGCGCCTTCGGTCACCCCCAGATCGATGTAGCCGCGGATGCGGTCACGGGCCGCGGCGGTCACGATCGGGCCCATTTCCGAGGCCGCATTCACGCCAGGTCCGACCACCAGTTCCCGCGTGCGCGCTTCGAGCATCGGCATGATGCGATCGGCGGCATCCCCCACCAGCACGGCAACCGAGATCGCCATGCAGCGTTCGCCAGCCGAACCGTAGGCGGCACCCATCAGGGCATCGACGGTCTTGGGCAGGTCGGCGTCCGGCATCACCACCAGATGGTTCTTGGCACCGCCGAGGGCTTGCACCCGTTTGCCGTGGTGGGCGCCCGTTTCATAAATATAGTTGGCAATCGGTGTGCTGCCCACGAAGGAGACCGCCATCACATCGGGGTGGCCGAGCAGGGCGTCCACGGCTTCCTTGTCGCCCTGCACCACATTGAATACGCCATCGGGCAGTCCGGCCTCTTTCAGCAATTCAGCAACGATCAGCGACGGGGTGGGATCCGTCGGACTGGGCTTGAGCACGAACGTGTTGCCGGCAGCAATCGCCACCGGGAACATCCAGGCCGGGACCATGACCGGAAAATTGAAGGGAGTGATGCCAGCCACCACGCCGAGTGGCTGGCGGAAGGTCCAGTTGTCGATGCCTGTGCTCACCTGGTCGGTGTAGTCGCCCTTGAGCAGTTGCGGAATGCCGCAGGCGAATTCCACCACGTCGATGGCGCGGTCGACTTCGCCGGCGGCATCCGACAGCACCTTGCCATGTTCGGCAGTGATGGCGGCAGCCAGGCGAAGTTTGTGTTCGTTCATCAGGGCGAGGAAGCGGTTCATGATCCGTGCACGACGAATCGGGGGCATTTCGGCCCAAGCCGGGAAGGCGGCCCGCGCTGCGCGCACCGCCGTGTCCACATCCGCTTGGGTGGACAGACCGACCTGGCCGCTGACGACACCCGTGGCCGGATTGAACACGTACTGGGTGCGCGTGCCACTGGCGGTCGTGATAGCACCGTTGATGTAATTGCCGATATAAGCTTTGCTCATGAATTTTCTCCTCAGATTGCCCCGAGTCTGGCGGATTTGTGATTGAATTTCCAATGATTTGACGTAATTGGAGTTATTAGTTTGGCAAATATCGCTCCGGCGGCTGATTTGCGTGCCCTGCGCGCCTTCGTGGCCGTGGCGCGGCTGGGCACAGTGTCCGGCGCTGCGCGTCTGCTCAACCTGAGCCAGCCTGCGGTCAGCCTGCAATTACGCCATCTGGCCCATGACTGTGGTCTGACCCTGTTTGCCCGTGCGCCACATGGCCTTACCTTGACCCGTGACGGCATGGCCCTGCTGCCCCATGCCGAGCGCAGTCTGGCGGCCCTCGAAGCCTTTGCGCTGGCCGCCCAGCATGTCGGCCAGTCGGTGCGTGGTGTGCTTCGGGTGGGCACCATCCTCGATCCCGAGTTCACCCGGCTTGGGGCTTTTTTGTCCGCGCTGGTCGGGCTGGCCCCCGACCTGCAGCCTGAACTGCAGCAGCGGATGAGCGGAGAGGTGCTGACAGCGGTGCAGCAGGGGGATCTGGATGTCGGCTATTACGTGGCAGCCGGGGCGGACGATGTAAGCCTGCATGGCATGCATTTTGTCGAGCTCACCCGGTTCGACTATCAGGTGATCGCGCCGCCCGGTTGGCAGGCGCGCTTGCGCGGCCGCGATTGGCCGGATTTGGCCGAGCTGCCCTGGATACTGACCCCGCCAGCGTCCGTGCATCACCGCTTGCTGTCGCGGGCGCTCGCGCCGCTTGGACTTGCGCTCACCGGTGTGGCGCTGGTCGATCAGGAAGCCTCGATGCTGGCTCTGGTGCGCTCCGGGGTGGGCCTCAGCCTGTGCCGCGATGCCATCGCCATTCATGAGCTTCAGGTGCAGGGTGTGGCTGTGGCCGACCGGGTGCGCCTGCCGGCCACGTTGGGTCTGGTCTGTCGCACCGCGGTGCTGCAGCGGCCGGCCGTCCGGTGTGCGCTGGACGCGCTCGCCCGGGCGTGGGATGCGGGCAAGCCGGGGTAACGGCCTGCGGCAGCTGATCAGTCCCGGCTGGCCTCCAGGACCCGTTCGCGCAACCATACGGCCCCCGGGTCCAGCTGGTTGCGCGGATGCCAGGCCATGCTGATTTCGAACGTGGGCATGGCGAAGGGCAGGACCAAGGTATCCAGGCTATCGAGATGGTGGCGCAGCAGCCGGGCGGGCAGGGTGGAGACGTAATCGGTGGCCTGCAGCACGGCGGTCGCCAGCGTGAAGTGCTGTACCGACAGCACAACCTGGCGGTGCGCACCCAGTTTTACGAGCTGCTCATCCACCGCACCCAAAAAGCTGCCTCCCGAGGGCGACACCAACATGTGGCGCAGGCCGCAATACTCTTCCAGCGTGAGCGCCTGTATGCCGCGCGGATGTCCCTTGCGCTGGGCCAGCACGAACTGCTCGGTGAACAGTCCGCGGCGTTTGGTACTGGCCGGCATGAACATGGCCGGTCCGATCAGGAGGTCGACCTCGCCGCTTTCCAGCTGCTCGGTCACCAGGCGCATGTCCGGCGAGCGGAAGGCTACCCGCACTCCGGTCCCGGCGCTGCGGTTCAGGCTTTTCATCAAGGACAGGCCAATGTCCATCACGGCGCTGTCGCTCGCCGCAATCTGGAACGTGCGCGTGTCCTGCAAGGGATCAAAACTGGGTTGTGCGCTCAGCACCGTCTCCAGGTCTTTCAGTACGGCGCGCAGCGGGGCAGCCAGCGCAAGGGCGCGTGCGGTGGGGGTCATGCCCCGTCCCGTGCTCGCCGGAATCAGCAAGGGGTCGCGCAGCAATACCCTCAGCCGGGCGAGTTGCGCTGAAAGTGAGGACTGACTCAGGTGTAGACGGCGGCTGGCGCGGGTCACATTGCACTCGTCGAGCAGGGCGTCGAGTGAGACCAGCAAATTCAGATCGATACTGCGCAAATCGTTCATGACGATGGGTCGTATGTGATTTATCGGTTTCAAATATACGTTAACAGCCCTTACAGTGACCAGCATCGCCATGCTGCATCGCGATAGACTGCCCGCTTACAGATTGCGTTTTGGAGAACTGCATGAACACCGCTGCCCCTGCGTCCGTGATGGCGCCCCGATCCGGTTCAGACGCGGTGACGCGTATCCACCATCTGCTGCTGCCCCTCTGGCTGGCCGCTGCGCTTGGACTGGCCGCTTGCAGTGGTCCGCATGGTGAGGGTGGCCCGGGTGGCGGGGCGCCGATGGCCCCGGCCGTCTCGGTGGCGCCTGCTGTGCAGCGCGAAGTGCAGGACTTTGACGAATTCAGTGGTCGCCTGGAGGCCACCCAGACCGTTGACATCCGCGCCCGGGTGGCCGGCGCGATCGAGCAGGTCCACTTCCATGAGGGGCAGGATGTGAAGAAGGGCGACCTGCTGTTCAGCATTGATGCCCGCCCCTACAAGGCGGAGCTGGCGCGCGCCGAAGCCGAGCACGCCAAGGCGGAAGCCCAGCTGGTGACCGCCCGCACACAAGCCGCGCTGGCGCGCACTGATTTGTCGCGCACGCAAAAGCTGGTGGAAGTGAAGGCCGGTTCGCAGCAGGAACTCGACCAGCAGATGTCGGCTGTGCAAAGCGCAGACGCCGCCATCCAGGCGGCCCAGGCGGCCGTGCAGTCGGCGCTGGCCTCGACGCAGGCTGCGGCGCTCAACGTGGAATATGCCTCGGTGCGTGCACCGATCAATGGCCGCATCTCGCGCATCAACCCCGCAGCTGCAGTGGGCAATCTGGTGTCTGCCACTGACCCGGTGCTTACCACCGTGGTGTCTACCCAGCCGATCTATGCGTACTTTGATGCCAGCGAGCAGATTTACCTGAAATATGGTCGCCTGGCCCGGGAAGGCAACCGGAATGGCGCGCGTAAGGGACTCAACACGATCGAGATGGGGCTGGCCAACGAAGCCGGCTTTCCGCACCGCGGTGCCGTCGACTTTGTCGACAACCGCATCAATGCGCAGACCGGTTCGATTCAGGGGCGCGCAGTATTCGACAACGCGGGTCACGAATTTACCCCGGGCCTGTTTGCCCGCCTCAAGCTCGGCGGCGGCGCACCGCATGCTGCGGTGCTCACCCCGGAGCGTGCCATTGGTACCGACCAGAACAAGAAATTCGTGCTGGTGCTGGCCGCGGATGGCACTGCCCAGTTCCGTGAGGTCAAGCTTGGCCCGCTGCTGGACGGGATGCGTGTGATTGCCGACGGCCTGAAGGCGGATGAGCTGGTGGTGGTGGATGGCCTGCAGCGCGCCCATCCGGGCGCGCCGGTCAAGGCCGAAACGCTCAAGGTGGATGTCCAGGGCATGCCGATCGAGCCCGCCCCGGCGGCTGGTCAGCACGGTTAAAAGGGACGCCACGTGGATATCTCGCGCTTTTTCATTGACCGGCCGCGCTTTGCGGCGGTGCTGTCGATCCTGATTTTCCTGATCGGCCTGATTTCAATTTTCCGGCTGCCCATTTCCGAATACCCGGAAGTGTCGCCGCCCACCGTAGTGGTGCGTGCGCAGTTTCCCGGTGCCAACCCGCGCGTGATTGCCGAAACCGTGGCCACCCCGCTGGAGGAGCAGATCAATGGCGTGGAGAACGTGCTGTATTACTCCAGTCAGGCCACGTCCGACGGTTCGATGACCCTGACCGTCACGTTCAAGATCGGCACCAATCCGGAAGTGGCCGAGACGGCCGTGCAGAACCGGATCAATCGCGCACTTCCGCGCCTGCCGGACATCACCCGGCAGATTGGTGTGACCACCGAAAAGTCCTCACCCGACCTGACCATGGTGGTGCATCTGATCTCGCCGGATGGACGCTACGACACCACCTATCTGCACAACTACGCCAACCTGCGCGTGCGCGATGAACTGCTGCGCCTGCCGGGCATGGGCAGCGTGATCCTGTTCGGTGGTGGTGACTACGCCATGCGCGTGTGGCTGGATCCGCAGAAACTGGCGGCGCGCAATCTGGCGTCCAGCGACGTGATCAATGCCATTCGTGAGCAGAACACCCAGGTGGCCGCCGGTGTGGTGGGAGCGCAACCGGCGCCCAAAGGGGTCGAATTCCAGCTGTCGGTAAATGCGCGCGGGCGCCTGCAGAGCGAAGAAGATTTCGGCAACGTGATCATCAACGCCGATACCAAAGACGGTTCGATCGTGCGTGTGAAAGACGTGGGGCGGGTGGAGCTGAGTGCTGGCAGTTTTTCGCTGCGCAGCCTGCTCGACAACAAGGAAGCGGCGGCAGTCGCGGTGTTTCAGGCACCCAGTTCGAACGCCCTGTCGCTGGCCGCTGGCGTGCGCGAGACGATGGAGCGCCTCAAGAAAGACTTCCCGCAGGGCATGGATTACGCCATCGTCTACGACCCGACCCGTTTTGTGCAGACCTCGATCGAGAAGGTGATCCACACCCTCGTCGAGGCGGTGCTGCTGGTGGTGCTGGTGGTGATCCTGTTCCTGCAGACATGGCGCGCCTCGATCATTCCGCTGATCGCCGTGCCGGTATCGGTGGTGGGCACCTTCGCGGTACTGCTGGCGCTTGGCTTTTCGATCAACACCCTTACCCTGTTCGGCCTGGTGCTGGCGATCGGTATCGTGGTGGACGATGCGATCGTGGTGGTGGAAAACGTGGAGCGCAACATCGGCGCCGGCCTGTCGGCGCACGACGCCACGGTCAAAGCCATGCAGGAAGTGGCCGGCCCGATTATCGCGATCGCGCTGGTGCTGAGCGCCGTGTTCATTCCGCTGGCCTTCGTATCCGGCCTGAACGGGCAGTTTTATCGCCAGTTCGCCGTGACCATTACCATCTCCACGGTGATCTCGGCATTCAATTCGCTGACCCTCTCGCCGGCGCTGGCCGCCATCCTGCTGCGCAGTCACGACGCGCCCAAGGATCGCCTGACCCGCGTGATGGACGCACTGTTTGGTCGGTTCTTTGCCGGCTTCAACCGCTTCTTTGGCCGCACGTCCGAGGGCTACAGCCGCGGCGTGACCGCCAGTCTGAGCCACCGAGCCAAGGTGCTCAGCCTCTACGCCGTGCTGATCGCCTGCACCGGCCTGATCTTCACCGCGCTGCCGCCGGGATTTGTACCCGCGCCGGACAAACAGTACCTGATCGGTATTGCGCAGTTGCCGGAAGGCTCCTCGCTGGAGCGCACGGATGCGGTGATCCGTCGCATGAGCGAGATCGCACTCAAGGTGCCGGGCATCGAGCACTCGGTGGCGTTCCCCGGTCTCTCGATCAACGGTTTCAGCAACCTGCCAAATGCCGGCATCGTGTTCTTCGGGCTTGAGGACTTTGACAAGCGCACTTCGCCGCAAAAAAGCCTGGGGGCCATCCTTGGCAACGTCAATGGGGCGATCCAGCAGATTCAGGGGGCGCAGATGTTCGTGGTGCCGCCGCCGGCGGTGTCCGGGCTGGGGAACGCTGGCGGCTTCAAGGTGCAGGTGGTCGATCGCGAGGCGGCAGGTGAGCAGGCCCTGTTCGGCGCGACCTGGGGAGCGCTTGGCCAGATCTACGGCAACCCGAAATCGCCGATCGGTCTGGCCTACAGCAATTACCAGATCAACGTGCCGCAGCTGTTTGCCGACATAGACCGTACCCGCGCCAAGCAGATGGGCGTGCGGCTGAATGACGTTTACGACACCATGCAGACCTATCTGGGTTCGCTGTACGTCAACGACTTCAACCGCTTCGGCAAGACCTACCAGGTGGTGGTGCAGGCGGACGCGCAATATCGCGCCAAGGCTGAGGACATTGCGCTGCTCAAGGTGCGTAACCAGCGCGGCGAAATGGTACCCCTTGGTGCACTGATGACGGTCAAGCCCACCTTCGGGCCGGCAAGCGTGACGCGGTACAACGGGTATTACTCGGCTGACATCAACGGCGGCCCAAAGCCCGGCATCAGCTCAGGCCAGGCGCAAGCTGAAATGGAACGCATCCTGAACAGCTCGCTGCCAAGGGGCATGGGTTACCAGTGGACCGAACTGGTGTATCAGGAAAAGATTGCCGGCAACACGCTGGTTTACATCCTGCCACTGTGCGTGCTGCTGGTGTTCCTGGTGCTGGCTGCGACCTATGAGAGCTGGTCGCTTCCACTGGTGATCATCCTGATCGTGCCGATGTGCATCCTGAGTGCGCTGGCGGGGGTATGGATCAGCCGGCTGCCGCCCTTCATGCAGCCAGGCGATATCAACCTGTTCACCCAGATCGCGCTGGTGGTGTTGATGGGGCTGGCCTGCAAGAACGCCATCCTGATCGTCGAGTTTGCCAAGGAGCTGGAGGAGGGGGGGGAAAGTGCGGTCGCTGCTGTGGTGCATGCCTGTCGCATGCGGCTGCGTCCCATCCTGATGACCTCGATCGCGTTTTGCGCCGGTGTGGTGCCGCTGATCGTGGGTAGTGGCGCTGGCGCTGAAATGCGTCGGGCGATGGGGATTGCCGTGTTCTCCGGCATGATCGGCGTGACCGTGTTCGGCATTTTCCTGACACCGGTGTTTTATGCGGTGATCCGTGGGCGCAAGCAAAGGAGCGCAGCATGAAGCACACAAGCATTCGGGATATCTCCCGGCGCCGGCCGCTGGCAGCCGCCATCGGTGCCACGCTGGCGTTGTCGGGCTGCATCACGGTGGGGCCGGATTACCATGCGCCGGACAACGCCACAGTGCCGTCGGCTTATGTCAACGCGGTCGCTGGTGCGCCGGCAGCGGCAGGTGCAGTGGACGTGGCCGTATTCTGGACCGGATTTCACGACGAAATACTCAATACCTTGATGCAGCAGGCCATCACGGCCAATCCCGACCTGCGCATTGCGCAGGCACGGCTGCAGGAGGCCCGGGCCAATCTGCTTGGCGCCGAGGCGGCGAGTCGTCCTGGTGTGGCGCTGGCTGCAGGCACCAACCGCGAGGTGATCGGGCAGACCCTGTTTCCGGGTGACCGTGCCAGCCGTACCAAGACCATCGATACGGTCGACCTGCCAGATGCGCGCTGGGAAATCGACCTGTTCGGCAAGTTCGCCCGTGGTCGCGAGGCCGCAGGTGCGCTCGTGGCCGCCAGCGAAGCCGGCGTGCAGGCGGCGCAGGTGAGCCTGGCCGGCGAGCTGGCGAGCACCTATTTCACCCTGCGTGGCACCCAGCAACAGCTGCAGATCGCCGAGGCGGCCCTGCGCAACCAGCAGGACAACCTGACGCTGGTGAATTCCCTGGAACAATTGGGGCGCGGCACTGCGCTGGATACGGCGCGTGCGCGCGCATTGGTGGCGTCCACCCAGGCGACGCTGCCGGGATACCAGGCGGCGATTGCGCGCAGTGCTTACCGGATCGCAGTGCTGACCGGTCAGCCTCCCAAGGCTGCCGAGGCGCTGGTAGCGCAGCCCAAGCCACTGCCTGGCCTGGCACCTCTGGCCAACGTCGGGGCACCTGCGCAACTGCTACGGCAGCGGCCGGATATCCGGGTGGCCGAGCGCCAGCTGGCGGCGGCCAATGCCGGTATCGGGGTAGCCACTGCAGCCCTGTTTCCGTCGATCAGCCTGACGGGCATGCTGGGTCTGAATGCAGGCAGTCTGGCAACGCTCCCGCGTAACGACGCCTTCATCTACAATTTCGGTGCGGCGTTGAGTTGGACGCCTTTCGATTTTGGTTCCCTGCGCAGCCAGATCCGCGCCAACGAAGCGCGCACCAATGCGGCGCTGGCCACCTACGAGAAAACCGTGCTGGTTGCACTGGAAGACGTGGACGACGCTCTTGTCACCTACAGCCGCACCCAGCAGCAGCAGGACAGCCTGCAGCGTGCCGTGGAGGCTTCGACCGAAGCAGCCCGGCTGGCGCAGGCACGCTATGAGGCAGGCAAGACCGATTTTCTGAGCGTGCTGGATGCCCAGCGTTCCCTGTTGTCGGATCAGGATCGGCTGAGTCAGTCGCAGACTGCGGCAGCCACGTCGCTGGTGGCCGTATACAAGGCCTTGGGGGGCGGCTGGGGTGGGGTCGCCAAGATGGCCGACGGGCGTTGATCCTGCATGAACGGCAGCACCGGCCGGCCGCGCCCGTCCGGGCGTGGCCGGCCGGTGGTTGGCGACAAGCCACCGCCTACCCCGCGCCCGCCTGTGCGTTGACCGTCCCCGCCATGTTGATTTAGAGTCAAGGCATGTCCAGTCTGCCCCATCGATCGTCAGCCATGCCCCATGCCCTGCGTCCTGCAGCGGCAACGGTAAGCCGCGGTCACGCCGCCGCTGTGCTGCGGGATGGCGTTGTCCTGCCTGGTGGCCTGCTGCTGCCCCTGCAGGCGTTGCTGCTGCGCGCAGCGCACATCTAAACCTCCCCCCCCCGTTCGTTTTGCCGTTGCCTTTCCCGCCCCACTGGTGGGGATACCCCTGTTTTGCCCGCGCTGGAGCACTCTCATGCTGAAGCAACCTGATCGTAAATACCGTGCCTTTCCTCCCGTTGACTTGCCGGACCGCACCTGGCCATCGCGCACCCTGACTGCGCCGCCGATCTGGATGTCCACCGACCTGCGCGACGGCAATCAGGCGCTTTTCGAACCGATGAACGCAGAACGCAAACTGCGCATGTTCCAGACCTTGGTGGCCATCGGTTTCAAAGAGATCGAGGTGGCCTTTCCGTCGGCATCCGATACTGATTTCGGGTTCGTGCGCGAGCTGATCGAAGGCGGCCACATTCCGGATGACGTCACCATCGAAGTACTGACCCAGGCGCGCGACCACCTGATCCGCCGCACCATGGCGTCCCTGCGGGGTGCGAAACGCGCGATCGTGCACCTTTACAACGCGACCTCACCGAATTTTCGCCAGACCGTGTTCGGTCTGGACAAGGCTGGTGTGCAGCAGATTGCCGTGGACGGTGCCCGCCTGATCCGCACGCTGGCCGAGGCACAGCCGGGCACGCAGTGGCAGTTTGAATACAGCCCGGAAACATTCACCGGCACCGAACTGGAATTTGCCTGCCAGGTGTGTGATGCGGTGGCGGCCGAGTGGCGTGCCACGCCCGCGCAGAAGGTGATCATCAATCTGCCCGCTACCGTGGAAATGGCCACGCCAAATGTATATGCCGACCAGATCGAGTGGATGCATCGCCGATTGGCCAGGCGTGACAGCATTGTGCTGAGCGTTCACCCCCACAACGATCGCGGTACTGCCGTGGCTGCAGCGGAACTGGCGGTGCTGGCCGGCGCCGACCGGGTGGAAGGATGCCTGTTCGGCAATGGTGAACGTACCGGAAACGTCGACCTGGTCACCCTGGCGCTCAATCTGTACACCCAGGGCGTGCATCCGGGTCTGGATTTCAGCAACCTGAACGAGATTGCCCGGATCAGCGAAGAGTGCACCCAGTTGCCAATTCACCCACGCCACCCCTATGTTGGTGATCTGGTCTTTACGGCTTTCTCTGGATCGCATCAAGATGCGATCCGCAAAGGCATGGCGGTTCAGGCGCCCGACACGCTCTGGCAGGTTCCTTACCTGCCGGTTGACCCGGCTGACCTTGGCCGCACCTATGATTCGATCATTCGCGTCAATAGCCAGTCCGGCAAGGGCGGGGTGGCCTGGCTGCTGGAAAGTCACTATGGCGTTGTGCTGCCGCGCCGCCTGCAGGTGGAGTTCAGCGGTGCCGTCCAGACATTGACCGACACCACAGGAGGCGAGGTGCAGGCCCCCGAGTTGTGGGCGCTGTTCAACCGGGTATATTTGCAGGCGGATCAGGCATTGAGCTACGTATCGCATCACCTCGGTGCCGAGGGCGAGCGCTCGGTGCTGGTGCTGACGGTGCGTGCCGGTGGCATTCAACACGTGATGCGCGGTGTGGGTAACGGACCGATCGATGCCCTGCTGCAGGCGGTGCAGGCGCGTGCCACGCTGCAGTCCTACGAGGAGCGCAGCATGGGGCAGGGGGCGGACGCCACGGCGATCGCTTTTGCCGAAATCGCTGTGGAGGGCCTGCCTGGCACCACATTCGGCGCCGGGCAGCACGCCAATATCGTGAATGCCTCGATTCGTGCGGTGCTGAGCGGGCTGAACCGGGCGCATGCCAAACTGCCACCCGAACAGCAGGTCAGGTTCTTTGCTGCCCTGGCCCGGGTGGCCTGAGCGCTCCGCCGCATGTCGGACACCGCATCCGCTTCGCGGTGAATCACCCGCCGCAGGGCGGTTGCCGTCAGGCGGGGGTGACGAGCAGCGCTGGCAGGTCGCGGGCGATCCGTTCCGGCGTGTCAGTGGGCGCATAACGCGCGTGCACCTGCCCGTCGCGGCCGATCAGGAACTTGGTGAAGTTCCACTTGATACCCTCGGTGCCGAGCAGGCCGGGCGCTGCGTGCTTGAGATGCTGATACAGCGGATGGGCGTCGGCCCCGTTCACATCGGTCTTTGCAAACACGGGAAAGCTGACTTCGAAGCGCGTGCTGCAGAAGCTGGCGATTTCCTCGGCGGAGCCAGGTTCCTGGCCGCCAAACTGGTTACATGGAAAGCCCAGCACGTCGAGCCCCGCCGCATGATTGGCCTTGTACAAGGCTTCCAGCCCGGCATACTGCGGCGTGAAGCCGCAACGGCTGGCCACGTTCACGACCAGCAACACCCGGCCGCGATAATTCTGCAAGTGATCGGCACTGCCATCGAGTCGTTGCAGCGGAATGTCGTAAAGCTTGGTCATGCAGGTCTCCTGACAGGCTTCAGCACTGTTCCATACGTGAAATCAACGGCAATAGGCTGAGTTGGGTTTGTTTGCGCAACAGCGCAGCGCGTGTGCGCAGTTCGCTGAAGTCTGGCGCTTGCCACGGCGCAGAGGCAAGCAGTGCCACCACATTGCCTTCCGCGCAGGGGGGCAGCAAATGGAGTCCGTTGCCGAATACGCTGGCAAGGGCCCGCCGCGTGGCGGCATGGCTGCGATGCAGCGTGAGCAGGTTACAGGCGATCCAGCCCTCCGGCCGCAGACGTTGTTGGCAGGCTGCATAAAATTCCGCTGACTCGAGACGGTGGGCACGTGCATTGAGATCAAAGGCGTCGAGCAGGATCAGGTCGTAGCATTCAGTGTCCTGCTTCACCCATTCGAAGCCATCGGCGGCACTGACCTGCAAGCGGGCATCCGCAGCAGGCAACTTGAAATGCTGGTGGGCCGCCTGAATCACCTGGGGGTCAAGCTCAACCACGTGCAGCATGCAATGCGGACGATGGCGATACAGGAATTTGGCCAGCGACCCACTGCCCAGACCAACCATCAGCACCCGCTGCGGCCAGTCATCGGGGCGGAGCAGCAGCGGCAGCAACATGTCGCGGGTGTATTCCAGTTCGAGTGCCCATGGGCGCGCCACGCGCATGGCACCCTGCACCCATGGGGTGCCGAAGTGCAGGCTGCGCACGCCGGCAGCTTCGCTGATTTCTATGGTCATGGCGTGGTCAGGGGGCAGATGTGGGGTCAGGGGCGGATAGTGCAGCCGGGGGTATTGCCAACCAGATGGCGCTTCAGTGCAACAATTCTTCCAGCCCAGCCGTCACTTCCCCCACCTCCGGCAGACGGCCGCGGCGTCCTGGTGGAAGCCCGGCGGGGGCGAGCGCGTCGAGGGAGGCGGGCCACCAGCACCAACCCAGCCCGATCGCTTCCGCCACACCGGCAGGGTATCCGGTGTCGCTCGCATTGCTGAGGGTGGAAGCTGCACCCGCCGTGGCAGTACTGCGCCATGCGCACCAGGAAGCGAGATGAACGATGGCGGCCACTCGGTCCGGGGTCTGGTTGCGCAGGGGCAGAGGCACCTCGGCGAGCGTGGCAGCCAGGCCTTCCGGCAGGTTCCAGCTGCGCGCGAGGGCTGCAGAGACCTCGCCAAAATGGAAATGCAGGGCGCGCTGTTCAATCGCCGCACGTCCGGGTGCCTGCAATTCGATCACCGCCGAAATCTGCGCCGCCCGCTCGGGCAGGGCCTTGTGGATGAGCAGTTGTCCGATCGACTGCATAAGTCCGACCGTGAACGCCAGTTCGGCGTCGTGGCCCATCGCGCGCGCCAGCCAGCGGGCAACGCAGGCGGTATGGACGCTGTGTCGCCAGAGCCCGCGCAGATCGAGACCCGGCAGGGGAGCGAAGGTCTCTTTGAGTCCGCAGCCCAGCACCACATTGCGCACGGTCGTCATGCCGAGCAGCAACAGGCATTCATCCACGCTCAGGATCTGGCGCTGACTGCGGTAGTAGGCGGAGTTGGCAAGGCGCAGAAGCTTTGCCGCAATCACCGGGTCGAGGCTGATTTGCTGGCTGAGGGTTTCGATCGACAGTTGCTCGTCGCCAAAACTCTCCATGATGCCCCGGACCACTTCGGGGACCGTAGGCAACTTGGCGGGCTGCGACATCAATTCGTCAAGATACGGATTCATGTCTGCCCGCCGCGCCTGCCGTTCAGCGGCCCTGGTCTCCGATCACTGCGGCACCGAGTGCGCTCATCAGCAGGGCTTCATCGATCGGCTTGTTCAGGCATCGCTCGGCACCCTCGGCAAGGATGCGGTTTTCGTTACTCGGGCTGGGATAGCCGGTCATGGCGATCACGCGTACATGACGGGTGTCCGGGTTGTTGCGCACCTGGCGGCAGACGTCAAAGCCATTCAGGCGCGGCATCATCAGGTCGAGCAGCAGGATGTCAGGCTGGAACGATTGCATCTTCCAGCCGGCGTCAAAGCCGTCAAAGGAGGTTTCGGTGCTGTAGCCGCTGGAGATGAGAAAGTCCTGCAGGTAGCGCGCCAGGCTCTGGTTATCATCGACGATCAGCACCCGCTGCGGTCGCTGACGGTCATGCGTGTGGCGTTCGCGGGAGAAGCGTTCGACTTCGGAGATCAGAAAGCGACGATGGCCGCCGGGCGTGACTTCTGCCTTAAGTAATCCTCGCAGCGCCCAGCCGCGCACGGTGATTGGCGACACCATCAGTCGCTCTGCTACCTGGTTGGGCGTCAGATAGCTCTTGTCGCGTAGATCGGTTTTGGTCATGTAATGGGACGGCCTGAGATTACTGAATATTTCGGAATGAATTTTGGGTTTTGAACCTCCAGCAATGCCTAGTTGGATTGAGTTTTGTACTATTCAATCCGCTGCGCGTTCAAACTATATCCTCGATTCTATTCCTGGAACCTGCGATATTCAAATCATTCTGCAGGGGTAAACACTGTTTAATTCGTTTGAACCTAAAAAGTCAAGTCCCTATAGGGGGTTTAGTGTTGCGTGGCAAGGCCTCATGGGCGGCGCGTCGTGGTAGCAGCAAGTGCAGTCGCACTATTCCTTCGTGGGCATGTTCAACCACCACATCGGCGCTCGCCTGGCGCAGCAATGACGCCAGCAAGGCGCAGCGCCAGGCCGTCTCGCCGGCCGCCACGCCCGGCAGGATCACGTCGGCGGCGCGACGCAGCGCCTCGACGGCCTGGTCAGGTTGCATGCACGTCAAGCTCACCGCGACCGCTTCGAAGGGGTCGGCCAGCATACCGAAAATAGGTTCACCAGCACCGCCCAGATCGGGAAGGGCGCCGAGTTGGCAATGCGTGGGCAGGGTCTGCTCGTTCAGGGCAGCCAGTTCGGCCAGCAGGCCGACCATGCGCTGGATTTCCAGTTCGCCCGGTTCGGCACCCGCGGCCCTGGTCGCGTCGGCAATCACGCGCACCGCGCTGCCGGCTTGCCAGCCAGGGTTCAGCCCGGGAGAAGGTGCCGAAGCATGCGCGCGTGACTGCAACCCGCGCACCAGGATGGCCAATTCGTTGCTCACCGCCAGCAATTGCTCCTGCCAGCGCCCCCGGCCGGGGTCGTCGGGTGATGACCGTTGCAAGATGCGCAAAAACCCTTGCTGGCTTGCCACGAGATTGTTGATTTCGTGGCAAGCGACCCGAGTGAGCAAGCCCAGATCGACAATGGCTTGCAGTTTTTGTTGTTCAATGTCCATATCTGAGGGTAGCAAACCATCCGGCGCTGCCGCTATAGCGAAGGCCAAAGATTTACTTAATGCCTAGTCAATAAATTTGCTGGCTCTTTCTTTCGGCATGGCTGTAAGCGGTCTGGCGGCAATTTGTCGGCAGGGTCAGGTCGCTTTTTCAGTAAGATCAGCCCCGCCCGGGTATTCGGTCTGCCGGTCATCCCGCATCGTTCACTGCCCGTTCCGACTTTTGCCACGTCCTTGAAAACCTTGTTTGCCTGCCTGAATCGATTCCGCGCCGTGGCGCGTGTGCTGAATACCTGGCGGGTGGTCCGTGCACCTGCTGCCCATCCCTGGCTGGCCGTGTTGATGGCGGGGCTGGTGGTGACGCTGGTGCTGGTGATCCGGGTGCGGCAGCTGGAGGATCAAGCCGCGCAGGCTTCGCTCGCCAGCGAGGCAGAGGCCCGCCTGACGCTGCTGGAGGCGAATCTGGCGCGTGCCGTCGACGGTGTGGTGGCTGTGGCGAACCTGTTTGATCAGCGCAAGGAGGTAACACGCGCTGAATTTGCCCGCAGCACGCACGCCATCCTGATGCGCCAACCGCTGATCCGTGCCCTGGAATGGGTTCCCTTGATTCATCCAGACGACGTGCCGGTGCTCCAGGCGCGGGCTGCAGCCGATGGCTTTGCCGGTTTCGCGCTCACGGAGGCGGATCCGGTGCATGTTGGGCAGTTGCGGCCGATCACGCCGCGTGCCGAATATTTTCCGGTCTGGTTTGTGGAGCCCAGACTGTCCAACGAGCGGGCGTCTGGTTTCGACCTGGGCTCCACCCCGGTGAGCCTTCAGGTGCTGCAGGCGGCGCGCACGAGTGGCGAGCTGCAGCTGTCTGGCCCTATCCAGCTGGTGCAGGAGCCGTCGGCAGCACCCGGTGTACTCTTCGCGCGTCCGGTGTATGCCCTCCCGACGCAAATGACGCACTCGGCCGGCGACGGGTTGACCGGGTCGGTGCCGGTCAACCCGTCGGCCTTGCGGGGGTTTGTGCTGGCGGTGTTGCGTGTTGACCGCCTTGTCGAAGCCGTCCAGCCGCAGCGCCAGACGCTTGCGGTGCGGTTGTTCGATGCGCAGTCTCCTGACGGTTTGCAGAGGCTATACCCACCCGGTGTGGCGGGTGAGGTGCCGGTCACCGTGCCGCACGGCTTCCGCGTGGAGCGTCACTTTGAACTGGGCGGGCGCAACTGGTTGGCGGTGGTGCAGGCACCGGAGGGACATCTGCGCGCCGGGCGCACCGCAAGTCGGGTGACGCTGCTGGCAGGGCTCCTGATCAGTTTGCTGCTGGCCCGGTTGCAGTTCCAGAGCCTGTATCGCGCGCGCGCCATCCGGGACGTTGTGGACCGTCGTACACGCGAGCTGCTGGCTTCGGAGCGCCGCCTGATCCAGCTCAATCAGGAGGCGTCGCAGTCAGCGCGCGCCAGGACCGTCTTTCTGGCCAGCATGACGCATGAGTTCCGCACGCCGATGAATGCCGTGCTGGGCCTGCTGGCGGGCTTGCGCCGCAGTCCGCTGTCCGAGGCACAGCAAGGTCAGGTCGACAAGGCGAGCGGTGCAGCGCATCGTCTCCTGCGGCTGGTGGAAGATATCCTCGACCTGTCGCGGATCGAAGCGGGCCGGTTGGTGGTCGAGCGTCATCCTTTCTTCATCGAGACAGTGCTGCACGATGTTCTGGTGGCGAGCGTGCCGCGACTGGGTGACAAGCCTGTCGAACTGGTCTGCGACCTGGACCCGCAAACGCCGGCCGTACTGATCGGTGACGGCATGCGCCTGACTCAGGTGCTGGTGAACCTGACCGAAAATGCATGCAAGTTCACCCTGCGCGGTGACGTGGTATTGAAGATCGAGTGCCTCAGGACGCTGGAGCGCCGCGTGGACTTGCGCTTTTCGGTACGCGATACCGGCCCAGGGTTGAGTGGGCGCGATGTGGATCGCCTGTTTGAACCCTTCAGTCAGGCAGAGCAACTGCAAGCCAGCGAATTCGGCGGCAGTGGCCTGGGGTTGGCCATCGTGCGGCAACTGGTCGAGCTGCTGGGCGGTGAGATCACCGTTGACAGCCGTCTCGGGCAGGGCACCTGCTTTCAGTTTGATCTCTCGCTGGCGATCAGCGACGCGACCCCCGTGATACCGGTCCTTCAGCGGTCACAGCCCTTGCGTGTGCTGCTGATCGAAAGCCATCACGGTGCGGCCGCCAGTCTGCAACGGATGCTGCATGCCGCCGGTGCGCTGGTGCGGCATGTGGCGCTTGCCGATGATCTTGGGCCTGCGCTGGAGGAGGCACCGTTTGCCTTGGCCATTCTGGCGCAGGGCTTTGCCGGGCTGCCGCAAGTGCATGCCCGGCTGGCGGCAATGCCCGGTCTGCGCGTGGTGCTGCTGGGACGGCCGGGCCTGAGTCTGCGCTTGGTCGGCGCCCAGCAGATACCAGAAAAGCCCCTGCTGCCTGGGGGCGTGCTGGCCATGCTGCGAGTTGCACCGGAAGGCGCGACTGGCACGCAGGATGATCGGGCGGCGCCAGAGAATGGGGCATAATCGGCCGTCCGGATTGTTTTGCCAGGATGTTCCTGATGTCTGAAGTCTTCTGTTATCCCGAAAACGAATCCCTCGTCGCGGCCCGGCAACGCAACGTGGCGGATGCCTTGCGCGAGGATATTGGCCGCGGTGACTGGACTGGCCAACTGATCAACGCCCGGGCCTCGGTGCAGGCCGAACTTCGCGTGCGCGAGGCGGCTGTGCTGTGTGGCCGCGCATGGTTTGATGACTGCATGCGCACGCTGGATCCGGACATCACACTGGACTGGCTGTTTGACGAAGGGGCCGACCTTGCACCGGATCAGGTGGTGCTGCGGATCCGCGGCAATGCGCGCGCCGTGCTGGCAGCCGAGCGGGCTGCCCTGAATTTTCTGCAGCTGCTTTCGGGCACGGCCACCCGTACCCGCGAACTGGCAAGGCTGGTGGCCGCTGCGACGCCAGACGGGCACGCCTGCCTGGTGCTGGATACGCGCAAGACCCTGCCCGGGCTGCGGCAGGCGCAGAAATATGCAGTTCGGGTGGGCGGCGGCGCCAATCAGCGGATGGCCTTGTGGGATGGCATCCTGATCAAGGAAAACCACATTGCAGCTGCCGGTGGTATTGCACCGGCCCTGCAGGCGGCCGCGCACATGGTAGCGCAGGCAGCACCGCAGACGCTGGATGTGCAAGTGGAAGTGGAATCACTCGACGAACTGGCGCAGGCGCTGGCGGCGGGCGCGCGCAACATCCTGCTGGACAATTTTGATCCGCACCTGATGCGGGCGGCAGTTGCGCAAACCGCGCGACGCGCGGTGCTGGAAGCTTCGGGCGGGGTGAATGCGCAGACCATTGCGGTGATTGCAGCGACTGGAGTCGATCGCATTTCAGTGGGCAGCCTGACCAAGGATGTGCGCGCAACCGACTACTCTTTGCGGGTAGTGGTGGAGGGCACGCAATGAGCATCGCTTACGACTATGAACATCAGGATGCACTGGGGCTGGCTGCCTTGGTCACAGCGCGCGAGGTGAGTGCCGCGGAGCTGCTGGATGAGGCGATTCGGCGTCTTGAGCGGGTAAATCCGCAGATCAACGCCGTGATCGAGCCGCTCTACGAACATGCCCGCGCCGGCTGTGGCAATCAGCTGGGTCGGCCCTTCCACGGCGTTCCCTTCCTGCTCAAGGATCTCAACCTGGCATTACCCGGTGTGCCGATGCGCAGCGGCAGCCGTCTGTTCCGCCATCATGTGCCAGACAGCGAATCCGAATTGGTGTCACGCTACCGGCGCGCAGGCCTGAATATCTTTGGCAAGACCGCAACGCCCGAGTTCGGCATCACACCCTCTACCGAACCCGAGCTGCACGGGCCCTGCCGTAATCCGTGGAACCTGCAACTCAGCCCGGGTGGCTCCAGCGGTGGCGCGGCGGCGGCGGTGGCTGCCGGCGTGGTGCCGATGGCCAGCGCCAGCGACGGTGGTGGTTCGATCCGTATTCCGGCCAGCTGCTGCGGCCTGTTCGGGCTCAAACCCTCACGTGGTCGCACCCCGGGTGGACCGGACACTGCCGACCTTTGGCATGGCTTTATCGCCGAGCACGCGATCACGCGCAGTGTGCGCGACAGTGCGGCCCTGCTCGATGCCGTGCAGGGCGATTACGTGGCGCAACTGATCCAGCCGCCGCCCACCCTCGGCAGCTATCTGGATGCCACCCAACAATCGCCTGGCCGCTTGCGCGTGGCCTGGTCCACCGACCCCGGTCTGGGACGGGCGCTCGATCCGGAGTGCCGTGCTGCGGTTGAATCCACCGTGCAACTGCTCATCGATCTTGGTCATGAGGTCGAACAAATCCGGCTGCCAATCGATCGCGAGCAGTTCATCGTTGATTTCACCACCTTGCTGGCGGGCGAAATCGGTGCGGTCCGCCGCGAGGGTGAGCGTCTGCTGCACCGCGCAGCGCGCCGCAGCGATTTCGAATTGCGAACCTGGGGGCTGGTGCGACTGGCCGAGGCTTTCAGTGCAGGTGAAGCGGCGCAGGCCAGGTGTGCGCTGGAAATGTTTGCCCGGCGCTGGCTGACTGCGCTGGCGCCCTACGACGTGGTGCTTACGTCCACGCTCGGCAGCACTCCGCTGCCAGTTGGGGCCTTGCGTCCCGGTGCCATCGAGCGCTTCCAGCTGCGATTGCTGGACCTTCCTGGCATGGCGCGGGTCGGCACCCGGCGCAATTTCGTGCTCGACAACGCCGCACGGGTTTATGACTACGCCAGCCAGACCATGCCAGCCAATGTCGCCGGCCAGCCCTCGATGAGCGTCCCGCTGCACTGGACCCGCGGCAGCATCCCGGTGGGTGTGATGTTCACAGCGCGCCCCGGCGACGAACGCACCCTGTTCCGGTTGGCGTCGCAACTGGAGCAGGCGCGTCCCTGGGCGCACCGGCGGCCGCCGGTGTGGTCGCGCGACCCGCTCGACGACGACCCGGACTACGAAGCGGCGCGCGTCGAACAGCAGGCCTGAATCAGAGGCGGAGCGCCACCCGGGTGCCTTCTTCGATGGCGCGCTTGGCATCCAGTTCACCCGCGCGTGCAGCACCGCCAATGATGTGCAGTCGCGCGCCCAGCGGTGCCAGTGCGTCCACCAGGTCGCGACGGGATTCCTGACCGGCGCAGATCACTACCTGATCCACGTCCAGGGTGCGCGGCTGGCCGTCCACCACCACGTGCAGCCCGGCATCATCGATACCCTCGTAATGCACGCCAGCCAGCATTTTCACGCCGCGCTGGCGCAGCGCCGTGCGATGGATCCAGCCGGTGCTTTTGCCGAGTTGCTCCCCGGGTTTGCCCGACTTGCGTTGCAGCAGGATCACCTGGCAGGGCGGTGTCGCTGGGGTTTGCTCGCGCAGTCCGCCACGCTCGCCATCCTGACTGATGCCCCACTCTGCCATGAAGTGCTGCAAGGCCGCCGGGCTATGCTCGGCGGGGGCCTCTGCCGGATGGGTCAGGAACTCGGCCACGTCGAAGCCGATACCACCGGCACCGATCACGGCCACGCGGCGCCCGGGCTTTGCCCGGCCGGTGAGCAGGTCGGCATAGCTGCACACCATCGGATGGTCCAGTCCGGCAATCTGTGGCTGGCGTGGCAGCACCCCGGTGGCGATCACCACGTCGTCGAAGCCCCCGGTCAGCAGGGCTTGGGCATCGACAGCCTGTCCCAGTTGCACGGTCACGCCGGTGTCTTGCAGACGTTGGCCGAAGTAGCGCAGGGTTTCGGCAAATTCGGCCTTGCCGGGAATCTGGCGGGCCAGGTTGAACTGGCCACCAAGGTGGGCCTGCGCCTCGAACAACGTGACCTGATGTCCGCGCGCTGCGCTTTCACTGGCACAAGCCAGTCCGGCTGGTCCGCCACCCACCACCGCCACCCGTTTGGGGGCAGAGGGGGGAGCAGCGATGAATTCCTCTTCGCGGCATGCACGCGGATTGACCAGGCAACTCGCCAGCTCGCCACTGAAAATATGGTCCAGGCACGCCTGATTGCAGGCGATGCAGGTATTGATTTGCGCCGACTGGTTGCGCGCGGCCTTGGCCACAAACTCAGGGTCGGCGAGGAATGGCCGAGCCATCGAGACCATGTCAGCGTCACCGCGCGCCAGGATTGCCTCGGCGACTTCCGGGGTGTTGATCCGGTTGGTGGTGATCAGCGGAATGCGCACGAGGCCGCGCAGGCGGGCGGTCACCCAGGTGAAGGCGGCGCGTGGCACACAGGTGGCGATTGTCGGGATGCGTGCTTCGTGCCAGCCAATCCCGGTATTCAGCATTGAAGCACCGGCAGCCTCGATCGCCTGGGCCAGTTCGACCACCTCTGCGGGGCTGGAACCACCCTCGACCAAGTCAAGCATCGAGAGCCGGAAGATGATCAGGAAATCGCTGCCAACCCGGGCGCGCATGCGTCGCACGATTTCCACCGGAAAGCGGATGCGCGCCGCGAAGCTGCCGCCCCACGGATCGGTACGGTGATTGGTGGCGGCCGCGATGAACTGGTTGATCAGGTAGCCCTCCGATCCCATCACTTCCACACCGTCATAGCCGGCGCTTTGTGCCAGCACCGCACATCGCACAAAGTCCTCGATGGTCTGCTCTACCTCTCCGTCGGTGAGGGCGCGCGGTGTGAACGGCGTGATCGGTGAACGGATCGCGCTGGGGGCCACATTATCAGCCTGCAGGGCATAGCGGCCGGTATGCAGGATCTGCAGCGCGATGCGGCCACCCGCTGCGTGAACGGCATCAGTGACCGGTCGGTGCTCCAGTGCGTCCCGCGGGGTCTCCAGAACCTTGCCGCCCTCCATCACCCGCCCGGAGGCATTCGGTGCGATCCCGCCAGTGACGATCAGTGCGACGCCCCCGCGGGCCCGTTCGGCGTAGAAGTGCGCCATTGCACGCATGCCATCCGGGTGCTCTTCCAGCCCGGTATGCATCGATCCCATCAACACCCGGTTGGGCAGGGTGAGGTGTCCCACCTGAAGTGGGCGCAGCAGGTTCGGGAAGGGTTGCATGCAGTCTCCGCAGGGGCTGATTGAGCGTGCCGCAGCATATCAAACGATCGTTTTAATAGCCAGTCTGAGCCGGTGTGCGCCCTCCTCAAGCGTTTCGGTCCGTTTGGCAAAACAGAAGCGCAGCACCCGGCGATCTTCGCCTTGCAGATAGAAAGCAGATACCGGAATGGCGGCCACGCCACCTTCCACCGTCAGCCGTCTTGCCAGATCATGGTCCGGCAGGTCGCTCAGATGGCCGTAGTCGACCTGCTGGAAGTAGGTGCCTTCGCAGGGTTGCAGGTGCAGGCCACTGTCGGCGATGGCGCTGCGGAACAGGTCCCGTTTGGCCTGATAGAACGCTGTCAGTTCGGCATACCAGTCCGGCCTGGCTTGCATGAAATCGGTCAGGGCGTGCTGGCTTGGCGTATGGACGCAGAAGGTGATGAACTGGTGGCTGCGACGGAATTCCTCGCTCAGGGCGCGGGGTGCGCAGCAGTACGCCACTTTCCAGCCGGTGACGTGATAGGTCTTGCCGAAACTGGAAATCACGAAGGCGCGATCACGCAATCCGGCATGCGCCGCCACGCTGGCGTGGGGTCGGTTGTCGAACGCCATGTGCTCGTAGACTTCGTCGCTGATCAGCGCGATGTTGGTGCCGCGCAGCAGGCCAGCCAGACGGTCGAGGTCGCTGGTCTGCCAGCAGCGTCCGCTTGGGTTGTGCGGACTATTGATCAGGATCAGCCGGGTGCGCGGCGTGATCAGGGTCGCCAGTGCAGTCCAGTCCGGCCGGTAATCGGCGTCCAGTCGGGCGGGCACCGGGATGCCGCCGGCCAGACGGATACCCGGCACGTAGCTGTCAAAGCTTGGCTCGAACACAATCACCTCGTCACCGGGCCGGGTCATGCAGGTGATCGCGGTGTATACCCCTTGCGTGGCGCCGGCGGTGACCGTGATTTCCAGGTCCGGATCGTAGTGCGCGCCATACAGCATGGCCTGCTTGGCCGCGATCGCCTCGCGCAGGCGGGGCAGTCCGGCCATCGGGGCGTACTGGTTGTCGCCGGCGCGCAGGTGATCCACCATGGCTTCCATCAGCGCGGCGGGGCCGGGGTAGTCCGGAAAACCCTGCGAAAGATTGATGGCGCCATGCTGCTGTGCCAGCAGGCTCATGCGCGTGAAGATGGTGACGCCCACATCAGGCAGTCGGGATTGAAGATGCAGGGGCTGCAGCATGCGGTGGGTCCGGCCGTTCGTTGGATTGGAATGGATGCACTGTGTCTGGCAATGCAGATGCTGGCGGACGACACGCAGGCTTGCCGTCCCGGCACAAAGCTTATAGCTTTGCAGCATTGCCTGCTGCGCCTGTCTGTACGGCAACGCAGCATCGGTTCCTGTGGCTGTCACCTTATCCTCCCACCTGCGGCAGGTACACCCGCTCATGCGCATTGCAGTCATCACCGACATCCATGGCAACCATGAAGCCTTGCAGGCCTGCGTGCGTCATGCCAACCGGCTGGGCGTCGACCAGTTCGCTCTGCTGGGTGACTTTGTCGGCTACGGCGCCGAGCCGCAGCAGGTGATGGATCAGGTGATGCGCCTGCAGGCGCGGGGCGCGCTGGTGGTGCGTGGCAATCACGAGGACGGTGTGCTGGGCAGCACGGCCGGCTTCAATCCGCAGGCACGGGTGTCGGCCGAATGGACACGCACGCAACTGACCCGAGATGCACTCGATTTTCTGGCTGCCTTGCCACTCACGCTGCGGCAGGAGTGGGTGCTGTTTGCACACGCAAGTGCCGAGCAACCCGAGCGCTGGATTTACGTCGACTCGACACGAAACGCCGCGGCCTGCCTGGATGCCTATCCGGCGGGGGTGCGGCTGGGAGTGTTTGGTCATGTGCATCGTCAGATGCTGTTTCACCGTGCTGGTGCGGACGTCACCCCGGGTCAGTTTGAGCCGGTACCGGGAGCCGAAGTGTTGCTCTCCCGTGCGAGGCGCTGGGTGGCGCTTGCTGGTTCGGCGGGGCAACCGCGCGACGGCAATCCTGCTGCCGCCTGGCTGCTGCTGGACCTGCAGCGCGAAGCGCTGACTTTCCACCGCGTGGCTTACGATGTGGACCTGGTGGCACGGCAGATTGTCGATGCGGGACTGCCGGTCTGGTTTGCCCAGCGTCTGCCGCTCGGCGCCTGAACGCGGTCATGCACGAGCTTCAGCCTGGCTTGCCGATCAGCCTGAGTGCCTCGGTCGAACTGGTGGAGGCCGATGCACGCCATCTGCCCAATCCACTGGTTCTGAAAAAATCGCTGGCCAACGCCCCCGAGTGGGTCACCGCATTGTTCGAGACGGCGGCGCAGGTGCTGCCCCGCCTGCAGACGCCCCATGCCCCTGTGCTGCGGGCCAGCGGGCTGGATCAGGAGGCTGCCTATCTGTTGATGGATCGGGTGCCCGGGCAGCCACTGTCCGAGATCCTGCGCAGCGGTGCCTTGCCGCAGGAACGCCTGGTCAGGCTTGGGCAAGCCCTTGCGCGCGCGATTCACGCCGTGCATCTGCAGGGGGTGGTGCATCAGCACCTGTTGCCATCGCATGTGATGATCACGCCCGACGATCAGGTGGTCTTGCTCAGTTTCGGACTGGCCCACCACCGTGAGTGTCCCGACCTGCTGCCGGCTGATGCGTGGCTTGCTGCCGTCAGCTCACCCTGGATGGCGCCGGAGCAGATGTATCTGGTGCGCGACGACCCGCGCAGTGACCAGTGGTCGCTTGGCGCACTGCTTTACCAGATGGCGGTCGGGCATCCACCTTTCTTCGACCCCTCCGGTCCGGCGGTCCACCGGACGCTGGAGGCGCGCATGTGGCTTCCGCTGGCGCCCCTGCGCCAGTTACGCCCGGATCTGCCGGACTGGCTGCAGGAGGTGGTGCATCGTTGTCTGGAGATTGCGCCGAGCGACCGCCATGCAAACTGTGGTCAGGTGGCGTGGGCGCTGGCCAATCCTGCCAGTGTTGCGGTCGTGCCTGCGCGTGCACGGGCACTTGCACCCTGGCAGAGCGCTTGGCGCTGGTGGCAGCACAAGCGTGATCCGGTGCACCTGCTCAAGTCTCTTGTGCGACCGCAGGCAGAATCGGCCCAGTTGCTGGTGGTGGTGTTGCCAGCCGATCTGGTCGAGGGCGAGTTGCCGGAGCGATTGCGTCTGGCAGCCCGGCAATGGCTGGCCGGGCTGCCAACCTCACATCTGGTGGCGGTCAGTCTCAGCGCGCCTGGCGGCACCACAGCCGAGATGCGCCAGCAGGAACAGGCAGTCCGGCGCTGGGCCGAAAAACTTCACCTGCCGGTCAGCCGGCTGTCGGTGCAGTTGCTGCAGGGCGACGCGCCGCAGCAGCGTCTTGCGGCTTTTTGTCACCATCACCTGGCCGACCTCGCCATCCTGGCAGAGGCCGGAGAAGGCGCGGTCGCCGAGGTACCCTATCCGGTCGACGCACTCGACCTGGCGGCGGCCCTGCGGTGCAGTGTCTACCTCGTGCGTGCGCCCCGCGATCGCTGAACGCTGCCGGTCTTACCAGCTGCCACCCAGTGCCTTCACCAGATAGACCGAGGCCAGCATGCGCTGGCCTCGCAATTGCACTTCAGTCCGCTCGGCCAGCGTCACCCCCTGGTCGGAGGCCAGCTGATCGAGCGCGGTGGCGTAACCGCCTTCACGCTTGCGGGTCAGCAGCGACTGCTGCTGGCGCGCCACGCGCAGCACATTCTGCTGCGCTGTCTCGGCTTCGGCCAGCACACGTTCGGCAGCCAGCGCACTTTCGACTTCGGCTACGGCCTGCAGCACGCTGGCGCGATAACGCGCCACCGCACTCTGGTGCCCTGCGCGTGCTGCGGCCACCGACGCATCGATGCGACCACCGTCATAGATGTTCTGCGCCACGGTAGCGCCGAACGACCACGCCACGCTGGATGCCGTCAGCAGGCTGCCCAGGCTGCGGCTTTCAAAACCGTCGCTCAGGCCCAACACCAGTGCCGGATAGCGCGCCGCTTCGGCAATGCCGATCTGCGCATTCGCCTGAGCCACGGCACGCTCTGCCGATGCCACATCCGGACGCCGTTCCAGCAGGGTGCTGGGCAGGCCTGGCGGAATCAGCGGGACCGGCAGCGTGCTGCCGGTCGCAGCGATGTGAAAATCACTGGCGGGCTTGCCGACCAGGGCGGCCAGCGCGCTGATCAGCGCTTCGCGTTGCACCTGCAAGGTTTGCTGTTGCACCCGGCTGCTTGCCAGCGCACTCTCGTAGGTCAGACTGTCCAGCCCGGTGCCTTGGCCCAGGGCGGTACGTCGTTGCAACAGCGCGACAGTGCGCTCCTGTTCGGTGATCAGCACGCCGAGTGCCTGCAGGTCGGCGTCCGTGGCACGCAGGCCGAGGTAGTTGATCGCCACCCCGGTGGTCAGCAGCAGGCGCACGTTTTCCTGGTCAGCCTGACTTTGGCCTACCGCAGCCTGGGCGGCTTCCTTGCCAAGCGCCAGTCGACCACTCACATCGGCTTCCCAGCGCACGCTGGCAAAGGGGTTGAAGTCGTTCTGCAGGGTCGAGACCGGCGGTGCCAGAGGCGACAGGCTGGGGCGATTGGCCGAGGTCCGGTTACGCAGCGCGCTCCCGTTGGCCGTGATCATCGGCAGGAAAGCCGCTTCGCTGGCTTGTGCAAACGCCTGTGCCTGGCGCAAGCGCGCCTGCGCGCCCTGAAGGTCGGGGTTGTCGGTCAGGGCTTGCTGTTCGAGCGCATTCAGCGCGGTGTCTTGGTAAATCTGCCACCAGTCGCCTTTGGGCAGCGCATCGGCCGGGTGGGCGGTGCGCCAGTCGGCACCGCCGAATTGGGCAGGCAGGGGGGCGTCGGGTATCGCGTAACGCGGCCCTGGCGTGCCGCACGCGCATAGCAGTGCGATCAGCGCCAGCCCCAACGTGCGGTACGCAGGGATGGGCAGATGTGCCCGTCGGGCACTCATTTGGCAGCGGCAGGCGCGGCTTCGCGGGCCTGCACCTGATCACCGTCGTTCAGTGCGTCGGGCGGATTCAGCACGATGTGGTCTTCGCCCGTGATGCCACCAGTGATTTCCACTGTCTTGCCCAGATCACGCCCCAAGGTGACCGGGTGCAGCGCGACCTTGCCCTGCGCGTCGACGGCTGCGATGCGCGGACCTTCGGCGCGGAACAGCAGGGTGTTGGCGGGCACGGTAAGCAGTTTGCCAGCCTGCAAGGGCAGGCGTGCCTGCACATAACTGCCCGGCAGCAGGGCATTGCCGCCGCCCGGCAGCGCCACTTCGACCAGCAACGTGCGGGTGGCCGCATCTACCGCGTTGCTGTTGCGCGCCAGTTTGCCAAGCACCTTCACGCCCGGGCGCTCGGCCTGGGTGACCTCCACGGTCATGCCGTTGCGTACTTGCGCGCTATAGACCTGAGGAACGTTCACAACCAGTTTGAGGTTGTCCGTGCTGGTGAGCTGGAACAGCGCCTGGTCCGTCGTGCCGGCCCCTGCGTTGACCAGGCGCCCCACCTCGATATTGCGACGTGTCACCACACCATTGAATGGCGCCACAATAGTGTCAAAGGCACGCAAGCTTTCAAGGCGTGCCTGTTCGGCCTGCAGTGACGACAGCGCAGCGCCTTGCTGGTCGACCGCAGCCCGGCGTTCCTCGACTTCCTGTTCGGTGACCAGCGCGTCCTTGCGCAGTTGTTGCCAGCGGGCGAGCGAACTGCGCGCCAGGTCCAGGGTGACCGTCGCCTGGCGCACGTTGGCCCGCGCCTGTTCGATCTGCCGCTCCAGTTCGGGGGTTTCGATCTCGGCAAGCACCTCGCCCTTGCGGACGCGGCTGCCGATGTCATGGGTCCATTTGCGTACGAAGCCATTGCTGCGGGCATAGATCGCCACGTCCTGCACGGCAATCACGGTTCCGGGCAATTGCACCTGCGCACTGGTATCGCCAGCGCCGGGTTTGGCTCGGGTCCAGACCACGTAGGTCTGCTGCTGGGTCGCCGTGCTCTGCCGCAGGCTCTCGGCCTGGGCGCTGCGCACAGCCAGCACGCGCAGGCTGCCAGCACCCAGCACCACACCGATCACCAGCAGTGCGAAGGCGCCAATGCGCAGGGCACGCCGGCGTTCCTGAGGCGTGGGTTCGGGGATTTGGAAGTCGTCTTGTGCCATCGATCAATGCTCCAGAGGCTGCAGGCCGGTGGCTGAGCCGCCGGCGGGGGAATGGGGGGGCTGGTGGTCAGCGCGCTTTTCCAGCCAGCCGTGCACCGCGGCAAACACCAGCGGTACGAACAGCAGGGTGGAGGCGGTGGCAAACAGCAGGCCACCAATGGTGGCGCGGCCCAGTGGCGCGTTCTGTTCGCCGCCTTCGCCCAGGCCCATGGCCATCGGGATCATGCCGATGATCATGGCTGCCGCGGTCATCAGCACCGGGCGGATGCGGGTGGCGCCAGCGTTCAATGCGGCCGTTCGGGCGTTCATGCCCTGATCCATCAGGGTGCGCGCAAAGGCGACCACCAGGATGCTGTTGGCGGTGGCTACGCCCATGGTCATGATCGCACCGGTGAGGGCCGGCACGCTCAGCGTGGTGCCGGTGAGCAGCAACATCCAGGCGATGCCCGCCAGGGCGGCTGGCAGCGCGCTGATGATGATCAGCGGATCGAGCCACGACTGGAAGTTCACCACGATCAGCAGGTAGACCAGGACAATGGCACCGATCAGGCCCACCCCCAGGCCAAGGAACGAGGAACGCATGGTCTGTACCTGACCACGCATCACGAGTTGTGAGCCCCGTGCGAGCTGCGGACGGGCCTGATCCAGCAGGCGATCCACCTCACCGGCCACTGCGCCAAGGTCCCGTCCCTGCACACTGACGAACACATCGATCACCGGCTTGATGTCGTAGTGAGAGACGACTGCCATTTCGGTGGCGGGGTGTGCATGCACCAGGTTGCCGAGCAGTTGCGGCGTACCGCCGTTGCCGGCATTGACTGGCGTGCGCAGCAGGTCGTCCATGCTGTTCACCTCTGCCTGCGGGGTTTGCACTGCCAGGTTGTAGACCACCCCGTTCTTGGGGTTGAGCCAGAAGGCGGGGGAGGTCTGCGTGCTGCCGGACAGGCTGATCAGCGCGTTCTGCGCCAAATTGAAGGCACTGAGACCCTGCTGCTGCAGTTCTGTGCGGTCCATCTGCAGGGCCAGGGTGGGTTCGTCGAGCCGCTGCTGCACGTGCACGTCGACGGCACCATTCACCGCGCGCAGCTTTTTGGCCAGCAGGACGGCCTGGCGATAATTGCCGTCGATGCTGGCGCCAGAGAACTGGATGTCGAGTGCAGCCGGACTTCCGAAGTTGAGGATCTGGCTGACGATGTCGGCTGGCTGGAAGAAAAACTCCACGCCGGGGAAGTTGCGCGGCAGCGCGGCGCGCAACTGGTTGACCACCTGCGCGGTGGGTGGGTGGTCGCCCTTCAGGGCGATCAGTACCTCGGCATCCAGGGTGCCGATGACACCGCTGTTGGCATACGTCAGGTTGATGCCGCTGATCGGCAGGCCGATGTTGTCAAGGATGGTTTCGATCTGATCGGTCGGGATCATTTCATGGATACGGGTTTCCACCTGGTCCGTGAGGCGGGCGGTTTCCTCGATCCGGGTGCCGGTGGGTGCGCGCAGGTGCAGCCGGATCTTGCCGCTGTCGACCTCCGGAAAGAAATCCTGCCCCAGCCGGGTGTAGATTGCCGTCGAAGCCAGGCAGAACACCAGAAAGCTGCCACCGGCCAGCTTGCGATGGTCAAGCAGCACGGCGAGCAGGGCGGTATAGGCGGCACGCAGTGATTCGAAGCCATGATTGAAGGCGGAATGCACACGGGCAAACACGTTGCTGCCAGTGCCGTGCTGGCTGCCTTTGAGCAACAGCAGCGCAAGCGTTGGTACCAATGTGCGCGACAGCACGTAGGAGGCCAGCATGGCAAAGACCACCGCTTCTGCGAGTGGTACGAACAGGTATTTGGCCACTCCGGTGAGCAGGAACATCGGCACGAACACGATACAGATACACAGGGTGGACACCAGTGCCGGCAGGGCGATCTCGCCGGCACCATCGCGGATCGACTCGAATAGCGGTGTGCCCATGTGCAGGTGCCGTTCGATGTTCTCGATGGTGACGGTGGCGTCGTCAACCAGGATACCGACGGCCAGGGCCAGTCCGCCCAGGGTCATGATGTTGATGGTCTGGCCCAGAGCATTGAGTGCCATCAGCGAGCAGAGGATGGAGAGCGGGATTGAAACCGCAATGATCACGGTGCTGCGCCAGTTGCCGAGGAAGAGCAGGATCATGGCCGCTGTGAGGGCGGCCGCGATCAGGGCTTCGCGGACCACGCCCTCCACGGCCGCCTTCACGAACACCGACTGGTCGAACAGTGGCTTCACCACCAGACCTTTCGGTAGTGCTTCCATGATCTGGGGGAGCCTGCGGAACAGCTGCGATACGATGGCGAGGGTGGACGCGCTGCCAGTCTTGATCATCGAGACCAGGACGGCGCGCTTGCCGTCCTGGCGCACCACATTCACCTGTGGCGCCGAGCCGTCGTGGACAAAAGCCACTTCGCCCATGCGCACGGTGGCACCGTTCACGGTTTTCAGCGGAATGTCGTTGAGGGTGTTGATGGCGCTGGGTGAACCATCGAGCGACACGTTGCGCTCGATGGCACCAAACTTCACGGTGCCGGCTGGCAGGATCAGGTTCTGTGCATTGATCGCGGCTACCACGTCCGATGGTGAGAGTCCGCGCGCCACCATGGCGCTGCTGTTCAGGTCGACCGCCACCACCCGGCTGCGACCACCGAAAGGAAAGGGCACGGCAGCGCCCGGGATGGTGATCAGCTGAGGTCGCAAAAAGCTGATCGAGGTGTCAAAGAGTTCGTTTTCCGACATCGCCGGGTGGCTGACGCCGAGCTGGATCACCGGCACGCTGGAGGCGGTGTACTGGATCACCAGGGGCGGGGTGATGCCCGGTGGCAACTGGCGCAGCTGGGTCTGGCCGATCGACACGGTTTGCGCGATCGCGGCAGGTACGCTGGCGTTCGGCTGCAGGAAGATCTTGATCACTGCCACGCCAGGCAGGGTTTGCGATTCGATGTGTTCGATGTCGTTGACCAGGGTGGTCAGCGCCCGCTCGCTCACCGAGGTGACCCGATTGCCCATTTCCTGCGCGGACAAGCCCCCGTAGTTCCACACCATGCTGATCACCGGAATATTGATTTCCGGCAGGATGTCGGTGGGCATGCGCAGCAGCGTCAGTGGCGTCGCCAGCAGGATGCAAAGCGCCATCACGATGAAGGTATAGGGGCGCCGCAACGCGATATCGACAATCCACATGGGGAGCTTGGAGGGAGTGGTGGTAGAGGGTGCGCCGGGTCACCCGCTCGCAGACCGGTTTCAGTCCGCGGGTTCAGGCCGACGCCTTCGCATTTTATATGGAGCGCGCGGATAACCTACCCGCAAATATGTAAGAAAATTTATTGCGCTGCGTCAGGTCTTGTCGGTGCGCACGAATCACCGCAGCCGCAGCCGGTTTTTGGGAAGCCTGGCCGGATGCGGGCGACCCATGCCGCCGGCAGGCGACCGTTGGCTTGCCGCGCAAGCCACCCACGCGCGCGCCGCTGACGCAGCGGCAGCAGTCGCCCGAAGGTATGCCAGGCCGCCCAGAGCACGATCACGATGACTGCGGCAAGCTGCATCAGAGCGCCCCTTGCAGCGCCCAGCGGCTGCCATGATAGGTCACGAACGAGGCCAGGTAAGCGAGGCCGAACAGGTAGCCTGCCATGATGGCCGGCTGGCGCCAGCTGTTGGTTTCGCGGCGCACCACCCCCAGCGTGGCCACGCATTGCGGCGCGAACACATACCACGCCAGGAGCGAGAGTGCGGTGGGCAGACTCCACGATTGCGCCAGCATCGGTGCCAGGGCGGTGCCGACATTGCTGCCGCTGGACGACAGGGCATACACCGTGCCCAGGGCGCCTACTGCCACCTCGCGGGCAGCCAAACCCGGGACCAGGGCGATGGCGATCTGCCAGTTGAAACCGATCGGCCGGAATACGGTTTCCAGCCAGCCTCCGATGACGCCGGCATAGCTGTACTGGATGGCCGGGCCGCTGGCGTCGACGGGGGCGCCAGGATAGCTGCTGAGGAACCACAGCAGCACCATCAGCGCCAGGATGATGGTACCAACCCGGCTGATGAAGATCTGTGTGCGTTCGAACAGCCCGATCGCCAGGTTACGCAGCGCGGGTATCCGGTAGGCGGGCAATTCCAGCAGCAGCGGCTGATAGTTGCCCTGGTTGCTGCCAAACATGCGGATCACCAGCGCCACCATCAACCCGGCCAGGATGCCGGCCATGTAAAGGCCGAACAGCACGAGGCCCTGCAGCTGCACACCCCATGCCAGCTGTCGGTCCGGCACGAATGCGGCGATCAGCAGGGTGTACACCGGAATGCGCGCCGAGCAGGTCATCAGCGGTGCGATCATGATCGTGGTGATGCGGTCACGCATGTTGGGAATCGTGCGGGTCGCCATGATGCCTGGAATGGCACACGCGAAACTGGACAGCAGCGGGATGAAGGCGCGACCGGACAGGCCAGCGACGCCCATCAGCCGATCCAGAAGGAAGGCGGCGCGCGGCAGATAGCCCGAATCCTCCAGGGCCAGGATGAACGCAAACAGGATCAGGATCTGCGGCAGGAATACCAGCACGTTGCCTGCGCCGGAGAGCACACCATCGGCCAGCAGGCTGCGCAGCGGACCGTCGGGCAGGGTGGTCCGGACACCATCAGCCAGCAGCGCGATGCTGTTCTTGATCAGGTCCATCGGCACCTGTGCCCAGGTGAAGACCGCCTGAAACATCACGAACAGCACCAGCGCGAGCAGCACCAGCCCGCCGAGCGGGTGCATCACCACAGCATCAATGCGCTGGTCCCAGCCTTGCAGCACATGGCGTTCGTCGCAACACTCGGCGACGATGCTGCGCACCTCGCGCAGACATTCACGCACCTCGCTGGCGTCGGGGTCATGCCAGGCCGGTTGCGCGGCATGCTGACCTGCGCTGGTGTCAGCGCCGACAGGATGACCGCCATCCGCGTGGACACGGGCCGTGCCGGCAGGCTGGTGCGCGATCCAGGCCAGCAGGTCATCCAGGCCGCCGCGCTGGATCGCGACGCACTCCACCACGGGGATGCCGAGGCGGGCCTGCAGCGCGACCACGTCAATGCGCAGGCCGCTTTGACGGGCAGCATCCATCATGTTCAGGGCCAGCACCATCGGCAAGCCCAGGCTGCGCAGTTCCAGTACCAGCCGCAGATGCAGTCGCAAGTTGGTCGCGTCGACCACGCAGACCAGCAGGTCGGGCACCGCCTCATCACGCCGCTCGCCCAGCACCACCTCGCGGGTCACGGTTTCGTCGGGCGATGCGGCGCGCAGGCTGTAGGCGCCGGGCAGGTCGAGCACGCGCAGCTCACGGCCATCTGCCAACTGAAGGCGGCCTTCTTTGCGTTCGACAGTGACGCCAGCGTAGTTGGCCACTTTCTGGCGGCTGCCGGTGAGCCGGTTGAAAGTGGCCGTCTTGCCGCAATTGGGTGCGCCAACCAGGGCGATACGCAACAGGGGCGAGCCGGCCCGAGGCAGTGTCTGGATCAACTGCGTGCCACCTTGATGGCCGATGCTTCCACCCGGCGCAGGGCGAACAGTGAGGTGCCGATGCGCACCGCCAGCGGATCGCCGCTGGGAAAACCACGCCTGACCACGGTAATCCGTTCGCCGGGCACGAAGCCCAGTTCCTGCAGCCGACGGATGCCATCCTCGGTCATCCGCTTGTCGGTACCATGATCAAGGCCGACTTCGAGGATCACGCCGGATTCGCCCGGCGCCATGTGGCTGATCCGGACCAGATGTTCCTTGGTGTTCGCGGTCATTGGGGGCAATCTCCGTGGCGGTGCAATGCGGGTTACGCTTGGCTTGATCCGATTATAAACAAGAATGGTTCTTATTACCATTCAAATCCTCGGCGGGCTGCGTGGTAAAATCGGACCATGACTCCCACTGTCCCTTCTCCCGCCGTGGTCGCCGGCCCTGCCGCGACCGACCTGCTGACCCTGCGTCGTCCAGACGACTGGCACCTGCATCTGCGCGATGGCGCGGTGATGGCTGCCGTACTCGACGATACCGCCCGCCAGTTTGCGCGCGCGGTGGTGATGCCCAACCTTAAGCCTCCAGTCACCACGGTGGCGCAGGCGGCGGATTATCGCGAGCGCATCCTGGCGGCCTTGCAGCCGGGTCGCGTGTTCGAGCCCCTGATGACGCTGTATCTGACCGAAGCCACGCCCGCCAGCGAGATCGGGCTGGCAGCACGCAGTGGTTTCGTGCATGCGGTCAAGCTTTACCCGGCCGGCGCCACCACCAACTCCAATGCGGGCGTGCGTGACCTTCGGCACTGCGATTCGGCGTTGGCAGCGCTTGCCGAGACCGGCATGCCGCTCCTGGTGCATGCCGAAGTGACTGACCCGGCCGTTGATATTTTTGATCGGGAAAAGGTGTTCCTTGAGCAGGTTCTGCGGCCGGCGCTCGATCGTCACCCGCAATTGCGTGTGGTGGTCGAGCACATCACCACGGCGGAGGCGGCTGCGTTTGTCAGTCAGGGCGAGGATCGTGTGGCTGCGACGCTGACTGCGCATCACCTGCTCTACAACCGTAATGCGCTGTTTCAGGGCGGGCTGCGGCCGCATATGTACTGTCTGCCGGTGCTGAAGCGCGAAGCCCACCGTCAGGCACTGGTCGCCGCCGCCACCTCGGGCAGCGCCCGTTTTTTTCTGGGCACGGACAGCGCGCCGCACGCGCGCGAACTGAAGGAGCATGCATGCGGTTGCGCCGGCTGCTACACAGCGGCGCATGCGCTTGAACTTTACGCCGAGGCCTTCGATCAGGTGGGTGCGCTGTCCAGGCTGGAGGGCTTTGCCAGCCTTGCGGGGCCGGCGTTCTATGGTCTGCCGCTCAACGCCGGGCAGGTGCGTCTGCAACGTCGGCCGCAATTGGTGCCGACCGAACTGGCGCGCGGCGACATTGCCGTGGTGCCGCTGCGTTCAGGCGAGACCTTGCCATGGACTCTGCTAGACTGATGGTGGTGAAGTCGGCTGGACAGTCGCCGCGGCGCTTGCGCCGGGGAGGAAAGTCCGGGCTCCGCAGAGCGGGATGCCGGCTAACGGCCGGAGGTCGCAAGGCCATGGAAAGTGATACAGAGACTTAAACCGCCCAAGCGGATCGCAAGGTCCGACGGCAAGGGTGAAAAGGTGCGGTAAGAGCGCACCGCGCAACCGGTAACGGAAGCGGCAAGTAAAACCCCATCCGGAGCAAGACCAAATAGGGGAACGATGGCGTGGCTCGCGCTGTTCCCGGGTAGGTTGCTTGAGCAGCCGGGCAACCGGCTGCCTAGAGGAATGACTGTCCACGACAGAACCCGGCTTACAGGCCGGCTTCACCACCTGTCCTGAATAAGCCGCGACTTCTCGCGGTTCGGCTCCACCTTCCGGGTTGGATTGCCTTCCATATTGAATATTTTCTCCACATGTTCCGTTGGCGCGTGTGCCCTGGCCGTTCCTCCGTACTTTCTTTTCGTCTTGCAAGAAGCTGATTCCCCATGCTTTTTCCTTGGCGGTCGGCAATTTCCATGCAGCTCCCGGAAATGTCCGCAAGCGATTGTTGGTAAAGGAAAAGTCTGCGGACGGTGCTTGACCTTGCCAGGTCTTTGTCGTAAAGTGGGGTGAAGTGGTAATTTATGGGAATCAGTGGGGTGACTAACCCCTAAGGTGGGATTTGTGGCGCAGGGTTTCCAGGGGGCATCGGCAATCAGTCTGGACGCGAAAGGGCGTCTGGCTGTGCCCACCCGCTACCGGGAGAAGATCCTGGAGCAGGGTGGTGGGCAGGTCATCGTCACCGCGCACCCGCATCGCTGCCTGTTGCTTTATCCCGCCCCCCTGTGGGAGCCGATTGCCAGCAAGATCATGGCGCTACCCGGCTTCGATCCGAGCGTGGCTGCCCTGCAGCAGTTGCTGGTGGGGCATGCGGATGAAGTGGAGATGGATTCGGCCGGACGGGTGCTGATTTCTCCTACCCTGCGCAGGCTCGCCAATATCGATCGCGAAGTGATGATGTTTGGTCAGGTCACCCATTTCCGGATGTGGCATCCGGAAGCGTGGGAAAAGCAGCTCGAAATCTTTACCCAGCAACTTCCAGGGGTGATGCCGCCAGGCACCGAATCCCTGTCGCTGTTCTGAGGCGGCGGAGTCCCCGGTGTGGAACATCAACCTGTGCTGCTTGAAGAAGTGCTTGAAGCCCTTGCGGTACGTGTCGACGGCTGTTACGTGGATTGCACGTTCGGTCGGGGGGGGCACAGCCGCGCCCTGCTCGCGCAGCTGGGGCCGAAAGGTCGGCTGCTTGCGCTTGATCGGGACCCTGACGCCGTGAGCGCTGCTGCAGCGCTGGCCGGCGATCCGCGTTTTTCCATCCGCCGTCGTGCGTTCGCCGATTTGGCGCCTGAGCTGGCGAGGTTTGCGCCTGAGGGGGTGGACGGCATCCTGCTGGATCTGGGGGTCTCCTCGCCGCAACTCGATCAGGCGGGTCGTGGTTTCAGCTTCCGCAACGATGGTCCGCTCGACATGCGCATGGATCCAGACGCCGGCGAAAGTGTTGCTGAATTCCTGGCGCACGTCAGCGTGGAGGCGCTGGCGCGTATCCTCCGCGATCTGGGCGAGGAGCGTCACGCAATGCGGATTGCCCGTGCCGTCGTCGCCACCCGCGAGCACAGCCCGCTGCGCACCACGCGGCAGCTGGCCGCTCTGGTGGCGAGCAGCGTGCCGCGTGGCAAGCCCGGTATTGATCCGGCAACCCGTACCTTCCAGGCCCTGCGTATTCACATCAATGGCGAGCTCGATCAGCTCGATGCGGTGTTGCCGCAAGTGCTCGGCGCGCTGCGCGCTGGCGGACGCATGGCGGTGATCAGTTTTCATTCGCTGGAGGATCGTCGCGTCAAGCAATTCATCGCACGCCACAGCCGGCCGCCGGAAGTTCCGCCGGGTTTGGCGGTGCGCGAAGACCAGCGGCCGGCCTCACCCCTACGTGCCCTCGGTCGCGCGATCGTGGCCGGGCCGGTCGAGTTGCAGCGCAATCCGCGGGCGCGCAGTGCCGTGCTGCGGGTGGCTGAACGTACGGCCGTGGTGCATGCATGAAGCGCCTTGACCTTGCCCTCTTCTGCGCGCTGCTGCTTTGCGCCATTGCAGTGGTCCACACCCAGCATCGCGCACGCCGCCTGTTTGTCGACTTGCAGCGCGAGCTGGGCGTTGGTGAACAGCTCGCCACCGATTTGCGCCGGCTTGAAGCCGACCAGGCCACCCTGGCGGCGGCCAACCGTGTGGAGCGCGCCGCCAGCGGGCTGCGCATGCGTCTGCCGGAGCCCTCGCGCTCCTACGCGTTGGCCGCAGGCGTGGCGCCCCTTGCTGAAGCGCCGGCGGTGCTTGCTCCGGCGCATGACGCGACCGCTTTGGCCGCACTTGGCAGCCTGGCTGCGCGCGGGAAGCAACCGTGAAGTACCAGGCGAACACGGCCCTGCACCTGCGTCTGGAGGGGTGGCGCGCGCGCCTGTTGCTGGTGTTGCTGCTGGCCGGTTTTGTGGCGCTGGTTGGTCGCGCGGTGTTCCTGCAAGGCGTGCACTATGACTTCCTGCAGCACAAGGGCGACGAGCGTTACTCGCGGGTGATCGAGTCCACTGCCTATCGCGGTGTGGTGCGCGACCGTAACGGTGATCCGCTGGCGCTCAGCCTGCCGGCCGTATCCATCTGGGCCAGCCGTGACGACGCTGAACTGAGTCCCGGTGCGCTCGACCGGTTGGCCAGTCTGTTGCATATGGACCGGACCGACATCACGCATCGTCTGAACCAGGGGGCTGGAAATTTCGTCTACCTGAAGCGTCAGGTGAGTCCGGAGGTGGGGCGCGAAGTGGCAGCCCTGAAAGTGCCCGGGCTTTATACCGAGAAAGGCTTTCGCCGCTCGTATCCGAAGGGCGAGATGATGGCGCACCTGCTGGGCTTTACGGATGCCAACGACCGTGGCCAGGAAGGGGCTGAACTGGCATTTCAGTCCACCCTTGGCGGGGTGGCGGGGGCGCGCCGTGTGATCAAGGATCGTGCCGGCGCCGTGATCGAGGACGTCGAGAGCATTCGCGAGCAGCGTCCCGGTCAGGATGTGCGGCTGTCGGTCGACAGCCGGCTGCAGCATCTGGCCTGGCGCGAACTGCGTGCCACCGTGGCACGGCATCATGCCAAGGCAGGGGCGGTAATGGTGCTTGACCCGAATACTGGCGAAGTGCTGGCGATGGCCAACTACCCGGACTACGATCCGAACGCACGCGATCACGTCACCCCGGCGCAGTTGCGCAACCGTAGCCTGGCCGATACCTATGAGCCAGGTTCCACGCTCAAGCCCTTCACCATTGCGGCCGCGCTCGAGACGCACCGCGTCACGCCGGCTACGGTGATCCAGACCGGCAATGGCACCATGAACATCGGTCCTGCCGTGGTGCACGACAGTCACCCGGCTGGCGCGATCACCGTGGCGCAGGTCATCCAGAAATCCAGCAACGTGGGCGCGGCACGGATTGCCCTCGGCATGCCTGCCGAAACCATGTGGAACATGTTCACCGACGTCGGTTTTGGTCAGCAGCCCAAAAGCGGCTTCTCTGGCGAGGCGGGTGGTCGGGTGCGCCCCTATCGCACCTGGCGGCCGATCGAACAGGCCACCATGTCCTACGGTAATGGCATTTCGGTCAGCCTCGCCCAGCTGGCACGGGCGTACACCATTTTTGCCGGTGACGGTACCTTGAAACCGCTCAGCCTGGTGCGCGTGGAGTCACCGCCCGCAGGGCGTCCGGTGATTTCGGCACAGACGGCCGCGCAGGTGCGTGACATGCTGGAACTGGTGGTCAAGCCGGAAGGCACGGCGCCTCTGGCGCAGGTGCGCGGCTTTCGGGTGGCCGGCAAGACCGGGACGGCGCACAAGCCGGAGCATGGACACTATTCCAACCGCTACATTTCGTCCTTCGTCGGATTTGCCCCCGCCACGCGACCGCGCCTGCTGATTGCAGTGATGATCGATGATCCGACGGTGGGTGGCTATTATGGTGGCTTGGTTGCAGCGCCGCTGTTCAGCACCCTGATGGGGGCTGCCTTGCAGGTGCTCGGTGTGACGCCCGACGATCCGGCCAGCGAAAATTTTGCCACGCCGGTGGTGCCCGCCAATGCAGCCGAGGAAACCTGAGATGACGCTAGATCCGTCACTCGTTTATCCACGCATCTGGGCTGGCCAGCCGCTGCCGGCCGGGCTGGAAGCCCTGTTGCCGGCTTTTCGGGGGCTGACCGATGACAGCCGCCAGGTGCTGCCAGGAATGGCGTTTGCTGCCTATGCAGGGGCGGCCGGTGATGGACGGGCCTACATTGCCGATGCGCTTGCACGTGGGGCAACTGCGCTGCTCTGGCAGCCAGCCGATGGCCTGTCGGCCGATTGGCCGGTGGCACATTTGCCTGTGCCTGGCCTGCCTGACCTGATCAGCCGGATTGCGGGGCAGGTTCACGGCAACCCGAGCCTGGCGTTGCAGGTGATCGGGGTGACCGGCACCAATGGCAAGACCTCCTGCACCCACTGGATATCCCAGGCGTTCAACGCGTTGGGCCGGCCTTGCGGACTGATCGGCACGTTGGGCAGCGGACTGGCTGGCGCGCTGCAACCCACCGGCTTCACTACGCCCGGGCCAGTGGAGTTGCAGCATCAACTCGCCCTGCTACGCGGTGCCGGTGCGCGCGCAGTGGCCATGGAGGTTTCGTCCCATGCCCTGGTCCAGGGGCGCGTGCGTGCGGTGCAGTTCGACCTGGCGCTGTTCACCAATCTCACCCGGGATCACCTCGATTATCACGGCGACATGCAGGCTTATGGCCGTGCCAAGGCCACGTTGTTCCACGCGGCGGGGCTGCGTCGAGCCATCCTGAACCTGGATGATGCTTTCGGTGCCACGCTACATGCGCAGTTGCCGCAGCAGGGAATCAGCGTGCTCGGTTACACCCAGCAGGGGCCCCTGGCACCTTCCCTGCCAGCCATCAGCGCGCGGCAGGTGCAGTTCACTTCGGAAGGGACCGCGTTCGTGCTGCATGCTCCGCAGGGCGAGGTGGCGCTGCACAGCAATCTGGTGGGAGCCTTCAACCTGTCCAACCTGCTCGGTGTGCTGGCCTGCCTGCTGGAGAGCGATGTGCCGCTGTCCGCACTGCCCGATGTGGTGGCAGCGCTTGCGCCGCCGCCCGGTCGCCTGCAACGGATCGGCGTGGTCGGCGGCCCTCAGGTGTTGATCGACTATGCCCATACGCCCGACGCGCTCACCCAGGTGCTGCGCGCCCTGCGCGCCGGGCTCAACGGCGGTCGTCTGATCTGCATGTTCGGGTGCGGTGGCGACCGTGATCCTGGCAAGCGACCGCAAATGGGCCGGGTGGCCGAGCAGCATGCGGACGTGGTGATCCTGACCAGCGACAATCCGCGCAGTGAAGACCCTGACATGATCCTCAAGGCCATCGCGGCAGGCATGCAATCGCCGCCGTATGCCGCCGTGGCAGATCGCGCATGTGCGATTGCCCTGGCCGTCGAGCTGGCCCGGCCGGGGGATATCGTGCTGCTCGCCGGAAAGGGCCACGAAACCACCCAGGAAGTGGCGGGCGTGAAATTGCCCTTTTCGGATCTGACAGTGGCCCGCCGGGTGCTCGGCCTGAGCGGGGTGGCGGCGTGACCTCACCCATGCATTGGCCCCTGCGCGAGGTGTTGGCCGCGCTTGGCTGCGCCCCCTCGGCGACTGTGGATGGCAACGCTGTTGTGCTGCGGTTCTCCACTGATTCCCGCGATCTGCAGCCTGGCGACCTGTTCGTGGCCCTGGCCGGAGCACGCCATGATGGCCATGACCATGTGGCGGCCAGCCTGCAGGCCGGGGCGGTGGCTGCGCTGGTGGAGCGGCCGGTGTCAGGTGCGGACGGTGAGGTCGTTGTCCCGTCGACCGAACAGGCCTTGATGACCCTGGCCATCGCCTGGCGCCGGCGCATCGCACCGCAGGTGATTGCGATCACCGGAAGCAACGGCAAGACCACCGTGAAGGACATGGTGGTTTGCATCCTGCGTGCCGATGCCGACGCACGCGGCGTGCCGCCCGATCAGGAAGTGCTCGGCACTCTGGGTAATTTCAACAATCATCTCGGTTTGCCGCTCACCCTGCTGCGATTGCGCGCCGGTCATCGGCGTGCCGTGCTGGAGCTCGGCATGAACCATGCCGGCGAACTCACCCGGCTGTCACAGGCGGCGCAACCACAGGTGGCGTTGGTCAACAACGTGCAGCGCGCCCATGTGGGGCATTTCGCCGACATGAAGGCTGTGGCGGCAGCCAAGGGTGAAATTTTTGCCGGGTTGCTGCCAGGCGGAATCGCCGTGATCAATGCGGATGACCCGAGTGCGGGGCAGCTGACGGCACTGGCCGGAACCCATCGGGTGAGCACGTTCGCCTGCAGCCAGCAAGCCACGGTGGGGCCGTTGCTGGCAGATCTGCCGTTCGGTGCCGGCCAGCAGCTGGTGATCGAGGTGGCCGGTAAACGCCATGCCTGCCTGCTGCCGGTACCCGGTCGGCACAATGCGTTCAACGCGCTTGCGGCAATCAGCGCAACCCTCGCGCTGGGGGTGTCGGTGGACGTGGCCTGCGCGGCGCTCGAGAAATTCTCCCCGCCAGCCTCGCGACTGCAGTTACGTGCCGGACAGCAAGGCGCACAGGTGATCGACGATACCTACAACGCCAACCCCGATTCGGTGCTGGCAGCGATTGCCGTGCTGGCCGGGCGCACCGGCACCCGGGTGCTGGTGCTCGGCGACCTGGGCGAGCTGGGCGATGGGGCGGCCGCAATGCATGCCGAGCTGGGTGCGGCCTGTCGCGCCGCCGGTATCGAGCATCTGTTTGGACTGGGAGGGTTGGCGCAGGCGGCGGTAGCGGGCTTTGGCGAAGGGGCGCAGGCCACCCTGGAACCTGATCAGCTGCTGGCCTGGCTGCAACCTCTGCTGGGACCGCAAACCACCGTGCTGGTGAAAGGGTCCCGCTTCATGCGGATGGAAAGAATCGTGCAAGGACTGACCTGATGTTGATCGCGCAAATTTCTCCCCAACAGTCTGGCCTGCCATGCTGCTGATCCTCGGCCACTGGCTGTCGCCCAGCATCCGCGCCTTGCGCGTGTTGGACTACCTGACCCTGCGCGCCGTATTTGCCACCCTGACAGCGCTGCTGATCTCGTTCCTGATCGGCCCGGCCATGATCCGTCAGCTCACCGCCTACAAGATCGGACAGTCGGTGCGGGATGACGGGCCGCAAACCCACCTGATCAAGGCCGGTACCCCGACCATGGGCGGCGCCCTGATCCTGGTCGCCATCGCGCTGACGGTGCTGCTGTGGGCTGACCTTGGCAACCGGTATGTCTGGCTGGTGTTGCTCACTACCCTGGGCTTTGGCGTGATCGGCTGGATTGATGACTACCGCAAGGTGGTCTACCGTAACCCGAAGGGCCTGCCGGCGCGCTACAAATATCTCGGTCAATCCGTGCTGGCGCTGGTCTTCGCCCTGTATGTCTCGTTCACGGCCAGCCTGCCGGCGCAGACCGAGCTGATCCTGCCGTTTTTCAAGACCGTGGCGATCCCGCTGGGGGTGACCGGTTTTGTGATCCTCACCTACTTTGTGGTGGTGGGCACCAGCAATGCCGTCAACCTGACCGACGGCCTCGATGGGCTCGCCATCATGCCGACCGTGCTGGTGGCCGGTGCGCTTGCCGTATTTGCCTATGTGGCCGGCAACCGGGTGTTTGCGACCTATCTGGGGGTTCCACACATTCCAGGCGCGGGTGAACTGGTGGTGTTCTGCGCGGCCATTTCGGGGGCGGGTCTGGGATTCCTGTGGTTCAACGCCTATCCGGCCGAAGTGTTCATGGGCGATGTGGGGGCGCTGGCGCTGGGTGCCGCGCTCGGCATGGTGGCCGTGGTGGTGCGTCAGGAAATTGTGCTGTTCATCATGGGCGGGGTGTTCGTGATGGAGACGCTGTCCGTGATCCTGCAGGTGGGTTCGTTCAAGCTCACCGGCAAGCGCGTATTTCGCATGGCGCCACTGCACCACCATTACGAATTGAAAGGCTGGAAGGAAACCCAGGTGGTGGTGCGTTTCTGGATCATCACCATGATGCTGGTGCTGGCTGGTCTTTCCACCCTGAAACTGAGATGAATACCGCCATGCGCAGCTGGAGTGACCAGCGTGAACCGATTGATCCGGGCCTTCTCTGGGCGGTGTTGGCCCTGCTCGGTCTGGGGTTGGTGATGGTGTACTCCGCATCGATCGTGGCTGCCGAGGCCGACCGGCATACCGGCTACCATGGCAGCTATTACCTGCTGCATCAGTCCGTCTATCTGCTTGCCGCGCTGGCGGCCAGCTATGCGGCCTTTCAGGTGCCGGAACAGGTCTGGCAGCGACTGGCTGGCTGGATTTTCGCCGTCTGCCTGGTCGGTCTGATCCTGGTGCTGATTCCCGGTATCGGTCGCGAGGTGAATGGCAGTCGACGCTGGCTGTCGGCCGTCGTGCTCACGGTGCAGCCCTCCGAGTTCATGAAGCTGGCTGCCGCGCTCTATGCGGCCGACTATGCCGTCCGCAAGGCTGCCCTGATGCACAGCCTGAAGGAAGGCTTCATGCCGATGGCCATCGCGATGTTCCTGGTCGCCGTGTTGCTGCTGCGGGAACCGGATTTCGGTGCCCTCACCATCGTGGTGGTGATCACCATGTCCGTCCTGTTTCTTGGTGGTCTCAACTGGCGCCTGTTTGCGGTGGTGGTGATCGCCCTGGTGGCGGCCTTCGCCCTGATGGTGGTGCTGTCGCCCTATCGCATGCAGCGGGTGATCTGGTTTCTGGATCCATGGAAGGACCCGTTCGGCAAGGGCTACCAGCTCACGCATGCCCTGATCGCGTTTGGCCGCGGCCGTCTGTTCGGAGTCGGGCTGGGCGCCAGCGTGGAGAAGGAGTTGTATCTGCCCGAAGCGCATACCGACTTTCTGATGGCAGTGATTGCCGAAGAACTGGGCCTGATCGGTGTGTGCGTCACGATCGCCCTGTTTGCCTGGCTGGTTTGGCGTATTTTCCGCATCGGCCAGCGCGCAGCGGCGATGGAGCGTTATTTTGCCGCGCTGACGGCGCAGGGCATCGCGGTCTGGCTGGCTGCGCAGGCCTGCGTCAACATGGGAGTCAACATGGGGCTGCTGCCTACCAAGGGCCTCACCCTGCCGCTGCTCAGCTATGGCGGCAGTGGCATCCTTGCCAACTGCATCGCGCTGGCCATCGTGGCGCGCATCGACCACGATTCGCGCAGCCTGACCGGGGGGCGCCGCCGATGACCACACCGATCGCGCTGGTGATGGCAGGCGGCACTGGCGGGCACATCTTTCCCGCCCTGGCCGTATCGGAGCGCCTGCGCGGACAAGGCTGGCAGGTGGTCTGGCTGGGGACCCGCGCCGGGCTGGAGAGCCGGCTGGTGCCGCCACACGGCCTGCCGATCGAGTGGCTGTCGGTGGCCGGTGCCCGCGGCAAGGGGCTGCTCCAGACCTTGGCGGCCGGGCCGCGCCTGTTGCTCGCCATATGGCAGGCCTTGCGCGTGATTCGTCGCCGCCATCCGGACGTGGTGCTGGGCTTCGGCGGCTTCGTGGCCTTGCCCGGTGGGGTTGCTGCCATCCTGTCAGGCCGACCGCTGCTGATCCACGAGCAGAACGCCGTGGCCGGCCTCACCAACCGCCTGCTTGCGCAGGTGGCGCGCACTGTCCTGCAGGCATTTCCGCAAGCTTTTGCACAGCGTGGCGGCAACCCGCTGGGCCGACGTCTGCCGGTGCCGGTCGGCACCATCACCACCGGCAATCCGGTGCGTGTCGCCTTTCAGCAACAGGCGGCGCCGGCCGAGCGCTTTGCAGGCCGGACGGGGGCGCTGCAATTGCTGGTGCTGGGTGGCAGCCAGGGGGCCCGAGCGCTGAATCAGGTGGTGCCCGCTGCGCTTGCGCTGCTGCCGAGCGCCGAGCGTCCGCGGGTGCTGCATCAGGCTGGCGCGAAACTGATCGATGAAATGCGCGATGCCTATTCCCGTCTTGGCATCGAAGCCAGCGTGGTGCCGTTCATCGAGGATGTGGCCGGAGCCCTGGCAGTGGCCGATCTCGTCATCTGCCGTGCAGGGGCCCTCACCGTGGCCGAACTGGCGGCGCTGGGTGTGGCCAGTGTGCTCGTGCCTTTTCCGGCGGCGGTGGACGATCACCAGACCGTCAATGCGGCCTATCTTGCCGACGCAGGGGCCGCCGAACTGATACCGCAGGCCGTGCTGACTGCGGAGGTCCTTGCCGCCCTGCTGGCAACCCTTGACCGACCGAAATTGCTTCAGATGGCCGAGCGCGCGCGTACCCGAGCCTTGCCACAGGCCACCGACATGGTGGTGGATCAGGTCAAACGGCTTTATGCCGAACGTCGTGGAGCGCGGTCCTGATGCGACACAAGGTCAGCCACATCCATTTTGTCGGTATCGGCGGAGCCGGCATGAGCGGCATCGCCGAGGTGCTGCTCAATCTCGGCTTTCTGATCAGCGGTTCCGACCTGGGCAACAACGCCGCCACCCAGCGGCTTACCGGCCTTGGCGCCGTGGTGCACCAGGGGCACGATGCCCGCTTCATCGGTAACGCCGATGTGGTGGTGGTCTCCACCGCGGTTGCGGGTGACAACCCCGAAGTGCTGGCGGCCCGCCAGGCACGCGTGCCGGTGGTGCCGCGCGCCATGATGCTGGCGGAGCTGATGCGCCTGAAACAGGGCATTGCCGTGGCGGGTACGCATGGCAAGACCACCACAACCAGCCTGACGGCGAGCATCCTGGCCGAAGCCGGTCTGGATCCCACCTTCGTCATCGGCGGCAAGCTGAACAGCGCTGGCACCCACGCCGCCCTCGGGCGCGGCGAATTCATTGTGGCTGAGGCCGACGAATCCGACGCGTCCTTCCTGTACCTGCAGCCGGTGCTGGCCGTGGTGACCAATATCGACCATGACCACATGGAAACCTACGGACAGGACTTCGAGAAGCTGAAATCCGCGTTTGTCGATTTTCTGGAGCATCTGCCTTTTTATGGCACCGCCGTGGTCTGTCTTGACGACCCCAACGTGCAGGATATCCTGCCGCGTATCACCAAGCCGGTGGTGACGTATGGCCAACATCCGGATGCGCTGGTCCGGGCGGTCGACATCCGCGCCGAGGCGGGCCGGATGCATTTTTCGGTGGAGATCCGTCCCTCGCGTGGCCGGCCTGACGCTCGCCGTCTGCAGGTCGAACTCAATCTGCCCGGCCTGCACAACGTGCTCAATGCACTGGCTGCAATCACGGTGGCTGTGGAAGTCGGGGCGCCCTATCCGGCCATGCTGAAGGCTCTGGCCGGCTTCAATGGGGTCGGCCGCCGCTTCCAGCGCTTTGGCGAGGTACCGGCCCCCCTTGGTGGTGCCTTTACCCTGGTTGATGACTATGGTCACCATCCGGTGGAAATGGCCGCCACGCTGGCGGCTGCACGCGGTGCCTTTCCCGGGCGCCGCATCGTGCTGGCGTTCCAGCCGCACCGCTTCACGCGCACGCGGGACCTGTTCGAGGATTTCGTGCAGGTATTGTCAAGCGCTGACGCACTCTATCTGGCCGACGTTTACCCGGCCGGCGAGGCACCGATCATCGCCGCAGACGGCCGCGCGCTGGCGCGCGCCGTCCGGGTGCTGGGTCGCGTCGAGCCGGTTTTCGTGCAGACGGCTGCCGAGCTGCCCGAAGCGCTGCTCGCCGGCATCATGGCTGGCGACGTGGTGATCACGATGGGGGCGGGCAGTGTTGGCCAGGTGGCACCACGACTGGCCGATCTGGCACGGCAGGGGGGAGCGCATGTCTGATGTCGCGCAGCAGCCGACCCGCACACCGCGCGGCCAATTGTGCGAGCACGAGGGCATGAACCGCCATTGCAGCTGGCGCGCCGGCGGACCTGCACGGCGCTATTACGTGCCGGTCGACCTGCCCGGCCTGCAGGATTTTCTTGCCGGTCGGCCGCAGCATGAGGCGCTTTACGTGACCGGGCTAGGCAGCAACCTGCTGGTGCGCGACGGTGGCCTCGCCGCCACCGTGGTGCATACCCACGGCGCGCTGACCGGCCTGCAGGCGGCGGGCGATGACGTGCTGGACGTGGAAGCCGGCGTGGCCAGTCCCAAGATTGCGCGCTTTGCCGCCCGGCATGACCTGGAAGGTGCCGAGTTTCTGGCCGGCATTCCCGGCACCCTGGGTGGCGCGCTTGCCATGAACGCCGGCTGCTACGGAGACGAAACCTGGAACCACGTGGTCGACGTGACCACCATCGACCGGGGTGGAAGCCTGCGTGTGCGTACCCCGGCGGACTTTGAGGTGTCCTACCGGCATGTGGTGCTGCGTGACGGCAGCCCGCGCGGCCTGGCTCCGTTGGCCGAATGGTTTGTATCGGCCCGATTGCGTTTTGTGCGCGGTGACGGTGCGCGGGCTGGCCTGCGCATCCGTGAGCTGCTTTCGCAGCGGATTGCCACCCAGCCCCTGCAGCAGCCAAATGCCGGGTCGGTATTCCGCAATCCGCCCGAGGATCATGCCGCCCGTCTGATTGAAGCCGCTGGCCTGAAGGGCATGGTCGTGGGTGGGGCACAGGTGTCCCACCGTCACGCAAATTTCATTGTCAATCTGGGGCATGCAAGCGCAGCGGACATCGAAACCCTGATTGCGCATGTGCAGGGCACTGTGCATGCGCGCAGTGGTGTGCTCCTCGAGCCCGAGGTACGGATTGTCGGGGAGGGGCTGCAATGATGTTCCTGCGCAAGACTGCTGCGCCTGCGCGTGCCGAGACCCTGCAGGACGTCCGTGCCCGCGCCCGTGCGTCACGCTCGATGGGCGGCCCCCGTCGCAGCGAGCGCGCGGCCTTGCCGCGTCGGCTGACGCTGCGGCAGCTGGCCTGGCTGGGTCTGCTGTTGCTTGGCCTGCTGTCGACCCTTGCGATACGGATGGCCGGCCATTGGGTGGCCAGCCGGCCGATGTTCACCATCCAGCATGTGCAGGTGCTGGGGGAGCTTGAGCAGGTGGACCGCGATCTGGTGCGCAAACGCGCACTGGCGCTGCACGGTAACTTCTTTTCGCTCGATTTGCTGGCGGTCAGCAGCGAGTTGCGATCGGTGGCATGGGTGCGGACGGTCTCGGTACGCCGGGTCTGGCCGGATACGCTCGAAATCAGCGTCGAAGAGCAACATCCGGTGGCGCGTTGGGGCGAAGGAGAGCTGGTGAACACCCGCGGTGAACGGTTCACCGCAGAATATGCGGGCGTGCTGCCCTTTTTTCAGGGGCCGCAGGGCAGCACGCCGCAAATGCTGGCAGAATTCGACGCATTCCGCAGTCAGCTGGCGGGGCTGCCGCTATCGATCACCGATCTTGAACTGACGGATCGTGGCGCCTGGCGCCTGATTGCTGACAACGGTCTGGAAATAGAACTGGGGCGCGACGAAGTGCACGAGCGCCTGACCCGATTCATCAACATTTATCCGCAATTGCTGCGCGTGGCGTCCCCCGCCGGGGCGGTTGCCGACCTCCGTTATGCCCATGGCTTTGCGCTGCGGATGGCGGGCGGCGCCAAGGAATCGAATTCATGAGCAACAAACCCCGCGACCACAAGAACATCATCGTGGCCCTCGACATCGGGACTTCGAAAATCATCGCCATCGTGGCCGAGGCCATGGAGGACGGGGGATTCGAAGTGATCGGCATGGGGCAGCACGCGTCGCGCGGCCTCAAGAAAGGGGTGGTGGTCAACATCGAGTCGACCGTGTCCGCCATCCAGCGTGCGCTGGAAGAGGCCGAGCTGATGGCCGATTGCAAGATCCGTGAAGTGATCACCGGCATCGCCGGAAGCCACATCAAGAGTTTCAATTCCCATGGCATGGTGGCGATCAAGGACAAGGAGGTTGGCCAGGCCGATATTCACCGCGTGCTCGAAACCGCACGTGCCGTGAACATTCCCCTTGATCAGCAGATACTGCACATCCTCACCCAGCAATACATCGTGGATGGCCAGGAGGATGTGAAGGACCCGTTGGGCATGAGCGGCGTGCGTCTGGAAGTCAAGGTGCACATCGTGACCGGGGCCGTGTCGGCTGCACAGAACATCATGAAATGTGTGCGCCGCTGTGGCCTCGAAGTGCATGACCTGATGTTGCAGCCACTGGCCTCGGCCATGGCTGTCCTGACCGAGGATGAAAAGGATCTTGGCGTCTGCCTGGTCGACATCGGTGGCGGGACCACCGACCTTGCCGTCTTTGTTGGCGGTGCCATCCAGCACACGGCTGTGATCCCGGTGGCGGGTGACCAGATCACCAATGATGTCGCAATGGCCCTGCGCACGCCAACCAAGGACGCAGAAGAGCTCAAGGTGGCGCACGGTTGTGCCCTGCGTCAGCTGGCACCGGCCGATGAGTTTATCGACGTACCCGGGGTGGGTGACCGCGGTTCCCGCCAGTTGTCGCGCCACACCCTGGCCGAAGTGATCGAGCCGCGCGTGGAAGAGCTCTACGCCCTGGTGCAGGCCGAACTCAGGCGCAGCGGATTCGAGGAACTGCTTTCGTCCGGCATCGTGCTGACCGGAGGCACCAGCGCCATGCAGGGCATGGCGGAACTGGGCGAGGAAATCTTTCACATGCCGGTGCGCCTGGGCGTGCCGTCCTATCGCGGTCCGCTGGCCGAGGTGATGCGCAATCCGCGCTATTCCACCGGTATCGGCCTGCTGATCGAGGCACATCAGCAACTCCAGCATACGCAGGTGACACGACTGCAGGTGGGATCGTTCCAGCAGGTGCTGGAACGCATGAAAAACTGGTTCAGAAGCAGCTTCTAGTCAGACGGTTTTGGCGGCAGGGGCGGGTCGGCGGCGGCCCGTCAATTCAACGAGAGAGAGAGGGAAGGGTCATGAGCATGTACGAACTGATTGACGGTCAAAGCGCCGGCGCAGTGATCAAGGTGATGGGAGTGGGTGGTTGCGGCGGTAACGCCGTCGAGCACATGCTGAGCGCGGGGATTGACGGGGTGGAGTTCATCGTCGCCAATACCGATGCCCAGGCCCTCAAGCGCAGCGGTTCGCGCACGGTGATGCAACTGGGGGGCACGATCACCAAGGGCCTGGGTGCCGGTGCCAATCCGGAGATCGGTCGCCAGGCGGCACTGGAAGATCGCGAAAAGATCAAGGAGTCGATTGCCGGCGCCGACATGCTGTTCCTGACCGCCGGCATGGGTGGCGGCACGGGGACTGGCGCTGCGCCGGTGGTGGCCGAGGTGGCCCGCGAACTCGGCATCCTGACGGTGGCCGTGGTCACCAAGCCATTCAGTTTTGAAGGCAAGCGCATGCGCGTGGCGCAGGAAGGCATCGAAGCCCTGGCACAAAACGTTGATTCGCTGATCATCATCCCGAACGACAAGCTGATGGCTGTCCTCGGCGACGATGTGAGCTACACCGATGCCTACAAGGCTGCCAACGAGGTGCTGCATGGTGCTGTGGCCGGCATTGCCGAAGTGATCAACTGCCCGGGCCTGGTCAACGTCGACTTTGCTGACGTGCGTACCGTGATGTCGGAAATGGGGGTGGCGATGATGGGTTCGGCACGCGCCTCCGGCATCGACCGCGCCAACGTGGCTGCGCAGCAGGCAGTGGCCAGTCCGCTGCTGGAGGATGTGAACCTGTCCGGCGCGCGTGGCGTGCTGGTCAACATCACCGCCAGCGCCAACATGAAGCTGCGTGAAGTGCATGAAGTGATGCACACAATCAACGCTTTCACCGCCCCGGATGCCACCGTGATCTTCGGTAGCGTGATTGACGAGTCGATGGGCGATGCGCTGCGCGTCACCATTGTCGCCACTGGTCTGGGGCAAGTGATTTCGAAGTCCCAGCCGAAGCCGCTCAGCGTGGTACGCACCGGTACCGACAACCTGGTAGTGGATACGGACGCCACTGATCTCGATATGCCCGCCATCCTGCGCCGCGGGCGCGAGCAGCGTGTGTCGGCGATGCGGGATTCCGGGGTAGATCCACTCGACATTCCGGCATTCCTGCGTAAGCAGGCCGACTGATCGCGCACTGATCGACTCCGCGCCCCTGGTGGCGCGACCTGCTGCAACATCGGCCTCTCCACTTCCCCGGAGGCCGGTGCTCCTGTGCCCTCCGATGCGGCCGCCCCGTATCGGAGGGCACAGTCTTTGCTATGTTAGACTTCACGTAATTGCCGCGCGCATGCCGCGCCGGTGCCAGATGCGTCCGTTCAGGGCAGCACGTGACATGATCAGACAAAGAACTCTCAAATCGGTGGTGAAAAGTCGCGGTGTCGGCCTGCACACCGGTGTGGCAGTCGAAATGACACTGCGGCCGGCACAGCCCAATACCGGCATCGTGTTTGTGCGGGTTGACCTGCCCGGTCATCCGCAGATCCCGGCGGTTGCGCATGGCGTGACCGACACCCGGTTGTCTACCTGTATCGAAGCCAATGGTGGCAAGGTGCAGACCATCGAACATCTGATGTCTGCCCTGGCCGGACTTGGCGTCGACAACCTGTATGTCGACCTGACCGGTCCCGAACCGCCGATCATGGACGGCAGTGCCGGCCCGTTCATTTTCCTGATCCAGTCGGCGGGCATTGCTGAACAGTCCGCGCCCAAGCGCTACCTGCGGGTGCGAAAGACCGTCGAGGTCCGCCACGATGACAAGGTGGCGCGGTTCGAGCCCTTCGATGGCTTGCGCATCACCTTCAGCGGCCAGTTCAACCATCCTGCGTTCAATGACATTGACCCGGTGGTCACGGTGGATTTTGCTGAAACGTCCTATGTAAAGGAAGTGGCGCGGGCGCGCACCTTTGGTTTTACACGCGACGTCGAGGCAATGCGTGCACAGGGTCTGGGTCTGGGCGGCAGCCTAGAAAACGTGATCGTGCTCGACGAGTTCCGCGTGCTCAATGCCGAAGGCCTGCGTTATGCCGACGAGTTCCTCAAGCACAAGATACTGGATGCCGTGGGCGACCTCTACCTGCTGGGATATCCGCTGATCGGCGATTTTTTTGGTCGCAAGAGTGGTCACGCCCTCAATAATCTTGCCGCGCGCGCGCTGCTCGACGATGCCGAGGCGTGGGAGTTGGTGACGTTCGACGATCCGGCCAAGTTGCCGCGGGCCTTTACGCTGGCGGTGCAACCCGCCTGACCGTCGGTTCTGGCGCGCCAGGTTGGCGCGCCGGGCCTGCGACGGGACGGGTCAAGGCCCCTGCCAGGGGGGGGGGCTCAGCGTCGTTCACGCAGTCGCGCCGCCAGAAGGTGCAGGGCTTCGGCCAGGCCGCTGGCCGTGGTCCGGTTGGCCAGCGCTTCCACGGCGTCGGCGGCCCCGGGGGGTATGGGGCGTGGCTGGCGTGACGGGGTATTGACCGGCCGGGTGCCGTCATAGGCTTGTACCTCGACCCGGATTGCCATACCCTTGTGGTCTTCCGCACTGAAGTGGTGCGCAATTCGTGGGGTGATCTGGCGAACGCGCGCGGCGACCGCGCTGCTTGCGCAGGCAATCACCAGTTCCCCGGCCTCATTGCGCCATGTCCGGCAGGCTTCGGCCAGCGCTGGTGGCAAAATCTGCTTCAACGTGGCCTGCAGTGCCTGTAATTGGCCTGCTTCTTGCTGCCAGCGCGTAGCCTCCGGCAGCGTGTCCAGAATCGCGCGCATTGCGCGCAGGGTAGGCGGAGTAGTCAAGCCGAATGCCACCAGGGTCTAAGCATATGCACATCATTGTAGTGTCAGATCACCAGTCGGCACCGCGTTCATTCACGCTGGGGCGGGCGCACCTCCTTGCCTTCGTGGTCTTCATGCTGACCGGGCTGCTCGGACTGGTGCTGGGCATCCAGTCACTGGTCGGCGACAACCCGGCGCGATTGGCGATGCGCGCGGGCATGCCGGCGGTGAGCGATGTCGGTCCCACCCTCAACATGATGGCGGGCAAGCTCGGCGAGATGGAAGCGCAGCTGTTGCGGCTGGATGCGTTCAGTGCGCGCATGAGCCAGATGCTCGGCCCGCGCGGCGGTGCGCAGGCGCGCGAGGCCGTGCCGGTCAGTCCGGCCGTGCCGCCGGTGAATTCCGGCGAACGCCACTCGGCCGCCCCCAGCCTGGATGCCTTGCGCGCCCAGCTGGCCCTGGTGGCAGGGCAGATCGAACAGCGTGCGGTGCGCCTCAATCACCTCGAGTCGGCGCTGGTTGATGCCAGTGCGGCGGTACGCACCCTGCCCACCATTTCGCCGATCCCGGACGGCGCCCATTCCTCCAATTACGGCGCGCGCAGCGATCCCTTTGACGGCACCGCCAGCTTTCACCCCGGTATCGATTTTCCGGCCCCCGTCGGGACCCGCTTTCTGGCTGCGGCCACTGGCGTGGTGACCAGCGCGCGCATGGTGCCCCAATACGGCAACCTGATCGAGATCGATCATGGCAACGGCCTGACCACCCGTTATGCCCACGCCTCCCGTCTGGATGTGCATGAGGGCGACATGGTCGTGAAAGGGCAGGTGATTGGCGAGGTGGGCACCACCGGCCGGTCCACAGGACCGCACCTGCACTTCGAGGTGCGTGACCACGGGCAGACCCTCAACCCGGAAAAATTCCTTCGCCTCGCGACTGGCCTGGAAAGCTGAACCGCTTCAATCGACCGGTTTCTGCGGGAATTGCAGCCAGCGCCGGTCTCACCATGGGCTTCTGGTATGATCGCAGGCTTTACGCCTGACGCGGTTTCCGCACACCCATGTTCTCGGATCTCCTAAAGAAAGTCTTCGGCAGCCGCAACGAACGGCTGTTGCGCCAGTACCGCAAGGAAGTCGTGCGGATCAATGCCCTCGAACCGCAGATGGCTGCCCTCGGTGACGCCGAACTGCAGGCCAAGACAGCGGAGTTCAAGGCCCGCCATGCCGCCGGGGAGAGCCTCGACAGCCTGCTGCCGGAGGCCTTTGCGGTGATGCGCGAGGCGGGCAAGCGGGTGCTCGGCATGCGCCACTTCGACGTCCAGCTGATTGGTGGCATGGTGCTGCATTCGGGCAAGATCGCTGAAATGCGTACCGGTGAAGGCAAGACGCTGATGGCCACCCTGCCGTCCTACCTGAATGCGATTTCCGGCAAGAGCGTGCATGTGGTGACGGTCAACGATTATCTGGCCCGACGCGACGCCGAGTGGATGGGGCGCATCCATCGCTTTCTGGGGCTCACGGTCGGCGTGAACCTGTCGCAGATGCCACGCGAGGAAAAGGTCGAGGCCTATGCGGCTGACATCACCTACGGCACCAACAACGAATTTGGTTTTGATTATCTGCGCGACAACATGGTTCAGCACGCCAGCGAGCGGGTGCAGCGCGGGCTCAATTTTGCCATCGTCGACGAAGTCGACTCGATCCTGATTGACGAGGCACGCACGCCGCTGATCATCTCCGGTCAGGCCGAGGACAGCGCGGCCCTCTACAAGGCGGTCAACCTGCTGATCCCCAACCTGCATGCGCAGCAGGAAGAAGAAGGCGAGGGCGATTTTTTTGTCGACCTCAAACAGCACACGGTGATGCTGTCCGAAGCCGGCCATGAAAAAGCCGAAGCGCTGATGGCCGACAGCGGGCTGATGCCCGGTGGCGGCAGCCTGTACGATCCTGCCAACATCCTGCTGATCCATCACCTGTACGCGGCGTTGCGCGCGCACGTGCTGTATCACCGCGACCAGCATTATGTGGTGCAGAACGGCGAAGTGGTGATCGTTGATGAGTTCACCGGACGCATGATGACGGGGCGGCGCTGGAGCGAGGGTCTGCACCAGGCGGTGGAGGCCAAGGAAGGCGTGACGATCCAGAGTGAATCGCAAACCCTGGCGTCGGTGACCTTCCAGAACTATTTCCGCATGTACACCCGCCTGTCCGGCATGACCGGCACGGCGGATACCGAAGCGTTCGAATTCAATTCGATCTATGGACTCGAGACGGTGATCATTCCCACCCATCGTTCCATGGTGCGCAAGGACCGGATGGATCAGGTCTACCGGTCGGCGCGTGAAAAACATGGCGCCATCGTGGCTGATATCCGTGACTGCAAGGAACGTGGGCAGCCGGTGCTGGTGGGGACCACTTCGATCGAGAATTCCGAGCTCCTGTCCGAGTTGCTCAAGAAGGAGGGGCTCGAGCATCAGGTGCTCAATGCAAAGCAGCATGCACGGGAAGCCGAAATCGTCGCCGAGGCCGGCCGGCCTGGCGTGATCACGATTGCCACCAACATGGCGGGCCGGGGTACCGATATTGTGCTGGGTGGCAATCCGGAAGCCGAAATCGCCGCCCTCGAGGCCGACGAGAGCCTGTCCGACGAGGTGCGCGTCGCCCGCATCGCCAGCGCGCGGGCGGCCTGGCAGGGGCGTCATGAGCATGTGCTGGCGCAGGGCGGCCTGCATATCATCGGTTCGGAACGCCATGAGTCGCGCCGCATCGACAACCAGTTGCGTGGTCGCGCCGGTCGTCAGGGCGATGCCGGCTCCAGCCGGTTCTACCTGTCGCTGGAAGACCCGCTGCTCAAGATATTTGCGGCTGACCGTGTGGCCGCGATCATGGACCGTCTCAACATGGCCGAAGGTGAGGCGATCGAGCACCCGTGGGTGACCCGGGCGATCGAGAATGCGCAGCGCAAGGTGGAGGCGCGCAACTTCGACATCCGCAAACAGCTGCTCGAATACGACGACGTATCGAACGACCAGCGCAAGGTGATCTACCAGCAGCGCAATGAGCTGCTCGAGTCGGATGACATCTCGCAGACCATCACCCAGATCCGTGACGATGTGCTTCTGGAGACCTTCCGGGCGTATGTGCCGGCCGAAACTTCTGAAGACAGCTGGGACGTGCCGGGCCTGCGTGCGGCCTTGCAGCAGGAGTACAACCTGGACCTGCCGCTGCAGGACTGGCTGGCCCAGGGCGCTGCGCTGGACGAGGAAACCGTGGTCACGCGTGTGCAGCAGGCTGCCCGTGTGATGTACGAAAGCAAGTTTGCAGGCGTGGACCAGAATTCCCTGCATGGTTACGAACGCGCCGTAATGCTGCACAGCCTGGACTCGCGCTGGCGTGAGCATCTGGCCTCGCTCGACCACTTGCGTCAGGGCATTCACCTGCGCGGTTTTGCCGCCAAGAATCCCAAGCAGGAGTACAAGCGCGAAGCCTTCGAGCTGTTCTCGGCGATGCTCGATACCATCAAGCGCGAGGTCACGCGCATCCTGCTGCAGGTGCAGGTATCGTCCGCCGCTGATGTGGAAGCGGCCGCGGCGATCGAGCAGGAGGACGGGGTCTCCAACGTGCAGTTCCATCACGCCGGCTATGACGAGGCGTTGGCTGCCACGGGCGTTCCCGACGGCAATGAGGTGCTGAAAGTGGGACGCAATGATCCCTGCCCCTGCGGCTCGGGGCGAAAATACAAGCAGTGCCACGGCACGCTGACCTGAGAGACCCCCGCATGCCTGTCAATTTGCCGCTGCCTGATCCTGCGCAACTGCTCGAGATTCCCGGGGTCCGACTCGGTACGGCGCGCGCCGGTATCCGCAAGCCGGGACGGCGCGACCTGCTGCTGATCTCGCTCGACCCGGGTTGTGCCGTGGCCGGGGTGTTCACCACCAACCGCTTCTGCGCAGCGCCGGTTACCCTGTGCCGCAGCCATCTGCAACAGGCACAGGCGCGCGTGCTGCTGGTCAATACCGGCTGCGCCAACGCGGGCACTGGTGCCGAAGGCATGGCCGACGCCCAGGCCAGTTGCACTGCACTGGCGGCACTGGCGGGTGTGCAGGCCGAACAGGTGCTGCCCTTCAGCACGGGCGTGATCATGGAACGTCTGCCGATGGATCGCCTGCTGGCCGGCCTGCCGGCCGCCTGGGCAGACCTTGGTCACGGCACCTGGGCCGACGCCGCCGAGGCGATCATGACCACCGACACCCAGCCCAAGGCCGTTTCGCTGCTGGCGCAGGTGGGCGGGCATCCGGTGCGGATCAGCGGCATTGCCAAAGGGGCTGGGATGATTCACCCGAACATGGCCACCATGCTGGGCTATGTTGCGACGGACGCGGTAGTGGCCGCCGACCTGCTGCCAACCCTCACGCGCGCCGTTGCCGATGCCAGTTTCAACCGCATCACGGTGGACGGTGACACTTCCACCAACGACAGTTTCATGGTGATTGCCTCGGGCCGAGCCGGTCACGCCCCGATCCGCTCGGTGGACGAGCCGGCGTACGGCGAATTGCTGGCCTCACTCACGGCCGTGGCCTTGCCCCTGGCGCACGCGATCATCCGTGACGGGGAGGGGGCCAGCAAATTCATCAGCGTGCAGGTGGAGGGCGGGCGCGATCTGGACGAATGCCTGAAAGTGGGCAAGGCGATTGCCCATTCGCCGCTGGTCAAGACCGCGTTCTTTGCCTCGGATCCCAATCTGGGACGCATCCTGGCGGCAATCGGTTACGCCGGCATCGATGACCTTGATGTCACCGGCGTGTCGCTGCACCTGGGCGATGTGCTTGTGTCGGAGGGTGGCGGTCGCGCCGCCTCCTATCGGGAAGAGGATGGCCAGCGCATGATGCAGGCGGCCGAAATCGTGGTGCGGGTGGAGCTTGGGCGCGGTACTGCCAGCACCACGGTGTGGACCTGCGATTTCTCGTACGACTATGTCCGCATCAACGCCGACTACCGCAGCTGAACGCGCCGCGGCGGCGGAGGCATTCGTTGCCGTCCGGGCGCTGGACGACGCCCGCCTGGACCTGCTGACCCAGGTGCTGCAGCAGCTATCCACCTGGCTTCCGACCGCTGCAAGCGCCCCGGACTGGTCTGCACACGTGGCGTGGCGCTGGGTGCGCCGGGGCCAGCAAGGCGCGCTGCAGCCCTTGCCCTTTCATGCTGGCCTTGCCTTGCAAGACCTGCATGGCATCGACGACCAGCGCCTGCGCTTTGACCGCAACATGCGCCAGTTCGTGCAGGCCTTGCCAGCCAACCATGTGCTGCTGAGCGGCGCGCGCGGGTGTGGCAAGAGCTCGCTGGTTCGCGCAGCGCTGACCGAGTATGCGGCGCAGGGCTTGCGCGTGATCGAATGCGACCGCCAGGGGCTGGCTGACCTGCCCGAGATCCTTGCCCGGATTGCAGGGCGCCCCGAACGCTTCCTGCTGTTTTGCGATGACCTGTCGTTTGACACCGGTGATCACGGCTACACCGCGCTGAAGTCGGTGCTGGATGGTTCCGTGGCCGCTGTTGCGCCCAATCTGCTGGTGGTGGCGACCAGCAACCGGCGTCACCTGATGCCCGACCTGCAGGCCGACAACCAGCAAGTCACCCATGTCGGCACCGAAATCCATCCCGGCGAGGCGATCGAGGAAAAGGTGTCCCTGTCGGACCGTTTCGGCTTGTGGCTGTCTTTTTATCCGATGGATCAGGATACCTATCTGGCGATTGCAGCACATTGGGCCACGGCGCTGGGTGCGGCGCCGGCCGATGCGGCTGCTTTTCGCGCAGCGGCGCTGGACTGGGCGCTCCTGCGCAGTTCGCGCAGCGGGCGCAGCGCCTGGCAGTTTGCGCGCGACTGGACCGGCCGGCAGGGATTGGAAGGATGACCGGTCCCATGGCCGGGCAGGTTGACACGCGTCCGCTGGTGCAGGTGGTGGCTGCCATCCTGGTGCAACCGGACGGGCAATACCTGATGACCAGCCGGCCTAAAGGCAAGGTGTATGCCGGCTACTGGGAGTTTCCCGGTGGCAAAGTGGAAGCCGGTGAAACGGCGCGTATGGCGCTGGACCGCGAGATGCAGGAAGAACTGGGGATCACGCCCACGCGCGCTGAACCCTGGCTGGTGCGCACGTTCAGTTACCCGCACGCACGCGTGCAGATCCGTTTTTTTCGTGTGCTGCGTTGGGATGGTCGGCCCCAGCCAAGGGAGGGGCAGCATCTGTCCTGGCAGGCCGCCGGTCCGTCCCCGCTCACGCCGATGCTGCCGGCGAATGCGCCAATCCTGCGCGCCATGGCCTTGCCTGGCCGCTATGGCATCACGGCGGGTGGACTGGTGGGGGAAGCGCAAGCGTTGCAGGGCGTGGTGCATGCCTTGCGCGCCGGGGTACGTCTGATCCAGGTGCGCGAAAAGGATTTTTCACCCGCGCGGCTGCGCCAGTTTGCCGTGCAGGTATGCGCGCTGGCACATGCTGCGGGTGCTCGCGTGCTGGTCAACAGTGATGCCGAAACCGCGCTCGCGTGCGGTGCGGACGGCGTTCATCTCGAGTCGCGGCGCCTGCGTGAAGCGCACGTCAGACCGCCGTTGCCGCTGGTGGCCGCCTCGTGTCATGACGCCGCAGAACTGGATCACGCTGAACTGCTGGGACTGGACTTTGCGGTATGGGGGCCGGTGGCCGCCACGCCCAGTCATCCCGGTCTGCCTGGACGCGGCTGGTCGGCCTTTGCCGCTGCGGTGGCCGAGCGGGTTCTGCCGGTATATGCGATCGGTGGTCTGGGCAGCGACGATCTGCAGACAGCACGGGAGCATGGCGCACAGGGCATTGCCGCCATCCGCGGGCTGATGGTGGCCTGATCGCTTCAGGACGGATCGATCGGAAAACGTAACAGCACCTTGGTGCCCTGCAGGGTGGCATCGCGCAGTTCAAGCGCGCCGCCCAGCCGGCTGGCACGTGACTGCATGGTCGCCAATCCGGATCCCCGGGCCGGATCCGGACCCGGGTGGTCATCGTGCCAGCGTTCGCCAAGATCCGTGATCTCGATATAGACCGCGCCGTCCACATGGCGTGTGCGCACCTGCAGCACGCCGGAGTTGCTGTGTTTGAGGGCATTGGTGGCCGCTTCGCGCACGATACGGTACAGATGCAGCGCGCGTTCGCCGGGAAGCACCTGATCGGGCATCGGGCTGTCAGCCCATTCCAGCTTCCAGCCCGCCAGATGGAGCCGCTCGGTCAGTTCGGCCCGGATTTCGCCAAAAATCTGCCCGAGCGATCCAGGTTCGGCGCGCGCGTGGTAGACCACCTCGCGCAGGTCGTGCAGGGCCAGGCGCGCCAGTTCCTGCACCTGCGGCTCGCTCGCCGAGTGCAGAATGCTGACCAGTCGCGCGCCGATGTCGTCATGCAGGTCGCGATAGATGCGCAGACGCTCGGCCTCGACGGCCACAGTCGACGGTGTCGTGCTGTCTGGCACGCCGGATCGGCGCCCGGGTTCGGTCTGCAGCGTTGCCGCAGCCTGCGTGCGACCGCGGATCCGCTGCCACCAGGAACCCGGACTACCCATCAAGGTTTGCGATGGCAGGCGCTCACTGCCGGCGCCGGCTGTCCTGGTTGATCTGCACCAGTCCCAGGCGCGCTGCTTCCAGGGTGGCTTCGGCGCGTGAATTGATCGCCAGCTTCCGGTAGATGCGCTTCAGATAGGTGGCCGCAGTCGAGCGGGTGACTTGCAGGTGTTGCGCGAGCTCTGGCAAGCGCAAGCCCTTGGCGGTGAGCGTGAGCGTCTCCAGTTCGCGCGGCGTCAGCTGGGTTTGCTGGACTGCCTGTTGCTGCTCGCGTTGCTGTCGTTCCGCAGCGGCCTCTCGTGCGCGCGCTGCCTGGCTGCCAATCTGACCAGAGAGGTGGAATTCGCGTAGCATGCGCAGCGCAATGCGCGGCGACAGCTGCGGCTCGCCTGCCATCAATGCCTTGAGTGCGTCCTGTGTGCGTTCCGGCGGGTCGGATTTGAGCAGGTAGCCGGTGGCGCCGCGGCGTAGCGCGTCAAACAGGCTGCCATCATCATCGAACTGGGTGTAAACCACTACCGCGCAGTCAGGGTGACGCACCTGCAGGGCGGTGATCACGTCCAGACCGGAACCATCCGGCAGACCCAGGTCCACAATGGCAAGATCGAGCTTGCCCACCGAAGCGACTGCATCCAATGCCATCCGCACGCTGCTTGCCTGGTGTTGCCTGGCCTCCGGAAAGCTGGCACTGATGCATCGGGTGATGAATCCCATGCTGTCCACCGCATCCTCCACGATCAGCAGCTGATGGGTCTCGGTCATTGCGCGCAGTTTTCCAAAAGTATGTCCGGTATCGTACATGATAATGGCGGCAGAGGATCGGGGTCAGCGTGTCAACGATCGTAGGGCGACCGCTCCTCGGGCGTGGGCCGCGTACGGAAGCGCTTGTGGCCCCAGAAGTACTGATCCGGGTGCGCCCGTGCGAACTGTTCGACGAAGGTGTTCATGCGCAGCACGTCGTGTGCCAGCTCCGGGCCTGGAAAGTCTTCCCAGGCAGGAAGGAAAGTGATGCGGTAGCCAGCCGAACCCGGCTGCTGGGTCACTTCGACCGGCACCACGCGCGCCCGGGTCAGGGCAACCAGACGTGGGAGGGTGGTGACCGTGGCGGCGGGAATACCGAAAAACGGGACGAAGATCGAATCCCGGTCGCCAAAATCCATGTCGGGCAGAAAATACAGGCGTCGGCCGTCGCGGATGGCGCGCACCATCGGGCGCAATCCCTCGCGTCGGTCGAGCATCAGCACGTCGCCCAGGCGGTCGCGCGCGGCGCGGATCACGCCATCGAGCACCGGGTTCTTGTGCGGAGTGAAAAAACCGACACCCCGGAAGGCCATACCCAGTCGTGCGCCAGCCATCTCGAGGCCCACTGAATGCATGGCAAGGAAGATCACCGGCCCCTCGGCCACCGCTTCGTAGTTGTGCAAACCGTCAAAGTGCACCAACTGCCGAATGCGTCTGGCGCTGGCAAACCATACCGTGCCGAGTTCGAGGAAACTGCGCACCACCGCGCCGAAATACCGACGTTCCAGCTGGCGCCGTGGGCCGGAAGCGAGGTCGGGAAAGCACAGCTTCAGATTGATCCGGGCCGTGCGCGCGGCGCCGCTGGCACGCACCAGCGGCGCCAGCAGGCGCGCGAGCCCGTTGAGCAGGTCCTGCGGCAGAAAGTGCAGCAGCCAGAGCACACCAATGGCCAGTCGCATGCCCATCAGTGCACCGGTCGGTGCGCATCAGCCCGGATCTGACGGTATGCTTGCGCCTGATGCGCCTGATGCGCTGGTCGCCCGGTCAGCCCGTGTTCAGCTTGCACTTTCAGTGGAGTTCCAGCATGTCCTTGTTGCCCCCCGCTACCCCGTTCACCCTTGCCGTGGTCAGCTGGCAGGAGCACGCCAGCGCGCTTGCGCAGGTGCGCCGCACGGTGTTCATCGAAGAGCAGCAGATTGCCGAGGAAGACGAATGGGACGATCACGATGCGGAGTGCACCCACCTGTTGGCGCTTGATGCCGATGGTACGCCGATTGGCACCGCGCGACTTTTTCCGTCGGGGCGGATTGGCCGAATGGCGGTGCTGCGTGCCTGGCGCGGTCGCGGCGTAGGCATGGCCTTGTTGCAGGCCGCGCTGCAGCGGGCGCTGGCGCAATCGGCGCCGGAGATTTGCCTGGATGCGCAGATGCCTGCCATCCCGTTTTACGCGCGTGCCGGTTTCGTCGCCGAAGGCGATTCCTTTCTGGATGCCGGCATTCCGCATCGGCGTATGGTTTACCCGGCCACGCACGTGAACGCTTCGGTGTGACGTTGCGGAAACGGCTGGTTCAGCCCCGCCAGCGCCTGCTCGAGGGCAAGGGTGAGTCCCGCGACCTGGTCGCTGTCTGGCGCGTAGTGTTCCATCCAGGTGTTGCGCTGGTCCTGCCGCGCCAGCAGGCGTCCCCGCACCCCGCAACGCAGCGCCACCTCTTCCAGCAGTTGTCGGGCCAGCGCCAGCACGCGCGCGCTGTCAGCCGCCTCGCAGTGGTACCAGACGAACAGTTCGGTGGCCATGCTCACGACGGCGTGTTGGCAGCCGTGCCGGTGTCGATGACGCGCACCACGGCGAGCGCTTCACCGCCCTCGGCGTGGGTCTGCACGGCATAGACAATCTCGCCGTGCGCCAGCGCACTGACGGCTGCTGCGCTGTCGTCCTCCCGGGGCGCAACCGCCGGGTCGACCGCCACGCCGGCCAATGGCACCGCTTGGCCCGCCTGTGGCGCGGTAGCGCCGTGGTAGGCCAGGTGCTGCATGCGCCGTTTCACCTTGCCCAGATAATGGCTGCGGGCCACGATTTCCTGGCCGGTGTAGCAGCCTTTGCGGAAACTGACGCCGTCCAGCTGGTCCAGGTTGAGCATCTGCGGGATGAACGCTTCGACGCTGCCTGGCAAGACTTCCGGTTCGCCGGCTCGCACGCTGGCAAGCTGCCAACCCTGCGGATTCGTGGCCTGACCGCTGGTGGCCGCCAGCCCGGCTGCCAACGCAAGGCCAGGGGCGCGCGGACTCAGTACCTGCCAGCGCGTCGGGCCCATGCGCAGCATGCGATGTGCGCCTGCATTCATCAGTGTGCTGCCATGGTCCACCACCGGCAGGTCCAGCGCCGTCAGCCAGTCGGCGGCCTGATCGCCATACAGGCCGACCCGGTGCCACTGGTCGGCAACTTCCGTGATCACCACCCTGGCGCGCAGCACATACAGCCGCAAGCGGCGCAATGCCGAAGCCTGCAATGCGGCGGGGCAGTCGAGCAGGAATCCGTCATCGCAGGGCCATGCCCGAAACAGGGTGCTGACCCGTCCCTTGGGCGTGCAATGGGCCGCCAGCAGTGACCTTCCGGCGCGCACGCGCCCCATGTCCTGGGTGAGTTGACCTTGCAGGAACACCTCGGCGTCGGCCCCGCCCACATGCAGCAGCCCGCGCTGGTTGAGGTCGGTCCAGCCGCTGCCGACAGCAACGCCGGACGCATCATGCGCAAGCGCAAACAAGGTCACGTCGCCCTCATGCTCGGGCGGGACAATCGGAACATCAGCAGTCATGCTGTCATCCTATCATGCGTCTGCTCCTTCTATCCTTTCCGCCAAGCCGATCGCCGCTCCGCTGGGTCGGCCACGTATGGCTGCTGCTTGCGCTGCTCGCCCTCAGCCAGTGCGCGTTCCCGCTGCCGGGTTGCGGCGCGGCTGCCGGCCTCTGGTTGGCCCAACGGTTCCGCTCCCGCCGCGCCAAAACGACATGCCCGGCCCCGGCCGCCGGCGTCCTGCGCGACATCTCGGACAGTGGGGTGCTCAATGTGCAGCAGGCGCGACGGCAGCGGCTCTGCCCGTCCGGTGCAGTTCATGTCGGTCCATGGGGCTGCGTGCTGGGGCGCGCCGGTGGCCACAGTGCCCCCGTGATTGTGGGTTTGCACGCCATTCCCCAGCGCCAACTTCGCGCCCTGCAACGCAGCCTGCGACAGGGGCAGCCGCTGCATGGCGGCGTTCAAGGTTCAGGCCGCTTCCCGGTTTCGCTATAATCACGGCCTGATCCTTCTTCCGGCTCCCCATGTCATCCATCCTGACCCTGAACGGTCCGCTCGCCCTGTCGCCCTTCCGTCGCGAACGTCTGTTGCAGAAACTGCGCGACCAGATCGGTGAACCGGTGCATCTGCATGCCCAGCACCTGTATCTGGTGCATCTGGCGCGTTCCCTGCAGACGGCCGAGCAGCAGCATCTGGAAGCCGTGCTGGATGACGGCGGCATGCCCCGCCCGGTGCGCGCCGGCGATACCCTGTTGCTGGTTACGCCGCGCCTGGGAACCATTTCGCCGTGGTCGAGCAAGGCCACCGAAATCGTGCGCGGTTGCGGACTGGACGCGGTATTGCGGGTGGAACGTGCCACGGCTTTCCGCATCGGCACCGGGCGCCCGGACAGCTTCCAGCCCGCGCTTCTGGAACGCTGTGCCGCACTGCTGCATGACCCGATGACCGAGAGTGTGCTGCTCAGCCTCGAACAGGCGGATCAGGTATTTGCCCAGGTGGCACCACAGCCATTGGGTGAGGTGGTGCTCGGCACGGACGGCCGGGCGGCCTTGGTCGCCGCCAATCAGTCACTCGGCCTGGCGTTGGCCGAAGACGAAATCGACTATCTGTTGCAGATTTATCAGGCTGCCGGCCGCAATCCCACCGACGCGGAGTTGCTGATGTTTGCGCAGGCCAACTCGGAGCATTGCCGCCACAAGATCTTCAATGCCGACTGGGTGATTGATCATCAGCCGCAGGCGCATTCCCTGTTCGGCATGGTGCGCGAAACCCACCGGCACACGCCGCAGGGAACGGTGGTGGCCTACGCCGACAATGCAGCCATCATCACCGGACAGGACACCCAGCGTTTCCATCCTCAGGCAGGTGCTGCCTCTCCGGTGTATCAGTATCGCCCGGTGCAGGCGCATCTGATCGCCAAGGTGGAAACCCACAATCACCCCACCGCGATCGCGCCCTTTCCGGGGGCAGCCACCGGTGCTGGCGGCGAAATCCGCGATGAGGGTGCTACCGGCCGCGGCGCGCGCCCCAAAGCCGGCCTGGTCGGTTTCTCGGTGTCCAATCTCAACCTGCCGGGGCTGGAGCAGCCCTGGGAGGCAGGTTCTGGTGCCCGTCCGGCACGGATTGTCTCGCCCTTGCAGATCATGCTCGACGGACCGATCGGTGCAGCTGCCTTCAACAATGAGTTTGGTCGCCCCAATCTGGGTGGCTATTTCCGTACCCTCGAAATCCGCCATGCCGGCGAATGGCGTGGTTATCACAAGCCGATCATGCTGGCCGGCGGGGTCGGAACCATTGATGGGCTGCAGTCGCACAAGTTGCCGCTCAGCGATGGCGTCCTGTTCATCCAGCTTGGCGGCGCCGGCATGCGCATCGGTATTGGTGGCGGTGCTGCCTCGTCGATGCAAAGCGGCATGAACGCCGAATCGCTCGACTTTGACTCGGTGCAACGTGCCAATCCGGAAATGCAGCGCCGCGCGCAGGAAGTGATTGACCGCTGCTGGCAACTGGCCGAGCGCAACCCAATCCTGGCCATTCACGATGTGGGGGCGGGTGGCCTGTCCAATGCATTTCCCGAGCTCGCCCACGACGGTGGTGTCGGCGCGGTATTCAACCTGCGTAAGATACCCTCCGAAGAGCCGGGCATGAGTCCACGCGAGATCTGGAGCAACGAGTCGCAGGAACGCTATGTGCTGGCGATTGCGCCCGAGCGGCTGGATGACTTTAGTGCGCTGTGCGCGCGAGAGCGCTGTCCGTTTGCCGTGGTCGGTACCGGCACCGGCGATGGTCGCTTGCAGGTGCGCGATCCGTATTTTGACAACCTGCCGGTAGACATGGAACTGTCCGCGCTGCTGGGCAAGCCGCCGCGCATGGTGCGCGATGTGCAGCGGGTGGCGGCCGTGCGCACGCCACTGCAATTCGACGGGGTCAGCGTTCTTGATGCCCTGCGCCGCGTGCTCAGCTTGCCTGCCGTGGCCGACAAACGCTTCCTGATCACCATCGGCGACCGCACGGTGGGGGGGCTATGTGTGCGTGACCCGCTGGTCGGACCCTGGCAGGTGCCGGTGGCCGATGTGGCGGTCACGGCCGCCGGATTCCACGAATATCACGGCGAAGCCTTTGCGATTGGCGAACGCGCACCGGTGGCCTTGATTGACGCCCCGGCTTCCGGACGGATGGCGCTGGCCGAGGCCATCACCAACCTGTTGGCCGCCGATGTGCCTGCGCTCGATCGCATCAAGCTGTCCGCCAACTGGATGGCTGCCGCCGGCGCGCCTGGCGAGGACGCCGCCTTGTTCGATACCGTCCGTGCGCTGGCGCTTGAATTGTGTCCAGCGCTCGACCTGGCCATCCCGGTAGGCAAGGACTCGCTCTCCATGCGCACCGTGTGGCAGGACGAGGCTGGCGTCCACAAGGTCACGTCACCGCTGTCGCTGGTGATTACCGCGTTTGCGCCGGTCACCGACGTGCGTGCCACGCTCACACCGATGCTGCGCAGCCATGCCGGCCCCACCGAGCTGCTGTTGATTGATCTGGGGCAGGGCAAGTATCGGCTCGGCGGCAGTGCCCTCGCCCAAGTGTATGGTCAGGTGGGAGACTTTGCGCCAGACCTGGACCAGCCAGCGCAGTTGCGCGCGCTGTTCAATCTGATGCAGGCCTTGCGTCGCGAAGCGCTGGTGCTGGCTTGCCACGATCGTTCGGACGGGGGGCTGCTGGTCACTGTGCTGGAAATGCTGTTCGCTTCCCGCGCGGGATTCGTGCTCGACCTGGACAAATTGGGCAGTTCCGCTGCACCGCTTGCCTGTCTGTTTGCCGAGGAGCCCGGCATTGTCCTGCAGGTTCCGCGTCAGCATCGGGGGCGCGTGGAAGCGCTGATCGGCAGCCACGGCCTGCAGGCCTGTGCGCATTTCCTTGGCGCCGTGCAGCCGAATGGCGATGCCATCGAAGTGCGTCATCAGGGCGCCACGCTGTTCAAGTCGGCACTGCTGCCGCTGGAACAGGTGTGGGGCGAAACCAGCCTGCAGTTGCAGGCCCTGCGCGACGATCCCGGCTGTGTGGCCGAAGCGCGCGCCAGTCAGGCTCAGCGCAGCGACCCCGGGTTGCGCGCACAGCTGACCTTTGATCCGGCGGACGATGTGGCCGCGCCTCTGGTTCTGTATGGCCGCCGGCCGCGCATTGCCGTCCTGCGCGAGCAGGGCGTCAATGGCCAGGTGGAAATGGCGGCAGCGTTTGACCGTGCCGGTTTCAGTGCAGTCGATGTGCATATGAGCGACATTCTGGCCGGGCGCGAAACCTTGCAGGATTTCGCCGGCCTGGTGGCTTGCGGTGGCTTTTCGTATGGCGACGTGCTGGGGGCCGGCCAAGGCTGGGCGCGCTCGATCCTGTTCAATCCGTTGGCGCGCGACCGCTTTGCAGCCTTCTTTCAGCGTCCCGACACGTTTGCGCTGGGTGTATGCAATGGCTGCCAGATGATGAGCGGTCTGTCCGGGTTGATTCCTGGGGCGCAATGGTGGCCGCAGCTACACCGCAACCGGTCCGAACAGTTCGAGGCGCGCTGGTCGATGGTCGAGGTGCTCGACAGCCCCTCGCTGTTCATGCGCGGCATGGCTGGCAGTCAGCTGCCGGTGCCAGTGGCGCACGGCGAAGGACGCATGGTGTTCCGCTCGGTCAAGGACGAACTGCAGGCGCGTGCGTTGGGTGTGCTGCGTCATATCGATGGTCAGGGCGCACCTGCCACACAGTATCCGGCCAATCCGAACGGCTCGGCAGATGGCCTCACCGGTGTGACCACGGAGGATGGCCGCTTCACAATCCTGATGCCACATCCGGAACGTGCTTTTCGCACCATCCAGCACTCCTGGCATCCTGCCAACTGGGGCGAGGACGGACCGTGGCTGCGCATGTTCCGCAACGCGCGACGCTGGGTCGGCTGATCGGCCGAGCGAAAACCGGGCTGATTCAGGCGGCGGGGGCGCGCCGGTGCGCCCCGACGCTGCTGTAAACCAAAAGCCCCCGGGGGCGCAGGGTCCCCGGGGGCTTTCGTTGCGATTGCGCAGGGCTGCCGTCAGGCGTCAGCCGCCGCCATCGTCGCGCTTACAGCCCTTCCACCTTGGCCTTGGCACGCAGGTCGCGCACAACACCACCAAAGTCTTTCTGCACCTTCGACTGGCGCAGCTGTTCCTTCACTTCGTCAAAGTCGGGCGCCTTCAGCGGACGCTCGTCTTCCAGCTTGATCACGTGAAAGCCGAACTGGGTCTGCACCGGGGTCTTGGTGAACTCGCCTTTCTTCAGGCCAACCATGGCGTCGGAGAAGGGCTTGACGTAGGACTGCGGCGCGGCCCAGTCCAGATGACCACCGCTATCCTTCGAGCCGGTGTCGAGTGACTGCTCGGCAGCAATCTTGTCGAAATCGCCACCCTTCTCAAGCTGGGCAATGATCTTCTTTGCTTCTTCTTCAGTCTTCACCAGCACGTGCTGGGCCTTATACTCGTTCGAGCCCAGATCCCCCCGCACCTTGTCGTATTCGGCGCGCAGGGTGGCGTCGTCCACCTGGGTGGACTTGGTGTAGTAGGCCTGGAAGGCACGCACCAGCACCTGCTGGCGTTGCACTTCCAGTTGGGCAGCCGTGTCGGCCTGCTTGTCCAGGCCCAGACGGACAGCCTCATCGGCAATCACCGTCAGGTTGATCAGCTGATCACGGATATCCGAACGCAGCGCCGGGGTGTCCGGTTGTCCGCCAGCGGTCTGCGACTTGGCGATCAGGTCGATCAGGGAGCCGGGAATGACATGGCCATTCACCTTTACGTCCTTGGCGGCGCCACCGGCCGCGCTCGCTGCGCTGGGCGCAGGATCGCTGGTCTGGGCGTTGGTCTGCTGGGCAAACATCAGCGTCAGGCTGAGCGTGCTTCCGACAATGGCCAGGGAGGCCAGGGCTTGTTTGGCGTTCATCAATCTTCCTTTGCTGACAGGGTGGTGCTGGGGGAGGCCGTGACCGGCCGCTCCCCGGGAGCCCAGGCCTGAATGGCGAGGGCGTGGATGGAATGGCCCATGAGCGAACCCAGGGCCGCATAAACCTGCCGGTGCCGTGCCACTGCTGTCCGGCCGGCAAACTGCTCCGACACAATATCAAGGTGGTAGTGCCCACCGCCATCGCGGGCACCTGCGTGACCCGCATGCAGATGACTGTCGTCGCGCACCTGCAAGTGCAAGGGCCGCAGGACCGCCAGTGCCTGTTCGATCATGCGCAGGGTGCCACCGGCCGCGTTCATGCGCCGGGTTCGTCCTTGCTGCTGGCCGGCACATGGCGCGACAGCACCACCCCCTGCACCAGCACAAACACCACCATCATGCCCAGCGTGCCGAACACCTTGAAGGTGGCCCATACACTGGTGCTGAAGTGGCCTGCGATGTACAGATTGGCGGCGCCCAGCAGCGCAAAGAATGCGGCCCAACTGTCGTTCAACCGTGCCCAGATGACGGCGGGCAACACAAGTTCCTTGCCCAGCATGGCCTGAATCGGGTTACGGCCGGCCACGCGTGGCGCCAGCGCCAGCACCAACGTAAAAATCCAGTACAGGATGGTGGGCTTCCATTTGATGAAGCTTTCGTCGTGCAGCCACAAGGTGGCACCACCGAACACCACAATCAGGACGAAGCTTACCCAGGCCATGGGGCGCACGGGCTCGCGCCGGGCCAGCATGTAGAGGATGGTGGCTGCACTGGCGAGCATGCCGGTGGCTGTGGCGGCATAGATGCCGCCCACCCAGAAGGCCGCATAAAACGCCACCAGCGGCAGAAAATCGATCAACATGGAGTTCATCCCCGCATTATCGGGCAGGTGCGCGCCTGCTGTCCAACCGAGGTCTGGCCAACGGGTCTGCTAAAATGCGGGTCCCAGTCCGAGTCGGTTCTCTCCCACCCTGTTCATGCGCAACGTTGACCTGCACTGTCACTCCACCGTTTCTGACGGCCTGCTCAGTCCCACCGAAATGGTGGCACTCGCTGCGCGCGGCGGAGTGGACGTGCTCGCGCTGACCGATCATGACGATCTCGCCGGCCTGGGCGAGGCCACACTGGCAGCGCAGGCGCATGGCCTGCGCCTGATTCCAGGGGTGGAAGTTTCGGTGACCTGGGACAAGCTGACCATTCACGTGGTCGGCCTCAACGTCGATCCGCAACATGCCGCCCTGCGCAACGGCCTGGCTGGCCTGCGGCTGGGTCGGCTGGAGCGGGCGCGTCGCATGGCCGACAGCCTGGCACAGGCCGGTATCGGCGGGGCGCTGGAGGGCGCACAAGCCTTTGCCAGTGCGTCCGAAATGATCGGTCGCACTCACTTTGCGCGTTTTCTGGTGGCGCAGGGCAAGGCCCGCAACGTGGGTGCCGTGTTTAAACGGTACCTTGCACGCGGCAAGCCCGGTTATGTTCCGCATCGCTGGGCCAGCCTGAACGATGCGCTTGACTGGATCCATGCTGCGGGCGGTGTTGCGGTGCTGGCGCATCCCGGGCGCTACACGGTGGGCAGTGAAGGCATGCGCGCCCTGTTGCACGAATTCCGGGCGTTGGGTGGACAGGCCATCGAAGTGGTCACCGGCAATCACACGCGCGAACAGGTCGAACGCTTCGCCCGGCTGGCAGATGCCTATGGCTTCCTGGCATCGCGTGGCTCGGATTACCACGGGCCCGGCGAAAGTTTCACCCTGCCGGGCCAGATGCAGGCCCTGCCGTCTGGCTGCCAGCCGGTTTGGCAACTGTTCGGCTGAGTGCGCACATGATCTGCGACAGGCGCTGAAATGGCGCAATATTTCCTGGTGCACCCACAGAATCCGCAGGCACGCCTGATTCGCCAGGCGGCGGATATCCTGCGTGGCGGTGGCGTGGTGGCATATCCCACCGACTCCTGCTACGCGCTGGGCTGCCAGCTTGACGACAAGAATGCGGTCACGCGGATGCGCAGCATCCGCGGGCTGGACGAGAGTCACCTGATGAGTCTGATGTGCCGTGACCTGGCAGAGATCGCCCGCTTTGCCAAGGTCGACAACAGCACGTACCGCTTGCTGAAGGCGAATACGCCCGGCAGTTATACCTTCCTGCTGAATGCGACCAAAGAGGTGCCACGGCGCCTGCAGCATCCCAAGCGCGCCACCATCGGCCTGCGCGTGCCCGACCACCCGGTGGCGCTCGCCCTGCTGGAAGAACTCGGCGAGCCGATGGTAAGCACCACCCTGCTTCTGCCGGGCGACGAGACGCCACTCAATGACGGCGAGGAACTGCGCGACCGTCTGGCCCGTCAGGTGGATCTGGTGATTGATGCCGGTGCCTGCGGGCTGGGCATGACCACCGTGATTGACCTGTCCGGCGACCAACCCGAACTGATCCGTGCCGGACGCGGCAGCCTGCAACCTTTTGGTTTTGAGACCCCATGATCCAGATCCTGCTCGACCTGCTGATAGTTGCCGTTCCCCTGATCCTTGCCATCACCATCCGGCCGGTGGCGCAGGAATGGATGTGGTCTCGCCTGCAGCGCATGCCCGGCGGGCGTCGCCTGCGCGTGGACTGGAATCCCCTGCGCTTTGTCGACCCGCTCGGCACGCTGGCAGTGCCCTTCATCATGTTTGTGTTCAGCCAGATCGCTCACGCACCATTGGGTCTGATCGGCTGGGCCAAGCCCCCGCGTCAGCCATATGGCGTGCGCAACCCGCGCGAGGCACTGCGCACGGTGGCCCTCGCCGCTCTGGGCAGCAATTTTCTGATGATGCTCGGGTGGGCGTTGATCCTGCGCCTGCTGCTCCTGCCCGATGCCAGCGGTGGTGTTGCCCTGCCGTTGGGCGTGCTCCAGCAGATGGCCAGCTACGGCATGGAAATCAATGCGTTCCTGATGGTGTTCCACCTGTTGCCAATCCCGCCGCTCGACGGTGGTCGTATTGTGGCCAGCCTGCTGCCGCGCGACCTTGCCAACCAGTACGAACAGCTGGAACCTTACGGCATGCAGATCGTGCTGGTGCTGGCCATCGTACCGGGCTCGCCGCTAGGTATCGTGCTGCGTCCGATGGCGGATGTGGCCTTGCGTATTGCCAGCCTGCTTGCCGGCGTCTGAATCTGTTGTCCCGTCTTTATCTGGAGTCCTGAACACCATGTATCCCGACCGCGTCCTCTCCGGCATGCGCCCGACCGGTGCCCTGCACCTTGGCCATCACTACGGCGTGCTGAAGAACTGGATCCAGCTCCAGCACGAGCACGAGTGCCTGTTCATGGTGGCCGACTGGCACGCCCTGACCACGCATTACAATGATCCTGCGGTGATCGAGGCCAGTATCTGGGACATGGTGATCGATTGGCTGGCGGTGGGCGTCGACCCCAACCAGGCCACCCTGTTCATCCAGTCGCGCGTGCCCGAGCACGCAGAGCTGCACCTGCTGCTGTCGATGATGACGCCGCTGGGCTGGCTGGAGCGCATGCCAAGCTACAAGGACCAGCAGGAAAAGCTGTCGGACCGCGACCTTTCCACCTATGGCTTTCTGGGCTACCCACTGCTGCAAGCCGCCGACATCCTGATCTATCGCGCCAACCAGGTGCCGGTGGGAGAGGATCAGGTGCCCCATATCGAGATCACCCGCGAAATTGCGCGCCGCTTCAACCACCTTTACGGTCGCGAGCCTGGCTTTGAAGAGAAGGCCCTGCTTGCGGTGCGTCGTCTCGGCAACAAGAAATCACGCCTGTATCTGGAACTGCGTACCCGTTACAACGAGCAGGGGGATGACGAAGCCCTGGAGGCTGCGCGCGCTTTGCTGGCAGACAGCCAGAACCTTACCGTGGCGGACCGCGAGCGGGTGTTTGGTTACCTGGAAGGCAGCGGCAAGATGATCCTCACCGAACCGCAGGCGCGCCTGACCCAGGCGTCGAAGCTGCTTGGTCTGGACGGGCAGAAGATGTCGAAGTCATACGGCAACACCATCGCCCTGCGCGAGGACCCCGAGTCGATCACCCGCAAGGTGCGTACCATGCCCACCGACCCGGCACGCATCCGCCGCACCGATCCGGGCGACCCGGGCAAATGCCCGGTCTGGTCCTTGCATGAAATCTACAGCAGCGACGATACCCGGCGCTGGGTGCGCGAGGGCTGCACCACGGCCGGCATCGGCTGCCTGGACTGCAAGCAGCCAGTGATCGATCGCATGCAGGCCGAGCTGGCCCCGGTGCGCGAGCGTGCGCTGGCATTGCAGGAAGATCCCACCGCGGTGCGCAATGTGCTGGCGGATGGTTGCGAGCGTGCGCGCAAGCTGGCGCAGGACACCATGCGCGATGTGCGCGATGCCATGGGGCTGAACTACTCGTGACCGACGAGGCCGCCGTACTGGAGGACGCAGCCGCGCTGCCGCGCCAGGCGCGGGTGCGCGGCGAACCTCTGCGCGAGTTGCCGCAGGACCTCTACATCCCGCCAGAGGCGCTGGAGGTCTTCCTCGAGAGCTTTGAGGGGCCCCTTGACCTCTTGCTGTACCTGATCCGCAAAAACTCGCTCGACATCCTCGACATTCCGATGGCCGAGCTCACCCTTCAGTACGTGGCCTACATCGACGCGATGCAGACCACCCGGCTTGAACTGGCGGCCGAGTACCTGGTGATGGCGGCCGTGCTGATCGAGATCAAGTCGCGCATGCTGCTACCGCGCCCGCCCAATGTGGTGGACGAGGAGGGGGCGGATCCGCGCGCTGAACTGATGCGCCGCTTGCTGGAGTACGAACGGATCAAGCTGGCTGCTCGCGCCCTCGACAGCCTGCCGCGGGTGGGGCGCGACTTCCTGCCGGCCGCAGCCGAACTGATCGAGGACCTCTCGCCGCGTTTACCGCAAGTCGCGCCGGACGAGTTGCGGGATGCGTGGTACGCCGTGCTGGCCCGTGCGCGGATGAACCGTCACCACCGGATTGCCCGCCAGGAGTTGTCGGTGCGCGAGCACATGACCCGCATCCTGCGCCGGCTGGGCGACCACCCCGACCAGTTCCTCACCTTTCACGACCTGTTCGACGTCGGGGCGAGCGTGCCGATCGTGGTGGTGCATTTTGTGGCTCTGCTTGAGCTGGTCAAGGAAGGTCTGGTGCAGCTGATGCAGGAGCAGAATTTTTCACCCATCTACGTGCGGCTGGGGGGGCGCGAGGAGCCCACCCTTGAGGCTGCGGAAGAACCATGAGCCACCAGCCAGAACACTCGCCGGAACAGCCGCCGGAACAGCCGCCAGAAGCCCGCGATCTTGCTGTCGCCGTTCCGTTGCCGGAGGCATCCGCCGTCGACCCGGCGCAGGCCAAGCGCCTGCTCGAAGCCAGCCTGCTGGCCAGCGGCGAGCCGCTCAGCGCGAGCCAGTTGCGCAAGCTGTTCGACGAAGATCTGCCCGCCGATCTGCTGCGCCGTCTGCTGGAAGAACTGCGCGATGACTGGCGCGATCGTGGCCTGATCCTGGTGCAGGTATCCACTGGCTGGCGCTTTCAGACCCGCCCGGATGTCCAGGGTCGCATGGCGCGACTGAATCCGGAGCGACCGCCGCGTTATTCGCGCGCCGTGATGGAAACCCTGGCCATCATTGCGTATCGGCAGCCCGTGACGCGTGGCGATATTGAGGAAATCCGTGGTGTGGCCGTGTCGAGCCAGGTACTGCGCGCACTGGAAGCGCGCGGCTGGATCGACGTGATCGGTCAGCGCGAGGTGCCGGGGCGTCCCGAGCTGTTTGGCACCACCCGGCGTATGCTGGATGATCTGGGGCTTCGCTCGCTGCAGGAACTGCCGCCGCTCGCCGAGCTGGAGTCCGATCCTGCCTCGCTGCCGATCCTCGAAGACACCCTCGGTGCAATGGAGGCGGCGGCGGGGGTGCCAGAGCCGTCATCCGCAGCGTTGTCGCCGACGCAGCAGGGGCAGGACCAGGACGCGCGTCAGGACTCCGCCAGGCCGCCGGAAGCAGCGGTCACTCCCGATTCATTGCCTGAAGGAACACATGGACAAGACTGAAGGCATCCGCCTGCAAAAATATCTGGCTGACGCAGGACTCGGGTCGCGTCGCGACATGGACGCCCTGGTGGCTTCCGGTGCGGTTACCGTCAACGGGCTGGTGGCTGAACCCGGCACGCGGGTAGTGCCCGGTGACCGCGTGCAGGCCGGCGAGCGCCATTTGCGCGTGCAGGAGCTGCGCGAACAGGGCGAGGACGTGCGCGTGCTGCTTTACCACAAGCCCGAGGGCGAGATCGTCAGCCGGGATGATCCGGAAGACCGCCCCAGCGTCTTCCACAGCCTGCCCAAGGTGCGCGGTGCGCGCTGGATTGCGATCGGTCGGCTGGACTTCAACACCAGCGGCTTGCTGGTGTTCACCACCAGCGGTGAACTGGCCAACCGGCTTGCGCATCCGCGATTTGAGGTGGAGCGCGAATATGCCGTCCGCGCGATGGGCGAGCTTACCCATGACCAGATGAACCAGGCCACCCGCGAAATCCTGCTGGACGACGGTCCGGCCTGGTTCGAACGGATCGAAGATCGCGGCGGCGAAGGTGCCAACCACTGGTATCAGGTGGTGCTGCGCGAAGGACGTAACCGTGAGGTGCGGCGCATGTTTGCCGCCATGGGGGTGATGGTCAGCCGCTTGATGCGCGTCCGTTTTGGCGTGATCGGCTTACCGCCGCGGCTCAAGCGTGGCCAGGTGATCGAGCTGAAGGGCGAGGAAATCAACAAGGTGCTGATCTGGGCGGGGATGCGCGATGCCCCGGAGCGCAAACGTCGCACTCCGCCGCGGCCGTCAGGCGATGCACGCAAGCCCGCCGCCGGCCGCGCTGCTGCGGCCGAGGGGGCTGCGATGGCGCCGCAGGTGGAGCCGGTGCGTGCCCGCGGGCCGGTGCGCAGCAAGGCCGCCAGTGGTCGCCCGACCGGCGGCGCGTCGCGCGGTCGGCCGCGCGGCTGAGGCGCGCGTCAGTCAGTCAGTCAGGCGGCCGGGCTGGGCCGCCCGCCGTCAGTCTGTCGGCTTCAAGCGCCGGGCAGGTCCTGGCGACGGAGCAGGAAGATGTAGGTGCCGCCATCACGCGACTCCAGCCACACGAAGGGCAGGTCCGGGTAGGCCATTTCCAGCACGGCGCGTTGGTGTCCCACTTCCACCAGCAGCACCCCGCCTTCATCGAGCAGCGCGGCGGCGCCGGCGATCAGCTGCCGGGTGTGGTCCAGTCCGTCCGGGCCGCTGGCAAGCGACATTTCTGGCTCGCGGCAGTATTCCGCCGGCAACACCGCCATCGCCGCCGCGTCGACATAGGGTGGATTGCTCAGCAACAGCTGATAGGTACCGGTGAGCGGTGTGAGCAGATCGCCCTGCAACAGCGCGATGCGGTCCTGCAGCCCATAGTCCTGCACATTCGACTCTGCCACCTCCAAGGCGTCCGCCGACAGGTCCACGGCTTCCACTTCGGCGTTGGGGGCCGCCAGTGCCAGCAATACCGCCAGTGATCCGCCGCCGGTGCAAATGTCGGCCGCACGGCTGACGTCTTCCAGGTCCAGCCAGGGCTGCAGCCCGCCGTCTTCCAGCACCTCGGCAATCAGCGAACGCGGCACGATGGTGCGTCGGTCGACCCGGAAACGGAACTCGCCCAGCCAGGCTTCGCCGGTCAGGTATGCCGCCGGTTCGCGCGAGGTGCAGCGTACCTGCAGCACCTGCAGTGCGCGGGCCAGTTCGGTCGGGGTCAGACGCGCATCCAGCCAGTGCCCGGCCTGACGCACCGGCAACTGCAGTGCCCACGCCACCAGATAGCGCGCTTCCTCGAAGGCGTCGGGAAAGCCATGGCCGAAGAACAGGTCGGCGCCGGCGAAGCGGCTCATGCCAAAGCGGATTACGTCACGTGCGCTGTGCAAATGCCGGGCCGCCTCGGCCCAGGCCTGCGCTTGGTAATCGGGGTCGGCCGCTGGTAGTGGCAGATTGGGGGGCATCATGGATGGTCTCCGGCGGGGTCAAGCAGACGTCGGATCAGTCCAGCGTAAATCCGGCTGAGCGGTGCGAGGTCGGCCGTCCGCACATGTTCGTCGATCTTGTGGATCGAGGCGTTGATCGGTCCGAACTCCACCACCTGACGGCACCAGCGCGCAATGAAACGCCCGTCCGATGTGCCGCCAGTCGTCGAGACCTCGGCAATCACCCCGGTTTCGGCCGCAATGCTGGCGCTGAGCGCCTCCACCAGCGGTCCGCGTGGCGTCAGGAAGGGCTGCGCGCCATGGTCCCAGACCAGTTCATATTGCAGGCCGTGACGGGCCAGCACGTCTTCGGTACGCGCGCGCAAGGCATCGGCCGGACTGGCCGTGGAATACCGGAAATTGAACAGCAGTTCCACCGAACCGGGGATCACGTTGCCGGCGCCCGTACCACCGCGGATGTTCGAGACCTGAAACGTGGTGGCCGGAAAGTCTGCGCTGCCGGTATCCCACTGCATGGCGGCCAGTTCAGCCAGGGCCGGGGCGAGTTGGTGCACCGGATTGCGCGCCAGATGCGGATAAGCCACGTGACCCTGAATGCCGATCACCTGAAGGCGACCACTGAGCGAACCGCGCCGACCGTTTTTGATGGTGTCACCCAGCACGTCGACGCAGGTCGGTTCGCCGACCAGACAGTAATCAATCGTTTCCTGACGTGCCTGCAGTCGTTCGATCACCCGCACGGTACCGTCGCGCGCCGGTCCCTCCTCGTCAGAGGTCAGCAGCAGGGCGATCGAGCCGGGCAGGCCGGGGTGTTCTGTCAGCACCTGTTCGATTGCCACCACAAAGGCTGCCAACGAGGATTTCATGTCGGCCGCGCCGCGTCCGAACAGCATGCCGTCGCGCACCGTGGGCGTGAAGGGCGGGCTGTGCCACGCATCGACCGGACCGGTGGGCACCACGTCGGTATGGCCGGCGAACACCAGCAGGGGCGACTGGTTGCCGCGCCGCAGCCACAGGTTGTCGACACCACCGGCATGCAGGGTTTCGGCCACAAAACCCAGCGCAGCCAGGCGCTCGGCCAGCAGGGCCTGGCAACCGGCATCATCCGGCGTGACGGAAGGCCGGCACAGCAGCGCGCAGGCCAGATCGAAGGTGGGGTCGGTGGCAGCAGTCATGGACCCGGATTGTAGAGGATTCCGCCTGTTTCGGTGGGTTGCCGCCTTGCTGTCGGTCGCCGCCGTCTGCTAGCTTAAGGCACATCATGCCACTTCGCCCCGATTCCCCTTTTTGCCCGGCGACACCTTGGCCATGCGCTGTTGCATGGCTGCTTGCGGTGTTTCTTGCGCTGTCGTTGCGCCCTGCGCGGGCGGAGAGCGAGGTCACGGTTGGCGGCAGTCAATACAGTCCGCTGAAGGAGATCAATGCACGCAACGTTTCACGCCTGATTCAGGCCTGGATCCACGTGCCCGACCTGCCGTCGGAGGAACTGCACGCGCTTCCGGTTGCCGATGGCGGTCTGCTCGCTTACTGCTCTGCGGGCGGGCGGGTTTGGGTGCTCGACGGTGCAACCGGTCGGTTGCGCTGGCATGCGCGGACCGCCGAGATCCCCGACCCGGCTGCCGAGGCTGGCGCGACCGCCAATACGCTGTCGCTATTGCCCGCCACCGCGGCCGGTGGCGATGACTGCCACGGCGTGGCGCTACATGACGGCAGCCTTTACCTGGCTGCAGCCGACGGCCGGGTACTGGCCTGGAACGCCCTGACCGGAATGCTGCGGTGGCAGATGCGCGCTGTACCAAGGGATGGCAGCAGCGGCGTGCTGCAAGGGCCACCAGTGCTTGCCGGCGGCACGGTCGTGGTGGGTTCCAGCGTGGTCCGGGCGCGGCAGCGTGGCCTGTTGCTGGGTCTGGATATGCGCACCGGACGCGAGTTGTGGCGCGATGAAGTGGTCGCTGGTGCCGCCAATCACTGGGGTGTCAGCGGCGAACGCGCAGGTGAGCGCGCCTTTGGTGGAAGTGCCGGTGTGCCTGGCAGCTGGGATGCAGCACAACAGATGCTGTATTGGGGCACCGGCAGCCCGCTGCCGCTGTTCGACTGGGCCGGCGCCGATTACAAAACCCATGGCTCGCACCCGGGCGACAACGCTTACACCGGCAGCCTGCTGGCACTCGACCCGTCGAACGGACGGCTGCTGGCATGGCACCAGGAAATTGCCCATGAGGTCTGGGTGCGCGACAGTGCAGCCAGCGAAGTGCTGCTGCTCTCGCGTGGCGGCCAAAACTATGTGGTGCATCCCAATCGCAGTGGACTGGTGTTCGTGTATACCGCCGCGCTCAGGCTGGTGCGGGTGTGGCAGGCAGCCCGCAACTTCAATCTGGCGGGCTCGGTGGATACTGCCACCGGTGTGCTGGGTGCGCGCCGCGATTTCAATGCCGGGCAGCAGACCAATTTGTGTCCTGCCCTCGAGGGGGCTTTTCCGGGGCTGAGTGGCAGCTACAGTCCGCAGACCGGGCTCTGGTACAAGGTGGTGGCCGAATGGTGCATGGATGTGCAGGTGGACCGTTCTGCTGCCCCTGCCCCTGCCGCGCCGGGTTCCGGTGCCGACCTGCGTGAACTGCTCGGTGGCATCGCCACGGCAACGGCACCGCAGGACGAGCGCGCACGCGCGCACCTTGATGCCCGCGATCCGCTCACCGGTGCCAAGATGTGGACGGTGGAATTTCCCGAGCCACCCCTGGCCAGTCTGCTCAGCACGGCCGGGCGCCTGCTCTGGGTGGCCGACGCCCGTGGCACCCTGCATGCGCTCGATGCCGGCACTGGGCGCACCTTGTGGCGGCATCAGGATGATGAAGGTCATGCTGGCGGCCTGATCAGCTACGAGGCGGGTGGCCACCAGTATCTGGCCGTGGTGACCGGCTGGGATGGCCAGCAGCATCCGGCATTTGCGCGTGTCTTCGGTGGCCGTTTTGCGCAGACGCATACCCCGAAGGCCAGCCTGCGCGTATTCCGGTTGCCCTGATCAGGGGTGGCGCAGCGTGCGCATGATGGTCGGCGTGCCAGCGCAGTCAAAGCTGCGTTCCTGCAGCATCCAGGTGCCGTCATGCCGCCAGAGCAGCACCGTCGCGCAGCGCGTGCCGTAGTCCGGGTCCACGATCATTGCCGCCGACAGTGCGCGCTCACGTGGCAGCGGCAGGCCGGTATCGGGCAGGTCTGCGTCGGCGGCCACCTGGCGGTCATCCAGCAGCGCGAACAGTCCGGTGCACAGCGCGTCCTCGGTGGTGGCCTGGTCAAGCGCCCGGTGCAGCGCCGCGCTGCCACGTACCACCTTTGGCCATGGCGTGTCCGGCAGGTGGTTGGAGAGGCCGTGCACGCCGTCACGCAGCACTTGCGGTGGCGCAGTGCCAGCCGAGCCATAGGCGATCAGCTGGTCACCGCTGCTCGCCAGCAGGTTGAAGGGCGCCCAGCGCGTGCGTTGGGCGCTCACCTGCTGCACGTAGGGAAGGGCCGCCTGCTGGCTGGTCAGGAAGTCAGCCACCAGTCCGCCGCGGCTTTCACCGGACGGCGCGTCCAGACGCAGGTTGCGATGGTTGGTGAGTGCGGCGAAGCGGCCTTGTCGGGTGATGCCGAGCCAGGTTCCCCCGCCCGCCAGGTCGCGCCCGCCACCGACATCCGGCGCCTGCGGCCACCAGTCGGCAGGCAGGCTTGGACGCGCATGGCGCTCATCACGATTGGCTGCCAGCACCAACCGGTAGACCGGATGTGCCTGCCACGCGAGCAGGATCAGGCACATGGCAAACAGCGCCAGATCAGTCGCCGCGCAGCAGCTCGTTGATGCTGGTCTTGGCGCGCGTCCTGGCATCCACCTTCTTGACGATCACCGCGCAGTACAGGCTGTACGTGCCGTCGGCGGAGGGCAGGTTGCCCGACACCACCACCGACCCGGCCGGCACATGGCCATAGGTCACGGTACCGGTTTCGCGGTCATAAATCTTGGTGCTCTGGCCGATGTAGACGCCCATCGAGATCACCGAGCCCTCGCCTACGATCACACCTTCCACCACTTCCGACCGTGCACCAATAAAGCAGTTGTCCTCGATGATGGTCGGGTTGGCCTGCACCGGTTCGAGCACGCCGCCAATCCCCACGCCGCCGGACAGGTGCACGTTCTTGCCGATCTGTGCGCATGAGCCGACGGTGGCCCAGGTGTCCACCATGGCGCCCTCGTCCACATAGGCGCCGATGTTGACGTAGGAGGGCATCAGCACCACGTTGCGGGCGACAAAGGCGCCGCGGCGTGCTGCAGCCGGCGGCACCACGCGGAATCCGCCTGCACGGAAATCGGCTTCGGTGTAGGCGGCGAACTTGCTATCCACCTTGTCCCAGTAACGCGTGTCACCGCCATCGATCAGCGCGTTGTCGCGCAGGCGGAACGACAGCAGAACGGCTTTTTTCAGCCACTGGTGGGTGTGCCAGGTGCCGTCGATCTTTTCGGCGACACGCAGTGTGCCGGCATCGAGGCCGGCCAGCGCGGTGTCGATGGCGGTTCGAAGGTCGGACGGGGCGTTGCTCGGGGAAAAGTCGGCGCGCTGTTCGAACGCCTGTTCAATCAGGGCTTGCAGGGCTGCAGTCATCGGTAGGGTCTCGTGTTCTTGGTGGGGCGAAGGTTAGCAGGGCTGCGCGCCACTGGCACGCGGCACTGCGGCGCAGTCCAGTGTGACCGGGGCAGGTCAGGCTGCGCTGACGGCAGTGCCGGCGGTTTCCTTTTGCAGGCGCAGCAGGAAATTGCGCAGGCGCGCTGCAGCCTCGCGGCATTCACTGAGCGAGCTGACCAGCGCGATCCGGACGTGGTTGACCCCCGGATTGAAGTCGTGGGCATCGCGTGCCAGATAGGTGCCGGGCAACACGGTGATGTTTTCTTCGGCATACAGCCGGCGCGCGAATTCCTGGTCGTCGATCGGCGTGCGTACCCAGTAATAGAAACCGGCGGCGGGCAGCGACAGCGGCAGCACGTCGGCCAGTGTCTCGCGGAACAGGAGGAATTTTTCCCGGTACAGGCGCCGGTTTTCCACCACGTGCGCCTCGTCTTCCCAGGCCGCCTGGCTGGCCATCTGCACCGACGGGCTCATTGCGCTGCCATGGTAGGTGCGATAAAGCACGAATCGCTTGATCAGGGCGGCATCGCCGGCGGCATAACCGGAGCGCAGGCCCGGCACATTGGAGCGCTTGGACAGGCTGCCCAGTACCACCAGGTTGCGGTAATCAAACCGGCCAAGCCGCTGTGCGGCTTCGAGCGCGCCGAGCGGCGGCTGGGTCTGGTCGAAATAGATTTCCGAGTAGCACTCGTCAGCTGCAATCACGAAGCCGTGACGGTCCGACAGGTCGAACAGTGTGGCCCATTCCTCAAGGTTCATCACCACGCCAGTGGGGTTGCCGGGCGAACAGGTGAACACCATGCGCACTCTCGGCCACAGGTCGGCTGAAACGTCGTTCCAGTCCAGCTGGTAGCCGCGTTCAGGATGCACATTGAGGAACCACGGTTGTGCGCCCCCGAGCAGGGCCGCGCCTTCATAGATCTGGTAGAACGGGTTGGGGCAGATCACCAGGGCGTCGCTTTCCAGCGGGTTGAGCACGCATTGCGCCAGGGCAAACAGTGCCTCGCGGCTGCCCAGGGTCGGAATCACCTGGCTGGCCGGGTCGAGCGAGGACAGGCGGAAGCGCGAGCTCAGCCAGGCAGCCAGCGTGGTGCGCAGGTCTTCCCGGCCGAGCGTGGCCGGGTAGCTCGACAGGCCGCTGCCGAGGCTGTCGGCCAATGCCTGCCGCACAAACGGGGGGGAGGGATGGCGCGGTTCGCCGATCGACAACTGGATCGGCGTCCGATCCGCAGGTGGCGTGATGCCGGCCAGCAGCGCACGCAGACGTTCAAAGGGATAGGGCCGCAGCTGGTCCAGTCTGGGGTTCATGACGTGCCGTCCTCAGCCGCGCAGCGCGGATTCTTGGGCAAACTCCGGCAGTGACACGGGTACTGGCGGTGTCCAGCCAGCAGCGCGATGCTCGACGGTGACGTTGGTGAAAATACCGCCCCGCACGTACCAGCGTGCGGTCAGACGCAGGTAACGCGGTGCAGTGGCTCCCACCAGGTCGTCAAAGATCTGGTTGGTCACGGCTTCGTGAAACGCGCCTTCGTCACGGTAGGCCCACATGTACATTTTCAGGCTCTTCAACTCCACGCATCGCTCTTCCGGAATGTAGTCCAGGGTGAAGTGCGCGAAGTCCGGCTGGCCGGTGAGCGGGCACATGCAGGTGAATTCGGGGATCTGCATGTGAATCACATAGTCACGCTGCGGATTGGGGTTGGGGAAGGTCTCCAGGGTCTTGCTCGGACGGGTGCTCATGCGTTGGGATCCTTCAGCTTCGATGCGGTGTGGAATCGGGTAAACTTGCGACATTTTAGACGTCCCCGGCCAAATTGCACCTTAAGTCCATCAAGCTCGCAGGCTTCAAGTCCTTCGCCGAGCCCACGGTGATCCCGGTGGGCAACCGTCTGGTCGGTGTGGTAGGGCCGAATGGCTGTGGCAAATCCAATGTGATCGACGCCGTGCGCTGGGTGCTTGGCGAATCGTCTGCACGTCATCTGCGCGGTGAAACCATGCAGGATGTGATCTTTGGTGGCACCACCACGCGCAAGCCGCAAGGCCGCGCCAGCGTGGAACTGCTGTTCGACAACACGGACGGCCGGGCGCCCGGGCAGTGGAGCCAGTACGCCGAACTGTCGGTGCGCCGCGTGCTGACCCGCGATGGCGACAGCCAGTACTTTCTCAATAACCTGCATGTGCGCCGCCGCGATGTGCAGGACGTGTTCCTTGGCACCGGCCTTGGCCCGCGCGCCTACGCTATCGTGGAACAGGGCACGATCTCCCGCATCATCGAATCGCGCCCGGAGGAAATCCGGGTATTCCTTGAGGAAGCCGCCGGCATCTCGAAATACCGGGAGCGCCGCCGCGAGACGGAATCACGGCTGGCTGACGCGCGCAACAACCTGACGCGCACGGAAGACGTGCAGCGCGAATTGTCCGGGCGCATTGATACCCTGCAGGCGCAGGCCGGGGTGGCGGAGCGTTATACCGCGCTGCGCGATCGGCTGGTCACTCTGCAGGACCTGCTGCTGCTCACCCGCAAGCGCGAGGCCGAGGCGATGCGTCTGAAGGCGCAGCAGGAACTCGAACAGACCCAGACCGCCATTGAAGCCGAAACCGCCCGCTTGCGCGAGGCCGAACGCCTGACCGAGCAGGCGCGTCAGGCGCAGCTCGATGCCAGCGATGGTCTGCAGCACCTGCAGGGGCGCCTGTTTGAGGTGGACAGCGAACTGGGTCGCTTGCGCCAGTTGATCGATAACCTGCGTGCCACCCGCACCCGGCTGGAGGCCCAGCGCAGCGCCTTGCTGCAGGAAATGCAGCAGGACACCGACCGGCTGGAAGGTTCGCAGCGTGACGAGGTGGGGCAGGGCACGGCACTGGCCGATGCCGCGCAGCGCCTTGCTGACGTGCGGACGCGGCTCGCCGAGGCACGCGACGCCTTGCCGGCGGCCCAGCGCCGCGCGCGCGATGTGCAGGCAGAGCTGAACGCGTTGCGCACCGCGCTGACGCAGAGCGAGCAGGCCGTCGGTGTGGCGCGCACCGAACGCCGCAACAGCGAGCGGCAACTGCAGCAGTGGCAGGAACGCAGCGCCCGCAACCAGCAGGAGGCGCGCGCGCTGCAGGCGCCCGATCTGGCAGCGCTGGAGCAATTGGCGGCGAGTGCGCAGTCGCACGACAGCGAGGCCAACCAGCGCGAGACCGAAGTCACTGGCCTGACCCGGCAATTGGCCGAGGCCGAGACCACGCTGGCCGCCGCCCGGCAGCAGGTGGCCGAAGCGGATGGCGCACTGCGACGTTGCGTGGCCGAACTGGAGGCCTTGCAGGCATTGCAGGCGCGTACCAGCCAGCGCGGGGATGCGCAGGCTTTTCTGCACAAGCGTGGCCTGCAGGATGCGCCACGCTTCTGGCAGGGCATTTCGGTGGAGGCGGGCTGGGAGGATGCCGTCGAGGCGGTGCTGGGTGGTCGCCTGAATGCCTTGCGCATCGACGACCTGACGCCCGCACTCGCGTGGTCAGCAGATGCGGCGGCACCGGGTCAGGCATTCTTTGCAGCAGCCAATGGTGGCGCGCAGGCTGGGCCGGCCATGGCCATCCCGCCGGATGCACAGGCCGGCCATTTGCGCGCGCAGGTGCGCGTGCTGGACGCGCCGCTGGCGGCGGTGGTCGATACCTGGCTTGGCGGGGTGTTCTGCGCGCCTGACCTGGCGACAGCCATGCGGTGGTTGCCCGGCCTGCAGTCCGGTCAGACGCTGGTGACTCCGGCCGGCCATGTGCTCACCGCCCACCTGCTGCGCTTTTTCTCGGCCCGCACCGAGGTGCATGGCGCGCTGGCGCGTGCCCGCGAGATCGAGGTGTTGACCGGCCGCCGCACTCCACTGGAGCAGACCTTGCAGGAGGCACGTTCGACGGTAGCCGAAATCGAAACCCGGACCCGGCAAACCCGCCAGGCGCTTGAAGTGGCGCGCCAGCAGGCGCGCGACGCACGCGCGCAGCAGCACCGCATGGAAGTGGAGCGCACCCGACTGGCCGGGCTGGCCGAGCGTCACCAGCAGCGCAGTCGCGAACTGGAACGTGACCGCGAGGAAATTGCCCTTGGCGTGCACAACGAGACGGAGCGGTTTGCCGAGCATGGCGCCACCCTGGCCCGGCTGGAAGGCCTGATCCGCGATGAGCAGCGCAGCCTGCAGGCGCGCGACGCGGCGTGGCGCGAGGCCAGCCAGGCGCTCGACCAGGCGCGCAGCAGCGTGCAGGCCGCCGAAAAAGCCGAACAGGAAGCCGTATATCTGGAGCGTGCCGCGCAGGAGCGCCTGCGCACGCTCAGCCAGTCGCGTGCGCAACTCACCGAGCGCTTGCAGGTACGTGCGCCGCAGCTGGCTGCACTGGACCAGGAGCTGGCGGGCATCGACCCGGCCGGTCAGGACGCGGCCTTGCAGCAACAACTGGCCCTGCGCGCTGAGCGCGAGGGCGCGCTGCTGGCCGCGCGTGCCGAACTGGATGCCCATGCAGCGGCGGTGCACGAGCATGACCGTGCACGGCTGACCGCCGAGCAGGCGCTCACGCCATTGCGTGAACGGCTGCAGGAGTTGCGCCTGAAAGAACAGGAAGCGCGTATTCATTTTGATCGTGCGCAGGAGGGGTTGCAGGAGCGCAACGCCGACCAGGCGCAACTGGCGCTGGTGCTGGCCGAGCGCGGCCGCAGCACCGGTCTGCCAGCAGAAATCACGCAGGTGGAGAAATCACTCAACGCCCTTGGTGCGGTCAACCTGGCCGCGTTGGCCGAACTGGAGCAGGCCCGCGAGCGCAAGGGATTTCTGGATGCGCAGGTGGCCGATCTGGCCGAGGCTGCCAGCACACTGGAGAGCGCCATGCGCAAGATCGATCGTGAAACCCGCGAATTGCTGCGCGTCACGTTTGATCGTGTCAATGCCAGTTTCAGCGAGCTGTTTCCCACCCTGTTTGGCGGGGGCCAGGCGCGCATCGAACTGACCGGCGAGGAAATCCTCGACGCCGGGGTGCTGGTGGTGGCGCAGCCGCCGGGCAAGAAGACCAGTTCAATCCATCTGCTGTCCGGTGGCGAAAAGGCGCTGTCGGCGCTGGCGCTGGTGTTCGCCATGTTCCAGCTCAATCCGGCACCGTTCTGCCTGCTCGACGAGGTGGACGCCCCGCTCGATGATGCCAATACCGAGCGCTATGCCCGGCTGGTCAAGCGCATGTCGGGCACTACCCAGTTCCTGTTCATCTCGCATAACCGGATTGCCATGGAAATGGCACAACAGCTGATCGGCATTACCATGGCCGAATCGGGCGTATCGCGCATGGTCTCGGTAGACATCGAGGAAGCGCTGCGCATGACGGGCGATGGTGCCCGTGAGGAGAGTAAAAGCGCATGAACCAACTGCAATTGACGCTGATCGCGATTGGCGCCGGCCTGCTCGTGGCGGTCTGGCTGTTCAACCGCATCCAGGAATGGCGCTGGCATCGCATGGCCCGTTCCACGCTCGGGCAGTCGCGTCCGGACGTGCTGCTGGGCGAAGCGCCCACCGCAGCCCAGGCCGGGCGACGCGAAGAGCCTCTGTTTGGTTCTGGTGATGAGGTACCGCCGTCCGCCGCCCAGGGGGCGGGTTGGTCCGGGGCGGTACTCGGCCACGACGAGCACGAGCACCTGCCGGACGCAGCGCAGACGGACGCCTTTGCGATCGACGATCAGGACCGGGCGGCGGGGACCTACCCTGACAGTCACGCTGCCGATGGCGCCGGAGCCAGTGCCAGTGCGGTGGCCGCTGCCGCGTCGGCGGCTGCAGCGGCCGCCGCGGCCGTGCCGCGTGAAGACCTGCTGGCACCGCCCGACGAGGAAATTGAATATCTTGTGCCGCTGGCCTGTAACGCACCGGTCACCGGTGTTGAATTGTGGCGTCATCTGGCGATGGCTTCGCCGCCGCGGCGCGGGACACGCTGGCTGGGCCGCCGCGTGACGGATGGCAACTGGTGCGCTGTGCTGCCCGACAGCGAGCAGCGGTTTGACAGCCTGCGTGCGGCACTGCTGCTGGCCAGCCGTGCCGGACCGGTGACCAGCCTGGACCTGGAGCATTTCTGTTCGCTGGTCTCCGCCGTGGCCACCAAGCAGGGATGGCGGGTGGAATTTCCTTCCCGCGCCCCGGCCCTTGAGCGTGCCGAGGCGCTGGATACGTTTTGTGCTGACGTGGACGTGGTGGTTGGCATCAATGTGGTGGTGGCCAATGGTCAATCCGTGCCGGCGGCGCGTGTGGCGCGCTGGGCCGAAAGTCACGGCATGGTGCTCGACGGCGACGGCGGGTATCAGTTGTCGAATGCGCAGGGTTATCCGCTCTGGCGGCTGGTCAATCGTGACCCGCGCCCCTTCACCGACGCCGCCATCGGCGGCATGACAGTCACCGGCCTGACTTTCCTGCTGGATGTGCCGCTGGTCGAATCCGCCAACCAGCGTCTGTCGCCGATGTTTGATGCTGCAGCCACTCTGGCGCGCGAGCTGTCAGCGCGGGTACTCGATGACAATGGCGCGGCGCTCGGCCCCCAGCAACTCGGTCGCATTGCGCGCGAACTGGGCAGTCTGCTGGAGCGCATGGAAGCCGATGGCATTCCGGCCGGGGGCGTGCGCGCGCGACGCCTGTTCACGGCCTGAGCGCATGAGCGAGTCGCCCAAGGTCCTGCGCGCCCGCCTGGCGGCCCTGGCGGGCGCACTGGCTTATCATGATCACCAGTATCACGCGCTCGATACGCCCGAGATCGACGATGCCGCCTACGACGCGCTGCGCCGTGATTACCTTGCGCTGCTGGCGGCCCACCCGGAACTGGCACCCACCGACGGGCCGCAGTTGCGGGTGGGCAGTGCGCCGGTCGAGGGCTTCCGCAAGCATGCCCACGCCGTGCCGATGCTGTCCCTGGACAACTGTTTCAGCGCCTCCGATGTGCGGGACTGGCTGGAGACCACACGCAACTTCCTGCTGGAGCTGCGTGATGGCCAGACCCCGATTGCGGTCTGTTGCGAGCCCAAGGTGGACGGACTGTCCTGCGCCCTGCGCTATGAACAGGGCCGGCTGGTGATTGCAGCCACCCGTGGCAATGGCGTGGAGGGCGAGGATGTGACCGCCAATGCACGCACCATCGCCGATATTCCGCAGCAGCTGACCGGCAATGCGTGGCCGGACGTGCTTGAAGTGCGGGGTGAGGTCTTCATGGCGGATCAGGATTTTCTGGCCCTGAATGCCCAGCAGGACGCACAGGGTGGCAAACGCTTTGCCAACCCGCGTAACGCCGCAGCCGGCAGCCTGCGCCAGCTAGATGCTGAAATCACCCGACAGCGTCCGTTGCGGTTTTTTGCCTATGCCCTTGGTGAAACCTCGGCACCGATTGCGCAAACCCAGCAGGGCATCCGCGCCTGCCTGCAGCAGTGGGGATTTGTGCTCAATCATCCGGCCGAAGTCTGCGAGGTCACGGGGCTTGATGTTGGCCCGCTGCAGGCCTATCACGACCGGATGGCCAGTGCGCGCGCCGGACTGGGGTTCTCGATCGACGGCATGGTGCTGAAGATCGATCGGCTGGACTGGCAGGCGCGGCTCGGATTCGTCAGCCGTTCGCCACGCTGGGCAACCGCGTGGAAATTTCCACCGGAACAGGCCTTCACCCGGATCGAGGAGATCCGCTGTCAGGTGGGGCGCACCGGGCGGATCACGCCAGTGGCCCATCTTCAGCCAGTGGCTGTGGGCGGCGTGCTGGTTTCACGCGCCACCCTGCACAATGCCGACGAGATCCAGCGCAAGGACGTTCGGGTCGGTGACGAAGTGGTGGTGCAGCGTGCCGGCGACGTGATTCCGCAGGTGGTCGAGGTGCGTCTGGCCAGTCGCCCGACCCACAGCGTGCCCTGGCAGTTTCCGCCCAACTGTCCTGTCTGTGGCAGTGCCTTGCGTCGCGAGCCCGGTGTGGCTGATACCTACTGCCCCGGAGGCCTGAGTTGCCCGGCACAGGTGCAGGAGCGTCTCAGCCATTTTGTTGGCCGCCCGGCGCTCGATATCGAGGGCTTGGGCGAGCGCAACATCGCGCTGTTCATCGAGCGCGGCCTGTTGCAGGCACCCGCCGACATTTTTGCATTGGCTTCGCGTGACGGCCGCTGGGCCGGTCGCGATGGCCAACCCTTGCCGCCGCTCGCCGACTGGGAGGGCTGGGGCGAGCAGTCGGCCAGCAAGCTGTTCGAGGCGATCGAGCGCGCACGCACCCCAACGTTTGAACGGTTTCTGGTGGCGCTGGGCATCCGGCAGGTTGGTGAAGCGACGGCCCGCCTGCTGGGACGCCACTTCCTCACCGTCGAGGCACTGCTTGCGTGTCTTGACCTGGTGGTTGCCGGTGATGCGGAGGCTACAGCCAGCCTGCTGGCCATCGATGGCATCGGCGACAGCATGGTGGCTGACTTGCGCGACTTTCGCGCTGACCCGCACAATCGCGCCAGTCTGGATGCCCTGCTCGACAGCGGCCCGGACCGCCCTGCCTGGGTGCGGGTGCAGCCCTTCATGCCACCGGCCAGCGTGTCCCCGATTGCAGGCAAAACCGTGGTGTTCACCGGTACACTCGCACGCATGAGTCGTGGCGAGGCCAAGGCGCAGGCGGAAAACCTGGGCGCGAAGGTGGCCGGTTCGGTGTCGGCGCGGACCGATTATCTGGTTGCCGGCCCTGGTGCGGGCAGCAAGGCAACCCGCGCCGCCGAACTGGGAGTGGTTGTGCTCGACGAGGCGTCATGGCTTGCGCTTCTGGCACAGACCGCCCCCGGTCAGACCGATACACAGGTTGCAGATGGTGCGACTGATCGCGGCGATGACTGAGTCATCGTCGCCTTGGCCGGCCACTGCGACAGCCAGAAGCTTTCTTCCTGTTTTCATTCTGATGAGGATTACCGATGCAAAAAGTCACCAAGGCGGTCTTTCCGGTTGCGGGTATGGGGACACGATTCCTGCCAGCCACCAAGGCCAGTCCGAAGGAAATGTTGCCGGTTGTCGACAAGCCGCTGATCCAGTACGCAGTGGAAGAGGCAATTGCCGCCGGTATCACTGAACTGATCTTTGTCACCGGGCGCAGCAAGCGCGCCATCGAGGATCATTTCGACAAGGCCTACGAGCTGGAAGCCGAGCTTGCAGCGCGCGGCAAGCATGCGGTGCTTGAGCAGATGCGCTCGCTGCTGCCCTCGCACGTCACTTGCGTTTACGTCCGTCAGGCCGAAGCGCTCGGTCTGGGGCATGCCGTGCTTTGCGCGCGGCCGCTGGTGGGCCAGGAGCCGTTTGCCGTATTGCTGGCCGACGACCTGATCGATGCCGAATATCCGGTGCTGAGCCAGATGAGTGCGCTTTACGAGCGCAGCTACGCGTCTGTGCTTGGTGTGCAGACCGTACCGCGCGCCGAGACCCGGCAGTACGGCATCGTGGCCACCGATGCGATTGCACCGCGCACCCACCGGGTGACGGCGATTGTTGAAAAACCGCTGCCGGAGGAGGCCCCTTCCGAACTGGGTGTGGTTGGCCGCTATATCCTCTCGCCGTCGATCTTCCGCCATCTGGCCGAGGTGAAGCCGGGCAAGGGGGGCGAAATCCAGCTTACCGACGGTATCGCCGCGATGATGCGTGAAGAGCCAGTGCTGGCTTGGGAATTTGAAGGCACCCGGTATGACTGTGGCAGCAAGCTGGGCTACCTGAAGGCCACGCTCGCACTTGGTGTCAAGCATCCCGAGGTAGGGGCCGAGTTCTCCGATCATCTGGCGCAATTTGCCAACCAACACAAGGCCTGACCCATGACTGACAAGCCCGCGGCTGCAACCGACTCCGCCACCACCCTGCCCGCTGCCGGCCTGTCGCGCCAGCAGGCGCTGGACCTGCTGGCCAGCGCTGACCTGCTTTACGATGCAAGCACCCTTGCGGAGCTGCTTGCCGGCATGGCGGCGCGCATCACCGCAGACCTGGGCGAACGCTATCCCCTTGTGCTGGCAGTGATGGGCGGTGCGGTGGTGTTTACCGGACACCTGCTGCCGCAACTGAATTTTCCCCTCGACTTCGATGTGCTGAAAGTGTCGCGCTATGGTCTCAAAACCGGTGGCGGCGACATCAGCTGGTCGCTCAAGCCGCGCAGCTCGGTACGTGGCCGGGTGGTGCTGGTGCTTGACGATATTCTCGACGAGGGCGAGACCATGGCCGCCGTGCGCAGCGTGTTGCTGGAAGAGGGGGCGGCCGAAGTGCACATCGCGGTGATGACGGACAAGGAACATGGCCGCACCAAACCGGTTTACGCCGACTACGTGGGTGTGCACGTACCAAATCGTTATGTGTTCGGTTATGGGATGGACGTGCATGGGCTGTGGCGCAACCTGCCCGAAATTTACGCGCTGCCGGAGGTCTGAACGATGCTTGCCATCATCGGAGGTTCCGGGCTGTCGCAACTTGCCAATCTGGAAATCACCCGCCGCGAAGTGTTGCGCACCCCGTATGGTGAGCCGTCCAGCCCGGCCACTTTTGGCCGGCTGGGGGGCGTGGAGATCGTGTTCCTGGCCCGTCATGGCTATGGTCATACCCTGGCGCCCCACGAAATCAATTACCGCGCCAACCTCTGGGCGTTGCGCGAGTTGGGCGTGGACGAGGTGATCGCGGTCAATTCGGTGGGGGGTATCGGCACCGGCATGGGCCCCGGCGTGCTGGTGGTCCCTGACCAGATCATTGATTACACCAGCGGCCGCAAGCACACCTTTTTCGAGGGGGCCGACCAGCCCGTGGTGCATGTCGATTTCACATTGCCTTTCGCTGGCCGGGTACGCAGTCTGCTGCTCGAAGCAGGCGCGTCGGCCGGGCTGACGCTGGTGGACGGCGGTGTGTACGGCGCCACCAACGGACCACGCCTGGAATCTGCGGCCGAAATCGCCCGCCTGCAGCGCGACGGTGCCACCCTGGTTGGCATGACCGGCATGCCCGAGGCCGCGCTGGCACGGGAGCTTGGCCTGTCGTATGCCATGGTGGCCCTGGTGGCCAATTGGGCCGCGGGCTGCGGCGACAGTGCGGAACGCATCGTGCTGGAGGACATTGCCGGGATTCTGGATGAGGGCATGGTGCGCGTGCGCGCCCTGATCAGTGAACATGCCCGGTTGTTGCCGGTCTGACCGGGACATCCATTTCAGGAGGAACGCACATGGCGGTCAGAGAGATCCTGCGCATGGGACACCCGCTGCTGTTGCAGCACGCCGAGGCAGTGGAGGCCTTCGACACCCCCGGGCTGCACGCGTTGCTGCAGGACCTGCATGACACCATGGAAGCGGCCAATGGGGCGGGACTGGCCGCACCGCAGATCGGTGTCAGCCTGCAGGTGGTGGTATTCGGCGTGCGCAGCAACCCGCGTTATCCCGATGCCGCGCAGGTACCGTATACGGTGTTGATCAATCCGCGGATCACCCCGCTTGATGACGCGCTCGAGGACGGCTGGGAGGGGTGTCTCTCGGTACCCGGTCTGCGCGGCGTGGTACCGCGTCATCAGAACATCCGTTATCAGGGTTTTGACCCGCAGGGCAATGCGATCGACCGCACCGTCAGCGGCTTTCATGCGCGCGTGGTGCAGCACGAGTGTGATCATCTGATCGGCCTGCTGTATCCCATGCGGATGCATGACCTGACCCGGTTGGGCTACACCTCCGTGCTGTTTCCCGGCATGGCGGAAGACGCCGACGATTGAGGCGGAGTCAACACCCGGCGGCCGACAGGCAGCCGGTCGCGCCATGGCGCCATGGCGCCATGCTGCGCGGCCCTTCAGTCGGCCGTCAGCGCAGCCAGCACTGCGTCGCGCAGGGCGTCCTGCGCATCCGGGGTCTGCAGACGTTCCCCCGAAATCAGCAGGCTGTCTTCGGCGCGTTCGCCGAGCGTGTTGATCTTGGCGCCCAGCAGGCGCACATCATGCGCCAGCAGCACTTGCGCCACGCGATAAAGCAGGCCGGGCCGGTCACCCGCAGTCAGCGTGAGCACGCGTGCGCCATGCCGGTCGGGCGCGCTGAGGCCGGCGCGCGCGGTGATCGGGAAGTGCCGCAGATGTCGTGACAGTCGGGTGGTCAGCGGCTTGTCGAGTGGTGCCGGGGCGAGCAGATGCTCGCGCAGGGTCTGCTCCATGTAGGCAAGCACGTCGCGGTAGTGACCGGCATCGCGGCCGCGGTACAGCACCTGAAAGCTGTCGAGCGCGTGATTGCGGGTGGTGGTGTAGATCTTGGCTTCCACAATCGAATAGCCGAGACGCTCGAAAAAGCCGCAGATGCGTGCGAACAGGGCAATCTGGTCGGGTGCGTAAATCATCACCTGCACACCTTCGCCGAGCGGGGAGAGGCGAGCGCGCACGACCGCTTCGCCCTTGTTGTGGCGGGCATGCAGGCAGCGCGTATGCCAGGCGATTTCCTGTGCCTCGTGACGCTGGAAGTAGGTGCTGTCGAGCTGGGCCCAGAATTCGGCGTAACGGTCACTGGCCAGGCCGTACTGCAACAGGATGCTGGCGGCACGGTCGCGTTTGCTGGCGAGGGCCTCGCCCAGCGTTCCGTCGCCGCCCTGAAGCTTGCGCCGTGCGGCCAGAAACAGGTCTTCCAGCAGCTTGCCCTTCCAGGCATTCCATACCTTGGGACTGGTGCCGCGGATATCTGCCACGGTGAGCAGATACAGCGCGACCAGGTGGCGTTCATCACCGGTCAGTTGCACGAACTGGCCGATTACCTCCGGATCGGACAGGTCCTGTTTCTGGGCAGTGCTCGACATGGTCAGATGCTGTTCCACCAGCCAGACCACCAGTCGCGTATCTTCCTCGCTGACGCTGTGCTGGCGGCAGAACTGCCGCGCATCGACCGAGCCGAGTGCGGAATGATCGCCACCGCGGCCTTTGGCGATGTCATGGAACAGGGCGGCAAGGTAGAGCACCTCCGGGCGCTCGAAGCCTTGCATCAGGTTGGAGCACAGCGGGAACTCATGGTCGAATTCGGATACCGCAAAGCGCCGCACATTGCGCAGTACGCGCAGGATGTGCTCATCCACCGTGTAGACGTGGAACAGGTCGTGCTGCATCTGCCCCTCGATCCGGCCGAAAGCAGGAATGTAGGCGCCGAGCAGGCCGTAGCGATTCATCCGGCGCAGCACATCGGTTACCCGTCGCGGCTCGCGCAGGATCTCCATGAACAGCCGGCGATTGTCCGGATCGCGCCGGAATGCGGCATTCAGGCCCGGCCGGGCGCGCCACAGCGAGCGCAGCGCGTCTGGCGTGAAGCCGCGCAGTTCAGGATGCCGTTGCAACGTCAGCAGGGCACGGAACACCAGTTCCGGACGTTGCTCGAAGGCATGATCGTGGCGCGCACCGAGCAGGTCACCCCAGCGCGCAAAGGATTCATCAATCACCACTGGTTCAGGTGCCCGCGGAACGCTGCTCCAGCTGCGGATCTGGCTGACCAGGATGGTATTGAGCAGGCTGACTGATTTGGCGGTGCGGAAAAACCGCTGCATCAGGAACTCACCGGCACGCTGATGGCCCTGCTCATGAAAGCCGAACTGATCCGCCAGCCGCTGCTGGTAATCGAACAGCAGGCGGTCTTCGCGGCGACCGGCCAGCAGGTGAAGGCGGATGCGCAAGTCCTGCAGCACGCGCTGGTCGCGGCGGATGCGCCGCAATTCTTCGTGGGTGATCACGCCATGCCCCACCAGCGTGCGCCAGCTTGCACCGAGCCCTGCGCCCCAGGCCAGCCAGATCAGGGTCTGCAGGTCGCGCAGTCCACCCGGGCTCTCCTTCAGGTTCGGTTCGAGGTTGAACGCGGTATCGTTGTGGCGCAGGTGACGACGCTCCTGTTCGGCGACCTTGCCGGCCAGGAACTGGCGGCGGTCGACGCCCGCTTCAAGCGCCACCGACAGGCTGGTCAGCATCTGGCGCGGGTCGACCAGGGCGCGCAACTCGGCCAGGTTGGTCATCACGGTGAGGTCCTTGCCGGCTTCTTCCAGGCACTCCTGTGCGGTGCGGACGCTGTGGCCGATTTCCAGTCCGACGTCCCAGAGCAGCCCCACCAGTCGCTCTGCGAAGGCCTGACTGGCCTCCGTATGCTCGTGGAACAGGATCAGCACGTCCACATCGGAGCAGGGATACAGTTCGCCGCGGCCATAGCCGCCCACCGCTGCCAGCGCGCTGCCCTCCGGCGCACCGAGGGCATCCCACAGGGTACGCAGCACACCATCGACCAGGCGCGCGTACCCCTGCAACATCCGGGTTGGGCGTGGCTGCAGCAGGTAAGACGCCTTCAGGGCCTTGCGCCCCTGCTCCAGCACGCCGCGACACTCGGTACGCAGCCGTGCGTGCGCGCTGCGCTCGGCGAGGGCGCTCATCGCAGGCCGGCGGTCAGGCTGGGGCCGGCGTGCCCGCCGAAACGGTGAGCACCTCATAGCCGTCGTCGGTGACCAGCACGGTGTGCTCCCACTGGGCGGAGGGGCTATGGTCCGCCGTGACGATGGTCCAGCCATCGGCAAGCTGCCGGATGCGCGACTGGCCGGCATTCACCATCGGCTCGATGGTGAAGATCATTCCGGCCTGAAGCTTGACTCCGGCGCCGGGGCGTCCGTAATGCAGCACCTGCGGGTCTTCATGGAACACGGTGCCGATGCCATGGCCACAAAATTCACGCACGATGGAATAACCGGCTCCCTCTGCGTGGGTCTGGATGGCATGGCCGATATCACCCAGATGGGCGCCCGCGCGCACCATGCGGATACCGCGCCACATGCATTCGTAAGTGATCTGGCAAAGACGCCGCGCCTGCGTGGATACGTTGCCCACCTCGAACATGCGGCTGGTGTCGCCGTGATAGCCGTCCTTGATCACGGTAATGTCAAGATTGACGATGTCGCCGGACTTCAGCACCCGGTCTCCCGGAATGCCGTGGCAAACCTGATGGTTGACTGACGTGCAGATTGACTTGGGGTAAGGCGAGTGACCAGGAGGGGCGTAGTTCAGTGGCGCCGGAATGGTGCCCTGCACGTCGACCATATAGTCGTGGCACAGCCTGTCCAGTTCGCCGGTGCTGACACCGGGCTTGACGAAAGGAGTGATGTAGTCGAGCACTTCGGAGGCCAGTTGCCCTGCGATGCGCATGGCCGCGATGTCCGCGGCAGATTTCAAATTGACAGCCATGGGTCGGATTGTGCATCAGATCAGGACCATTATAAACAGTAAGGTAGGTAGAAATTTTAGGGGTCTTGAGGCGGTCAGTCGTCCCATGCTAGACTCGGGGGTTACCTGAGCTGGCAATTTGCCAGGTCAGGGTGCAGCAGGGTCGCCACGCCATTCCGGTAGGCGGCCTAACATCAACGCATTCCCCCAACATGCATGTCCCTGACTTATCAGTGGACACGGTTTGCGAGGGTGCCCGGTCCGGTCAGTGCATGGTCACTGCGATGGTCTGGTGTCGCCGGGGGAATGGCAGGCTCAACCCTCCGCAGGAGAAATGCAATGTCCGTCACAATGCGTCAGATGCTCGAAGCCGGTGTCCACTTTGGCCACCAGACCCGTTACTGGAACCCCAAGATGGCACCGTACATCTTCGGCCACCGTAACAACATCCACATCATCAACCTGGAAAAGACTCTGCCGCTCTACCAGGAAGCGATGAAGTTTGTGAAGCAGTTGTCATCCAACAAGGGCAACGTGCTGTTTGTCGGTACCAAGCGCCAGGCGCGTGACATCGTTCGCGAAGAAGCCGCCCGCTGCGGCGCCCCCTACGTTGATCATCGCTGGCTCGGTGGCATGCTGACCAACTTCAAGACCGTCAAGGGCTCGATCAAGCGCCTGCACGACCTGTCGGCCATGTTTGCCGATGGTTCGGTGGACAAGCTGTCGAAAAAGGAATCGCTGATGCTGCAGCGCGAACTCGAAAAGCTCGAGCGCAGCCTTGGCGGCATCAAGGACATGGGCGGCGTGCCGGATGCCATGTTCGTGATCGACGTTGGCTACCAGAAGAATGCCGTGGTGGAAGCCCGCAAGCTGGGTATCCCGGTGATTGGCGTGGTCGATACCAACAACTCGGTGGAAGGCGTGGACTACGTCATTCCCGGCAACGACGATTCCACCCGCGCCATTCGCCTGTATGCCCGCGGTGTGGCCGACTCGATCCTTGAAGGTCGCGCACAGGTGATTTCGGATATCGTTGCCGCCGACGACTTCGTTGAAGTGGAAGACGCCGGTGAGGCCGACCAGGCCGGTTGATTCCGACCGGTCCATGTGTCATCTGCAGCGCACCCTGACGTGACCAAGGGCGCGCTGTAACAAACAATGTGCTGCAATGGCAGCGCAAGGAAAGATCACGGTGCGCTGTTGTTGCAGTGCACCGTCAGTACCAACATACCCGGTGTGCCGCCATGGCGGTGCATCTAATTTGCTGCGGCCCCGACGGGCGCGGCCACCCCGAACAGGAGCTTGAAATGGCGGAAATCACCGCAGGCATGGTGAAGGAACTGCGCGAACTGACCGGTCTTGGCATGATGGAATGCAAGAAGGCGCTCAGCGAGGCAGACGGCGATCTGAAGGCAGCAGAAGACCTGCTGCGCATCCGCAGCGGCGCCAAGGCCAGCAAGGCCGCCGGGCGTGTGGCCGCCGAAGGTGTGGTCGCTGCCAGCCTGTCCGCGGATGGCAAGACCGGTGCCCTGGTGGAAGTGAACTGCGAAACCGACTTCGTGGGCAAGAATGATGATTTTGTGGCCTTTGCCCGTGACGTCGCTGCGGCTGTGGCCGCCAGCGGCACGACCGATGTGGCGGCCCTTGCCGACGTCGCGTTGGCCACTGGCGCCAGCATCGAAGACACCCGCAAGGCGCTGGTGATGAAGCTTGGCGAGAACATCTCGCTGCGCCGTGCCGTGCGGGGCCAGACCGCCGGTCATCTCGCCACCTATCTGCACGGTGCCCGTATCGGCGTGCTGATTGACCTCGAAGGCGGTGACGAAGCACTGGGCAAGGATCTGGCCATGCACATCGCCGCAAGCAAGCCGCTGTGCGTGTCGTCCGAACAGGTCAACCCGGAACTGCTGGCCCGCGAGCGCGAAATCTACACTGCGCAGGCCGCCGAATCGGGCAAGCCGGCTGACATCGTCGCCAAAATGGTGGAAGGCCGGATTGCCAAGTATCTGGCAGAAGTCACCCTGCTGGGGCAGGACTTCGTCAAGGACCCCGAGCAAAAGGTCGAAAAGCTGCTGAAGACCCGTTCGGCCAAGGTCAATGCGTTCCATATGTTTGTGGTGGGCGAAGGCATCGAGAAAAAGCCGGTTGAGGACTTTGCTGCCGAAGTGGCTGCTGCTGCAGGCCAGGTCCAGAAGCAATAAGGGACTGCCAATGACCCCCATCTACCAACGGGTGATGCTCAAGCTGTCGGGTGAAGCCCTGATGGGTGACGACAGCTATGGCATCAATCGGGAGACCATCCAGCGCATCGTCGGTGAAATCGCCGAAATCAGCCGACTCGGCGTCCAGGTCGGGGTGGTGATCGGCGGTGGCAATATTTTTCGTGGCGTGGCCCCCGGCGCCGCCGGCATGGACCGCGCGACGGCCGATTACATGGGCATGCTGGCAACCGTGATGAATGCCCTGGCCCTGCAGGACGCCATGCGCCGGGCGGGGCTGAAGGCACGGGTGCAGTCGGCGCTCACCATCGAGCAGGTGGCCGAGCCCTACATCCGCGGCAAAGCCATGCGTTATCTGGAAGAGGGACGTGTGGTGATTTTTGCCGCTGGCACGGGCAACCCGTTCTTTACCACAGATACTGCGGCAGCCCTGCGCGGCATGGAGATGGGTGTGGATGTGGTGCTGAAGGCGACCAAGGTGGACGGCGTTTACACCGCCGACCCGGTCACCGACGCCACCGCCGTCCGTTATGAGCGCCTCAGCTTTGACGAGGCGATCGTGAAAAACCTGAAGGTGATGGATGCCACCGCCCTGACCCTGTGTCGTGACCAGTGTCTGCCGGTTGGGGTGTTCAGCATTTTCAAGCCGGGCGCACTGATGCGCATGGTGTGCGGGGCAGCTGAAGGCACCCTGGTCACAGTCTGAAGCCTGCCGCGGTGCGGCGAGAATACGGAGTGGATTCGCATGATTGCGGACATCAAGAAACAGGCCGAGCAGAAGATGATCAAGTCGCTTGAGTCCCTCAGGCATGGGTTGGGCAAGATCCGCACGGGTCGCGCCCATACCGGGCTGATCGATCATGTGATGGTGGATTACTACGGCTCACCCACGCCGATCAATCAGGTGGCCAACGTCACCCTGATCGATGCGCGGACCATCGGCGTTCAGCCTTACGAAAAGAAGATGTTGAGCGCCTGTGAAAAGGCCATCCGTGACAGTGATCTGGGGCTCAACCCGTCCAGCTTCGGTGAGCAGGTGCGTATCCCGATGCCTGCCCTCACCGAGGAACGCCGCCGCGACCTGACCAAAGTGGTACGGTCGGAATGTGAGGACGGTCGGGTGGCGGTGCGCAATGTGCGGCGTGATGCGATCACCCACCTGAAGGACGCGCTCAAGGCCAGGGATATTTCCGAGGATGACGAGCGCAAAGCCACGGACGACATCCAGAAACTGACCGATCGCTATGTGGCCGAAGTCGACAAGGCAATGGCCGCGAAAGAAGCGGAACTGATGGCGGTCTGAGCCGGGCGATCCCTGGCTGTCCGTCTTACCCGTCCTTCCAGCCTGCCGGAATGCGTTGATGCCCGAAACCGAAAGCTCCACCCGAGTCATTCCTGCCACCGGCCTGATGCCCCGTCACGTGGCGATTATCATGGACGGAAACGGGCGCTGGGCACAAAAGCGATTGCTGCCGCGGGTGGCCGGACACCGGCGCGGTGCCGAAGTGGTGCGCCGCGTGCTGGTGGCTTGCCGTGAGCGGGGCATTCGTCACCTTACGCTGTTTGCCTTCAGCAGCGAAAACTGGCGCCGGCCGCCGGCCGAGGTTTCGCTGCTGATGAAACTGTTCCGCGGCATGCTTGAGGGGGAGGTGGCGCGCATGCACGAAGCAGGCATCCGGTTCCGCGTGATCGGTGACCTCAGCCGTTTTGATGAAGGCATGGTGCAACTGATCCATAACGCCGAACAGCTCACGGCCGCCAACACGGTGTTGACGCTCAGCATTGCCGCCAACTATGGCGGCCGCTGGGATATCCTGCAGGCCGTGCGCCGGCTGGCACAGGAACGTCCGGACCGCATCGCCACGCTCGACGAAACCGATCTCGCCCCTTACCTTGCGCTTGCCGACGCCCCCGAACCTGATCTGTTCATCCGCACGGGTGGCGAACAACGGGTCAGCAACTTCCTGCTTTGGCAACTCGCCTACACCGAATATTTTTTCACGGATGTGCTGTGGCCCGAGTTCGATGCCCGCACGCTCGACCTGGCCATTGCCTCCTATCAGCAGCGTGAGCGACGTTTTGGTCGCACCAGCGAGCAATTGCGTGCGGGCGAAGCCACCCGGCGTGATGCGGCTGGCCAGTAAACCCGGTCGCCGCTGACCATGCTCAAACAGAGAGTCTGGACCGCCCTGGTGCTGGTTTTGGGCCTGGTGCTGCTGCTGGGCTTTGGTGACAGCACGGCCTGGTCGGTATTTCTGCTTGTAGTGAGTGGACTGGCGGCCGACGAATGGGGGCGGCTGGCCCGGCCTGCGCCCCTGCCGCGATATGTTTACCCTGCAATCACCGTTTTGGTACTGACGGCCCTGCTGTTCTGGCCCGCCCTTGTGTCGCTGCAGTCACCGCTGCTGTTTTTAGCAGTGGCGTTCTGGCTTGCCGCTGTGCCGCTCTGGTTGCGTCGCGGTTGGCATCTGGCCGGTGCCGGGGCCTGTGCCCTGATTGGCTGGGTGGTGATCCTGCCCTGTGCAATCGCCCTGCATGTGTTACATGGATTCGGTAACACGGTGCTGCTGGCGGCGATGGGGCTGGTCTGGGTATCGGACATCACAGCCTATTTTGCCGGGCGCCGCTTTGGCCGGCACCGTCTGGCGCCGGCAATCAGCCCGGGAAAAACCTGGGAAGGCGTGGCAGGCGCGCTGGGCGGTGTGCTCCTGTTTGGTCTTGTGTTGCGGTTGCCGGTCGCTGAATCCACGGGTATCGCCCTGCTGCAGCACCCTGCAGGCGCGCTCTGGTTGCCGGCACTGCTCCTGTTGGCAGCGCTCGGCATCGAGGGCGATTTGCTGGAATCGTGGCTGAAGCGCTGCGCAGGCGTCAAGGACAGCGGCTGGGTGCTGCCCGGGCATGGTGGCGTGCTCGATCGGATCGATGCGCTCACCGCAGCGCTGCCCGCAGCAGCCTGGCTTGCGTTGCAAGTCGCCCACGTGGGGGCCGCATGACGCCGGCATCGGTAGCGGCAGCGGGCAACCCTGGCGTGCGGGTGCCGCAGGGTATCACCGTGCTCGGTAGCACCGGGTCGATCGGTCAGTCCACGCTGGAGGTGCTGGCACTGCACCCCCAACGTTTCCGGGTGGTGGCACTGTGTGCCCAGCGCAACCATCAGCGGTTACTTGAGCAGTGCATGCAATTTCGTCCTGAATTTGCCGTGCTCGCCGACCGGACGGCAGCCGAGACGCTGCGGCTGGCACTGCGTCAGGCGGGGTTGGACACGGTGGTGCTGGCCGGCAAGACGGCGCTGGTGGAAATGGCCTGCCATCCGGATGTGCAGGTGGTGATGGCAGCCATTGTCGGGGCTGCTGGCCTGCCGCCAACGCTGGCGGCAGCGCAAGCCGGCAAGCGTGTCCTCCTTGCCAACAAGGAGGCGCTGGTCATGTCGGGGCCGCTGTTTCTGGCGGCAGTGCGCGAAAGTGGCGCTGAACTGTTGCCGGTCGACAGTGAGCACAACGCCATCTTTCAGAGCCTGCCGGTGGATTTTGCGCGCGGTCTGCAAGCCAGCGGCGTCGAGCGCATCCTGCTGACCGCCTCCGGTGGGCCGTTCCGGGAGCGTGATCCGTTGACCCTCGATCAGGTCACGCCCGCCGAAGCCTGCCGCCATCCGAACTGGGTGATGGGGCAAAAAATATCTGTTGATTCGGCCACCATGATGAACAAGGGGCTCGAGATGATCGAGGCGTGCTGGCTGTTCCACGCCGACCCCGAGCAGGTCGAGATCGTGATCCACCCGCAAAGCGTGGTGCACTCGATGGTGTCGTATGTGGACGGCTCGGTGCTGGCGCAACTCGGCAACGCAGACATGCGGACGCCGATTGCGCATGCGCTGGCATGGCCGGAGCGGATTCCCTCCGGTGTGCCGGCGCTCGATCTCGTCCGGGTGGGGCAGCTGGATTTTCAGGCGCCGGATCAGCGCCGGTTTCCCTGCATCGCGCTGGCGTATGCCGCGATGCGATTGCGCGGCACCGCACCGGCCATGCTCAATGCTGCCAACGAAGTCGCCGTGCAGGCTTTTCTTGACCTGCAGATCCGGTTCACCACGATCGCGCAGGCGGTCGACGCGTGTCTGCAGGCGCTGCCCGTGGGGGCTGCCGATTCACTGGAAGCGGTGTTCGATGCAGATGAGCGGGCGCGCGCCTGGACCCGCGACTGGTTGGGTCGCCACGCGCTGAACCCTCGCTGACGTACGGAGTCCATCAAACCATGTCGTCTCTCTTTTCCCATGCCTTCTCGACTGTGGGCGGTTTTGTGCTGGCGCTCGGCCTGCTGGTGTTTTTTCACGAGTTGGGTCATTACGTCGTTGCACGACTGTGCGGAGTGAAGGTGCTGCGTTTTTCGCTGGGTTTCGGTCCGGTGCTGTGGTCGCGTCGTCGTGGCGCTGACCAGACCGAATGGGCCGTCTCGGCGATTCCGCTCGGCGGTTATGTGCGCATGCTCGACGAGCGCGAGGGCGAGGTGGCGCCGGCGGACCTGCCCCGCGCCTTCAACCGGCAAACCCTGGGGCGGCGCGCCGCCGTGGTCGCTGCCGGTCCGGCGGCCAATCTGTTGCTGGCGACCCTGCTGTTTGCTGCCAGCAACATGATTGGCGTGCCGGGCGTGCGACCGTATCTGGATACCCCTGCGCCGGGCACATCGGCTGCGCAAGCCGGGGTGCAGGCTGGCGACCTGGTGCTGACCCTGGGGCAGCAGCCGGTCAGCGACTGGAATGCATTGCGACTGGGCCTGGCGGGGGCCCTGGTGGCCGGGCAACCGCTGGATCTGACCATTCAAAAGGCCGGTGGCGGGCGCGTCGAACTCGCACTGCACGGTGATGCCACCCTGGCAGGTGCCGATGGCGACCCGGCGGCAGCGCTTGGCCTGCAGATGTGGCAACCCCCGCTGGTGGCGCGATTGGGATCGGTATTGCCGGATGGCGCGGCGCGGCGCCAAGGGCTGCTCAGCGGCGACCTGGTCGTGGCGGTGAATGGCGAGCCCGTGGTCGACTGGAGCGCGTTCGTGGCCCGAGTGCGCGCGGCACCGGGCGTTCCCCTGCAACTCGAGGTGCAGCGTGACGGGCAGCGGTTGCCGGTCGCCATCACCCCAGACCGCGATGACAGCGGAGTGCCGGCAATCGGCCGCATCGGTGCGGCGGTGGCGGTGGATGCTGCCATGCAGGCGCGGATGACCGTGCTGCTGAAATATGCGCCGGGGTCAGCCCTGATGGAAGGGGCCCGGCATACCTGGCAGCTGAGTCGCATGACCGTGACCATGCTGGCGCGCATGCTGACTGGCACAGCCTCTTCAAAGGGGGTGGGCGGGCCGTTGCAGATCGCTTCCGCGGCCGGCGAGACCGTGCGCATGGGACTGGTTCCGTTCCTCGGATTCCTGGGGGTGATCAGTGTTAGCCTGGGCGTGCTGAACCTGCTGCCGGTGCCCGTGCTGGATGGAGGTCACCTTTTGTATTATAGTTTTGAGTTGGTCACGGGGCGTCCTCTACCCGAACGCCTGATGATGGCAGGCATGCAGGTCGGCGCGTTCATGTTGGCGATGCTGATGCTGCTGGCCTTCTATAACGATTTCAATCGCTTCTTCTCCGGTTAATTCCACTCTATGCATCTTCGCGCTCTGGCCGTATCCCTTGCTCTGGTGGCCGGAGCGGCCTGGGGTGCGGAACCTGTAACCGTCAAGGACATCCGCATCGAGGGTATCCAGCGCACCGAAGCCGGCACGGTATTCAATTACCTGCCGGTCAAGGTGGGCGACAAGGTGGACGACGACCGCGCTGCGGATGCCATCCGCGCCCTGTTCGCGACCGGGTTCTTTTCTGATGTCAAGGTGTCGGTGGAAGGCGATGTGCTGGTGGTCAGCGTGACCGAGCGCCCCGCCATCTTCACTATCGACATCAACGGTGCCAAGGACATCACCAAGGACTCGCTGAAGGACGCGCTCAAGACAGTGGGGATCGCCGAATCGCGCATTTACGACAAGTCGCTGATCGATCGTGCCGAAAAGGAGCTTAAGCGTCAGTATCTGGGGCGCGGCCGTTATGCGGCGCAGATCACCACCACGGTGAAGCCGCTGGAGCGCAATCGTGTGGCCCTGACTTTCGACATCGATGAAGGCGAAGTGGCGCGCATCCAGGAAATCCATTTCAACGGCGCCGAAGCCTTCAAGGAAAGCGATCTGCTTGACCTGATGGTGCTGAGCACCCCGGGCTGGCTCACCTGGTACAACAAGAACGATCAGTATTCCAAGCAGAAGCTGTCGAGCGATCTCGAAACCGTGCGTTCCTATTACCAGAACCGCGGCTTCCTGGAGTTTTCGATCGACTCCACCCAGGTGTCGATCACGCCGGACCGCGAATCGATCTTCATTACCGTCAACGTGACCGAAGGGCAGCGTTATACGGTGTCGGATGTCACCCTGGCCGGCAGCTTTCCGGTACCCGAAGAGGATCTGCGCAAGCTGGTCACACTCAAGACCGGCGAGCCGTTCTCGCGTGAGCGCGTCACCGAGACTACCAAGCGCATCACCGATCGCCTGGCCAACGACGGTTACTCGTTCGCCAACATCAATGCCGAGCCCGTTCTTGACCGCACCAAGGGCGCTGCCGCCTTCACCTTCACCGTCGATCCTGGCCGTCGTGTGTATGTGCGGCGCATCAACATTACTGGCAACGCCAAGACGCGGGATGAGGTGATCCGTCGTGAAATCCGCCAGCTAGAGGGGGCCTGGTACTCCACCGAAAAGGTCAACCGCTCCAAGGTGCGTCTGGAGCGGCTCGGCTTTTTCTCGGAAATCAACGTCGAAACGCCGGCCGTGCCGGGTACCACCGATCAGGTCGACGTCAATTTCACGGTGACCGAGCGTTCGACCGGCAGCATCCAGTTGGGCGCCGGCTATTCCACCTCAGAAAAGCTGATCCTGTCGACCAGCGTCAGCCAGAACAACATCTTCGGCACCGGCAACTCGCTGACCGTTGCGCTCAATACCGGCACGCTGTCCCGCACCATCTCGGTGTCCTATTACAACCCGTATTACACCGAGGAAGGCATCGGTCGGGGATTTTCGATTTATGACCGCAAGGTGGACACCTCCACCCTCACTGGTGTGGCGCCTTACGCCAGCGAGTCGATCGGCGGGGACATGAATTTCTCGGTGCCGCTGTCAGAAGTCGACGCCGTGGGCGCGGGTCTGGGGGCCGAACACACCAAGCTGGGCGTGTTCACCACCAGCGCCCTGCGCTACCTAGACTTCGTCAACCGCTTCGGCAGCACGACCAACACCATCAAGGGCACTGTCAGCTTCTCACGCGACAGCCGCGACAGCGTGCTGTTCCCAACTTCGGGTCTGCTGCAGCAATACAACATGGAAGTCGGGCTGCCCGGCGGCGACCTGCACTACTACCGGGGGGACATCCATGCCCAGTACCTGGTGCCGTTGTCAGCCGTGTATCTTCCACGGGTAAGCCTGTCGCTGAACGGCGAATACGGCTTTGCCAATGGCCTGGGCGATCAGCCCTTGCCGTTTTTCAAGAACTTCTTTGGCGGCGGTGTCGGGTCGGTGCGTGGCTACACCACAAACACCCTGGGCCCGAAAGACCCCAACAATAATGCGATCGCGGTCGGTGGCAACCGGCTGGCAGTGGGTAGCGCGGAACTGCTGTTCCCCTTCCCGGGCAGCAAGACCGACAAGAGCCTGCGTCTGTCATTGTTCGCTGATGCCGGCAATGTCTACGGCCCGGGCGAAACGCTGAGCACGGCCACCCTGCGCTATTCCGCTGGTACCGCGCTGACCTGGTATTCACCGGTAGGGCCGCTCAAGTTGAGCTATGCCGTACCGATCCGCAAGCAGCCGCTCGATGACATCGAACGCCTCCAGTTCACCTTGGGCCAGACCTTCTGAGCTGAGTCCCCTTAAATCCTGTCCGGAGATCCCGTCTTGAAAACCTGTCGCATCCTGTTGCTTGCCGCCGCCCTGACCGCCACTTCGCTGGCGCAGGCGGCCGACCTGAAGATCGGTTTTGTGCAGACCGAACGTATTTTCCGCGAGGCGGCGCCAGCACTGAAGGCCCAGCGCAAGCTGGAAAAGGAATTTGCCGATCGCGATGCCAGCCTGCAGAAACTGGCGAAGAACACCGCCGACCTGCAAAACCAGCTCGCCAAGGACGGCGCAACCATGACCGAGAGTGACCGTTCCCGCAAGGAGCGCGACCTGGCCGCCATGAACCGGGATTTCCAGCGCCTGCAGCGCGAATTTCGCGAAGACCTGAACACCCGCCGTAACGAGGAGCTGGCCGCTGTGCAGGAACGCGCAAACAAGGTGATCAAGGAATTTGCCGAAAAGGAAAACTACGACCTGATCCTGCAGGACGCCATTTATGCCGGCTCGAAGATCGACATCACCGAGCGCGTCATCAAGGCCCTGGCCGACAAATAAGCCCGGCATTGCGCATGTGGCGACTTGGTGATCTCGCAGCAGCGGTATCGGCCGAACTGATCGGCGACCCCGACACGCTGATCGGTGGTGTGGCCACGCTCGAACGGGCCGGACCGCAGCAGATTTCTTTTCTGGCCAACCCGAAATATCGCCCCCAGTTGGCGGTCAGCGCGGCCGGCGCAGTGATCGTCGCGCCCGCAGACCGCACCGGCACCCTCCATCCGCGGCTGGTGATTGCTAACCCCTATGCCTGTTATGCCCGGGTGGCCCAGTTGCTGCATCCGGTTGCCACTGCCCCGGCGGGAGTGCATCCGTCAGCCGTGATCGGTGCGCAGGCGCAACTGGGGGCCGGTGTCAGTCTTGGCCCGCAGGTGGTGCTGGGTGCCAATGTGACGCTTGGCGAAGGCGTGGTGCTGGAAGCCGGTGTGATCCTTGGTGACGGCGTACAGATCGGTGCGCATACCCGACTGCATGCGCGAGTCACCGTGTATCACGACTGCGTGATCGGCGCGCACTGCATCCTGCATTCCGGTGCGGTGATTGGCGCCGATGGTTTTGGCATGGCCTGGTCAGGCAGTGAGTGGATCAAGATTCCGCAGATCGGCCGGGTTGTGATCGCAGACCACGTGGAAATTGGCGCCAATACCACCGTGGATCGCGGTGCGCTCGACGACACCGTGATCGAGCAGGGCGCCAAGCTCGATAACCTGATCCAGATCGGACACAACGTCCGCATCGGGGCGCATACCGTGATTGCCGGCTGCACCGGCATTTCGGGGAGCACCCAGGTGGGCCGTGGCTGCCGGATTGGCGGTGGCGTGGGCATTGTCGGTCATGTCGATATTTGCGACGGCGCCACCATCTCGGGATTTTCGCTGATCACCAAGTCAGTGACCGAGCCGGGGGTGTACACCTCGTCCATACCGAGTCAACCCCATCGCACCTGGATGAATACGCTGGCGGCACTGCGCTCGCTGCCGGAACTGAGCAAGTCCCTGCGCAGCCAGCAGCGTCAGCGAACGCTTGAGGAGGCGGGCGATGGCACCCACCAGGCGGCTGGACAGCCCGGCCACGCAACCATTACAAAAAAGGACGGCACATCGTGAGTGGCATGGATCTGAACGAAATTCTTGAATATCTGCCGCATCGCTACCCTTTCCTGCTGGTGGATCGGGTGCTGGACGTGGTACCCGGAAAAAGCATCCGCGCATTGAAGAACGTGACCGCCAATGAAGAGTTTTTCAACGGACATTTTCCGCACCATCCGGTCATGCCCGGCGTGCTGATCATCGAGGCACTGGCACAGGCTTCGGCCATCCTTTCGTTTCGCACGGCAGGAGAAAAACCGGCGGAAGGCACCGTGGTCTATTTTGTCGGCATCGACAAGGCGCGCTTCAAGAAGCCGGTGTTTCCGGGCGACCAGCTGATCCTTGAATCCGAGCTGATCCGTTGCGTGCATGGCATCTGGAAATTTGGCGCCAAGGCGCGGGTGGACGGCGTGGTGGTGGCGCAGGCCGAACTCCTGTGTACGGAAAAATCCTTGTGAGCGACCCGCATCGTCATCCCACCGCGCTGATCGACCCGCGCGCCCGGCTTGCCGATGATGTCGCGGTGGGCGCATATGCCATCATCGATGGCGACGTGGAAATTGGTGCCGGCACCACCGTTGGTGCCTACACCCGCATTACGGGCCACACGCGCATCGGGCGCGACAATGTGATCCATTCGCATTGTTCGCTGGGCGAGGCGCCGCAGGACAAGAAGTACCGCGATCAGCCAACCCGGCTCGAAATCGGCGACCGCAACCTGATCCGTGAATTCTGCACGATGAACCGCGGCACAGCAGAAGACACGGGCGTTACCCGGCTGGGCGATGACAACTGGGTGATGGCCTACGTGCATCTGGCCCATGACTGCGAAGTGGGCAGCCACACCGTGCTGGCCAATCATGCCACCCTGGCAGGGCACGTGCACGTGGGGGACTGGGTGACCCTGGGCGGCTTTGTGGGCGTGCATCAGTTCGTGCAGATTGGCGCCCACAGTTTCTGCGGCATTGCTGCGGTGATCACGCAGGACATCCCGCCGCACATTTTGGTGGCCGGCAATCCCGCAGCGCCGCGTGGTGTCAACAGCGAGGGACTCAAACGGCGCGGCTTCACCCCGGAAGCAATCTCCGGGATCAAGCAGGCTTACCGGCTGCTGTATCGTCAGGGTCTGTCCTTTGACGAGGCGCAACAGCAGATCACCGAGCTGGCACGCCAGGTGCCGGAACTACAGATCACCGCACAGTTCCTTGCCGGCAGCACGCGCGGCATTCTGCGCTGACAGGTTGCAGGGTGCGAATCGGTATCGTGGCCGGCGAAGCCTCCGGTGACTACCTGGGCGCCGAGGTGATTCAGGCAATCCGGGCGCGCTGGCCGAACGCCGAGTTTGAAGGGATTGCCGGTCCGCGCATGCAGGCGGCCGGCGCGCGCACCCTGTATCCGATGAGCGCGCTGTCCGTCCGCGGCTATGTTGAAGTGCTGCGCCATCTGCCAAAGCTGCTGCGCATCCGTGCGGCGCTGGCGGCGCATTTCATTGCGCGGCCGCCAACCCTGTTCATTGGTGTGGACGCTCCTGACTTCAATCTCGGGCTGGAGTCCCGCCTGAAGAAGGCAGGCGTGCCGGCCGTACAGTGCGTGGCGCCGACTGTCTGGGCCTGGCGCGCAGGCCGGCTGCCCAGGATCCGGGCGGCGGTGAACGCGGTGCTGGCGATCTTTCCGTTTGAACCCGTCCTGTTTGGCCGCGCCGGTATCCCGACCACCTATATCGGCCACCCGATGGCCAATGAATTGCCCGACCCGCCCTTGCGGTTGCAGGCACGTGAGGGCCTGCGTCTGCCGGCCGACAGCCTGGTGGTTGCCCTCTTGCCGGGTAGCCGGATCTCCGAGCTGAATTATCACGCTGACCTGTTTGTCGAGACGGCGCGACGCCTGCATCTGCGTTTTCCGCGGATCCGTTTTCTGGTGCCATTGCCCACCCGGGAAACCTACCAGCGCTTTGATGCCGCAATCTGGAAGGCAAACGCCAGCGACCTGCCGATCACGCTGATGCATGGTCATGCTTCCGATGCGCTCACTGCGGCAGACGCCACACTGGTGGCCTCTGGCACTGCCACCCTGGAGGCGGCGTTGTGTGGCTGCCCGATGGTAGTGACGTACCGCCTGTCGGCGCTTACGGCGCGTATGGTGCGCCGGCGCAAGCAGCTGCCCTATGTCAGCCTGCCCAACATCCTGGCGGGTCACTGGCTGGTGCCTGAATTGCTGCAGGAGGAGGCTACCATCGCCAATCTGGAACGCGCCATGGGCAACCTGCTCGGCAATGCAGCCCTGCGCGAAGACCTTGAGCAACGTTTTCGTGAACTGCATCAGGCCTTGCGCACAGACACGGCGGCGGCGATCCAGAAGGCTCTGGCGCCGTGGCTGGAACCTGCGGCGCAGGTGGGCGCCTGATGGGGGCGCAACACGGGTGTGATCCGGTCTTCCCTTGCCCGACATGAGGAGACCGGCGGTATGAAGCGGCTGCAGCGGCTGCCACCTACCGTGTCATTGCCGGGCTTGTGCTGTGGCGTGGACGAGGCCGGACGCGGTCCGCTGGCAGGTCCGGTCTTCGCCGCCGCCGTGATTCTGGATCCGCAACACCCGATCGAGGGTCTTGCGGATTCAAAGCAACTGAGCGAGGCGCGGCGCGATTTTCTGGCTGTGCAGATCCGCACCCATGCCCTGGCGTGGTCCATCGCCCAGGCGAGTGCAACCGAGATTGATCAGCACAACATCCTGCAGGCCACGTGGCTGGCCATGCAACGTGCGGTGGAGGGGCTGCAGGTGCGACCTGCAGGGGTGCTGGTGGACGGCAACCGCGCACCGGCGTTCGGTTTGCCGGTGCAATGCATCGTGCAAGGCGACGTGCACGTCGCCGCAATCTCGGCGGCTTCGATCCTGGCCAAGACTGCACGGGACGCGGTGCTGGTCGCACTGCATGCCGCCCACCCGGCCTATGGTTTTGACCGCCACAAGGGCTATCCTACGGCGGCGCATCGCGCTGTGTTGGCCCGCTTGGGGCCCTGTCCCGAACACAGGCGCAGCTTCGCACCTGTACGGGCGGTACTTGGCATGAAAGTCGTGACCTCTGCGGTCGCCCAGCACACGGCCGCAGTGCCGATCCGGCCCCGCGCGGACGAGGTTTCATGAACGCCGGCTTTGCGCAGCTCACTTCGCGGGAAAATCCGCGTCTGCGTTTGCTGGCACGCCTGGTGGGCACGCCGCGGGCATGCCGCAAGGCCGGCTTTACGGTGCTGGATGGCGTGCATCTGCTCGACAGCCTGCTGCAGGCGGGGCAGGCCCCTGAATGGGGTCTGCTGACGGCCGCTGCGCTGGCGCGCGACGAAGTGCTCCGCGCTGTGGAGCGCAGTCATGCAAGTGGCACTGAATGGTTTGAAGTGCCCGCCACGCTGTTCAGCCAGCTTGCACCAACGGCCCATCCTTCCGGGGTGCTGAGCCTGCTGCCGCTGCCGCCCGTCATGCAGGCGGACGCCATTGGCGCAGAGGCGTTCGTGCTTCTTCTTGAGGACATTCAGGATCCCGGCAATCTGGGCACCTTGTTGCGCGCTGCGCATGGTGCCGGGCTGCGCAGTGTGGCGCTGTCACCGGGGTGTACCGAAGCCTGGGCACCGCGCGTGCTGCGTGCCGGGATGGGCGCGCACTTCGCACTCACCCTGTTCGAGGACTGCGATCTGCCGGCGTTGGCAGGCCGTCATGGCCGGGTCTGGGCTGCGGCAGCGGACGGCAGTCACACCTTGTGGCAGGCCCCCCTTGCGCATGCTGGCGGTGTGGCCATCGGCAATGAGGGGGCGGGTTTGTCAGCCAGCTTGCGCGCCGCCTGCCTGGACTCGGTCGCGATCCCCCTGGCACCAGGCTGCGAATCGCTCAATGCCGGGGTGGCTGGTGCGCTGCTGATGTTCGAGTGGTCGCGTCAGCGCGGTTGAGATCGGCCAGACCGGTCTGGCGCAGGGCCTTGCGTGGTGCTCAGAACAGGCGGCGTTCCAGGCGTGCCCCCTGCAGGATCACCGTGGCCAGTTCCTCGATCGACCGGTTGGTCGAGTTGAAGAAGGTGATCCCATGGCTCTGCATCAGGCGTTCGGCAGCCTGCACCTCCTTGCGGCAATTCTCCACGGCGGCATAGGTGCTGTCGGGCCGTCGTTCCTGACGGATCTGCGCCAGACGATCGGGACGAATGGTGAGTCCCCACAGCTTGTCGCGGAAACGCTGCAGACGCGCTGGCAGGCGCATGGCCTCGAGGTCTTCCGGGATGAGCGGATAGTTGGCACAGCGGATGCCGCACTGCAGTGCCAGATACAGGCTGGTGGGGGTCTTGCCGCTGCGTGAGACGCCAACCAGGATCACATCCGCGGTTTCCAGGCCACGTTCGGTCTGCCCGTCATCGTGCGCCAGCGCGTAGTTCACCGCCTCGATCCGTCGGTTGTAATCCTCGGCACGCTGCATGCCGTGGGAACGGCCCGCCGTATGCGATGACTTGAGGCCAAGCTCATGCTCCAGCGGGCTGATGAACACCTCGAAAAAATCCAGCACCAGCGCGTTCGCGCCATGCAGCACCGAGCGGGCTTCATCGGCGACCACGGTGCTGAAGACCAGGGGACGTTGCCCTTCGGCGACTGCGGACATGTTGATGATGGCCACGGCGGCCGCGGCTTTTTCGGCAGAATCCACGAAGGGCATCGACTGCCGGTCCATCCGCAGGTCGTCAAACTGGCTGAGCAGGCTCTGGCCAAGCATCTCGGCGGTGATGCCGGTGCGGTCAGAGACGAAGAACACGGTTCTTTTCATCGCAATTACATCCTGGTTACATACTTTGTGCGTTGCAGCGCAACCCCGTATCATGCAGTGCTCTAGACAGGCCGGGGAGGGCCAAATGAAGCCAGAATACATCCTGTGGCTGCAGGACCTGCGAATGCACGACGTGGATCGCGTCGGTGGCAAGAACGCATCCCTTGGCGAATTGATCAGCCAGCTCTCCGGCATGGGCGTCCGGGTACCTGGCGGTTTCGCAACCACGGCACTGGCTTATCGCGATTTTCTGGAACAGACGGGGTTGAAGGCGCGCATCGAAGCGGAGCTGGCCAGGCTGGATGCCAGCGATGTGGACGCGCTGGCGGAAGCTGGTGGTCGTATCCGTGGCTGGATTCTTTCCGAGCCCCTTCCTGCAGCGCTGCAGGCCGATATTGAAATCGCCTACTCGGCACTGGAAGCCGAGTCCGGTGGGGTAGCCAACGTTGCGGTGCGCTCCTCTGCCACGGCGGAAGACCTGCCCGACGCCTCCTTCGCCGGCCAGCAGGAAACCTTCCTCAATATCTCGGGCCTGGCCGCCGTGATCGAGGCGATCCGCCATGTATTCGCCTCGCTTTACAACGACCGTGCCATTTCCTACCGCGTCCATCAGGGCTACGCGCACATGGACGTGGCCTTGTCGGCGGGTATCCAGCGCATGGTGCGTTCGGACCTGGGGACCAGCGGCGTGCTGTTCACCCTCGACACCGAGTCAGGTTTTGACGGCGCCGTGTTCATCACTGCCGCCTATGGTCTGGGGGAGAGCGTGGTGCAGGGCTCGGTCAATCCGGATGAATATTATGTGTCGAAGGTGGCGTTGGCTGCTGGCCGTCCTGCGGTACTGAGCCGCACGTTGGGTTCGAAAGCCACCAAGATGATCTATGGCAACAGCGCCACGGCTGGCCGTTCGACCGAAACCGTAGACGTCGACCAGGTGGAGCGCGACCGCTTCTGCCTGAGCGACGCGCAGGCCGAGGAACTGGCGCGTTACGCGGTGCTGATCGAACAACACTACGGCCGTCCGATGGATGTCGAGTGGGGGCTGGATGGGCGCGATGGCAAGGTCTATGTGCTGCAGGCCCGGCCGGAAACTGTTGCCTCGCGCAAGAGCGCCGAAACACTGGACCGCTACCTGCTGGAAGGCACCAGCAAGGTGCTGGTGACCGGGCGCGCGATTGGCGCGCGTATCGGTCAGGGGCCGGTCAAGATCATCATGAGTACGGCCGACATGAATCAGGTACAGGACGGTGACGTGCTGGTCACCGACATGACCGACCCCAACTGGGAGCCGGTCATGAAAAAGGCCTCGGCCATTGTCACCAATCGCGGTGGTCGTACCTGCCATGCGGCCATCATTGCGCGCGAACTGGGCATTCCGGCTGTGGTTGGCTGCGAAAATGCCACCGAAGTGCTGCAGGCGGGGCAACTGGTCACCGTGTCGTGCGCCGAAGGCGAAGAAGGTCATGTCTACGAAGGCCTGCTAAAGTTCGAACGGATTCAGGTGGCCCTCGATCGCATGCCGGAAATTCCGGTCAAGCTGTCGATGAACGTGGGCAACCCGCAGCTGGCCTATGGCTTCCAGCGCATTCCCAATGAAGGCGTGGGTCTGGCCCGTCTCGAATTCATCATCAGCGCGATGATCGGCACCCACCCGCGTGCCGTGCTCGACTATCCGCACCTGCCCGCCGACCTGAAAGTGCAGGTGGAGCATCGTTCACGTGGCTATGCCAACCCGCGTGACTTCTATGAGCGCAAGCTGACCGAGGGTATTTCCACCCTGGCCTGTGCCTTCTGGCCGCGCAAAGTGATCGTGCGCCTGTCGGATTTCAAGTCGAACGAGTACAACCTGCTGCTCGGTGGGCCGCAATATGAGCCGCACGAAGAAAATCCGATGCTGGGTTTCCGCGGTGCCTCACGTTATATCGCACCGAGCTTTCAGGACTGCTTCGAAATGGAATGCCGCGCGCTGAAGACCGTGCGTGACGTGATGGGCTTCACCAATGTCGAGATCATGGTGCCCTTCGTGCGCACCTTGTCACAGGCCGAACAGGCGATCGCGCTGCTGGGCCAGTTCGGTCTGAAGCGCGGCGAGAACGGCCTGCGTGTGATCATGATGTGCGAAGTCCCCTCCAACGCCATCCTGGCAGATCGCTTCCTCGAATATTTCGATGGCTTCTCGATTGGCTCGAATGACCTGACCCAGCTTACGCTGGCGGTAGACCGCGACTCCGGTCTGGTGGCCGATGCCTTCGACGAGCGCGACCCGGCGGTCAAGGCCATGCTGCACCTGGCCATTTCGGCCTGTCGCAAGGCCGGCAAGTACGTGGGCATCTGCGGTCAGGGCCCGTCGGACCATCCCGATCTGGCGCAGTGGCTGATGGAGGAGGGCATCGAGGCGATGTCGCTCAACCCGGACTCGGTGCTGTCGACCTGGCTGGCGTTGGCCAAAGCGCGGTGACATGCGGCAGCGGTCTGACGGATTGACCAATCGGGACGGCGCCTGCGAAAGCGCCGTGCTGATCGGCGGGGTCGGCGGGCACAGGCCCCTTACACCCGCCGATGTTTTTGCCGGCACTTGGCACCTGGCACCTGGCAGTTGGCGGGCGGCGGCTAAAGCGACGGTGTCTCGTGCAGGTAGTCCACCGCCAGATGGGCCAGCGCCCGGACGCCGAGCAGCAGGCCCTCTTCCTCGATGCGGAAGCGTGGCGAGTGATTGGAGGCCACCATGCCCGGTGGTGTGGCTGGATCGGTGATGCCCAGAAAGACGAACAGCCCCGGAATGCGTTGCTGATAGCGCGAAAAGTCTTCGGCACCGGTGAGTTTGGGACTGATGAACACCTGTGCGCGGCCGGCCACGCGCTCCAGCGTGGGCACCATCGCCTCGGTCAGGGCCGGGTGGTTGATCGTCACGTCGTAACCACGCTCAACCTCCACCCGCGCTGTGGCGCCCGAGGCCTGGGCGATGTGGTCGGCGGTGCGCTGTACACGCGCGGCGATGTCGCTGCGCATGTTCTCATCAAAGGTGCGGATGGTGCCGAGCAGTTCGACCCGGTCCGGGATGATGTTGTCGCGTACGCCGCCATGAATCGCGCCGATGGTGATGATGCTGGGCTCATGGGTGACGTCCACCTGCCGGCTGGCAATGGTCTGCAGTCCCATCACCACCTGCGAAGCCACCACGATCGGGTCGGTACCCATCCACGGCATGGCACCGTGGCACTGGCACCCGTCCACCGTGATGTGCAGCTGGTCAGAGCTGGCCATGGTGGGACCAGCCCGGTAGCCGATATGACCCACCGGCATGCCGGCAATCACGTGCAGGCCGAAGATCGCCTCCGGTGCCGGGTTGTCCAGCACGCCTTGTTCGATCATCAATTGGGCGCCACCTTCCTCACCCTTCGGTGCCTGCTCTTCTGCCGGCTGGAAGATGAATTTCACCGTGCCACGCAATTGCGCGCGCACGGTCACCAGGGCGCTGGCTACCGCCATCAGGATAGCGGTGTGCGCGTCGTGTCCGCACGCGTGCATCACGCCGACTTCGGCGCCGTTGTATTCGGCTCGCGCCTGTGAAGCGAAGGGCAGGTCGACTTCCTCAGCCACTGGCAATGCATCCATGTCGGCACGCAGGGCCACCACAGTGCCTGGCAGGCCACCTTGCAGGATGCCAACCACGCCGGTGTGGGCCACCTGCTCTTGCACATCCATGCCGAGGGAGCGCAGGTGCGCAGCCACCACGGCGGCTGTGCGAAACTCGCGGTTGGACAGTTCCGGATGGGCGTGGAAGTCGCGCCGCCACGCGATCAGTTGGGGTTCCAGCGCGGCACAGTGCTGGTCGATCTGCTGGCGTAGGGTTTCGAGTGAAGACATGGCCTGAGACTGCGGCGGCGGGCACCGGAGCATGCAAAAAGTGACACTTGAGGATACACGATTGACTGTACGGATCGCTTTTCTGGGACTGGGGCGGATGGGCTTGCCAATGGCCGCAAGGCTGCTGGCGGCGGGTTTTCCGGTGCAGGCATGGAATCGTTCGCCGCAGGCCGGCATGCAGTTGCGCGAGCGCCTGACACCGGGTGCGCGGCGGTTGCTCACCGTAGCCGCTTCGGTGGCGGAGGCGGTGCACGAGGCCGATGTGGTCATCACCATGCTCAGCGATGGGCCGGCCGTGCGCGCCGTGCTGTTTCCAGCCCGGTGTGGCACTGGCGCAGCTGCAGGTTCCAGTACTGACGCGGGGGGCGGGGCTGATCTTGCCGACCCGGCTACCCACAACCTGGACACCGACAACCCGGACACCGACAACCCGGACACCCACAACCCGCCGGCCACCCTGTTGTCTCCCGGCAGTGTGCTGGTCGACATGAGTTCGATTCCGCCGCAGATGGCACGCGAGCATGCGCAATGGCTGGCTGCGGCCGGAGCCGAGGCGATCGATGCGCCCGTATCCGGTGGCGTAGTAGGTGCGCAGGCAGGCACCCTGGCGATCATGGCGGGGGGCTCGGTCGAGGTGCTCACCCGCCTTCAGCCGGTGCTGGCTGTGCTGGGCCGGGTCACCCCGGTCGGGCCGGCGGGTGCCGGCCAGCTCGCGAAGCTGGCAAATCAGGTGATTGTTGGCATCACCATCGGCGCAGTCGCCGAAGCGCTGTTGCTGGCGGCGCAAGGCGGTGCTGACCCGCGTGCCGTGCGCGATGCGATCCGTGGCGGCTTCGCCGAGAGCCGCATCCTGGAACTGCACGGCGCGCGCATGCTGGACGAGGCCTTCGTGCCCGGCGGAGCCGTCCATACCCAGGTGAAGGATTTGCAAACGGCGCTCGCAGCCGCAGAAGCCGCCGGTCTGACCTTGCCGATCACTGGCCTGCTTGCCGGGATGTTTGCCGCTGCCGCTACGCATGGCGATGGTGGCCTTGATCATTCTGCCCTGTTGCGGCAGCTGGCTCGGCAAAATCAACTCCCGACAGCGCGTGTGCTGGCCATGAAGGCGGAACCAAAACCCGGTTGCTGACCCCCGCGCTTGGGATGGCGTTGCGAGGGGCTTCTGCACCGACTTCGGCGCGTTCCGCGACCGCTGCCCGAAACCATCCGCCGGTGGCTCCAAACGGACACGGCCTGTCCCGTGAAGGGCAGGCCGTGTGATCACGAGGGGCGGTTTGCTGCCCCGCCCAGACTTACTTTGCGAAGAACTCGGACATGGTGGTCACGTCTTTGTCGCACGCATGGTTCAGGCAAGGCAGGCCCAGACCACCTTCGATCGACTTCAGCAGCGAGAAGTGATTGTAGTAGGTGTTGCTGATCACGCGCGGGCTGGTGCGGTAGTTGGTCTCGACCATTACCAGCACGTTGTTGTTGAAGGGCGTCTTGGTGGGGTAGAGGCCGTTCTTGTCCAGCGCGGCTACGCCGCTGTAGTCGTTTTCGTCCCACATCACGACGATGGCATTACGACCTTCACGCCAGGAGGGCGATGCCTTGATGCTCTGCACGATCTTCTGCACGGTGACATCGCCCTGGGCGATCAGCCCGGGATTTAGGCCGACCTGAGTGCCGGTCGAGACGGGGTCGAACGCGCAGAACGAATCGCCATTACCGCGGCCGTGCATGTCGTTGCACTGGGAGGGGGCGATGAACGAGTACGTCGGCACATTGCCGGTGGCGAGGTCAGCGTAAAGACCGTTGGGGCCGTCGAAGGCCACCGTGTTGGCCAGGCTCAGCCCCGGCTTGCTGGCGTCCTGCACCGACTTGAAGTACACAAACGGGTTGTGCTTGGCCGCATAGGCCTTCACATAGCTGCCCGGGGTTGCCGGCAGGGTGGCGACATTCGGCAGCGTGGCGATGGTGGCATCGGTCACGGTGCCGTTGCTGTAGACGACGCCATCGGCACCGGCCAGTGGCAGCGCTTCCTGGTAGCTCTTCCAGCTGCCCTGATTGGCGACCAGTTGGTCGGCAATGGTCTTGCCATCAATGCCCTGCGCGGCGGGAATCGACTTCACACCATCGATGTCGGCCAGAAAATTGAAGCTGCCGGGCGTGACTTCATTCCACGAGTCGATGGCCGGGGTCTCGGCGTCCTGGCCCACGCCCGCGATCGGGCACACAGCTTCGCTCTTGGCAGTTACGCCCAACGGTGCGGGCAAAGCCAGGTCGGCGTTGACCGTGCCAGAGCGCAGGTTGGTTTCGCAGGTGTGGTTGTGGAAGTCGGGGGCATTGTCGCTGCGTACGCCAAAGTTTGAGCCGCCGACGGTTTCCAGGTAGTTGGTGGAGCTCGGGTGGCCGATCCCGAAATAGTTGGTGGCGTAGCTCACGCTCCGGCTGGCCAGCATGCGGTTGATGAAGGGCGCGTCGGGGTTGTTGATGATCTGCTGCGCGTTGTGATTTTCCATCATGATCACGAACACGTGGTCGAGCTCGGGGATGCCTTCCGGCACGGAACCTTCGTGGGCCAGGGCGAGTGCGGAGAACGTGGCGGACATGGTGAGCGCGAGGACGCGCTGTTGCAGCTTGCTGATCATTTTTGTGACCTCAGTGTGGGGGCTTGGTGAAAAGGTGATTTGCGTCATCGGGACTGGCGCGCGCGACAACGGGCCATCGATGACGTTACCGACGCTACGTTTCCAGCTTAGTGGCCGGGTGTTTCGTTTCGGTTAAACTTTTCTTAAATTGATTGCTGGCTGGCCTGTGGGCTGGTCTGCTCCCGCCCGCTGTTGTGCCAGCACGGCACGGCAACCTTGTTGCTGGCCGCCAGGGTGTTCCTGCCGGCGCCGCAGGCGGCTGGTTCAGGTCGCGCTGTCACCGCCGGTCAGTCCCAGGTGCCGCGCGGCGTGCAGCAGCTGGGTTGCACTGTCGGCACCGAGTTTCTGTTTGATGCTTGACTGGTAATTCGCCACCGTCTTCTGGCTGAGCGCGAGCTGCCCGGCAATCTGGTCCAGGCTGCGCCCCGCCACCAACTGGCGCAGGACCTCGAATTCGCGCGGCGACAACGCGTCGCCGGGTTGCATCGCCTGCTGGCGCTGGGCCAGTGCCTGCGCCACATCCTTGCTAAGATAGCGCTGGCCCAGCGCCACGCGGCGAATTCCTTCCAGCAGCATGTCCGGCGGGCTGGCCTTGGTGACATAACCCAGCGCACCGGCTTCGAGCGCGCGTGCCGGAAATACCGCGTCTTCGTACATGCTGGATATCAGCACGCCCACGCCGGGGTGGCGGTGGATCACCCGTCTGGTGCCGTCGATACCGCTGCTACCCGGCAGCGCGATGTCCATCACCACGACATCCACCGGCTGGTCAGCCAGTCGGGTCAGCAGCTCGTCAATGCTGGCCGCCTCGGCCACCACGCGCATGTCGATGCAGCGTTCCAGCAGGCGGCGGTATCCTTCGCGCACTACCGCGTGGTCATCGACCAGCAGCACATTGATCCAGGACTTCATGCAGGCCAGCCGGCGCGCAGGGTGCAACCATGACCTAGCCGACTTTCACAGTGCAAGGCACCGCCCACGGCGTCGCAACGCTCGGCCATGCTGATCAGGCCCATACCGTTGCGTGGTGCGGCGGGGTCGAACCCCACCCCGTCGTCTTCCACCATCCAGCGCAGTCCCTGGCCGGCCACCAGGCGCACCTCGATGCGCGCCTGACTGGCGCGTGCGTGGCGGGCAAGGTTGGTCAGCGCCTCCTGGGTCAGCCGGAACAGGGTGATGGCATGCGCTTCGGTCAATGCCTCGGGCAGATCTGCACAGCGCAGTTCCAGCCGGGTATCCGGCAGGCGCAGCTGCCAGCCATGCACCAGCTGTTCCAGTGCGGCTTCCAGCCCCAGCTCATCGAGGGCGGGTGGCCGCAGCTGGCCGATCAGGGTGCGCACGGTGGCCTGCAGATGGTTTAGCGTGGTGCGGGCACGCTCGAGCAGCGCGTCTGATGCGCCCGGCACAGCAGGTGCATTGCCATCGTGGTCGTGCCCGGCGAGGGCATGCAGGTCGAAACGCAGCGTGCCGAGGTACTGGCCCAGTTCGTCATGCAGTTCGCGCGCCAGTGCACGTCGCTCGCTTTCCTGTACCTGCAGCAATTGCACATTGAGGTTGCGGTTACGCTCCAGTTGCTGCGCCAGCAAGGACTCGGCCTGCTGGTGCGCCTGCAGTGCCCGCCGCACATCCTGATAGCGGCGCGCAGCAAACCACAGCAGGCCGACGCATAGCACCAGCAGTACGCCGGGCAGTTCATCCACCTGAAGGGTTTCGCGCCGGCGCAGCCAGCCCAGCAGTGCCTCTGAAACATCAAACCGCGCCGATAAGGCGGCTGCCAGCAAGGTGGTGGCGGCCACCCAGGTCAGGTCGCGCCAGAGATCGGCGGTGAGTCGTCTCGTCATCAATGTGGCCGTGCGTGAGGTGCCAGTGGCAGCGGCTGTTCAGGTCCGGCTGCGGTAGTGCACATGCTGATGGTTGCCAGGGGCTGCCACCACACGCTCCAGCGGCACAAGATTGATCTTGCCGTGGCGCACGCCGCGCTCGGCGACCAGACTGCTGGCGAACTGGCGCACCTGATCAAGTGCCCCGCGCAGGATCAGGGTTTCCATGCATTCATCATGATCCAGATGCACATGCAGGGTTGAAATCGCCAGATCGTGGTTGGCATGCTGCAGGGCCGCCAACCGGCTGGCCAATTCGCGTTCATGGTGGTTATAGACGTAACTGACGGCCGCAATGCAGAACTGTGGACCGGCGGCTTCGATGCGTTCCTCTTCGAGGCGATCGCGGATCAGGTCGCGCACGGCTTCCGACCGATTCAGATAGCCGTGGCGCCGGGCGAAGTCATCAAAGGCTTCGGCAAGCGGGTCGTCGATGGAGATGGTCAGTCTTTGCATGGCGGGACGGTGCGCGGTCGGATTCGCATGATAGCCCGCAACTTGGGTGGCTGGTTTCTCTCTGTCGGGTGGCCGGACAGGCTTGCCAAGCCTGCGGTGGCGTTCTGGAACGTCGCCGCGCCGCCGGTTCTTTGTGTGAAGAAAATGAACTTTGTCATACACTGCGCGCTCTCAGCGTCGCCTTAAAAAATTAAACGTCTTCAGGGAGTCGTCAAGCGTGCTTCGACCGCTACATCGCCGCGCTCCGGCATCGCCCCCGTATCTGCGGGCGCTCAGCATTGCCCTGATGCTGGCCTGCAGCGCGGGCGCGCCGCAGGCGCTGGCGGACACGGCCGTGCTGGAACCCGTGCAGGCCACCGGACATTACGACAACACGGTTGGTGCGTTCGATGCCGCGTCGCAGGGCACGGTGAACGGGGCGCTGCTGCAGGATATTCCGCTGCTGCGCCCAGGAGAGGTGTTGGAAACCGTGCCAGGTCTCGTGGTCACCCAACACTCGGGCGACGGTAAGGCCAACCAGTACTTCCTGCGCGGGTACAACCTGGACCATGGCACCGATCTGGCCAGTTTTGTCGATGGTGTTCCGGTGAACATGCCCACCAACGCGCACGGGCAGGGTTATTCCGACCTGAATTTCCTGATTCCCGAACTGGTCGACCGCATCAACTACTTCAAGGGCCCGTACTTTGCTTCGGCAGGCGATTTTTCGGCGGCCGGCGCCGTGGACATCCGATACCGTAACAGCCTGCCACAGGACTTCCTCAACCTGACCCTCGGCCAGGAAGGTTATCGCCGCCTGCTGGTGGCGGCCTCCACCCCCTTGCGTGCCCTGTCGACCGGCACGGATGGCTCCGGTGGCCCTGTGCTGCTGGGGGCTCTCGAAGTGCTGGCACAAAACGGCCCTTGGGTGTCTGCGGAAGGTCTGCACAAGACCAATGTCCTGTTCAAGCTGAGCGATGGCAGTGCCGCCCAAGGCTGGTCGATCGAAACGCAGCTGTATGACGCGCAATGGAACTCGACCGATCAGGTGCCACTGTCACTGATCACGTCCGGCGCCTTGTCGCGTTTTGGCGCGGTAGATCCCAGCGATGGCGGCCGCAGCGGGCGCGTCCTGCTGTCGGGCGAGTGGCACACACAGGACGCCGATGGCTATCGCAAGCTGAATGCCTTTGTTGAGCATTCGCGCCTGCAACTGTTTTCCAATTTCACCCTGTTCGAGAACCGTGAGTCGCTGTCGCCGATTGTTGGCAATCCACCCGTGTTCGCTCCCAATCCCCTGTTGCCCACGGATCAGTTCGAGCAGTTCGAGCAGCGCAATACGCTGGGCGCCAGTTTCGTCCAAGCTTGGAACCACCGCCTGTTCGGTCGTGAAAGTACTACCGAAGTAGGCGCGCAGGCGCGCTACGACTACAACCATGTGGGCCTGCTGGATACCCAGCTGCGCACGCCCTTCCATACGGTGGGTGATGATCAGGTGCAGGAATCCGAAGTGGGTGTCTACGCGCAGAACACTACGCTTTGGTCGCCGTGGCTGCGCTCGCTGCTCGGCGTGCGCGTGCAGACCATCAGCCTGGCGCAGACCGACACGCTGTATGCGCAGAACACCGGGGGTGCCAACGGACATCTGTTCCTGCCCAAGCTGGCGTTGATTTTTGGTCCATGGGCGCGCACCGAGTTGTTTGCCAACATCGGTCAGGGCATGCACAGCAATGACGCGCGCGGCGTGATCAACCGGATCGACCCGACCACGGGCGCGGCCAGCGCGCCCGTGCCGGCTCTGGTGCGTGCTACCGGGTATGAGCTGGGTGCCCGCTCCGAGGCGGTCGAGGGACTGCAGAGCTCGCTCGCCCTCTGGGTACTCAACAGCGCATCGGAACTCACCTACGCCGCCGACTCGGACATTGGCAGCACCAGTGCGAATGGTGCCAGCCGTCGCTACGGCGTGGAGTGGAACAATCATCTGGTGCTGGGACGGCATGTGCTGATGGATGCCGATCTGGCCTGGACGCATGCGCGTTATGCCGACCAGAACGCCAATGGCAATCCGGGCAACCTGATCCCGAATGCGGTCTCACAGGTGGCGCTGGTGCGTGCCACAGCCAAGGATTTCGGGCCCTGGTCGGCGGCGATCGAGGAGCGCTATATCGGCAGTTATCCGGCTTCGCAGGACGGCAGCATCACGTCGCCGTCATCGCTTGTGACCAACGTGCGCGTGCAGCGGGTGCTTTACCCCGACGTGAAGCTGAGCCTGGATCTGCTCAATCTGTTCAACCTGCAGTACTTCGATATTGTCTATCAGCAGGACTATCGCACGTCGCCCGGCGGGCCTGCAGTGGCCACGGGTACCAGTGTTCATCCCGGTGAACCACGTACCTTGCGGCTCAGCCTGGACGTCACGTTCTGATGGACCGCACGACACTTCGCCGCGTTTTCCCGGTGTACCGGTGATTGGCGTCCTGACGCCCCTGTCCTTTGTGGAAATCTGTTGCAGCACCATCAGCTGCGACAATTTGCCGCAGGGATGCCCGGTCAGGTTTGCCTAGAATCTCCGTTACTGGAATTCATACCCACTTGCCTGCCGGAGTTTCGCGTGAAATCAAATCTTGGCCTTCAGGGTCAGAAAAAAAGTGCTGTTGTTCCTTTTCAGCAGGGTGCCCTGGCGTTCGCATTGCTGGCTGTCGGTCAACACGCCTTGGCTTGTGCCTCCTGCGGTTGCACGCTGTCGAAAGACTGGTTGGGACCGCAGGCCGGGTCGACGTCCGGCTGGTCGGCCGGCATCTCCTACGACATGATCAATCAGAACCAGTATCAGATCGGCACCCGCAAGATCGACCACAGCACGGCGCAGAACCTGCTCAACCCGGGACAGATCGGTAGCGAGGTGGAACTGCAGACGGCCACCCGCACCACCACCCTCAGCCTGAACTACAACGCAGACGACTGGGGCGTGACGGTGTTGGTGCCATTTGTCGACAAGTACCACACCACGCTGAGCGATGGCACCACCGCCGGTTACAGCATGAACCAGTACAACACCCTGGGCGACGTCAAGCTGCTCGGCCGTTACGCCGGTTGGTCCGGGGACGGTGGCACGGGCGTGATCGTGGGCGTGCAGCTGCCGACCGGCCTGACCAATGAAAACTTCAATGCCGGCGCAAGCGCTGGCCAGCCGATCGACCCCAGCCTGCAGCCCGGCACGGGCGCCACAGCGATCATTCTCGGTGGCTTCACCAGCGGCGAGTTCAACAAGGTGGGCTGGTTTGCGCAGGGCACCTGGCAGCATACGGTCAGCAACAACTTTGGCTACACGCCCGGCAGTACCATCATTGCCAACGCCGGGATCCGCTATGCCGAGCCCGGCCAGCGCATCGTGCCACTGCTGCAATTCAATTACGTGCACCGCAACAGCGACAGCGGCATCAACGCCAGCTATGACTACACCGGCGCACCGCTTACGGGCGGCAACCTGTTCTATGTGGCACCCGGCGTGTCGGCCCAGCTGGGTGGTGGTGTGTCCGCCTATGGTTACCTGCAGTTGCCGTTGGCCACCAATGTGACCGGTGTGCAGCTGACGCCCCGCTACATCCTGTCGCTGGGACTGCGCAAAAACTTCTGATCCTGTCGCTGCGGGCATCCGTGCGGCTTGCCCGTGAAGCTGTCGCGGCGAGCGTGTTTATGGATGGAGCGCCCGGTCGCCATCCCGTAAGCTTACGGGATGGTCATGTGACCAGGTTGTGGAGTGCGTCAGTTGATCAAGCGTCGATTCTTTCTTTTGCTCGTCGTTGCCCTGGTGGCTGCCTTGGCGGACGTGTCTGCGGCCGCTGACCTGCCTTACGACACCAAGGCCGATGCCGGTGCCCAGGTGCGTCTGGCCTTGGCCCAGGGCGCCGATCAGCACAGGCCCACCCTGATCATCTTCGGTGCCAACTGGTGCAGCGATTGTCGTGTGCTCTGGAAGGTGCTGCAGCAGCCCGAAAATCAGGACCTGCTGGCGACGTGCTTCCAGTTGGTCAAGGTGGATGTGGGCGAGTTCGACCACAACATGGCGCTGGCGATGGAATTCGACAATCCGACCGCTGGCGGCATCCCGGCCGCGGTGGTTGTGGATGCGGGCGGCAAGCAGGTCTACAGTACCAAGGCCGGCGAACTGGCCGACGCGCGTCGCATGAGTCCTGCCGGCATTCATGACTTTCTGGTCAAGCTGGCAAGGCTGGGCGGGGCACCCCTGCCGGTTCCGCCCTGAACCGGGCTGCACTTGCGATATAATCGCCCATTCCTTTTGATGCCGTTCCCATGACCAAATTCATTTTTGTGACCGGTGGCGTGGTGTCTTCGCTGGGCAAGGGCATCGCGTCCGCCTCGCTGGGCGCCATCCTCGAATCGCGTGGCCTCAAGGTCACCATGCTTAAGCTCGACCCCTATATCAACGTCGACCCAGGCACCATGTCGCCGTTCCAGCATGGGGAAGTGTTTGTCACCGACGACGGTGCCGAAACTGACCTCGATCTTGGGCACTACGAGCGTTTCATCAGCACGCGCATGCTCAGGCGCAACAACTTCACCACCGGGCAGGTCTATGAAACCGTGATCCGCAAGGAGCGCCGCGGCGATTATCTGGGCGGCACGGTGCAGGTGATCCCGCACATCACCGACGAGATCAAGCACTGCATCCGCCTGGGCGCCGGTGACGCACAGATCGCCATCGTCGAAGTGGGCGGTACGGTAGGCGACATCGAGTCGCTGCCCTTCCTCGAGGCCATCCGCCAGATGAGCATCGAAATGCCGCGCGACCACAGCTGCTTCATCCATCTCACGCTGATTCCCTACCTGCCCTCGGCCGGCGAAATCAAGACCAAGCCCACCCAGCACTCGGTCAAGGAACTGCGCGAAATTGGCATCCAGCCAGATGTGCTGCTATGCCGTGGCGACCGCATGCTGCCAGAGGATGAACGCCGCAAGATCGCGCTGTTCACCAACGTGAGCGTGCAGGCGGTGATTTCCGCCATCGATACCGACAGCATCTACAAGATTCCAGGCCTGCTGCATGAGCAGATGCTGGACGAGATCGTCTGCCACAAGCTGGGCATCCTGGCCCGCGCTGCGGATCTGGGCGCCTGGCGCGGCCTGATCGATGCGCTGGAGCACCCGCTGCATGAAGTGCAGGTGGCGCTGGTCGGCAAATACGTCGACCTGACCGAGTCCTACAAATCCTTGTCCGAAGCGCTGATTCACGCCGGCATCCATACGCGGTCCAAGGTCAACATCCACTACATCGATTCCGAGCGTATCGAGGCCGAGGGCCCGGGGCTGCTGGCCGGCATGGACGCCATCCTGGTGCCGGGTGGTTTCGGCAAGCGAGGTGTGGAGGGCAAGATTGCCGCCATCCAGTTCGCCCGCGAGCAGAAAATTCCCTACCTCGGCATCTGCCTCGGCATGCAGTTGGCCGTGATCGAATATTCCCGCCACGTCGCTGGCCTGGCCGGCGCACACAGTACCGAGTTTGATGCGCATGCCGGTCACCCGGTGGTGGCCCTGATCACCGAGTTCCACAGCCAGGAAGGGCAGCTGGAACAGCGCTCCGAGGCCTCCGACCTTGGCGGCACCATGCGCTTGGGTGGGCAGCCGGTCACCTTGGAGCAGGACTCGTTGGCCCGCCGCATCTATGGTGCCGACGAGATTGTCGAACGTCATCGCCACCGCTATGAAGTGAACACAAACTACCACGATCGCCTGCAGACGGCGGGGCTTCGCATCGCCGGTGTGTCGCGTCAGGATGGTCTGTGCGAGATGATCGAACTGCCCGACCACCCGTGGTTTGTGGCCAGCCAGTTTCACCCGGAGTTCACCTCCACCCCGCGTGGCGGCCATCCGCTGTTCAAGGCCTATATCGAGGCCGCCCTGAAGCGCGCCGGGGTGCGCGCCGGCGACGGCAAGGCCCCGGCGCTGAGCTCGGTGGCCTGATCATGAAACTCGCCCACTTTGAAGCCGGCCTCGACCACCCGCTGTTCCTGATTGCCGGTCCGTGCGTGATCGAGTCGCGTCAGATGGCCTTCGATACGGCCGGTGCGCTGCGTGAGCTCACCACGGCGCTCGGCATTCCCTTCATCTACAAGTCCTCGTACGACAAGGCCAACCGCAGTTCGGGCAAGTCGTTCCGGGGCCCCGGCATGGATGCCGGCCTGCAGATCCTGGCCGATGTGCGCAGCGAACTGGGCGTGCCGGTGCTGACCGACGTGCACGAGGCCGAGCATGTACAGGCGGTGGCTGCTGTGGTCGACGTGCTGCAGACGCCTGCTTTCCTGTGCCGGCAGACCGACTTCATTCACGCCGTAGCTTCCTGTGGCAAGCCGGTGAACATCAAGAAGGGCCAGTTCCTTGCACCGGGCGACATGAAGAACGTGGTCGACAAGGCACGCGAGGCCAGCGGCAGCGACAGCATCATGGTGTGCGAACGTGGCGCCTCCTTCGGCTACAACAATCTGGTGTCGGACATGCGCTCACTGGCGATCATGCGTGAGACTGGCTGCCCGGTGGTGTTCGACGCCACCCACTCGGTGCAGTTGCCCGGCGGGCAGGGCACCAGCAGCGGTGGTCAGCGCGAATTCGTGCCGGTGCTGGCCCGGGCGGCGGTCGCCGCCGGCGTGGCGGGCATCTTCATGGAAACCCATCCCGATCCCGCCAAAGCCATGTCGGACGGACCGAATGCCTGGCCCTTGCCACGCATGCGTGCCCTGCTTGAAACCTTGATGGTGATCGATGCGGCCGTCAAAGGCCGTGGCTTCGCCGAACTCGAACTTTAAAAAAACCTTCAGGAGACCCCCGTCCCATGAGCGCGATTGTCGACATCCATGCCCGCGAAATTCTTGATTCCCGCGGCAATCCTACCGTTGAAGCCGATGTGCTCACCGAATCCGGTGCGCGCGGTCGTGCGGCCGTGCCGTCCGGTGCCTCCACTGGCACCCGCGAGGCAATCGAACTGCGCGATGGCGACAAGCAGCGCTATCTGGGCAAGGGCGTGCTGAAGGCGGTGGACAACGTCAACACCGAAATCTGCGAAGCGCTGATCGGGTTGGAAGTGTCTGAACAGGCCTTCCTGGATCACACCATGATTGCGCTGGATGGCACCGACAACAAGTCGCGCCTTGGCGCCAATGCCATGCTGGCGGTCTCGTGTGCTGTGGCAAAAGCGGCTGCTGAAGAGGCCAACCTGCCGCTTTACCGTTATCTGGGCGGATCCGGCGCGGTCGACATGCCCGTGCCGATGATGAACGTGATCAATGGCGGGGCGCATGCCAACAACGGCCTGGACATCCAGGAATTCATGATTCTGCCGGTGGGCGCCCCCAGCTTTCGCGAAGGCCTGCGCTGCGGCGCCGAGATTTTCCATGCGCTGAAGACGCTGATCGACAGCAAGGGCATGGCCACCACCGTGGGCGACGAGGGCGGCTTCGCGCCCAAGCTGCCCAGCAACGAGGCGGCTCTGGGTCTGATCATGGAAGCGATCGAGCTGGCTGGTTACCGGCCGGGCGAAGATGTGGCGCTGGGTCTGGATTGCGCTGCATCCGAATTCTACAAGGACGGCAGGTACGAACTGCACGCCGAAGGCCGTACCCTCGACTCTGCCGGCATTACCGATATGCTGGCTGGCTGGGTCTCGCGCTATCCGATCATCACCATCGAGGATGCCATGTCGGAAGCGGACTGGGCGGGCTGGAAGCATCTGACGGACGCGCTGGGCAAGAAGGTGCAGCTGGTGGGCGATGACGTGTTCGTCACCAATACCCGCATCCTGGCCGAGGGCATCAGGCAGGGCATCTGCAATTCGATCCTGATCAAGATCAACCAGATTGGCACCTTGTCCGAAACCTTTGCTGCCATCGAGATGGCGAAGCGTGCCGGCTACACCTCGGTGATCTCGCACCGTTCGGGCGAAACCGAGGATAGCCTGATCGCCGACATTGCCGTGGCCACCAATGCGATGCAGATCAAGACCGGTTCACTGTCACGCTCCGACCGTCTGGCCAAATACAACCAGCTGCTGCGCATCGAAGAGGCGCTGGGCCCGGTGGCGCGCTATCCCGGCCGCGCCGCCTACTATCAGATCGGACGCTGAGCCCGCAGGGCTGGCGCACGCACCAGGACTGACGCATGATTTCCTTGTCATCGCTCACCATCAAGCTGCCCATGCGCCTGCTTCCGTTGACCTTTGTTGCGCTCCTGCTGGCCCTGCAATACCCGCTCTGGCTGGGCCATGGCAGCCTGCATCGCGCCCACCTGCTCGAGGCGCAGGTGGCCGCGCAGCGGGCCCGCAATGAGCAGCAACGCAGCCATAATCTTGCGCTCGAGGCCGAGGTTCATGACCTCAGCACAGGTACCGAGGCGATCGAGGAGCGCGCCCGCGCCGATCTCGGCATGGTGCGCGATGGCGAGACCTGGTTCCGTTATCCCTCCGGTGGGAACCAGTCGGCACCGGCAGCCTCTCAGCACAGGTAAGCTGCTTGCGTCGCATGGCGGCCATGCGGCACAGTCCGTGGCACGTGATGGACGCATGCAAAACCATAAAAACCTGAGGAGTGTCTGATGATCCGAGCAATCTGGCTTGCTGCCGTCGCAGCCCTGCTGGCCGTTCCCCTGACTGTGACAGCACAGGAAAACGGTCCCCCGAAGAAAACCTTCCTGTGGGAGGTCAGGGACCAGGATCCTGCCCACACCCTGTATATCTTTGCCGGACCGGGCCTGGGTAACGGCGACCTGTATCCGCTCTCTGTTTGGGCCGAAGCCGCTTACGGACGCTCGCAGGTGCTGGCGGTCGAGTCCGACCTGAGCGACGAAAAGCGCTTCGCCAAGGAAACCGCCGGCATGTTTTACCCGGAAGGCGACAGCATCGAGGCGCACATCAGCAAGTCGCTGTATGACGAGGTGAACGACTTTCACGCAGCGCAGGCCCTGCCCTTCGAGCCCTCCAGTCACCTCAAGCCCTATGCGCTTGCACTCGGCCTGATGAACAAGGAAGCGCGCAAGATCGGTCTCGATCCCAGCTTCGACGCTCCGTTTTATTTCCTTGCCAAGGCCGAGGCCGACAAGAAGCCAGTGGTGGAGATCGAGGGGGTGGCGCAGGAACTGGGCGCGCTCGACCGCATGCCGATCGCGCTGCAGGAAGAGATGCTGAAGTCGGCGGTGGAGCTTTCGGCCAGCGGCGACTGGGCCGAGGCCCTGCAGAACGAGGTCAGTGCCTGGAAGTCAGGTGACATCGCTTATTACACCGAGCTTGAACTGAAAAGTTACGCCACCATGCCGCATGGTGCCGATGTGCGCCATGCCCTGGTGGAAGTGCGCAATGCGCCGATCGCCGACAAACTGGCCACCTACCTGAAAAGCGGCAAGATCCACTTTGCCGTGCTGACCGCACCGCACCTGATCGGCCCCGACAACCTGATCGACGAACTGGTCAAGCGGGGCTACAAGGTACAGCGCCTCTGAGGTCTGCACACGCAGGGCTGCCGCTTGCCCGGGCCGTGCGGGGGGGCGATGGCTACTTCAACATGGGTTCCAGCCGCTGCAGCACACTGCCCAGCAGGTGATCCTGCACCCGTCCCTGCGGATGGATGCCGTCGGCCTGAAAGTCCTGCCGGCCCGAACCCAGCGACTCCACCAGATTGGGCAGTAGCGGCACATGCTCACGCCTGGCCACCGCGGCGAACATGGCACTGAAATCACGGGTGTAGTCCTCGCCAAAGTTCGGCGGCAGCGCGATCCCGACCAGCAGGACGCGGGCGCCTGATGCCTTGGCCTTCTGCACCATGTGGCTGAGGTTCTGTTGCGCCTGATCGAGCGGCAGTCCGCGTAATGCATCGTTGCCGCCCAGTTCCAGCACCACCACTGCCGGGTGCTCGCGGGCCAGCGTGGCGGGCAGGCGGGTCAGGCCGCCATGGGTGGTTTCGCCACTGATACTGGCATTCACCACGCTCCAGGCGCGGGTGGTTGCGTGGTCCTGCAGGTGATGATCAAGCAGGCTGGGCCAGGCGTCTTCGCGCGCCATGCCGTAGCCGGCGGACAGACTGTCGCCGAACACGAGGACGTGTTTCACTGGCGCGTTGCCTGCAGCAAAAGACGGATTCAGGGGGCCGGTTGCGGCCAACCAGAGCGCCAGTCCGATCACCCCGCGCATGCAACGTGGCCAAGGCCGGAACTTCAGCCCTTGGTGTTGTCCATCTGTCTGACTTCTTGCGAAGACTGTGTCCTTCATGAACTCTGCTCCCGCTTACCCGCCCGCCATCCCGACCAACCCGACATCAGAGACGCCGGCACCCGTCACGACAGCCGCTGGCACGTCTCCAGTGGTGCTGGAGACGCGCGCCCTCTGCAAATCGTTCAGCACCGGTGATGGCGCACTGAACATCCTTAAGGATATCGCGCTCACCGTGACGGCGGGAGAAACCCTTGCCATCCTGGGCGCGTCGGGCAGTGGCAAGTCCACCCTGCTGGCCCTGCTGGCCGGGCTGGATGTGCCGACCAGTGGCGAGGTCTGGCTGGATGGTGCGTGCATCAGTGCCCTCGATGAGGACGCACGCGCGCAGATACGTGCCCGCGCCGCCGGCTTCGTGTTTCAGTCCTTTCATCTTTTGCCCGCCTATACGGCGCTGGAGAACGTGATGCTGCCCCTGGAGTTGCAGGGCGTCACCAACGCCGGGTCGCGTGCCCGCGCCGCGCTGGAGGAGGTGGGGCTTGGCGCCCGACTGGACCACCGCCCGTCCACGCTGTCCGGGGGGGAGCAACAGCGCGTTGCGCTGGCGCGTGCACTGGTCACCCAGCCGCGCATCCTGTTTGCCGACGAACCGACCGGCAATCTCGATGTGCAGACCGGTACTCACATCATGGATCTGCTGTTCGAGTTGAACCGTCGTCATCACACCACGCTGGTGCTGGTCACGCATGACGCCGTGCTGGCGGCACGGTGCGGCCGACAGGTGCGCTTGTGACTGGCGGTGCGGTCGCTACCCTGCCAGGCGACGTCGCCCGGCCTGTGGCCATGGACAGCGGGCCCCGCGGCACGGTGCGCGCCAGCATCCTGCTGGGCTGGCGCATGTTCTGGCGTGAATGGCGTGCCGGAGAGCTACGCCTGGCCCTGTTTGCATTGGTGCTGGCCGTCGCAGGCAGCACTGCCGTCGGTTTTCTGCAGTCACGCGTTGAGGGCGCACTCGAACAGGGTGCAGCTGCCCTGAATGCAGCCGATCTTTCACTGATTGGCGACCAGCCCGCCGCACCGCGCTGGCTGGGTGAGGCCGCCACCCGTCATCTGCAGGTCAGCCAGATGGCGCTGTTTCCCAGCATGCTGCGCGGTCCGCAACACAGCGTGCTGGCCTCGGTCAAGGCCGTGGATGATGCATTTCCGTTGCGCGGACAGCTGCGTCTGGAAGGCGCGGGTGGACAGCCCGGGGCGGCAGTGCGCGCGCCGGCACGTGGGCAGGCGTATCTGGCGCCCGGTCTGGCCGCGCGGCTGGGTCTGCAGCCTGGCCAGCCGATCGGGGTAGGGCGGCTCAGCCTGAGTGTGGCCGGCGTGATTGCTGAAGAGCCCGAGGGGGGACTCTCGGGATTTCGCATGGCACCGCGCGTGCTGATCAATCTGGCCGATCTGTCCGCCAGCGGTCTGGTCCGCCCGGGTGCCCGCGTGACCTGGCGATTGGCGCTGGCGGGTACACCTGCGGCGCTCGATCACTGGCGCAGGACCGTCGAGCCGGCGCTGCAGGCCGGGCAGCGTCTTGAGCGCGCCACGGAGGGGCGTCCGGAAGTCCGGCGCGTGATTGACCAGGCTGGTCAGTTCCTGCAACT
>CAITLJ010000034.1 GCA_903893215.1 uncultured Ferrovum sp. | reverse complement strand
CCCTGATGCTGGTGCCGTGTGGATTGCGATCGCTTCCCGACATCCTGACGCTGTTGGCGAATGCCTGGGGCAGGGCACGTTTTAGTCTGGGCTGGGCAGCGCTGTACAACGTTGTTGCCGTAGCTGCTGCTGTCGTGGGATGGATGTCGCCAGGTTGGGCGGCCCTTGCAATGAGCCGTGTCGACAGCCAGCTTGGCATCGGTCAAATCGGCGCCGTCCCGGGACACCATGGTTCTGACCGAAGGTGAAGTGATTGCCGTGGCCTTGCCATGCCGTCTGCAACCCGCCACGAGAATACGCAAACAATATATGTTAAGATAATATGTTTTTCGGTATATTGTTTTCCTATGTCGTCCCCAGCCCTTGCGTCATGACCGCCTTTTCCGCAACCGTCAATCCCGAAGCTATGCGCAGTGCGGGTGATCGGGCCGTTGCGGCCTTGAAACTGCTCGCCAACCCCGAACGTCTTTTGCTGCTTTGCCAATTGTCAAAGGGGCCCATGTGCGTCGGCGACCTCGAAGCGCAGTTGGATATCCGCCAGCCGACGCTGTCACAACAACTGGGTGTTTTGCGCAACGAAGGGGTGGTCAGTACGCGACGGGAGGGCAAGAACATCATCTACAGCGTGGCGAATCCGGACTTGCTCGAGATCCTTGCTGTGCTCTACCGGCTCTACTGCCCGAAGGACGCGTGAACATGATTGCCTGGAATACCTTTACCCCTTGGTCGGCCCTGGCTGGGGGCGCACTGATTGGCCTGTCTGCCACGCTGTTCGTCCTGCTCAACGGGAGGATTGCCGGCATCAGTGGGCTCATCGGCGGGTTGCTCACGGCTGCCCGTGGCGACTTGGCCTGGCGGATTGCATTTCTGATCGGCCTGATCGGTGCGCCGCTGGCCTATGCGCTCTTTGCCGCGTTGCCAGTCCTTCGCATTGATGCCTCTTACAGTGCGCTGTGCCTTGCCGGATTGCTCGTGGGTATTGGCACACGTTATGGCGCCGGTTGCACCAGTGGCCACGGCGTATGCGGTCTCGCGCGCCTGTCACCACGCTCCCTCGTAGCCACCCTTACATTCATGGGCGCCGGGTTCTCAACAGTCTTTTTTATCCGCCACATTGCTGGGCTCTGAAGGAGCGCGTCATGATCACAGTCTTCGCTGCCTGGCTGGCAGGTCTCATTTTCGGACTTGGACTTATCCTCTCCGGTATGGCCGATCCGGCCAAAGTGTTGGGCTTCCTCGACCTGGGTGGCGCCTGGGATCCGTCGCTGGCCTTCGTCATGGCGGGGGCGATCGCGGTCGCCGGGTTTGGCTTCCGGCTGGCGCGAACGCGCACCGCGTCATTCCTGGGGGCAGCCATGAAATTGCCAATTGCGCGTGAGATTGATCTCAGGCTTGTGGGCGGCAGCGTGCTGTTCGGCATTGGTTGGGGTGTCGCTGGCTTCTGTCCGGGGCCTGGGCTGGTGGCGGCTGGAATGGGCGAAATCAAGGCATGGGTGTTTGTCGGGGCCATGCTCGTGGGCATGGGCGTATTCGCGTGGATCGAGCGACAACGCGCCCGTCGCATGGGCAGTCATCATTGACAGACGCAAAGGAGAATCTGATGCAGCGAACGCGGGTAATCCAGTTAACCCTAATATGGCCGTGCTCGGAAGACCTTGGCGTGTCAGCAGTTCTGGTTGACGCCAGGCACACCCCTCTCAATGACAGTGTCTAGACGCCTGCTCGAGCGTCTGCTCCCCGCATGTGGCCATGCACTCCAGTCCCTTCAGAACAAGCAGCCCCTGAGCCTCCATGATGCCGATTTCCTCCAGCGCTACGGCGAAATTCCCGGCACGGAACTTTCTGATGGCCTCGACCCCATGCTGGCGAACTTGCTGGTGGGGTGCTTCGATGTCACGGAATCCAGTGAGGTGCGAGAAGCATGCCTTGCCATCGCCCTGGCAGTACCAGGTCCCGAGCCGGCAACTCGTGTGCGACACAAAGTCCTGTCCGTCGGCGTGCGCTTCTGACTGGGCGCGTGATTGCTGGCAGCCTGCGCAACCACGCTGACTTGCGACCGGCATCAACCGTGCTGGAGGTGATCAACGCGGTGCTCGCAAACGAAGGATCATGCGCAGCGCCACCACTACTGCAACACACAGGATCAGCGCCAGCGCGAACGCACTCAGCAGCAACACAAGCAGCACAGCGCAGATGGTCACTGCCGCGAGGACCAGTTTGCCAATCCACGTGGTTGGGCGCAGGGTGACGTGGACCTGACGGATGGTGGCCCGGGCGTAGGGCGGCTCGACACAAGCCGGGTCATTGGCTTGGTCGGGCGTTTGGTCGGGTACTGGTCGATACGGTGTTGGCAGATGATCCATTGCCTAAGTATGCGCTCCGGGGCTTGCGACTCAGCTGCCAGTCTCGGTAATCAGGCCGCCCAGCAGGCTCAGGAAGTTGCCTCCATTCGAGCCATCGGGGTCGGCCATGTCCGCAGTGGCTGGCAGCACCGTGGTGTCCGAGGGACCCGGCCAGAGCGGCTGGATCTGCCCCAGTCCACCCTCGGCCAGCCAGTCGCGCACCAGCTCAAAGCAGCCTTCCGGCGACCCCAACCGCATCCAGTCCGCGCCAGGCGCGCCGGTGAATGGCGCCTCGACTGCCAGCTTGGCTGCCATCAGCGCCCGACGGAACGCACGCACATTACGTGAATACCCGTTGTCGAGTTGCCGGTCGAAGGAAGCCACCGCCACCGACCCGTCGAAGCTCATGCCACGGCGCCGGAAATGCATGGCCCCGACCAGCGCCCAGACATCATCGACGATCACGCTGGTACTGCGGATGAAGGCGGTGCGACCGGGAAAGCCGACCGGGTGGAATGCGACGACACGATCTGGTGCCACTGCCAGCAGGTTGGCCACAGCCTCGGTGCGTGCCTGGTAATGCTGCCGCGACCAGCCAGGATAGCTGGCCGCGAAGTCGGCTTCGCGTGGCGTGCAGATCACCACCTTGAGTTGTGGGTGCGCCGTCAGACTGCTCGCGATGTCGGCCACCAGGTCGACTTCCTGCGGCCCGGGCGTGCCCGCCGGTCGGGCCGTCCGCGCAAACTGCGGCGACTCAATGTAAATCAGTTCACGCGCCTGTCGCAGCGCTCGGCGCAGTGCCCAGAGGCCATCGCGCAGGCCGGCGCCGGACACCACGATTTCGCGCCGTATTTCGCCGATCAGCCGCACATCGTTGTGCGCAGTCACGGTGGGTGCCATCACGCCCAGCGAACTGGCGATGCTGTTGACCACGCTCTGCAACGTGGTACCCGGCGCTGGTGGCGTGAGCAGGCTCAGTTCAGGGGTTTCACAGACAGCGGCCACCGTTTCGAGCAGCACGCCGCAACCGGTATTGGCCGCAGTGCTGTCGCTGGGTTCGTTGAAATTGTCACCGCCCATGCCGATCACCCAGCCAGGCTGCGTGCCCGGACTGCCGGGCAGCGGCAGGATCGGCTGCGTGCGTCGCACGGCGTGGCGCGCCAGGTCATAGGCCAGACCGCCAGTGACGTGCAGGCCGGCGGCGTGGACGTCCGGCCCGGCCGGGTTGCCCGGGTTGCCGGCGGCGTGCTGCGCCGAGCGGGTTTCTCGTGCCCAGCGTCCGCCGCTCAGCACGGCTTCCCATAGCAGGCTGCCGCTGGGCAGACCGCCGTTGGTGCCTGTTGTGACCAGTGTATCGAAGCGCGCCATGGTGGGCAGCCTGGGACCCTGCCGGGGCACGCCCTCAGACGCCAATGCACGCACAAAGGCCACCAGATTGCCCGGTGCCGAACCAGGGGCCACCACGGTGGTCGAAATGCCGAACAGTGGCACCGGTGCGATCGACAGGGTCTGCGGCAGCATCGCACCGATCACATTGCTGCCGCCAAACAGGTCTGGCGGCGCGGCCACTGCATTGCTCGTGACCGTGACACTGACGCCGCCCCACAGTTTTCGCTTGCCCGAACGCGGCGCCACCACGATGTCCATGGTCAGATGGGCAGGATCCGGGCGGGGCTGGCCACCCGCCAGCGCAAACGGATTTGGCAAGAGGATGACGCTGTCCTTGCCCGCCTGCGCCACGGTGGCCGCCCCGTTGCCACGCAAAAACGAAGGCTGGCTGCCAATTGCAGCGATGGTCACGAACTGTTGCGGATAGATGCGGATGTGGGCGCCATCCGGCACCTGGTTGGCAGCGATGGTGACCACCACGTCCTGCGCGGCGCTCCAGTCGGCAGTGAGTTTGTCCTTGACCGACAGCAGCGGCGACGGAAAACCGGCGTTGGTGTTGACTGGTGGAAACTGTGGCCAGTGCGCCGCGGGCCCCGCTGTCGCTGGAATGGACATGCTGCCGTCAATCTGCGGACTGACTGCCAGGATCATCTGCTGCTGAGGCCGGGCCAGCACGGCCGCGCTCCGCGCCAGCGTATCCGGTCCATCCACCAGATAGTCGATGACCACCTGGTCACGCACTTTTGGCAACAGGTCGGCGGGAATCTTCTGGTCGTCGCCCGGAATGCCCTGCAGCGTTGCCGCCGTCCGGTTACCCAGCAACGCCCAGTCGGTGTCGATCACTGCCACGCGATAGAACGGCCGCCCCAGCGTGATCGCCGGAACGGCTGCGGCAGGCATTGCAGGGGGCACCAGGCGTTGCGTGGCAAGCACACCATTGGTGGCGAAGCCCCAGCGCAGGCGACCGTCATCGGTGCGCGCAGAGTCGATGCCGTCGCCGGCGGCCAGCGTCAACAGTCCATTGGCAGGCACGTTGCCGGTGATGCTATCGGCCGCATTGCGGGTAACCAGGGCGGGGCTTGGCACGACAGGCATGAAGATGCTGCCATGCAAATCCACGACATGAACCAGGGTGCCGCTGGCCAGGCTGGCGATGCCCTGCAGGCCACCTGCGGCGCTGACTGGCTGGGTCGAGGTCTTGCCTGTCACACCGTGCAGCCAGTTTTGCAGATCGGCGAACAGCCCAGCCACGAACACCGGATCGATGATCTGTCCGCGCCGGTCATGAAAGGAAATTTGGCCGCTGGCAGCTGGCAGCACGTCATCTGGCTCGAACCACTGCGCCGTGCGGTAGCCGGCCAGACCGCGCACCAGCATGGCGCGCGGCACGGGGAACAGCAAGGGATTGCCGGGTGCGGCATAGCGCGCCTGCATCAGCGTCTCCAGCCGCCAAAGCGCGGCGGGATGCAGGCGAAACACCGCGCAGGCACCCGACAGTGGCTCGCCGTCTGCGCCAGCGAAGTGGCTGCTACGGGTATTCCCACCGAGGCGCAGACTGACCCGATCACCGGCGGCGAAGGACTGTGCGGTGCTGTCGAGCGCATGTCGCCCGATGGTCAGGTCATCGCCGCTACGCGAGGTACACAGCACCGTTTCGGTCTTGTCGCTGCCCTGCGCCTGCAGGGTCAGCAATACGCCGCCACCGCTCGGGCCGGGAAAACTGGCGCCTTGGCCAGATTGCAGGGTCAGAACAGTGTCGCCTTCCCCCAGTGCCTTGGCCAGTTTGCCTTCTACGGCACTGTAGGCAAATTCCAGAATCCCGCGAAAGGGGGCATGCACATTGCCAAGGTTCAGGGTGAGCGTGGTGGCGTCATAGCTTCCGGCGAGGACGGCGGTATCCGTCCAGCGCGTCGACAGCGCCAGCGCAGTCAGCCCCAGACTGTCCAGTCCATGGGACTGCAGTGACTGCTGTGCCTCGGCAACGCTTAGGGTGGTGATGTTGACCGATGGACTGCTCATGCGCTCTGCTCCACAAACTGGCCATCCGGTCCGGTGATGCGCACCACAAAACCCTTTACCCGGCCATTGACGATGGCTTCGTAACTGAACGGCGGGCCGAAGGGCGAACGCAGCAGCACGAAGCCTGGCGTCGGTCCCGGCCCGAGTTTGATTGGCACGCCGCCAAGCGGCAGGCTGATCGATGGATGTGGGAAGGGTTGCGGCGCGAGCGGAATCGCCGTCACCCGCAGCACGTAAGGCCCGTCCAGCGGCGCGAGGATCGGTGAACTGCTGGTGAAGGTGACGCGCGTGCGTCCGACCGGGATCGGCACCGCAATATGCTGGATCTGCAGATTGCCCAGATCGGGTGCCGGATCGACTGGCCCGGCTGCCACGGAAAGGGTTTGCACGCCGTCCCGACCGAGTGGATCGGTGATGCGGACCACCAGGTTCAGCGCATCCCCAACGGCGGCCCGGCGCAGCAACGCGCGATAGGTGCTGACGCCGCCCGCCGTGGCAACCACCCAGACGCCAGATCCACTCGCAGGAGCCGCTTGTGGCAGGGCATCCAGGGTGGTGTCGAGCGCCAGCACCGAGGCTGGTTGGATGCCTGGAACGCCGGCACGTACTGTCAGCCGATGCGGACCCAGCGGTGTGCGGGGCCGCGGTGAGGCACAGGTCCATTGCACGGTCAGATCTGCCGGTGCGCCGCCGCCGCCAACCGAGAGCGCGCCGAGCACGGGTCCATCGGCAGGCGGCAACACCACCCAGGCGGCATTGCTGGCATCAGATCGTCCCGGCAGGCCGCCGCGCGCATCATCCTGACGGGTCCACGCCGCTGCGCGATACCAGACACGCTTCCAGGATCCCGTCGGGGTATCTTTGCCATCCACCGTGGTTACGTAAGTGCCAAAGTCGGGGTCGACCACCGTATTGACTGTCCAGGGGCCTGCCGTTGCACTGAGGCGCGCGATTGGCGGACCCATGGTGTCAAGCTCACTGGCGGCATCGTCGACGCGCACCCGATACAGTTCGACCATGGCCGGTCGCGGCCCGCGGCGCGTGGTGACCAGCACTTGCGCAGCGTAGGCGGCAGGCGTGACGCTGGTGTCGAGGAACGCGCGCACCTCGAGCTGTGGAGGCGCCGGACGCGTGATATGTGGCGCCGCCACTGCAATCAGTGCCTGCTCCGGATGGTTGCCCACCTTGGGCCATTCCCCTTCCACCTGGCCTGCGCTGATGCCCAATACCACGTAAAGGTGGATGCCGCTGGATCCACGCGGCAGGGTGACATCGCTGCCGTCCGACGTGAGTGCACGCGAATTCGTTCGCGTGAAGGGACGGCGCACCGGCTGGTTTTGGAAATTGGCACGCAGGATGGCCAGGCGCGCTTCCAGGGTGTCGCTCTGACGCGGTTCCGGTAGCCCCCATTCGGCCAGCAGATCGGCCTCATGCGCCTCGTAAATGAAATAGCCGCTGGCGGTTGGCTGGGGTGCCCAGGCAATATGCGCATGGCTTGCGCCACTGGCATCGGGCAGGCTGGCCAGCGTGACCTGGAACACCGGCACCAACGGTGGGCGTGGGTCGGCGGCAGCCACCACCACCGGGGTGATGGTGGCGGAGTCCGAGAACGGCGACAGACGCTGCGGCGCGATCCGTTCCTGTCCGTGCGACCACAGCGCGATACCAATAAATGGCGTGCTGGCAAAATCCAGGGCGAGGCCACTCAGCACCACCCGATAGCGGCGCTCAAGGCCCTGTGCCGGTCCGCAGGCTGGCAAGGAAGTGGCGCCATCTTCGCTCAACGCTGTAATGACGGCGCCCGGCGCACTGGGGGTATCGCCGGCAAAGGTCAGCGTCAGCGGGGTACTGGCACCGCCCAGGGCGCGGTCAAGGCCGGCCGGGATGAGCAGATTGGGCGGCGGATCGCCATGGCTGGCCGCCGCGAACAGTCGGCCCAGCACAGTGATCTGTGCCGGGGTGCGGATGCGCCAGTCCCATAGCAGATCGAAGGTGAGAGCGCCTGAACAGATCGTGCCGCTGGGTGGCGCTTGTGCCGCCAGGGTCACATTCGACAGTCGCACGGGCGCAAGATCCGGCTGCGTCAGCGTTGTATTGCTGGTCACCCAGGGGCTCCACTGCCCCCAGATATCCTGCGTTGCCGCGCCGTACTTCAGTTGGAGCGTGCCAGGATTGGAGGGAATCGCCAGCTCCCGATCCATCGCATGGATGCGGAACGACTGCGGATCGACCTGATCAGGCGGCGTAAGCGCTGCGCCGATCACAATCGGACGCAGGCCACCGCTGGTGCGCGGACTCATCAGCGCCACTGCGTCGGCATGGGGCGACAGGGCAGCGCGCGCCAGGGCAAAGCTGGCGGTATGCAACAGGGCCGGCAGTGGCGGCCGGTCCCAGCTGACGCGCACCGATTCGCGCCAGTCGAGATCACTATCGAACGGACGCAGCGCGCCGATGATGTCGGTGAGGGGGTTAGCCGGCGTGGCGGGCACCAGCGCGGCAGGCGGCGCCGAGATGATTGCAGCACAGTCGACCGGTGCCGAATTGCCGTCCAGGCCTTTTTCCCAGCGCGCAGTGATCATGAAGTCACGGATGTTGATGGCCGTCAGCGGAGCGGTAGCGGCGCCTGGGCCCAGCGGAGGATAGGCTGTGCCAAACCCCAGTGCCAGACTGAGGAAGGGGTCGGAGGCCGCCGCCAGCAGGGTCATCGGCCAGGGCTGCAGGTCGGTGGTGCTGCCGGGCTTGTTGGTGAACTGGCCTGCGGAGTTTTGCGGTGGCGGCAGCGGCACGGTGACGTTCTGGGCAGCTTGCTGCGCAGGCGCCACGTGCGCGGCGATATCGCGCAGGAACGTCAGCAGTTCGCTGTTCACTTCCTGCACCAGTTGTGCAGGGTCCGGCGCCTGCCAGGCGGGCGCGGGCACGCCGGCAGCCAGAAAAGGACTCCAGCCGATCGGGGGTGCGCCGCGCTTGAGTCGGGCGATCGCTGCATTGATCGCGTCGCTGCGCGCGTTGTTGAGTCCCTGTTGCTCGCCGTACTTTCCGATGGTGCCCCAGTCGGCCGGGTTGACGGGCAGGCCGACGATTTCGACGGGCTCCCAGCCTGGACGGTTGGCATAGACCGCCGGCACCATGCCGACCAGTCCGGTGAAGTCCAGACCATGCGTGAGCAGCAGCGTGGTGATGCTGCCAGCCGCAAGCTCCAGCGTGACGGTGCCGGCAGTGACTGAGCGCACAGCCACCAGCTTGTCGGCCACCGGCGCCCCCGAGAACGCGAACACGGTGCCGTTACTGCTGGCCGTCACCTGCAATCGCACAGCGGCGACCGGACCCTCCGCCCACTCGATCAGCGTGGCGCCGCCCGCGAACTGCAACTGCTGCTGATGGGGGGTCAGTGTCTGGAAGCCAACGTCGAGTGAGTGCACCCGGGTCCACACCACGAAGGGCTCGGTTGGCAGTCCGAGTTCCGCATTGAGCATCCAGCGCAGCTGGATGCTGCTGCCGAGGCCGTGGTTGCCAGTGGAGGGAATGCCCAGTCGGCGCGCGCCGAGTTGCCAGTCTACCAGGGCACCTTCGGCATGGAAGCGGGTTGGATCGACAAGGAAGGTTGTCATCTCAATCCACCTCTTCCCAGGGGGCGTTTGCCAGCACCTGATCCAGCACGGTGAAAAAGCTGTTGACTGCCGTAGGGCCGTCCAGATAAGACTCGGTGTGCGCTACCCGTTCGAGGGCCAGCACCACATGCTTGCCGCGCGCTGCCGGCGTTAGCGTGACCAGTGCACGCTGCCCACCAGGCGCCACCACGATGTGGTCTACCACGGCATCGCCACTGGGTCCCTGCGCCAGCGCCAGCCAGGGTTGCGACTGCAGTTCGTACCACTGGGCTGCACTCGGGCCGGGCCCGGTCAGTTGGAGAGGAATCGGGCGCTGGCGCAGCATGGGCGCCGACGCGTCGACCAGAATCGCCACTGGCTGTGGGGGGGAGGTGGGCTCCCAGAACACGGTGAATCCCGGCTGTTTGGCGGCAGGCAGGGCATCCAGACCCGCGTTGAGCAGTGCCGAATCAAATTCAGGGCCACGTGGCGTGCGTCCGGCGAAACTGCTGCCAATCGCCTGCAGCTTGCCAGTGTCGCCAGCGTGAACGCCACGATGGCCCGGCTTCGCAGTCTGGAACGAACTGGCGAAAGCCTCCAGCGTGGGAAATCCACCAGTGGAAAACGAGCCGCGCCAGATGCGCGTGCCCGGACTGCCATCAGGCGCTGACGTGTCGAGCATTTCGATGTCGATCAGGTAATCGGTGAACAGGTCGAGCGGAATCGGGATGGTCAGTACACTGTGTCGGTCCGCTTGGCCGCTGGTGTTGATGCAGGGCAGACTGGCCAGCACTTTGCGGACGGATGCCTCCCATGGCGTGAGCACACTGCCGGCCACTGGCTTCAGGTGCACGTTGTCCAGTGGCAGTGGGTGCGCAATGCCCGGTGGGGGCTGGACGGCGACAAACGAGGCTGGTCGAAGACGTGCCTGCAGCTTCTTGCCATACGCGTCGAAGAGCCGTGCCACATTGTTGGTGGCGAACACCACCCGCACCGCTTCCGCCGCAAAATAGTGTTGCTCGGCTTCGCCGGGCAGTGACACCAGCACCCACGGGTCGAGTTTGGCCGGTGGCTGGCTGTCGGTGGCGAACCAGAACGACTGCGTCTGGTCGGGCAGGGTGGTGATTGAGGACGGGGCCTTGCCGGGGCTGCGCTGCTGACTTTCTGAGGTCCAGGTGAGGCGTACCTGATAGGTCTGCGCCGGTGCCAGCAGCGCATTGTCCGTGCTGTCCAGTCCGAGCGCGTCATTCAGCACGCCCTGCTTGACCTTCTGCTGATGGCTGTCGTAGCTGGCACGCACCACTTCCGAATGTTTCAGTGCCTCAATGCCACCGACATACCAGGGGCGCAGGGTGATAGCCCTGCGTATCTCGCGCGACGCCGGGGTGCAGCCGATCTGTACCCGGGTTGCCCCGGGCGCGCCCGGAATTTCGACAAATACGCCAGCATACTGTCCGCCATTTTCCGCCAGGGTGACCAGTTCCTGCAGCACCACCGTGGCGGTATGCCAGGCACTGCTGGCGCCGGTCCACGAGGCTGGCAGGCCGGTTGGCGGCATCCGGTCAGTACCAACCACCGGGTGCTGGTTGAGCAGCGTGTCATGGCTGTCGCACGCGGCGACCACCACCATTCCGCCGAACACAAAGCGCTCCGGCACCCACATGAAGAAGCGTGCGTACTGGAACTCCTCGCCAAAGTCGAACACGACGGCATCATCAAGAGGCCCCGGATGAAAGTGCTGGCGATCCCATGCCTGCTTCACTTCGGCGCCGAAGGCCTGCAGTCCGAGGGCTGTCGTCTGACCATCATCGCCGATCGGGGCGGCCAGCGCCCAACCGAAGCAGCGCGGCGGTGGCGGTCGGGTCGATGCGGGTGAGGGCGCAGCAGTCGCCAGGCGCAGCCCTGACAGCGCTGAGCGCGACACCGGATTGCCCTGCAGAAGGCTGGCGACCGCAAGATCCAGGCTGGCCGGTTCGGTGCTATCGATGGTCTGCACGGTATTGCTGCCGCGCACGGCCTGCACCGGGTCTGGCGCGCTTGGAATGGCGCCGCGTGCCAGCGCCGTCAGATTGCCGATGGCCAGTGTGCCTGCTGGCGTGCCGGAAGAAGATGCGCCCGGACAGGCCACTGGCGCACCTTCAATTTCGGCCGGCACGATACCGCGCAGGTCATCTGCCACTGCCTCACCACAGCGCCAGCGCTCGCTGACCACCAGGGTCAGATCCGGCGCACCTGAGCGCACGGTGTCGGGCGCATCCGGTTGCGCGAGCCCGAACGGCTTCCACCCGGTACGTGAGGGCCCCAGCACCTGAAAGAAGAAGGTCCACAGCACCGGTGCCGGTGCGGCCGCTGACTGGCATACGGTGCCCCACTTGTCCTTGGTGGTGGTGTCGAGGAAGGTGCTCGAACCGACGGCCTGCGGTGTGGGGTCAGGCACCCAGCTCAGCAGCGCGAGTTGCGCTTCCAGCGCCTGATCCCCTGCCTTGCTGTTCCACCAGACGGCAGGCGTCTTGCCAGACATCACCGGACCGACCAGTTCGACTTTGCTCAGCGTGTAGCGGAACCACATATCGCCGCGCTGCACCCAGCCATCGCTGGGGGCATCGGGACTGCCGCCCACGGGCTGACCCAGAAAGCCAAGACCGGCTACCGTGACTGGCGGCGCTCCCATCATCAGCGCCGGGACCACGTCGATTGGCACCACCGGCAGCTTGACGTTCGGGTCAAGCGCGCCAGGACCGCTGGCATGATCGTCTTCAACGGCATCGCCGAGCGCCGAATCGATCGGCTTGTCGGCGCTGGCACTGCCGCTGAGCAGTGCGGGCGAGCGGCTGATCAGCTTGAGCGACTTCACCAGCGGCGGTGCTGGCGGTGTGGGGATCGACGGGCCGCCCAGCGAGAAGGAGACACACCCCGATACGCTGAAGAACAGAAAATCGACCTTGCCGCAGATATCACCGCTGATCTGCGCGATGTGGCCGCCGTGGCCGTCATCGCCGACATCCACCTGCAGGTCAGCCCACGCACTGATGTCGATGATGAACAGGTGGAGACTGCCGCGGATGCTCATGATGCCGGCCATGCGGAAGGGCGCGAAGCCCACCACGGCGTCGAAGCCCGCGGTCACTTCGGCATAGACTGCAGCCGCGCCCCACTTGAACGAGACATGCAGTCCGGCGCCGATCGAGAATCCGGTGACGGCCGGTAGCGTCATGCCCGAAATGCCCCCCGGGTGCGCCGGAATGCCGTTGCCGGACAGCATCAGGTAGCCGGTAGCGTCAAACACGGTCAGCACGGTGGCCTGGACTGGGGCGGAATACCGGCCCAGGTAGAGGTGCCAGTCGCTGGTGTCGTTGAAGTTGAAGAACGCCTCGACCGGGATCTTGATCACCAGCAGGGGGTCGACATCGAATTCAACTGCCAGGCCCACGGTGAGCGTGCCGCGCCCGAAATCGAGGTCGAGCACCGCCAGGAACATGCCCTCGGTGCCACCTTTCAGGTCTGGCGGCGGGATCAGCAGATTGGCCTTCATCATCAGCAACAGGCGCGGCCCGGGCAGTTCGAGCAGGAACATGCCCTTCAGGTTGAAGATGATGTCCGAGCCTTCAGTGCCAAGCAGGGCGCCGACGCCGAAGGCCCAGTTGTTGATCTTGGGTGCCCAGAAATCGAGATTGGTGGGATCGCCGCCCGTGGCCTTCAGCCAGGCCAGCGCGGGTGCCGAACTGCTCGCCGGCAGCATGCTTTCATCGCGATGAAAGTTCACAGCGAACAGGCCGATGAACCCATAGATGCCAAGGCCGGATGACCCTAGCGGAATCGCCACCGGGAAGTCGACTTCCAGGGTCACCAGCACCCCGGTTGCCGGGCCGCCATTGGCCGGTGCAATCTGCGCGATCTTGAGCCCGGCGGCGATGCGTACCTCCACTGGCACGATGGTCAGGTCAAGCGAGCCCGAAATCAGCAGGTTGCCGCCGGCATCGTTTCCCATCGCCACGGAACCGCGCCCGCGCAGCGCGCCGGGAATATCGACCGAGGCAGTAAACGCCGTGAGTTCCGGTGGTCCGCCTGGGTTGAGGTTCAGCCGGATACGCGCGCGCTCGATGCTGACCACACCCAGGTCGACTGCAAAACCCAGGTCGACCTCCAGGTAGGTCGGATTGTTGCGTGACAGTCGCGCACCCAGAATTTTCAATATCTTGTCGAAGGGCTCGCGTACCTGGATCGCACCGGGCCTGGAGACGTCGACGGTGTAGCCCTTCGACGAATCGAAGTAGGGACGGAACTGAAATTTGGGCTGGCCGGGCGGGTTGCCCAGGATGAAACCGATCGCCTTGTAGCGCACCACCAGCGGCGTTGCACGCGGAATGGTGAGGATGTCGATGAAGCCCGGTGCCACCTCGGCCGAGATCGCCACCTCCACGTCGACCAGCAGCAATACCTCGGTGCCGTCCTTGCGCACCTGCACATCCAATTCGCCGCCATACCAGATGATGCGCTCAACGCGCAGCCAGCCCAGCCCGGCCATGGTGGCGACTGCGCCGAATCCCGCGCCGCTGACCACGAGTTCCACCGCTGCCCCGTCTGCCGCAGCGGCACCCGCGGCGTCGGCAATCAGCGGCCAGAATGCAATACCCAAACCCAGGAAGTTCTGTCCGAAGCCTGGCACCGCCGGCAGTGGATCGGGGGCTGGCGGCAGCCAGCCGATCATCTTGAGACCATCGCGGTCGGCGGGATCGGCGCCGAAGTAGCCGCTCACCAGCACGGTGTCCTTGGCATCGTCGATCTGCACCACCACGCGCACATCGATGATGCCGTCGGCCGGATTCTGGCTGCCGACGTCGCCCCAGGTCGGTATCTTGTCACCGCCCACACCACCCTTGGCGAGCTGGTTTTCGCTTGGGGTCTGGATGTCGAAGCGCCCGGACACCTCGCAGGCGACAAAGTGATTGCGCACGATGCGCACCTTGGCATCAATTTTCTTGAACCAGGAGGGCGGCTGCGGCACCGGGGCGTCTTTTGGGTTGTCCGGCACCGGCGCTGGTGTGGCCGGGGTCTGCGCCGGGCGGTGTACCTTGCCGGTGATGACCGTCGCCGGCGCGGTGACGGCCGACCAGGTGGCAACGGCTTTCCACCAGTTCGCACGCCCAGGGTCGCCTTGCGACAGCCACCCGCTCATGTCGCCGGCCGGTGGCGGCGTGAAATCGAAAGTGGCCCCCGGGCTTGCCAGCTGGATCAGCGATTGCAGACCCTTGGCCCGGTTGTCGGCCAGTGCCTGATTGTGCGCGAAGTCGTTGCTGCTGGTGGTGGTGCTGGCGCCAGCTTCATGGCTGGCAAAGCCGCTGATGGCGATCTTCGCATTGGGCGGCAGACCCGCCAGCAGCGGGCGCAGCGCGGATAGCACGTCGCTGCCGCCAGACCAGTTGGCCGACGTGCCCTGATCGACCGCCGCTGTGGTGTGCGTATTGTCCGGATTGGCCACGTAAGTGGCGGGATTGTCCCTGCCTGGATAGGGGTGATCAATGTGGTAAAACGCAGTGAAGCTGGTTACGCCGCTTTGCGCCGGCAATTGCGCCTGCACCGCGACGGTCTGGTCGGCGGCACAGTCCAGCGTGACGGTGGCGCTGGTACCGCGCGCGCTACCGTCAACGGTCCATTGGGTCTGTGCAGCCAGGCTGGCATCTGCCAGGTCCAGGGTCAGGGTGACCGCTGTTCCGTCGCAGGGCGGGACCAGCTTCAAGCTTGGCGCCGCGACCGTCAGCCCACCCTGACGGATGTCGGTGGTTTCCACCGTGGCCGCCGCCGTGGTGCCTGCGCTGCCACTGCCACCGGCTGGGCCCGCGGCGGAAGGTGCCAGCAGGGCGGCAGTGATGGTGAGCGTGGTTGATGTCGCACCAGGCTGGGCCCCTGTTGCACTGAGCACGATGGCAAGACTGGTGGCGTTGCCGAAGTCGACGTCGAACAATCGGCCGGGGGCGTTGGCAGCAGCGCCGATTGTGGCGCTACTGGTGTAGGGTGTCAGGCCGCCATCGACGTCGATGGTCATGCGGGTCTGTTTTGGCAGCGAGACCGTGGCGCTCTTGCCATCGGCGCCCTTCGTGATGGCGTAACTGCGTCCCGCGGCATCATAGAAGCGCGCGCCGACTTTGACGTCGCCGGAACCCTGATCGACGATCGCCAGCTCGAAATCACCGGTCACGCCGGCCGAGGCGCCGAAGCCGATCAGCAGGTTGGTGGCGCTGGCATCAAAGGCCAGGTTCTCTGCACCGTCCGCGGCAATGTACAGACGCAGTTCCGGCAGGTAGAGGCCGGTCCAGCTTTCGTCGTAACCGAACTGCGCCAGCACGTCCGGTGGGGTCGAACCATCGGACAGGTCGAGCGCGGCGGACCGGAAGCCGAAGCCGACCACTTTGGATGGGCCTACGAAAGCATAGGGCGGATCCATCGTCACCAGTTGCGCTACGCCGATGTCATCGCGATCGTCAAGACCGCTCGTGCCGAGCGAAAGCAGGGTGGCCACCAAAGGATCGCCAAGCCCCGAGCCCTGGCTCAGGCGCGCCTTGATCTTCGGTAACGTGAATTTGACCTGGTGCTTGTTGTCATCCTGCACCAGGATGCCGCTTGGATCGAGTTTGGCGCCGATCAGGAAGGGCGGGCGCAGCACGATCGTGGTCAACACCAGATCGAGTGTGAACGCCGTGCCGGCATAGTCGGTGGGCAGGGCGGAGGGGCTGTTGCTGCCGAACTGCGCCAGCGCGGCCGCTGCGTCGGCAAACCCGCTGGCACCGCCGATCGCCAGCACTGCACCAGCAACTTTTTGCGACGCCACGCGCGGTGCGCTGAGCTCGAAGTCAATCTGCGCATCACCGACATCGATCCAGGGGTCGCGCCGCCCGGGGTCATTGGCGGGATGACCCTCGGTATTGGCGGCGTTGACACCGAAAGTCATTGTGCTCGGATCGATGTAGGGCGACACATTGCCGCTGAACCGACCGGTGCCGCGGATCACGATGCCGTCGTCGTCTACCGATACCGTGTGCTCTGCAACGAACAGCACACTCAGCAGCGCGTGCCATTGCCCGAAGCTGTCGGCCAGCAGCAGGTAGGGTGTCACCAGGTCGAGCAGTGCAAGATCGTTCACCGTGGCGCCTCGTTGCTTGGTTGCTTCGTTGCGTCTGGCCGGTCTTCAGGCATCGCTCCAGCCGGTCGTTCACCGACCCATGGTCAGTTCCTTACCAGCGCAGAAGTGTGGCTTTTCAAGGATGTTGGTCCGCCCGTACACGGTTTGTGCGGGGGCCTGACCGGCAGACCGACGCTAACAGCCCTGATCAGGCTTTCGCAATGAGACTTAGGTCTTTGCTGGTCTGCAGCCCCCGCCCGACGCCCACCCAGAGAGGAAGTCCCCGTGTTTACATCGAACACCTTGCCTAGGCTGGCTAGGGCAAGCGCACTCGGCCGAGCCGGGGTGATTCCCCTCGCGGCTTTGATTGTTTCGGCCTGCGCCACGGTCGATGTTGATCGTATGCTCGCCACCACCAACCAAGACCTCGTGACAATGAGCGATGCCAGGCTTACGCTGGCGCTGGATGAACCGCCCCGCCTTTCGTGGAGGCTCCAACTGATGAGAGGATGGAGCCATGAACAAGTCAAACAAGTTTTCGCCAGAGATCCGCGAGCGCGCAGTTCGCTTGGTCCAAGAGCACCGGGGTGAGTACCCGTCATTGTGGG
>CAITLJ010000033.1 GCA_903893215.1 uncultured Ferrovum sp. | reverse complement strand
GGCGTTGGGTCGTGCGGAACCGGTGCGGTTTGCGGCGCTGGCGTCGGGTCATGCGGCACCGGCGCGGTTTGCGGCGCAGGCGTCGGGTCGTGCGGCACGTGCGTAGTGGTCGGTACAGGCGTCGGATCATGCGGCACTGGCGCCGTGGTCGGGACGTGCGTTGACTCGGGCGGGGGATCGTGCGGCGTCTGTGTGGACTGGATGATCACCGTGGGACCCGGCGGCCCGGCCGGTGTTGGCGTCGGCATCGGCGTCGGCGTGGGCGTCGGCGTCGGGCTGGAACTGGCTTGCGGCGCCACCACGGACACCGAGTGCGTTGAAACCTGGCTGAGTGCCCCTGGTTCGCCATGCATTCCGGTGAACGCACCGAATGGCGTGGGGGCCTGCAGCGTCGGCGCTGCATGGACCTCATTCACCACCTGGGCCGGGTCAAGGCCGATATGCGCCTCGGACAGCGGCTGGTCCACAAAAGGCACCGACAGTTGTCCGCCGTGTGCCCCACCCGGATCGATCGGCACCGGCTGTTCATGGCCAGTCGAAGCCAACGGGGCAAGCCCTTCGCCGGCCAGATGCCCCCCCACCGGATCATGGGCATACAGTTGCTCGGGAATCAGATGGATCGGGGCCTGGATGTTTTCGTAACCCTGACCATCCACGCGCGTGGGCGCCTTGACCGCATCCACGGCATCCAGTGGCGCCGGGTTCGGTACATTCAGCCCCCGTGCAGCGCCGGTTGGCGGCTCGATCGGCCTCAATGACGAACCCGGCGGCACGGCTGCGCCGGGGCCGGAGGAACTGCCCGGCGCAGCCGGTGCCCCGATCGACGGATTCAGGGGAGAAGTGGGTTCGTTGCTGTCAGCCATGATCTTGAAGTTCCTGTGCGCGCAGACGGGACGTCGCCAAGCAGATGCGGATTGGGGATGCGCTCAGCGCTCGTGGAAGGCGCTCGAGAAAATCTCGATGACCGGCTTGGCCAGATACGCCATCAGTGATTTCTCGCCCGTGATGATTTCTGCTTCCAGGCTCATGCCCGGCAGCAGCGGATACTGGCCGGCCTTTTCACCCAGGTAGGCGCGGTCGAGGGCCACCCAGCCGCGGAAGTAAGGCTTGTTGTCCTCGCCTGGCACACTCGATGCCGAGATGCGGCGCAGCGTGCCAGTGGCGTAACCGAAACGGGTGTAGTCGTAGCTGGACAGGCGGATCTTCACGGGTTGTCCCTGCTCGACGTGGCCGATGTCTTTCGGCAGGATGCGGACGGCCACTTCAAGTGGCGCGGCGTCGGGAACGATCTGCATCACGGTGGCGCCGGGCGAGATCACCTGACCGATGGTGGTCACCTTCAGGTCCTGGACGTAGCCTGCGATCGGGGCGCGTACCACCAAGCGATCTGCGCGGGTCTGCAGTCGTGCCAGGTTTTCTTTGGTCTCGTTGATTTCGGCATCCACCGTGCTGATTTCGGCCAGCGCTTCGCGGCGCAGCTGGTTGCGGGCATCAATCTGGCGATTGCGCGCTTCTGCCAGTTCGCGGCCGTTCACGTTGATCTCGTCATTGAGGCGGTTGACTTCACCATCGGCGGTGACCTTGGCGCGTTTGGTTTCGGTCAGCACGCTCTGGTTGATCAGGTGCCGTTGCGCCAGATCCTCGCGCATGCCCAACAGGTCGCCGGTGAGTTTCTGATGCTCGCGCGCGGTATTGAGCTGGCCCTGCGATTCTTCGATGCGCCGCTTACGCTGGCCGATCTGTTCGTCGATCACGGCCAGCGTGCTGCCGCGGGTGGACAGTTGCTGCTGGTACAGCGCGTTTTCTGCGGCGATCAGTTCGGGGAAGGGGCAATTGCGGCCAGAAAAATTCGGTGCCCGGCCATTGGCGAAAGCGCTCAGGCGCTCGGCACGCAAGTTGAGTGCGCACAGTCGCGACTTGATTTGCCCCTCCTCGGCGATAGCCGAGGTTTCGGCCAGCCGCAGCACCACCTGGCCGGCTTTTACGAGGGTGTGTTCTTCCACCGGAATTTCGGCAACCACACCGCCATCGATGTGTTGCACCACCTTGATGTTGCCGACCGGTAACACTTCGCCAGCGGCCTTGGCCACTTCGCGGATTTGCACGAAGGTGGCCCAGAGGATGAACAACAGCACGGCAATTGCCGCCATCCAGAGCATGGGCCGGATAAACGCCGGAATCTGTTCCTCTTCGATCTGGGCGGTTTCAGACAGCAGGCTCCGTTCGCGGCGGCCCAGCAAGCTGGTACGCGGCATGTCCACGGAGAGAGACGCGGTGGATTTGAAGAAGGTCATTGCGGGATCCCCGTTGAGATGCGTTCCTTGATTTGATCAAATGCGCCGGCGGCCACCACGGCACCCCGGTTCATCCAGATGACGGTGTCGGCCAGCCGCATGTGACTTGGCCGGTGCGAGATCATCAGTACGGTGCTGCGTCCGCGCAGCCAAGCCACACAGCGCTCCAGTGCCTGCACGCCGCTGGTATCGAGGCCAGTGCCTGGTTCGTCCAGCAATACCAGGCCGGCAGGTTTGAGCATCACGCGGGCTAGCGCGAGCCGCTGGCGGAAACCGTTGGGCAGCTTGTCCGCGCGGCTTCCCGAGATGCGCGTCTCGATACCTTGTGCCAGGTTCTCCACATCTGCCGAGAGTCCGGCCATGGCTACCGCCCATTGCACCTCCTCGTCCGAGGCGGTGGGATGCACCAGGCGCAGGTTTTGTGCCACGGTGCCGTGGAAGATGTCGGCGTTCTGCGGCATGTAGCTGATGCGCGAACGCAGGTCGGCGATGGTCATCTGGCGGATATCCAGATTGTCGATCAGCACCGTGCCGGCCTGTGGGGTGTGCGCCCGGGTGGCCAGCTTGAACAAGGTCGATTTTCCAGAGCCATTATTGCCGGCGATCACCGCCACCTGGCCAGGCTGTACGCTGAACTGCACGCCAAGCAGGGTGGGGTCGGCATCGGCAGCGTAGCGGAAGGACACCCGGGCAAACGTCAGCATGCTGGGCTGCTCGCTGGCACGAACCGTCTGCCGCACCCCGGTTTCGCTTTCGGGCGGCAATTTGACCAGATTCTCGATCTGCTTGATCTGGGCGCGCATGCGCGGTAGCGCCGTGATTGCCAGGAAGAAGCTTTGCATCGGGCCGGTGATGCGCCAGACCAGCATGGTGGTGGCAATCAGCGTTCCGGTCGTGATCTCGCCGTTGATGGTGATCAGGGCGGATACGGCCAGTGCCGCCAGGCCGGTCACGCTGCCCAACACCTGGGCCACGTCGGTGACGCGCGATTGCAGCTGATTGTGGCGGTAAGCGGCATGCACGGCGCGGCCACTGATCTCGCGGAAGCGTTCGAGCCAGACGCCGATGCGGCCAGAGGTGCGTACCAGCGCCATCTGGGTGAGCGACTCGTTGAGGAACTCCCAGCGCGCGGTGCTGGTTTGCGACTGCAGGGTGGCTGCGCGTTGTACGGCGCCACGGGTGCTCAGGTAGAGCAGGCCATAGGTGATGGCGGCAGCGGCGATCACGATCAGCGCCACCGGATTGATGATGGCGATGGCGAGCACGATGGCAATGTTGGCGGGCAGCTCGAACAAGATTACGGTCATCGGGCCCAGGAAGAACTCGCGCAACGATTCGAAGCTGCGCAGACGCGACACCTGGCGGTTGACCGGCACACTCTCCACCTGTTGCAGCGGCAGGCCGAGCACACTGCGGAACACCGCAGTACCCACGATAAATTCACCACGGCTACCCACACTGGCGACGAGCCGGCTTTTCATCCGGCGCAGGTGCCAGTCCAGTCCGAGTGCCAGTGCCACGCCGAGCAGCAGCATGGTTCCGGTCATGCGGTCTGCGGTAGGCAGCACATGGTCATAGATGGCGCGCACGAACAACGGGGCAGTCAGACCGAGAACCGTGCTGGCCAGGGTCAGCAGGAAAGCGGTGATAGCATGTCGCCGGAAACTGCGTCCCAGACGATCGAATAGCGGTACCGGGTTGCCAGTCACGCGCTCTTCGCGCCGGAAGCACAGCAATTGGCCCTTGGTGGCCAGTCCGTCGATCTGTTGCGCCACACCGTGGCTGTCCACACATTCGATCTGACCGGCGGCGTTGTACTTGCACAGCACCATGGCCGGGGCATCATCCGGCAGGTAGACGCAAGGCAGCACCCGGGTATCCACCGGGCCGGCCACTGCCGGCAGGAATACCGTGCGGAAGCCCAGATTGTTCATCACGTTGCATAATCCGGACACGCCCAGTTCGGCTTCGGCATGTGGCAGTGCTTCGTTCAATTCACGTCCGCTGCCATTCCAGTTCAAGGCCTGCAGGGCGGGCCACAGACAGCTGGACAGGTCCGAAGCCGCAGTGAAATGACGACGGATCGACGCAGCGCCCCCATCCTGCGCGGCAGGGCGGGCCGAGGTCTGCAGGCTGATGGTGAAGCTTGAGGTATCGGCGGGCAGCGCGTCTGCGCGTCCGGGTAGCAGCTGCCCCTCGTGCAGGTGGACCACGCGGTCGGCCAGGGCGATCAGCGAGGGACGGTGGGTCACCAGCACCAGGGTACGTTGACCTTTCTGAGCGGCCAGCCAGGCGCCCAACGCACGATCGCTGTTCAGGTCGAGTGCGGTGTTGGCTTCATCGAACAGGATCACGCTGGGATTGCACACCAGGGCACGGGCGATGCTGATCAGCTGACGCGTGCCTACGGCGATGGTCTCGGCGTTGCCCTTACCCAGTGGTGTCTCATAGCCGAGTTTCATGTCAGCCACCAGGCGATGCAGACCAATGGCCTGCGAGACCGCCAAGGCCTCGGCTTCGCGCGCCGGCTCAAACATGGTCAGGTTTTCCAGCAAGGTGCCGGCAACCACGCCGCCGTTCTGGGCCAGCAGCGCGATTTCGCGATGGACGCTGTCCGGAGTGAACTGGTGCAGTGCCTCGCCATCCACCGTCACCAGACCTTGCTCCGGGGTGATCACTCCGCCCAGCACATTCATCAGGGTGGTCTTGCCGCTGCCACTGCGTCCATCGATCACCAGGCATTCGCCGGCTTCAATCTGCAGGTTGGCGCCAGCCAGGATCGGCGTGCCGTCATCGGCTTGTACTGTCACCTGCGCGATGGCCAGGCTTGTCTGCACCGGCGGCAGGGTGAGCGTGCCGCGGATGGCGTCGGTGGGCATGTCAGCAATTTCTTCTACCCGCATCCGGGCGGCCAGGATGGTCTGGTAACGCAGCCAGACCACCAGCGCCCGGCGCAGCGGTTGCAGGGCACGCACGGCCAGTGTCATGCAGGCGGCGAGGCCCCCTGGCGTCATGTGGCCACTCAGCACGGCAAAGCAGCTGGCGAAAATGGTGCCCACCGTCATGATTTGCGCAAACACCATGCCCAGCGCCGAGGCCATCGCATTGCTGTAGGCCAGCGATTCGCCGAGTTCCACATTGCCAGCCTGCAGGCGCTCGTAGCGGCGCTGCATTTGCGCTTCCATCATCATGGTCTTCACCGAGTGAATGCCTGACAGCACTTCCACCAGGAAACCGATGCGGCGATCCTCGCGGACGTGGTGACGTTCTACATCGCGACGGATCCAGCGGGCAAAACCACTGCCAATCCAGGCAAAGGCGATCAGGATGGCGATGGGTGCCAGTACCACCCAGCCGCCGATCAGCGCGATCGCCAGCAGGAACAGTGGGGCGAAGGGCAGATCAAAGAGTACCAGCAGCGCCTGACCCGAGTAGAACTCGGCGACCCGCGGCACTGCGGCCACCCGTTCGACGTGCGCACCGGGTTCTTCACGCTGTAGCCGTCGCTGCGGCACCAGCATCAGGTGCTCCAGCGCAGCCAGTGTGGCGCGATGTTCAAAGCGTGCGCCCACCCAACCGGTCACCGCACCGTTGAGCGCGCGCATCACCTGTTCCAGGGCGATGGCGACAAAGGCGCCAAAGGCCAGGAAGAACAAGGTTTCGTGGGATTGGTTGACGACGACCCGGTCCATGATCTGCAGGATCGCCAGCGCCATCGCCAGACCGAGCACGTTGTACAGGAGGGCAGCCACTCCCAGTCCTGGCAGCATACGGCGCAGGTCGGGTGAACGGAATACCCCGGCAAACAGCCAGGCAAAGGTGCCCCGGCTGCTGCTGGCAGGAAACAGCTGGCGCAGGGGGCCGTCGCTGCGCCCGGTGTCCGGCCGGGCTTCGGCCGTGGAGGGGTTCGAGGCGTCAGAAGTCATGATCAGTCCTGGGAAATGGCGTTGATGGCCGCTTGCCGCGTACCTATGCTGAAGCCTGGCTCGCTGGTGGCCATCGGCTGGCAGCGCTGCAACTGGGCGGTCAGGGCGGCGCAGAAATCCTGCGCCTCGCCCTGCGAGTTGAAGCGGGTGACAAATACGTGTGACCACGTGATCTGCAGGGTTTGCATGTCGCCCTGGTTGCCGAACTGATGCGCCACCAACGGATGCCTGTTCATCTGCTCGGGAAAGCGATGCCGCAGGTCGGCCCCGATGCGTCTTACGCCGTCGTTATCCTGCAGGCCTGGCAGTGCCACCACCCACGGACCGTCATCGATGGTCTTGGCAGCTGCACCGGCTTCGGTCTGATCTGTGTCGGCGGCGGGCACGGCAGCGGCCGAATCATTCGCATCTACGGGCTCGCCTTCCGGGCGGATGGTGGTGCCGCCGCCAAGCGCTGCAAACAGGCTGACCAGGCTTTTGCCGCGGTCGCGTTGCGCACCGGCCAGTGTGTCCAGATTGCTGAAATACGTCCGCTGGGTTTCGAGCAGGGTCAAATAATCGATCGCTCCCGCGGCATAGGCCTCACTGCTGTTGCGCCAGGCGTTCCTGGATGCCTCGTTGGCAATCCGTTGATCACTCAGGCGTCGATCGTTGTAATGGATCCCTGCCGCTGCGTCTTCCGTTTCGCGGATGGCGCCATAGAGGGTCTGCACATAACTTTCGGTCAGTTCCTCCTGCACCGCTGCCGCATACTGCACGGCGTCATCGCGTGCCCCATGGTCAAAAACCGTACCGGAAATGTTGGCGATGGCATTCCAGTAGAACCCGGCCGGACTGACCAGTTGCGACAGATATTGCGCCCCGTACCCGGTTTGTGCGGTCAGGTCCAGACCTGGCAGCAGTCGCGCGCGCGCCACCGCAATGTCAGCATTCGCCGACATCAGGCGCAATTCGGCAGCGTGCACGTCCGGTCGCCGCAGCAACAGCTGGGCCGGCGCGCCCGGAGTGACCTCCGGGAACTTGAGCGAGTCGAGTCCGCGGTCATCAGGCAGGGCCATCGCTGACGGGGTGACGCCCAGCAGGCTGGCGATGGCATTTGCCGCGGTCTGTCGCTGCAATTCGAGCACTGGTAAGGTGGCGGCGACCGAGAACACGGCAGCGCGCTGCTGCTCGTAGTCGGTCATGGTGGCGTCACCTTTTTCCATGCGGCCTTTGACCGACACCAACATCTCGTTCAACAGGGTGTGGGTTTGCTGCGCGATGTGCAGCCGATCGTTCAACGAAAGGTAGTCGATGTACAACGAGACGCAATTGGCCACCAGGGTGCGACGCGCGTCCTCGCGCGCGAAGCCGAGGCGCCACGCCTGCAGGCGGGCGGACTCTTCCAGCGCGCCTTGCTCGCCCCACAGGTCGGGCTTGAGCGACAGGCTGAGTTGCATCTCGTGATACGTGGTTGTGTTGGAGGGCGTGATGGCTCCCACCGAACTGCCGCTGGAATTCGGCCGTTGCGCGATCGCCTGATAGCCGGCGCTCAATACAGGGAAACGTTGGTCATGCACTTGTTGGGTGCGGATCCATCCTTGCTGGATGCGTGCACTGGCCATATGCAGTTCGGGATTGTTGGCCAGCGCGCGGTCGATCAGCCGATCCAGTTCAGGGTCCCCCAGCAGGCGCCACCATTCGCGCAATTCGCGCGGCTTGAGCTCGGCAGGTGCGGCGGCGGCCGCAGTGACGGGCGTCTTGACCTCGCCCATCGGCACACCGGCGCCGGTTGGCGCAGGCAAGTGCGAGTACTCGGTCGGAATCGGCACCTTGCCGGTCGGGGCGACTTGCTGGGGGTGCAAGGCGCAGCCAGAGAGCAGTGTCCCCAGCAGTCCGAACAGCAACAGGGGGCGGGGCCGCGCCAGATGGCGCAGTGATGGAAAGCGGCGTTTCATGTGGGGGGAACATCCTTCACAGCCGGATTGATGTTTTCTGTAGCGGCCGTCCTGACGCTTTCTTTAGACGACTACAGAAAATAACCGATCAACGAATGTCAGGAATGAAACGCTGGGTCCGGTACCAGAAGGGCGAGCTGCTCGGTTTCCAGATAACACCATTCGCCAGGTGCCAGCTGCAGCGAGGCCAGGGTCAGGCCGCCGATCTGGATTCGGGACAGGGCGGCACAGTGATTGCCGGCGGCAGCCAGCATCCGCTTGACCTGATGGTATTTGCCTTCGGCCAGCACCAGGTCCAGGGTGTGGCTATCCACCTGGGTGCATGACAGCGCAGCCAGGCTGCCTGGCTCGTCGTGCAGCTTCACGCCAGCCAGCAGCGCGATGAGCAATGCCGGGTCGACCGCTTGCGCCGTAGTGGCGCGGTAGACCTTGGGCACGTGATGCTTGGGCGACGCCTGCCGGTGGATGAAACCCCCATCGTCGGACAGCAGCAGCAGTCCGGTGGTGTCGTGGTCCAGGCGTCCCACCGGCTGCACCTCACGCCAGGTCATTTCTTCTGGCAGCAGCGTGTGCACCCCGGGATAATGACTGGCTTTACGTGAGCATTCATAGCCGGGCGGCTTGTGCAGCGCGATGTAGACCTGTGCGCGCCAGATCATGGGTTTGCCGAGCACCGTGTAGTGATGTGCGTCGGGGATCACGCTCTGGCGGTGATTGGTGACCACCGCGCCGTCAACGGAAAATTCACCATCGGCAATGATCTGCTGGCACCATTTGCGGGTACCGTAACCTTGCGATTGCAGAAGACGATCCAGGGTGAGCGGTTTCACAGGGGGGAGGTCGAAAAATGGAAGGACTGGTTGAGCATTTGGCGAAGTATGCCGCCTATCATCGTGATCCGCGCAACATTGCCACGCACTTTGCCGGTATTCCGCTGATTGTGTTGGCGGTGCAGATCCTGCTGGCGGTGCCGTCGGTCACCCTGGCGGGCCTGGCTGTCTCGCCCATGGTGCTGGTCTCGCTCGGGGCGGCCGTATGGTATCTGCGCCTGGACCGGACACTGGGCTTGGCGATGGCGCTGCAACTGTTCCTGGGTGCTTGGCTGGCCGTCTGGATGAGCGCTGCTCCGGGGATTTCTGCGCTGCGCTCGGGGGCGCTGATCTTTCTGCTTGGCTGGGTCTTCCAGTTCGTAGGTCATGTCTACGAGGGGCGCAAGCCGGCTTTTGTCGACGACCTGATCGGTCTGGTGGTGGGGCCCCTGTTCGTGATGGCCGAACTGATCTTCCTGCTGGGGGGGCGCACTGGGCTGCGCACGGCGATCGAGGCGCAGGTCGGTCCGGTACGTCGTCGCACTCAGGGCAGTTTGCCGGCCTGACCCGGGGCGAGTTCGCTGCCCGCCACCAGTGGCAGCGTCATGCTGACGGTAGTTCCGCTGCCGGGCTGGCTGTCGATGGTTAGTTCGCCGCGCATGCGCACCACGATGGCATTGGCGAGCGCCAGACCCAGGCCCAGCCCGTGGCGATCCGCAATGCCCGGGCGGGTCTGACTGCTGGTCGAAAACGGCTCGAGCAGGGTGCTGCGTAGTTCCGGGGCAATGCCGGTGCCGGTGTCGCTCACCTTCAGGGTGAGCCGGCCTGAAGCGCTGCCTTCGGTAACGTCCGGTGTCCACCAGGCGCTCAGCACGATCTCGCCGGCTGTGGTGAATTTGCGCGCATTGTCCAGCAACTGCATCAGTACCTGACGAATGCGTCCACGGTCGCCGATCAGAACGGCGGGCAAGACGCCGGGGACGCGGCTGGACAGGGCCACCGGTCCACGGTGATGCTCAGCGGCACTGCGCAAGCTCTCCTGCAGCAACGTGGCTGGCGAAAACGGACTTTCATGCAAGGTCAGTGCGCCACCTTCGAGTGCGGTGACATCAAGCAGATTGGAGACCAGCACGTGCAGCCGCTCGGCACTGTCCTGCAGCATGCCCAGTTGCTCGCGTTGATGGGCGTCGAGCTTACTGCGGCCAAGCAGGGCGGCAAACCCCAGCACCCCGCTCAGGGGCGTGCGCAGTTCATGACTGATGTTGGACAGGAAGGTGGATTTGCTCTGGCTGGCCTCGCGTGCACGGGTCAGCGCCACTTCAGCCGCATGGTGCGCTTCGATCAGTTCGGTGATGTCCAGGCGCAAGCCGACGTTGTATCCCTCGGCGGTTTGCCGTTCAAGCACACGCAGCCAGCGCTGGTCACTGGTTTGTTGGACCCCGTCGTGCTGTCCTTGCAGATGCCGCCGCATGCGCTCCTGCAGCCACTCATCTTCCCGTCCGATCGCCTCGGGATATTCCGCGCGGGCCAGACCATAGCGCAGCAGATCATCAAAGCGGACCCCCGGCTGGATTGCCTCACAGGATTTGGGATAGAACTGGCGATAGCGTTCATTGCAATAGATCAGACGGTCGTCCTTGCCATACACCACAAAACCCTGGCCCAGCGCGTCGACTGCCGAGGCCAGGATGGCTTCACTGAGCATCACGGCCTCGCGCGCCTGATGTTCGGCCTCGCGGCTGCGGATCACCAGGGCGGCACTGGTCAGCAGCAGCAGGCTGAACAGCAAGGCACCGCCGGCTGCGGCATTGCGCTGGCGGACGTAATTGGCCATGGCGGCCGCCATGGGCTCGCTGACCACGACCAGCAGATCGTACTGGGGCAGCCGCGCATACCCGCGCAGCATGGCGGGCTGGCCGTTACGGGCAGGGTCGTGTACAAAACCTGCCATGGGTGGGTTGGGCATGTCGAACGGTGCCATATGCAAGCGTTCCGTTCCCGTCGCGTCAGCATGTCTGTCACCCGCCGGCAGCGGCGCGCCCGCCAGCGGGGTGCCGTCGGTGCGTGCGATCAGGGCCTGCGCGCCGGCGCGCGGCAGCAGCGAGCGGTGCGCCTCGTTGAACAGTTGTGGTGGTACGGAAATCACCAGTACCCCGGCAAACTGGCGATGTCGGTAAATCGGGCGGGTGAACTGAATGGTCCATCGTTGTGAAACCTTGCCCAGCACCGGATCGCTGATATATAGCTGGTCGCCGCCGCCTTCGCGATGGACGCGAAAATGCATGCGGTCGCCAAGATAGGTGGGCCTGTTGGTGGATTGCAGGTTGGAATAGGCCAGAAAGCCGCGGGCATCAATTACCGCCACCTGAAAGGCAATGTCCGCCATGTAGGCCTGACGGGATTCCACCAGATATTTGAACCTTTCGGAGTTGCCGTCCCATTCATCGCGCAGGCTCAGCAACAGTTCATTAATGCGTTCAATGGAGTTGCTTGAGTTTTCTGCAAGGGCTTGCGCCTGAAAGCGGATATTCCATTCGGCAATCCGCGATTCGTCCTCCTGCATGCGCGCGATTTCGAGGGCAAACACTGTCCAGATCGCGCCTGTTCCAAGCAGGATCAGGACAAGCAATTGCCAGCGCGCAATTCTCATTGGCGGGCGCAATTCAGATGCTGGAGCATGCCGGCCTGGCCGCAGTGGCGCGGTGCAGTTGCGCGTTGCGATAAAGCACAAAGGACCGCCCCGAAGGACGGTCCTGCATGTTTCGCGATGCGCTCACGCCGCCCGTTGCGGCGTGCGGGTCAGGCGGCGAAATCTTCTTTGCGCTTGCCGCTGGCCAAGGCATCCCGCAACCATTGCGGCTGACGGCCGAAGCCGGACCAGGTCTGACCCGCAGGACCGACAAAGCGTGCCGAAGAACCTTCCGGACGGGCGCGCGCCTTGCGACCGCGCTTGCCGCTGCCGGTACCATCCAGACCAAGGTCACGCGCACTCAGGCCGAATTGCGCAATCTTGGCCTTGATGTCATCAATGACTGCCTGCAATTCATTGCGACGCAGCATTTCGGCCTGTTGTTGCAGGCTCAGGATTTGGGCCTGGATTTCCGCATAAGTTGCCATGGTATAAACCCCGGTGAAAAATGAATGACGCGCCATTTGCGCATGACCCTGTCAGTCTTGTCAATGCCGGCCGTGTCATTCAGTGCTGCACCTCGAAGTTGATTGTCTTTTCATTGGATCGTCGGCCGATTCTCCGGGCAATACGAGCGAATTCCTTTCGATTCACTGATGTCTGTCAATCAGCGCGTACCGACAAGCACTGGCTTTTCCTGATAGAGCTCGGGAAACAGGGCTTTCAGATGTTGCAGCTTGGGCAGGTCAAAATGACTGATATAGCTGCTTTCCGGATGCAGGGTGGCGTAGTCCTGATGGTAGTTCTCGGCAGCATAGAATCCGCGCAGTTCGTTCACCTGGGTGGCAATCGGCGCTGCAAACAGGTGGGTGCCGTTGAGTTGCGCAATGTAGCTTTCCGTCAGACGGCGCTGGTTATCGTTGTGGTAGAACACTGCGGAACGATACTGCGAGCCCTCATCGGGGCCTTGTCGATTGACCTCGATCGGGTTGTGGGCCACTGAAAAATACACCCGCAGCAGGTCGGTGATGCTGACCTGAGCAGGATCGAAGGTGATTTCCACCGATTCTGCATGCCCGGTCATGCCCGAGCTGACCTGTCGGTAGCTTGCGCTGGCGCGCTCACCGCCCGCATAACCCGAGACTACCTTGCGGACGCCATGCACGTGCTGGAAGACAGCTTGCACGCCCCAGAAGCATCCGCCGGCCACGACCAGCGTGTCGGTGCCGGCGACCTTCTCCAGACTGGGTGCATTGGTGGCTGCAGGGACGCGCACCGGCGGAGCCTCGGCAAATTGCGACCAGGCATTACACGCCACCAGCATGAAGGTGCTGAGGACAATTGCGAGTGACTTGGTTCGGGTATTCATGCGGTGGCTCCGGGGGCAAAGGTAAGCGACAGCCCGTTGATGCAATAACGCAGGCCAGTTGGTTTGGGGCCGTCATCAAACACGTGGCCTTGATGGCCGCCGCAGCGGCGGCAATGCACTTCGATGCGTTGCATGCCAAAACTGCTGTCGTCGCGGCGGCTGATGGCTCCGGGGAGTGGCTTCCAGAAACTCGGCCAGCCGGTATGGCTTTCGAATTTGGTTTCGGAGGAGAACAGTGGCAACGCACAACCGGCGCAGCGGAACATGCCGGCACGGTGCTCTTCAAGCAGGGGACTGGTGAACGGCCGTTCGGTATCTTCCTGGCGCAGTACCCGGAAGGCTGCGCCGCCGAGCAGTTTGCGCCACTCCTCTTCGCTGTGATGCACTTCGAAGGTTTCGGGGTTGGCCGGATTGCCCGCTGTACCGGCGAGCGGCACAAGGCCGATGGCGGCCAGCAGGGAGGTTCGATGCAGGAAAATTCGCCGGTTCATGGTCATCTCGCGGGTGGGGGGATGCACGGTAGTCGCAGTGACGCCGGAATTCCTTACACCGGCGCCCTGTATAGTGATCAGGTACAGAATTACAAAACGACAAACTGTTGAGGAGCTTGCAATGTCCACTTCGTCAGGCGTGAATCATCCTGATCTTGAGCGCCGCTTGGCCAACTTTGTTCCGCTGTCGCCGCTCAGTTTCCTGTTTCGGACCGCTGCGCTCTACCCGGAACGCCCATCCATCGTGCATGGCGCCAGGCGGTTCACCTGGGCCGAGACGGCGGGGCGCAGTGTCCGTCTTGCGGATGCCCTGCGCCGACGTGGCGTGGCACCGGGTGACACGGTGGCGGTGATGCTGCCGAACGTGCCTGCCATGGTAGAAGCACACTTTGCCGTGCCGATGTGCGGTGGGGTATTGAATACCCTGAACATACGCCTGGACGCCGCCTCGATTGCCTTCATGTTGCGCCATGGGCAGGCGCGGGTGTTGCTTGCCGACCCCGAGTTTAGCGGCGTGATCGCAGAGGCACTGCGCTTGCTGGGCGACGATGCGCCGCTGGTGGTCGATGTGGACGACGCCACCTTTGGTGCAGGCATACCCGTGGGAGCACTGGAATACGAAACCCTGTTGCTGGAGGGGGATCCGCAGGAACATTTTGACGGCCCGGCGGATGAATGGGACGCCATTGCGCTCAACTACACCTCTGGCACCACCGGTGATCCCAAAGGAGTAGTCACCCATCATCGTGGCGCCTATCTGAATGCCGTGGCCAACATTGTCGACTGGGGCATGCCGCGTCATGCGGTCTACCTGTGGACACTGCCCTTGTTCCACTGCAATGGCTGGTGCTTTGCGTGGACCCTGGCCGCGCTTGCTGGCGTCAACGTGTGTCTGCGCAAGGTGGACCCGGCACAGATTTTCGATCTGATCCAGACCCATCGCGTCACCCATTTCTGTGGCGCGCCAATCGTGCACGGCATGCTGATCAACGCGGCGCATCTGATTCCGCAGGGTCTGGGGCATTCGGTGGAGGCCCTGATTGCCGGTGCGGCGCCGCCGGCCGCGATCATCGAAGGCATGGAGCAGTTGGGGGTGCGCATCACCCATGTGTATGGCCTGACCGAGACCTATGGGCCGGCGGCCGTCTGTGCCAAGCAGGATCACTGGCAAACGCAGCCGATTGGCGAGCGTGCGCGGCTGAACGGACGACAGGGCGTGCCCAACCTGATGCAGGAGGCGGTCACGGTGCTAAATCCCGAGACCATGCAGCCCGTGCCGGCTGATGGCGAGACCATCGGCGAGATCATGTTCCGCGGCAATATTGTGATGAAGGGATACCTGCGCAACCCGGCGGCGACCGAAGCGAGTTTTGCCGGTGGCTGGTTTCACACCGGCGACCTGGCCGTGATCGAACCGGACGGATATATCAAGATTCGTGACCGCAACAAGGACATCATCATTTCGGGGGGCGAAAACATTTCGTCGGTAGAGGTCGAGGACGTGCTGTTCCGTCATCCCTCGGTGATGTTGGCCGCCGTGGTGGCGCTGCCCGATGAACGCTGGGGTGAGGTACCCTGTGCTTTCATCGAACTGCGCGACGGTGCGACGGGCGACGCCGAAGACATCCTGCGCCATTGCCGTCAGTATCTGGCACGGTTCAAGGTGCCGCGCAGGGTGGTGTTTGGGCCGTTGCCGCGCACTGCCACCGGCAAGATCCAGAAATTCGTGCTGCGTTCCCAGCTCAAATCCACCGAGGCCCTCAAGTGACTCAAGCCAATCCTGCCAGTGCATCCTCTGCCGCCGCCCCCTCCCTATGGCATCGGGTACGTCGTACCCTGATGTTAATGTTGCTGCTGGTCGTGCTCGTGCTAGGGGCCTATACCTGGTTGTCGCTGCATATATCGTATTCCGATGGGGAACGTGCCGGGGTGCTACAGAAGCTTTCGCACAAGGGCTGGCTGTGCAAGACCTGGGAAGGGGAGTTGCTGCTGACGCCACTACCCGGCACCGTGCCAGAAAAATTTGTGTTCACGGTACCGGATGCTGCCGTGGCCCAACGCCTGAACGGCCTGCTCGGTCAGCGGCTGGTGCTATCCTATGAACAGCATCGCGGTGTGCCCGGCTCCTGCTTTGGTGACACCGAATACTTTGTGCAAAACGTGCGTGAAGCCGGCTCGCCCTGACACCGGGCAACGTGCATTGACCGATCGGATTGGCGCGGGACGCGGCCATGGCGCATTCTCTTCCACGATCTGACCGTTCATGACGGCGGCCACGGCCACCCAGGCGAGGTAGGGCAGCAACAAGGGCAATACCCAGCGATCCATCCGGCGAAGGCCGATGATCAGCGCCAGGACCGACAGCCACAGCGGTACCACCTCCCAGATTGCCCAATCGGGGCGCTTGAGGGCGAAGAACAGTACGCTCCAGGTCACGTTCAGGAGGGCATTTACGCTGAACAGCCAGACCACGCGCTGGCGCAGCCCTGGGCGGGTAGCGGCGTCCCAACACCGCACCGCCACCACCGCCGCTGCCGTGAAAATCGTGGTCCAGATCGGCCCGAACGCCATGTCAGGCGGCTTCCATTGCGGAAGACGCAGGGCCTGGTACCACGGACCAACGTCGGTGGCCAGACCGCCGGCGCCAGCCACCAGCACGGTCAGCAAGGCTACCGTCAGGATGGGCGGACGCAGGCGGGGCAGGCTCATGAAGGGGCGGGGCCAATCAGCAGTTGCTTGATATCCTTGAAGAATACGCGCAAATGGGCAAGCGGGTCACGACGGCTCAGCCGCTTGTGCAAATAGGCATCCCAGGTCAGACGTTGCACGTCCGGGTCGCGGCACATCTTGACGAAGCCTTCCCGGCGGCGGTCGCTGGCGTACCAAAAGTATTGCATCATGCCAAGTACCCAGAACACCCGGCCATGCGCCCGCATGAAGCGGCGGCGGGCCATGGCAAGCTGGCGGCAGTCGGCGGTCTGCAGGGTGGCAGCGGCGGCGTCGGCGGCCAGTCGGCCACCAAGCATTGCGTAGTAGATGCCTTCACCTGAGGCGGGCGCTACCACCCCCGCGGCGTCACCCGCCAGCACCACATCACGGCCGTTATCCCAGCGTGCCAGGGGTTTGATCGGAATTGGTGCGCCTTCGCGGCGCACCAGGGGTGCATCCAGCAACCCGCTCCGGCTGCGCAATTCCATGGTGGCCTGGCGCAGCGAAAAGCCGCGGCGGGCGGTACCGACGCCGATACTGGCTGTCGAGCCATGCGGAAACACCCAGCCATAGAAGTCGGGCGAGATATCGCCCTGGTACCACACTTCGCACCGACTGCCCGCGTCGCCGCCGCGCATGGCCTCGGATACCTGCACCACCTCGTGATAGGCATAGACGAATTTGCGAGCGCGGCGCTGCGGAATGCACAGCTCGGCTACCCGCGACTGGGCGCCGTCGGCGCCGATCAACAGGCGACTGCGCACCGAATGTTCCTGGCCGTCTGTGGTCAGTGTCACCGTGAGCTCGCCGGGGCGCGCCGGATCGCGGTCCACGCCGACAAAGGTGCCCGTCAGGCGCCGTGCACCAAGCGCCGCGGCACGCTGGCGCAGCCACTCGTCGAATTCGGCACGATCGACCATGCCGACATAGCCACCGAGGACTTCCATGTCGACATGGCGGTTGGCAGGCGACACCATGCGCGCTTCGCTTACCCGGGCGGCCAGCAGCGATTCCGGCACGTCAAATTCACTCAGCAGTCGGGGCGGTATGGCTCCGCCGCAGGGTTTGATGCGTCCGCCGCGATCCACCAGCAGGACCTGCAGGCCCTGTCGGGCGAGGTCAGCGGCCGCTGTTGCGCCGGCCGGGCCGCCGCCGATCACGGTTACATCGTAGAGCGCTTGGTTCATGGTTGCGTGCCTCCTGCCGTTTGGCTTCCGCCGCTGATGTCCGATGTTGATTCTTGTTTGCCCGGTCACGCCGAAGCCGGGATGCTGCTGTCGGCGGTGTGGCCAGTCGCCACATCGGCCAGATTTGCTGTCGTGCGCGGCCAAAGGCCGTTGGCCAGCAGTGCCGCCCAAAGAAACAATGCCCCTTGCAGCATGAATACCAGTCCATAAGCCATACCGGGGTCGTGCCATACCATCCGTGCCAGGTCCGACAGGCCGGTGCCGCTGACCCCGCCGGCTGCAAACGCCAATGCTTGTGCGGCCCCCCACAAACCCATGCGCACGCCTTCGCGTCGGCGCGTGCCCTGTGAAACCAGCTGCATCATCGAGGCGATCGCCGACACCGCGAAGCTGCCGTTGGCGACGCCCAGCACAAACACCATGCCGGGCAGGGACCAGTCCAGATGCAGGGCGGCGGCCAGCCCAAGCAGGCCGAGCAACAAGGCTGAGCCGATGCAGCCAGCCAGTGTGCAGATGCGTGGTGAGCCCAGGCCTCGGCCGCGCTGCCATGCCCCCAGCCCAGCCACCAGCAGCATGCCTGCGAGTGCCCCGCCATGCTGAAGTGACGACAGTCGGGTGGAGGCGCCGGGCGAATAGCCGTGTACGGCACCTGCGAAGGGGTCAAGCAGCAGTTCCTGCGCGCTGTATGCCAGCATGGCAATGAATACGAAGCTGGCAAACCGGCGTGCCTGGGGTTCTGCCCAGACGTCGCGAAGTGCAGCAAGGAAACCGGCTTGTTGGTGGCTGCTGGCGGATGTTTCGGCGACCGCGCTGGCATCCATGCTCCGCATGCCTGTTGCGCTGTCAGCGCTTGCGGCGTTTCTGGCCGGGCCGGGCAGGGATTGCAGTGCTTTCGCGCGGCGGGGCTCAAGCCGCCACAATGCCACTGCAGTGACCAGGATCGCGCATGTCGACACGGTCGCCATTACCGCCAGCGTGCGCCCGGCGCTATAGGGGTCGAGGGCGCGTCCTGCCACGGCGGTGGTCAGCACGAAGCCGACGATCATCATGATCCAGACCACGGTGGCCGCCGCCGGTCGGCGCTCCGCCGGCGTTTCTTGCGCCAGCAGGACCAGCAGGTTGGTGCCTGCGCACCCCACGCCCGCGCCGATCAGGCTGTAGTCCAGAAAGGCCAGTGCCACGCCCACCACCGGATGCAGGCGCATCACGGAGGTGGCGACTGCCGCGCCGGTGGCGCCAAGCGCCAGGCTGATCACGCCGCCGAGCACCCAGGGGCTGCGCCTGCCGCCCTGATCCGACCCGTGCCCAAGGCGCGGACGCGCCACCTGGATCAGGTAGTGCCAGGCGACCAGCATGCCGGGGATCAGCGCCGGCAGGCCCATCTCGAGCACCATGATCCGGTTGAGCGCCCCGGTGGCCAGCACCACCACGGCACCCAGTGCGGCCTGCACCAGACCCAGCCGGGCAATCCCGAACCAGCCGAGCCCCGCGTGGCCTGCGTCGCTGTCAGTCTGAACGGGAATCCCGTCCGTACCTGTCGGAGCTGTGTTCATGCCGAAACTCCTGCAAGCGGCAGGGCTGACAGCGCATAGGCCGAGATCAGCATGCCAATCACGTAAAGGGTCACGCCGGTCCCCTGGTACCAGGGAGCGCGATCGCGCGGATGGTGCAGCCAATGCGCCATCAGCACCAGCTGGCTGGCCAGCAGCAGCACGATGGCCAGCGCATGCTGTTCGCTGTGCCAGTGCACCAGCAGCAGGGCCACCGCCACTTGTGGCAAGGCCATCACCAGGCAGGCGCAGCGACCCGCCCATGATGCGCCGAGCTGCACCGGCAGACTGCGGATGCCATGGATGCGGTCGCCTTCCATCGACTTGAAGTCATTCAGGGTCATGATGCCGTGTGCGCCAGCGCTGTAAAGCAAGGCAATCAGCACGGACTGGGCCGAAGGCTGACTATTGGCGCTGACCAGGGCGGCGCCCGTGATCCAGGGCAAACCTTCGTAGCACAGGCCACAGGCGGCATTGCCCCACCAGCCGTTCTGTTTCAGACGCACCGGCGGGGCGCTGTAAAGCCATGCCAGCAGCAGGCCAACACAGGTGGCAGCCATCCCCCAGGGGCCGAGTGCCAGGGCGATCAGAAGTGACAGCAGCGTCCACAGCACTCCCAGCCAGAAGCCCCACGTGCCAGGAATACGACCCGACGGGATGGGGCGTTCCGGCTGATTCACTGCGTCGACGTGCCGGTCATACCAGTCATTGACCACCTGACTGGTGGCGCAAACCAGCGGACCTGTCAGCAGCAGGCCAGTCGCAAGGATGGCAAAGTGTCCATGCAACGCGCCAGGGCTGGACGCGACCCCGCAGCCAAACGCCCACATGGGGGGGAACCATGTGATCGGTTTCAGGAGCTCGAGGACGGCGGATGGGCGCGGTAAGTTCATGTCAAGACATTACTCTTGACACTTTTGACTGTCAATCAGGATTGACGGTCGTCTGGCGCAATTGACTGCGCCAGACGTAGCACCTTATTCGGCAGGCACCGAATCGTCGTTGGCGCTGCCCGGCAGGTCGCCCAGACCATAGCGGTGCAGCTTGACGTACAGGCTTTGCCGCGAGAGCCCGAGCAGTTCGGCTGCCGATGCGCGGTTGTCTCCGGTCACGGTAAGCGCCGATTCAATACACATCCGTTCGATCACGTCGGTGGTTTCGCGTACCAGATCCTTCAGAGGCACCCGGCCGATCAGGTCGGTCAGTTGCTCCAGTGATCGGGGCAGTTCCGGATTGCGGCCGTCACGGGCACGTAGCCGCGCCTGCACCGGACGGATCGAAAAGCCCATCCAGACCTTGTCATGATCCGGTGTGCTGGTGGCCGAGATTTCCACCTCGGTGGTCGAGCCATACTCGCCGCGGATGGATGAGGCAAACAGGCGCACGGTGCCGTGTTCGCGCAGATTGTTCAGCAGTAGCGGGAAGTCCACACCTGGATGGCCAAGCCAGCGCCCCAGCTCCTCGCCGCGCACCTGCTCTTCCGAAGCCACCTCGGCCAGATCCAGAAAGGCCAGGTTGGCGCTGCGCACCTCGCCCTGCGCATTGGTGACCACGAAACCGTCGGGCAGTTGCTGCATCAGGCTCAGCGCCCGGTCCTGATCGGCCTCCTGGTGTGAGGGGCTGGCTTCACGCGGAATGATGCGGACCAGCAGGTGCGCGGCATGTTCCTGACGAAACAGCGAGGCATGCACGGTCACGCGGTTGCCATTGCTCAGCCAGGCATCCACCGGGTCGGCCCGGCCCGCGGCGCGCACGGTGGCGAGCAGGGAGTCGATCGCTGCCACGCTGGCGTCCTGCAGACCATCCGGAAAGGTGCGTCCGACCAGGCGACGCTGCCCTGGGCCGATCAGCTCGGCAGCAGCCGGATTGACCTCGACGATTTTCTGGCTGGCCGCCTCACAGATCAGCACGGCCTCATTGCAGAGCTGGAACAGCAGGCGGTAGCGCGTTTCCGACTGGCGCAACTTGGCGTATTGCCGGTCCATGTTCTGCTGGGCCTGCAGCAGGTGTTGCTGCAGCGATGCCATGGGTCGCAGGTCGCGACCCAGAAAGATCACCTGACCTTCGTTGCCCAGCGCGGCGCAGGCATACAGCACCGGTACGTCGATCATGCCCGGTAGCGAATGGTTGACCTGACGCCATCCGCTCAGGGTCTGACGCTGGCCGTCGGCGAACAGGGCGTTGATCTTGGTGACCGAGTCCGGTGCCACGCAAGCGGTAAGCGGAAGGCCGATCCAGCGATCGGCGGCATCCAGATGGCGCAGTTCATTGCTGCTTGCCACGTCACACACGGTGCCGGTGCTATCCACCACCACGGCAATGTCCACGGCCGCAGTGATGATCAGGGCAGTCAGGTCGGTATCCAGGCCCCGTAGACTCTTACGGGGATTGGTAAATGGTCTGACCGTCTCGCGGGAAAGGTTTCCGTCCATGGTCTGCCCTTAATAGAAGTGCTTCATGATGGTTTCAAGCTCATCCCGAGCTCCCGGCGAGCAGCCCCAGCAGAAGGCCTGCCTGTTCGACCGCATTGACGGCGTCCGTGCCATAGGCGTCGCCGCCACTGCACGTGAACCGTTCAGGATGGTTGGCAAAGGCCGGGCCTCCGACCAGGATGCCCACGCGCCGGTTGCGCGAATGGCGCCGGATCTGGCGGATGGTCTCGGACAGTTGGTGCAGGTTACGGTCGTTGCCCAGCGAAAGCCCGACCACATCAAACCATTCGCCGCGCAGGATTCCGGTGATCGCATTGCAGTCGATACTGAATTCGGATTCCACGTTCCATCCGCGATGGCGGAATACTTCGGCCACCACCGAGCTGCCAAAGGAATGGCATTCGCCGGGGGTGGGCACCAGCATGACGCGACGGGATGAGGCGAGGCCGGCGGCTTCGTGCTGATGGTCCTGCGCGAGCTCGCGCAGTGATGCCTGCAGTACGCCCATGCCGATGGTGACCTGCAGAAAATTGAGGGTGTCCTGTTCCCAGTGCTTGCCCAGAACGCCAGCGGCACCGCCCAGGATCTGGATGTAGACCTGCTCAAGCGGAAGTCCCCACGACAAGGCACGGTCAAGACACACCCGAACCCCGCGGGCATCCTGTCGGGTTGCGCATTCGGCAGTACATTGCGCACAGTCGCGCGCGTCTGCGGCGGACATGTGCAGGCCGGATTCCGGCGCGTGGGATTGTTCCGGCTGACTTGTATGTGCCAGCACAAGGCGCGGGATGACATCGCGCTGGATGGTCTGGCGCAACGCACGCAGGAACGGCCGGGCCGGCGCCGCAGCGGGCCCCCGGAGTCCCTTGGGCCACAGCAGCGCGACAGCTGGGTGGCGGGGTTGGCGTATACGTTTCCTGACACTGTTCTCATCCGAAGAAGCCATTTCGATCCTCCGCCTGGTGCAAGTTGACACTCTTGGGTGACACAACTGCAGACCTATTTTGGTCTTTGACCCATTGTGTTCTGTATAGAACAAAATGAATAGCCCTTTGCAAAAATAAAAAAACACTCTGCTGCCTGAAATATCTGTCAATCGTTGTTGACAACTTAGTATGTCAGGCATAAATTCAACTCACAACATCAATCTCGGTGGGGGGGCCATGCAGCACGACGCACTGGGTTCAGTCTGGAATCAGCACACACGATCGGCGCCGCTCGCGCCGACGATCGCGACCGGTGCCAGCAGCCGCCGGACGGCGCAGCGCCGTCCGCTCTACACCCCGGCGGAGCGGGTCCGTCGCGACGCCACCCGGTGGACGCTGGTGCAGGGCATCCTGGCGCCGCTGCAGTTCCTGGTGTTCCTGGTCAGCGCAGCGCTGATCCTGCGTTACTTCGCCACGGGCCGCGGACTGGAAGCGGCCACGGCCTCGGTGCTGCTGAAAACCGCCCTGCTGTTCACCATCATGGTCACCGGTGCCGCCTGGGAAAAAGTCGTGTTCGGGCGCTGGCTGTTTGCGCCGGCCTTCTTCTGGGAAGACATGGTCAGCATGGTGGTGATCGCCCTGCACACGCTGTACCTGTGGACCTGGTACAGCCATCAGCTGAGTGTGCATGCAGGTTTCCTGATCGCGCTTGCGGCCTATGGCACCTATGTGATCAACGCTGCACAGTTTTTGCTCAAGCTGCGTGCGGCCCGTCTTGACCTGCAGGCGGCGGACCGCGTCTGCGCCGCTGCCCCGGAGATACTGCAATGAACGCGCCCCTCCCGATCCGCCATGTCGCCGCCGACTGCGCAACTGTTGTGTCGGCCGCGCAGGCGCCGGTGCTGCGCGAGCGCGGACAGCGCGAGGTGTTCTGCGGCCTTACCGGCATCGTCTGGCTGCATCGCAAGATCCAGGATGCGTTCTTTCTGGTGGTGGGTTCGCGGACTTGCGCGCATCTGATCCAGTCGGCTGCCGGGGTGATGATCTTTGCCGAGCCACGCTTCGGCACGGCCATCATTGATGAGCGCGATCTGGCCGGACTGGCGGACGCCAACGATGAACTCGACCGTGTGGTGGCCCAGTTGCTGGAGCGCCGCCCCAATATCCGCACGCTGTTTCTGGTCGGCTCCTGCCCGTCCGAAGTGATCAAGCTGGACCTGAGCCGCGCTGCGGAGCGCCTGAGCAACCGCTGGGGGCCGCGCACCCGTGTGCTCAGCTACTCTGGCAGTGGTATCGAGACCACGTTCACCCAGGGTGAGGACGCCTGTCTGGCCGCATGGGTGCCAGACCTGCCGGCCGCATCGTCGACCAGCAATGCCAACCTGCTGGTGGTGGGCAGCTTGCCCGACATCGTGGAAGAGCAGCTCACCCGTCTGTTCCGCGCGATGGGTATTGGCCAAGTGGATTTTTTTCCGCCGCGCAACAGCGAGCGGTTGCCGGCCGTGGGTCCGTCTACCCGCATGCTGCTGGCGCAGCCTTTCCTGGCCGAGACGGCGCGACTTTTGGAAGCGCGCGGTGCCCGGCGCATTCCCGCCCTGTTTCCCTTTGGTGCCGAGGGTACCTCGGCCTGGATCGCAGCCGCCGCCGATGCGTTTGGTATCGACGCGGCCCGTTGTGCCGAGGTGTGCGCCCCGGCCCGTGCGCGAGCCGAGCGGGCACTGGCGCCCTTACGCGCCGAACTGGCCGGTCGGCGGGTATTTTTCTTCCCGGATTCCCAGCTGGAGATTCCGCTGGCGCGTTTTCTGTCGCGCGAGCTCGGTATGGTGCTGACCGAAGTGGGTACGCCGTATCTGCATCGCCAGCATCTGGACGCCGAACTCGCCCTGCTGCCGGCGGACGTGCTGCTGAGCGAAGGACAGGACGTGGAGCGCCAGCTCGATCGTTGTCAACAGGTCCGTCCTGACCTCGTCGTGTGCGGACTGGGTCTGGCCAATCCCCTGGAAGCGCTCGGTGTGACCACCAAGTGGTCGATCGAACTCGTGTTCAGCCCGGTGCATGGCTTTGAGCAGGCGGCCGATCTGGCAGAACTGTTTGCACGCCCCCTGCGCCGTCGCCAGCGCCTGGTCTTGCCCGGCGGCCGCACGACCGACGCCCGCAGGGCAGACGCCAGCGGCGCTGGCTCTGTCACCGCCACCGCAGCCACTGCGGGAGCCGACGCATGAAGCTGACTGT
>CAITLJ010000032.1 GCA_903893215.1 uncultured Ferrovum sp. | reverse complement strand
GCAACGCCCGACAAGGCGGGGGCCTCGGCAAAGTTGCCGGTGCCATACCCGCCGGAGGCGCCGGCGCCGGCGCCGGCAACAGCCTGGCCGCTGCCGGCAAAACCGGCGCCGGCAGCGCTGCCCGACGCCAGGCCATTGCCGCCGGCGCCCTGCGCTGCGGTTCGCCCCCCCGTTAGCAGGGCATCGCCGGCGGCCGACTGCAACACGTCGCGGCGCTGGCGCTCGCCTCCGTCCGGCCGCTGGCCGGACGGATCCAGCTGCAGGTCCGCCGTGCGGATTTCGCGTCCGTTGCACATCGCCAACGCGCGCTCGAGCAGGTTCTCCAGCTCGCGCACATTGCCCGGAAAGCCATACGCCTGAAGGGCGTTGAGTGCTTCGGTGGCCAATGCAGGCGGTGGCGCACTGTTGCCTGTCATCAGGCGCTGCAGGAGGGTACGCGCAATGCCAGGAATATCTTCCGGCATGTCGCGCAGGGAGGGCATGCGCAACTCGATCACATTCAGGCGATAGTAGAGGTCCTGGCGAAAACGCCCGGCATGCACCAGCTCACCCAGCGCCTGATGGGTAGCGCTGACAATCCGCACATCCACGTTCTCTTCGGTGGTGTCACCCACCTTGCGCACTTTTTTTTCCTGAATCGCACGCAGCAGCTTGACCTGCATCTGCAAGGGCAGGTCCGCCACCTCGTCCAGGAACAGGGTGCCGCCGTGGGCGGCCTGAAAAAAGCCATCACGGTCCTGGGCTGCACCGGTGAAGGCACCCTTACGGTAGCCAAAAAACTCGCTCTCCATCAGGTTTTCCGGAATCGCACCACAGTTGACGCCCACAAAGGCCCCCTGCGCACGCGCACTCGCTGCGTGGATGGCGCGCGCGGCCAGCTCCTTGCCCGTGCCTGACTCCCCCGTGATGTAGACCGGTGCCTGACTGCGCGCCAGCCGCAGGATCAGCTCGCGTACCCGATGCATGCTGACGGACTGGCCAACCAGACCCGCCAGTGCCGGCACGACGGGCTCTGCACGCACGGAGCGCGATTGCGCTGCGCCCGACAGGCGCAGGGCCGCCTTGACCAGGTCGCGCAACTGGGCGAGCGAGACCGGCTTGGCCAGATAATCGAATGCACCAGCCTTGAGGGCGGCTACCGCATTTTCGGCGCTGCCATGGGCCGTGATCACCGCCACCGGCGTGCCAGGACTGACTTCGCCCAGCAATCCCAGCAACTCCAGCCCCTCGCCGTCCGGCAGACGCATGTCGGTCAGGCACAGCGAATAGGGTTCGCGCGCGATACATTCGCGCGCCTCGGCCAGCGAGGCGGCAGTGACGGCCTCCAGGCCCATGCGCGCAAGGGTCAGCGCAAGCAGGTCGCGGATATCCGCCTCATCATCAACGATCAGGACCGGTCTGGCGGATGCACTCATGTTCAGCAGATGTCTCCGAGGTCAGTGCGCGCGCAGCAGCAGCCGAAATTGCGCACCCGGGGCAAATTCAACGTAATCGAGCGTGGCCCCGTTGGCCACGCAAAGCTCGCGCGCTATGTACAGGCCAAGACCGGTGCCTTGGCTGTCGGTGGTGAAGAACGGTTCGAACAACTTGCCTACCTGATCCTCCGGCACGCCCGCCCCGTCATCCAGCACGTCCAGCTGGAGTACCTGGGCACCCGGGGCGCGGTCCAGGCAGAGGCGGATACTGCCCGGCTGGTGACGGCAGTAACGCAGCGCATTACACACCAGATTCCACAGTACCTGATGCAAATGGTTGCGGTCAAAATGCAGCTGCACGTCGGAAGCCAGCTCCAGGCTGATCCATTCCATCGGGATGCGCTGACCCGCGCAGAAGGTCTCGCGCCATTCGGCAAACCAGCGCGTCGCATCGATCACTTCGGGCTGCGCGCGGTCGCGTCGGTTCAGCTGCAGCACTTCGTTCACCAGCCGGTTGAGACGCACCGTGTTGTCGCTGATGATGCGGATCAGTTTCTGCTCCACCGGGTCACGCGGATGGTCTTCGGCGAGCAGCTCGGCAGCATGACTGATGGCTGCGAGCGGATTGCGGATTTCATGGGCAATGTTCGCCGTCAGGCGTCCCAGGGCAGCCAGCTTGCCCTGGCGGGCCTGTGCCTGGGCATCCGTGACGTCCTCAAGGAAAATGCTGACGCCCTGGCGGGCCTCGCCGCCGATCCCGAAGAAGCGCGGTCGCAGTTCGCGGCCGGTCACGGCCGCACGCAGCGTGCCCTGCGGCAGCGGGCGCGGTTGCTGACGCCAGTGTTGCAGGTGCTGGTCGAGTTCGCGGCAGTAGCCTGCCAACAGGGCACCACCCGGCACTGGCGGCGGTGGGCCGAGCAATTCGACGGCGCGCGGATTGGCCAGCCGGATCCGGTTGGCGAAATCCACCACCAGTACCGCATCCTGCATGGCGTTGAGCACCGCCTCGTTGACCTCGGCCAGGTTGGCCAGATCGAGCGCCTGCTGGCGCACCAGCGCTTCTTTGGTGCGCAACATGCCGGCCAGACGGTGGCTGACCACAGCGATGGCAAAGTAGGCAGCTGCAAGCACCCCCGCCTGAAAATAGTCGCTGACCGACGCGCGGCCATCGAGGATGGCCAGCGTCTGGGCGAACAGCAGTGCCATGCTGGCATAGGCCGCATAGAACATTACCAGCCGGCCGCGGCCGATCAGCGCCGCACCGGCCATCGATACCAGCACCAGCAGGGGGATGCCACTGCCAAGGCCGCCCAGCAAAAATCCTAGCGCCGTGATCATGGTGACATCCACCATCAGCTGCACCGACAGCTGCAGATGGAAGCCCGCGCGGTAATCGCGGGCAAACGTGGCCATGCCAAGCGCCAGTGACAGGTAGGCAAAGGCCAGCGCCAGGTAAGGCAGCATGCGCTCGGTACGGATGCCTCCCACCGTGGCGTACCATCCGCCGACCACCAGCAGCAGCAAGGCAGAAAACAGCCGGTAACCGCCCAGCAGGCTGAGCGACCGCCACGGCTGGTCGCGTGTTTCGTTCCAGTCGGTGGCCAGCAGGGACCGCTGCATCAGCCGGGCCGGCGCGCGGCAGCCGGACCGCGCGGGCCGGCCCGCCGGTGCGCATCGCAGCAATAGGTCATGCCGTCCTGCGGAAGGGCCTGGTCAGCCGGCAGGTAAACCGCACAATGCGCGCACGCCACCAGTTCGGCGGCCGCGCTACGCCCCGGCGAAGGCGTCGGCCGGCTGACCGGATCCGGGTTGGCCGCCTGCCGCCGCGCCGCGCCCGGCGGTGTCCAGCCAAGCAGACGCAGCAAGACCACGAGGGCAATCAGGATCAGCAAAAAACGCAGCATGGCGGGGGAATCGGAAAGGACACGGTGTCGAGCATGATACGCTCTGCGCATGAACACAGCGGCCCCCCAGCACACACCGGCCGGCGCAACCGGCACACCGGGCGCCATCGACGTTCGCCGTGGCTTCCTTGCCGCCGGCGTGGTGGTGGTGTGCTGGAGTGGCTTCAACATCGTTTCGCGGATGGGGGGCAAATCCCCACTCACGCCCTTCGACCTGGCCGCGTTGCGCTTCTCGGTATCCGCCCTGCTGATGTTGCCCGTCTTCCTGCGCAGCCGGTCCACCAGTACCCTGACCCTGCAGCAGCGTCTGCTGCTCGCGCTGGCCGGTGGCATGGCCTACGCGCTGTTTGCCTACACCGGGTTTTCGCTGGCTCCGGCAGCGCACGCCGGCGTTCTGGTGAATGGCGGCATTCCGCTCGCCACCACCCTGATCGGCTGGCAACTGTTCGGACTGCAGCCAACCCGGCGCGCGTGGAGCGCACTTCTGGTCACGCTGATCGGCATCGTGCTGGTGGGCTATCACGGCCTGCGCAGCAGCGATCCTGCGCACACCCTGCTCGGCGATGCCTGCTTCCTGCTCGCCGCCGTCAGCTGGGGGTTCTATGGTCAGCTGGTACGACGCTGGCAGATCCCGCCCGGCCTTGCCGCATCGAACATTGCGGTCTGCTCGGCGCTGATCTACCTGCCCATGTACCTGCTGTGGTTGCCAAAAGGCTACCTGCACGCCACGCACGCGCAGGTCCTGCTGCAGGCGGGCTACCAGGGCGTGGTGGCTGGCGTGATTGCGGCAGGCTGCTACAGCTTTGCCACCTTGCGGATCGGCCCGACCCGGGCGTCGTTGATGCTGGCGCTGGTCCCGCCTATTTCCGCAGTGCTGGCGGTTCCCTTGCTCGACGAAGCCCTCACCACCGAAACCCTGGCCGGTGCGGTGCTGGTCACCGCAGGTGCGTTGCTGGGCGCCAGCGGCGGCAGCGGCATCCGCAACAGCCGGGGGAGTGCCAGTCCGCGTTGAGAGAGATCTTCGGCCAGACGCTGCGCTACCATGACGCCTTTGCATTGTCCATGCCGCGCCGCGGAACAACCACCCCATGAACCTGCTGCCGATCCTTGCCATCAGCTGCGGCGCCGCCATCGGCGCCCTGTTGCGCTGGTGGCTGAGCCTGAGCCTGAACGCACTGTTTCCCAGCCTGCCGCCCGGCACCCTCGCAGCCAACCTGATCGGCGGCTACCTGATCGGCCTGAGCGTGGCGTGGCTGGGCAGCCATCCTGAATTCCCGCCCGAAGTGCGTTTGCTGGTAATCACCGGTTTTCTGGGGGGGCTGACCACGTTCTCTACGTATTCCGCCGAAGTGGTCGGGCTGCTCACCACCGGACGGGTGGGTTGGGCCGCCCTCTGTGCACTGACCCATCTGGCTGGCTCATTTGCCCTCACCGCGGCGGGTATGGCCACTTACCGCGCGCTTGGACGCTGAAGCGACGCCTGACGGGAACTGAGGGTGATGAAGACCAGGCCGGCACCGATCAGCAGCATGCCGAGCACTTCCACCGGATGGAAGCGCTCACCCAGCACCAGTGTCGAGGTGACAATGGCGATCACCGGTGTGCCGAGCACCGACAGGCTGGCCTCCCAGGCAGGCACCCGGTCCAGCACGTAAATCCATAACCACCAGCCGCCGGCGGTGCTGGCCACCGCAATCACGGTCAGCAGCGCCACATAGGCTGGACTCCAGTCGGTCGGGCGCTCTGGTACTGTGGCCGCCAGCAGCACCAGCGGCACGCAGGCCACCAGCATCTGCCAGGTGGTCAGCACGAGCAGGTCGGCTGGGTGGCGGGCGCGCAGACGCTTGACCAGGATGGTGCCGATCGCCCAGCACAGGGCGGCACCGACGCCCAGCAGGTCGCCCAACAGGTGACCATGGCGGGACCATGGCGCAATGATCAGCAACAGTCCTCCCAGGGTACTGGCCGCCGCAACCCATTGCAGGCCACGCACCCGCTCGCCAAGCACCATCCAGCCAAGCAGCAGGGTCCAGATTGGCATGGTGAAGATCAGCACCGAGGTCTTGCCGGGGCCTGCCACCACCAGCGCGCACGTTTGCAGGATCACGAAGGCGGCGACCTGGGTAAGGCCGATGGCGATGGTCGGACCAGGATGGGCGAACCTGAGTGACCGCCCGGACAATTTGAGCACCAGCACCAGGGCAAGCCCACCACCCACGCAGCGCTGGGCCGCAAAGGCAAAAGGCGGCGCATGGGCCAGTGCCTGCTTGGACAGCACCCAGGTGACACCCCAGATGAACGACAGCAGCGCCAAAGCCGCCAGCGGACGCCAGTCCTTGCCGGATGTCGGGTTGATCGGGGTCAAGGCGCAGGATCGAAAGGGAGGGTCTGCGTCAGATGTCCGGTCTTGCACCACAACAGACAGCCTGCCTCACCGGCGGTCGCGTGCAAGGTGCTGCCGGCCGGCAGACGCAGCCACGTCTGCGCCGGCAGGTGTTCGCCACCGCAAAGCAGCGTGCCCGCCAGCACCAGCACCTCGGCCCCTCCGGGCAAGGGACGGCGGGCCGTGTGCCCGCCCTGCCAATCCTCCAGGCACACCGCTTCGCGCGGGTCGGTATGCAGCATGGCGCGGCGCAGGCCCGGATGATCCTGCCACTGGCGTTCGCCGGGACGGATTACCACCGGCGTGCGATCGGCCGGATCAAATTGCCACAATTTGACCAGGATCACGCAGCCGCCAAGCGATGCCGGCGTATGCGCTGAACCCGGTGGATTGCGCACATAGGTGCCGGCAGGATAGTCACCGTGCTCATCCTGAAAGACGCCCTCCAGCACCAAAAACTCCTCGCCCCCCCCATGCGTGTGGCGGGAAAACTGGCTGCCCGGTGCGTAGCGCACCAGCGAGGTGGCGCGGGCCACTTCCTCGCCGATGCGATCGAGCATGCGCCGTTCCACTCCGACCACCGGCGATGGTACCCACGGCAGGCCACCTGCCTGCACCGTGACTGCCAGCGTGAAATCGGCGTTCAGATGCATGGACCGGGACACCGCGTTCGATTGTCGCAACGCCGCATGCGGTTGGACTGGCCGTGCGGCCCACCCCTCCGGATGGTGCCCACCGATTCAGGCAAACGAGACACTGGGACGGGCAGCCACGCGCTTCTGCCAAGCCAGCAGATGGGTCAGCTCGGCCGGCACCTTCACCTTGATAAAGGCCGCAAAGCCCAGTGCCGCAAAAGCGGTGATATCGGCAATCGAAAAGTGTTCACCGGCCAGAAACGGGCGATGTTCCAGCACCGAATCAAGATAGGTCATGGTGTGCAGGGCGCGTTCCAGGTTTTTCTCGCCCCATTCGCGGTTCTGGTAAATCTCGATGTCCGGCCCGAGCCCCGGGGTGGCGTGGTGGAAATATGTGCCAACAGCATCCATCAGGCCGGCTTCTGCGCGGCGCTGCATCATGTTGATCACCGCCTTCTCTTTCGGGGTAGTACCGGTCAGCACCGGTTCGCCGACCAGATGATCGAGATAGGCGGTGATGGCGGTACATTCACTGATGCAGGTGCCATCGTCGAGTTCCAGCAGCGGCACCGCTGCGCTGGGGTTCTTGGCCAGGAATGCCGGGGTGCGGTGTTCGCCATTCGGCACATCCACGTGCACGAACTCGACCTGGTCGGTCAGACCTTTTTCCGCCAGCGCGATACGTACCCGGGCCGGGTTGGGAAAGCCTTTGAAATCGTGGATTTTCATCATAACGAAGCACACTCTTTGAGAAGGGAAAGGGGAACCACGGTTGTCGACAACAGAACGAACAAAGACCGCAAATCCAAACGGAGGTTCAAGGGGATGCGTTTCACCCCAGCCTGCCCAGTGGCCAGCGCAGCCAAAAGCAAAAAAGGCACACCCCTTGCGGGGCGTGCCTTGGTCAGCTCAGCGCAGGCTGATCAGCCAGGCATCAGCGCTCGCCGCTGCGACGGGCGCCGCGGAATTCGTTGTTGCCAGCCGGACGACCAGCACCCGCGCCGGCGCCGGCCGGACGGGCACCTGCCGGACGCGCGCCGGCCGGACGGCCAGCGCCTGCACCTGCACCGGCATGACCACGCGGGCCACCCGGACGTTGGCCGGTACGCGCGCCGCCCGGGCGATGCCCCGGACGCGGACCATCCGAACGCGGACGCTCGGTGCGCGTGGGTTCCAGACCCGGAATCACCGTGGCGACCAACGGTTGCTGCGTGTAGCGCTCGATGGCGCGAATCTTGACGCGCTCACGATGCTCGGCCAGCGTGATCGCCACACCGCTGCGACCGGCTCGACCGGTCCGGCCGATGCGGTGCACATAGTCTTCGGCTTTCATCGGCAGGCCATAGTTGATCACATGGCTGATGGTGGGCACATCGATGCCGCGGGCAGCCACATCGGTTGCGACCAGGATCTTGGTCTGCCCCTTGCGCAGGGCATCCAGGCGGCGATTGCGCACGGCCTGTGGCATGGCGCCGTGCAGGGCGCTGGCCTGGAAACCGCGCGCACGCAGTTGTTCGGCGATTTCTTCACTCTCTACCTGCGTGCTGGCGAACACCACCGCCTGATCCAGGGTGACATCGGACAACCAATGGTCAAGCAGACGCCGCTTGTGGTCGGCGCTGTCAGCCCAGTGCAGGGTCTGCTTGATGTTGTCGTGGCGATCGTGCGCAGTCGCAAGTTCGATGCGCTGCGGATTGGTCATCATGCCTTCGGCAAGTGTCATCACGCGGCCGGCGAAGGTCGCCGAAAACATCAGTGTCTGCTGGCGCTGCGCGCTGCGTTCGTGGATCAACTGAAGGTCGTCGGCAAAACCCAGATCGAGCATGCGGTCAGCTTCATCGACCACCAGGCACTTGACCGAATCCAGGCGGATGGCACGGCTGTTGCAAAGGTCCAGCAGACGACCTGGCGTGGCAACCACCAGTGCGGCCCCCTTCAGCGAGGCAATCTGCTTTCCATAAGGCATGCCGCCCATGATCGTGGCGACGCGCACGCCACGGCTGCCCTTGATCAGTTCGATCGCGTCAGCCGCGACCTGCTGGGCAAGTTCACGGGTGGGGCACAGCACGATCACGGTGGGTGCGGCCCGTGCCGGCACACCATTGTTGGTGCGTGCTTCAAGCATCAGGCCTTGCAGGGCGGGCAACAGGAAGGCGGCGGTCTTGCCGCTGCCAGTCTGGCTGCTGACCATCAGGTCACCACCGGCCAGCGCGGCCGGCACGACCGCAGCCTGCACCGACGTGGGGGCGGTAAAACCAAGGCGTTCGCAGGCACGCACCAGGTCGTCGACCAGGTTCAGCGAGGCGAATGACGGCTTGGTGGTGGCAACAGCGACGGCTGCAACGGCGACATCGGCCGCGGTGGAACCAAGCACCATGGGCTCGACGAGGTTTTCAGCAATAGGGGAAACAATAGGCGTAGACATAGGTGTGCGTCCCTCTGAGGGACTCTCCTGTGGACGTGCCGGCTGCAAAACGCAACTGGCAATGCTGCTGCTCAGCCTTGTGGGCTGCGACAACAACGGTTCAAGGATCACATCGTCCAACAGGGCACGGAGGGAATGGCACCAGACACGCTGGCTGCCGATCTCTGCGATTCGGCCTCGAAAGGCTTCATCAGGAATCTGCTTGATTGGTCAGATTCAGGGACTGCGGGAGATGAGACTGGTCGGGGTGAGAGGATTCGAACCTCCGGCCTCCACGTCCCGAACGTGGCGCTCTACCAGGCTAAGCTACACCCCGATTCACTGTATTTCGTACAATGAAGCCCTCTACTATAGCAGAAAATGACCGCCACGCAGCAAGTTTGTTGGGATTGACGGACAGACAGCACCTTACCTACCATCGACCGACCCAGCGGCTTCCTCGGCCGCGCCAATTCAAGCCGCCCCCAATGCCTCTCAACGACATCCTGCAACTCGCGAGCGCCGACATGGCCGCCGTGGATGCGGTGATCCGCACTGAACTGCGCTCAGAAGTGCTCCTGGTCAGCCAGGTGGCGGAATACATCATCGCGGGCGGCGGCAAGCGGCTGCGTCCGTTGATCCATGTGCTGGCAGCGCGCGCCGTCGGGTATCAGGGCACACAGCATCACACACTGGCGGCAGTGGTCGAGTTCATCCATACCGCCACCCTTTTGCATGACGACGTGGTGGACGCTTCGGACATGCGCCGTGGCCGCAAGACGGCCAATCACGCGTTCGGCAATCCGGCCGCCGTGCTGGTCGGTGACTTCGTCTATTCGCGCGCCTTCCAGATGATGGTGGGCATCGACTCGATGCGGGTGATGCAGGTGCTGGCCGACGCCACCAACGTCATTGCCGAAGGCGAAGTGCTGCAACTGATGAATTGCCGCGACCCGGAGGTGGACGAGACCCGTTACCTGCAGGTGATCCGCTACAAGACGGCACGCCTGTTCGAAGCCTCCACCCGGCTGGCGGCCATCCTGCAGGGTTGCACGCAAGCCCAGGAGGCTGCGCTTGCCGCTTACGGCGGCCATCTCGGCACTGCCTTCCAGGTGATCGACGACGTGCTCGATTATTCCGGGCAGGTGGCCGATACCGGCAAGAACCTGGGCGACGACCTGATGGAAGGCAAGGTCACCCTGCCCCTGATCGCGGTCATGCGCCATGGCTCGCCCGCACAGGCCGCATTGATCCGCGACGTGATCGAAAACGCCGATCAGGCCCCCGACCTGACGGCGGTGCTTGCGGCCATCGAGGCTACCGGCGCACTGGATGTGGCGCGCCGCTGCGCCCGCACCGAAGCGGACGCGGCGATTGCCGCCCTGCAGTCCCTGCCGGCCGGATCGCATCGCGAGGCCCTGGCCACGCTGGCCGAATTCGCGCTCAGCCGCAGCAGCTGAGGGCGGCGCGCGTCACCACGTAACCGGACGCGCACTCATCTTGCACGAGCGCAGCTTTTAAGTTAAAGTTGCGGATTAGTCGCAATCATTGATAGCTTTGCCACGGCAAAGCGCTGGGGTTAAGCCATGTACGCAGTTATCAAAACCGGTGGAAAGCAGTACCGCGTGACCGCCGGAGAAAAACTCAAGGTCGAAACACTGGAAGTCGAAGTGGGCGCCCAGTTCAATCTGGACCAGGTGCTGGTCGTGTCCGACGGTACCACCACCACCTTTGGCCGCCCGCTGATCGCCGGCGCCAAGGTCACCGCCACCGTGTTGTCGCACGGCCGCCACGACAAGGTGAAGATTTTCAAGATGCGTCGCCGCAAGCACTACCAGAAGCACCAAGGCCATCGCCAGAACTACACCGAAGTGCGCATCGACGCCATTTCGGCCAACTGATTCCGTTAGGAGAACCTGACAAATGGCACACAAGAAAGCAGGCGGCAGTTCACGTAACGGCCGCGACTCACAAGCAAAGCGTCTTGGCGTGAAAGCCTACGGCGGCGAATTGATCCCCGCTGGCAGCATCATCATCCGTCAACGCGGCACCCGCGTGCACCCGGGCACCAACGTTGGTATCGGCAAGGACCACACGCTGTTCGCCAAGGTCGACGGTCACGTCGTATTCAGCACCAAGGGCCCGCTGAAGCGCAAGACGGCATCCGTGCAGCCGTACGTGCAGGAAGCCTGAGGCTTTCAGCACGGCACGGCAGGTGGCCCGGTGCCATCTGCAGGAAATTGAGCGGCATGTTGCAACACGTCCCGTCGTTTCCGTCCAGCCCAGCGAGTTTGCGCTCGCTGGGTTTTTCATTTTCAGGAGCGCCCGATGAAATTCATTGATGAAGCCAAGATCCAGGTTTTGGCAGGCAAGGGAGGCGATGGCTCGGCCAGTTTCCGGCGCGAGAAATTCATCCCCTTTGGCGGTCCCGACGGTGGTGACGGTGGACGTGGCGGCAGCATCATTGCGGTGGCCGACCGCAACATCAACACCCTGATCGACTATCGTTATGCGCGCATCCACCGCGCCAAGGGCGGCGCCAACGGGCGCGGTGCCGATTGCTTCGGCAAGGGCGCCGAAGACGTGATCCTGCGCATGCCGGTCGGCACCCTGGTGGTCGACCGTGACACCGGCGCGCAAGTCGCCGACCTGGCCCGCCACGGTCAGCGCGCCGTGCTGGCGCGCGGCGGTAAGGGCGGCCTGGGTAACCTGCATTTCAAGTCCAGCGTCAACCGTGCGCCACGCCAGTTCACCAAAGGCGAACTGGGCGAAGAACGCGAACTGCAGCTTGAACTCAAGGTGCTGGCCGACGTGGGCCTGCTGGGCTATCCGAACGCCGGCAAGTCGACCTTCATCCGCTCGGTATCGGCCGCCCGGCCGAAGGTGGCAGATTATCCCTTCACCACCCTGCACCCGAATCTGGGTGTGGTGCGCGTGGACGATGCGCGCAGCTTTGTGGTGGCCGACATTCCCGGCCTGATCGAAGGCGCCGCCGAGGGCGCCGGGTTGGGCCACCGCTTCCTGCGCCACCTGGCACGCACCGAACTGCTGTTGCATCTGGTCGATGCCGCACCGCTGGAGGAACACATCGATCCGGTCGCCCAGGCGGTGGCGATCGTGGAAGAGCTGCGCAAGTATGATCCTGCGCTGGCCGACAAACCGCGCTGGCTGGTGCTCAACAAGCTGGACATGAGCGACGACGACAGCATGGCCCAGCTGCGCGTGCGCTTTGCCGAGGCCTTCGGGCCGGACATGCCGATCTTTCCGATTTCGGCGCTGACCGGCGACGGCACCCGTGCCCTCACCTTTGCAATTGCCGAACATGTGGAACGCGTGCGGGCTGCGCGCGCACCGGAACAGATCGACGCGGACGATGACTTTGACGCCGAGCTGCGCGGCGAGGACAGCGCCGCAGAAGGACACAGCGTATCTCCGGATGGCACGGTCTATGACGCTGCCAATCTGGTCGAGCTCGACGAAGCCGACCTGACCGGAGGCCCGGAGGACCCGGCATGACCACCGTCTCGCTGCTGCAGTCGGCACGCCGCATCGTGATCAAGATCGGCAGCAGCCTGCTCACCAACGACGGACAGGGCCTCGACCGCGCCGCGATTGCGCGCTGGGTGGAACAGATCGCTGCTCTGCAGAAAAGCGGCCGCGAAGTGGTGCTGGTTTCGTCCGGCGCCATTGCCGAAGGCTTGCAAAGACTAGGCTGGAGCAAACGGCCCAGCGCACTGCATGAACTGCAGGCCGCGGCTGCCGTCGGGCAGATGGGATTGGTGCAGGTGTATGAGCGCTGCTTCGATGCGCATGGGTTGCGCACGGCGCAAATCCTGCTCACCCACGAAGACCTCGCCGACCGCCGCCGCTATCTGAATGCCCGCTCCACCCTGCGCACGTTGCTGGCCTTGGGCGTGGTACCGATCATCAACGAGAACGACACCGTGGTGGTCGACGAGATCCGCTTCGGCGACAACGACACCCTGGGTGCGCTGGTCACCAACCTGATCGAAGCCGACACGCTGGTTATCCTGACCGATCAGCCTGGACTGTTCACCGCCGACCCGCGCAAAGATCCGGCCGCCACGCTGGTCAGCCATGCGCTGGCTGGCGACAGCCGGCTGGAGGCCATGGCCGGGGGTGCCGGTAGCGCTGTAGGGACCGGCGGCATGGCCACCAAGGTGTTGGCGGCGGCGCGTGCGGCACGCAGCGGTGCGCACACCATCATCGTATCCGGACGCGAACCGGACGTGCTGCGCCGGCTGGCCGATGGCGAACAACTGGGCAGTCATCTGGAAGCGGCCACCCGGCCGCTGGCTGCGCGCAAACAATGGCTGGCTGATCATCTGCAGGTGCGCGGTCACGTGCACCTGGATGCAGGTGCTGCCCGCGCGCTGCGGCAAGGCGGCAAAAGCCTGCTGCCAATCGGCGTCACCCGGGTGGACGGCGAGTTTGGTCGTGGCGAGGTGGTCACCTGCGTAGACGACGCCGGGCGCGAACTGGCGCGCGGTCTGGTCAATTATTCTGCCGAAGAGGCACGCCGGATTGCCGGCCAACCCACTGCAGCGATCGAGCAGGTGCTGGGCTTCATTGACGAAGCCGAGCTGATCCATCGTGACAACCTGGTCGTGCTGAACGGCGCAGACTGAACGCCTGCCCGCGCGCAGCCGGCTCAGGGCTGCCGGGCAAACTCTGCCCCGGGCTTCCATTCCGGTCGCCGCTCCGCGTTGGCTGCACGCAGCCCCACTTCCAGCAGCAGCTGCAGGTCTTCCACCGCGCCGCTGAGGTCCCAGTCTTCGCGTACCCTGTCTTCGGGCGTGTGGTAATCATGCGCGGCGTAGCCCTCGATCAACTGACGCGCTGCTTCCTGCGAGCGACCGCGCAACACCGGATGCGCGCTCATGAACAAGGACGGCACGCCGGCGCGGGCAAACTCGAATTGGTCGGAGCGATACATCAGGCCCAGTTCGGGGCGGGCTTCTGCAAACACCTGACGGTCCTGTCCCAGCGCGACATCTATCAGCATGTCTTCCAGTGAATTGTTGCCATAGCCAATCACATCGACCCCGGTGCTGCGTCCATAGGGGTTGATGCCGTCGATATTGATGTTGGCAACCGTCTGCGCCAGCGGCACGGCCGGATGATGCACATACCACCGCGCCCCGAGCAGGCCACGCTCTTCTGCGGTGGTGGACACAAACAGCACGCTGCGTCTGGGCGGTGGCTGCATGGCCGCCATGGCCCCGGCAATCTGCAGCATGCCGGAGACACCCGCCGCATTGTCCAGCGCGCCATGGTAGATGCGGTCCTGTCCGTCACGCTGGTCGCGCCCGAAGTGGTCCCAGTGCGCGGTATACACCACCGCCTCGTTGCGCAGCGCGGGGTCGCTTCCTTCGACGCGCGCCAGCACATTGGCGCTCTGCACTTCGCGCCAGCGATTGCGGATGCGGAAACGCGCCTGCATCGGCAGACGCATGGGCCGGAAATCGGCGCGCAAGGCGGCAGCGCGCAGGCGGTCCAGGTCCAGCCCGGCGGCCTGCAGCAGGGTGCGCGCCTGCCGTCCCTCGATCCAGCCCGGCGCCATCGGATAGTCGGTATTGGTGGTGGCCGACGCCAGCACGTAGTTTTCCTGACCCCAGCTGTTGGCCACCACCTGCCATGGATACCCTGCCAGCGCCGGCTCATGCACGATCAACACCGCCGCCGCACCCTGCCGCGCCGCCATCTCGTACTTGTAAGTCCAGCGGCCGTAGTAGGTCATGGCATCACCGCGAAACATGGCGGGATCCAGCCGGTCGGGATTGGCGGGGTCGGGCACCTGCGGGTCGTTGACCAGCATCAGCAGGGTCTTGCCACGCAAATCCACGCCTTTGTAGTCGTTCCAGCCGTATTCAGGCGCGATCACCCCGTACCCCACAAACACCACCTCAGAAGCATCAATGGCCAGGTCGCGCAGGGGCACCGGCGACCAGGTGACAAAGTCACGCAGCGGGGTGAGCACGTGTGGCTTGCCCTTCACGGTGAGGGTGAGGCTGGTCTGGGAGGTATAGGCCGTCAGCGGCACCGGCTGGCCATACTTGCCCCCGCCACCAGCAGGCTGCAGACCCAACGCACGAAAACGGGCGCCAAGCCATTCCACGGTGAGGTCCTCACCCGGCGTGCCCGGGGCGCGGCCCTCAAAGGCGTCGGAAGCCAGAGTGCGGATATCCTGCAGCATGGTGGGTGCAGAAATCATGGCACGCGCCGCCAGGAGCGGGTCGATGGTCGATGCCGCCCGCACCGGCACTGCGCCATCGGCAAGGCCGGAGCCTTGCGGTGGCGCGACGGCGCACGCCGCCAACCAGGGCAGACAGATCACCATTGACCACCAGCCGACCCGGCCTGCGTCAGCCCGGCCGGGCGACCGCCAGCGCAGGCCCGGCCAACCCCGGTGCAGCGCCCCAACCTGGCCCGCTGGCCAAGCGCCCTTGCCCTCCATCTGCCTGCTCCTCGGCCTTGGTGATGCCATCAGTCTACCTGCCCCAACGTGGGAAGGCCCCGGTCAGCTAAACTACTGCTTTTTTCCGTTTCAGGATCCTGCCCATGCGCGCCTCGCAGTTCTTCATTTCCACCCTCAAGGAAGCTCCGGGCGAGGCCGAACTGGTCAGCCATCGCCTGATGCTGCGTGCAGGACTGATCCGCCGTCTCGGCAGCGGACTCTATACCTGGATGCCGCTGGGCCTGCGCGTGCTGCGCAAGGTGGAGGGCGTGGTGCGTGACGAAATGAATCGTGCCGGGGCACTCGAACTGCTGATGCCGGCCGTCCAGCCTGCCGAGTTGTGGCAGGAATCCGGTCGCTGGGAACAGTTTGGCGAGCAAATGCTGAAGATCAGCGACCGCCACAAGCGCGAGTTTTGCTTCGGCCCCACCCACGAGGAAGTGATTTGTGACGTGGCACGGCGCGAACTGCGCAGCTATCGTCAGCTGCCAGTCAATTACTACCAGATCCAGACCAAGTTCCGCGACGAGATCCGCCCGCGTTTTGGCGTGATGCGCGCACGTGAATTTCTGATGAAGGACGCCTATTCCTTCCATGAGGACTTTGCGTCGCTGCAGATCACCTATGACCGCATGTATGCCGCCTATTCCGCCATCTTCAGCCGACTCGGCCTGGTGTTCCGCGCGGTTGCCGCCGACACGGGGGCCATCGGTGGCTCGGGCTCGCACGAATTCCATGTGCTGGCCGACTCCGGCGAAGACGCGATTGCCTTCTGCCCGGACTCGCCCTATATCGCCAACGTCGAACTGGCCGAAGCCGTGGCGCCAGCCACCGCGCGCCCTGCCCCCGCCGCAGCTCTGACCCAGGTGCCGACCCCGGGCAAAACCACCTGTGCTGACGTGGCTGCCTTCCTGCAGATCGACCTGCGGACCACCGTGAAGACCCTGCTGGGCATGGATGGTGAAGGGCGCGCCGTGATGCTGTTGCTACGCGGCGATCATGAGCTGAACGATGTGAAGGCAGGCAAGCGGATTGCGGGCTGGCGCATGGCCACGGAGGCCGAGCTGATCGACCTGCTGGGTGCCGTGAAGGGCTACATGGGTCCGGTCGGCATCGATCGAAGCCGGATCCGGGTGGTGGCTGACCGGGCGGTGGCCGCCCTGGGCGATTTCGTGGTCGGCGCCAACCAGGCGCCGCTGCACCTGACCGGCGTGAACTTCGGTCGCGACCTGCCCGAACCCGATGCAGTGGAGGACCTGCGCAACGTGGTGGCCGGCGATCCGAGCCCGGACGGGGCGGGGGCGCTCGAATTGTGCCGCGGCATCGAGGTGGGACACATTTTCCAGCTGCGTACCAAGTATTCCGAAGCCCTGCAGGTGACCTTCCTCGATCGCACCGGCAAGTCCACGGTGGCCGAGATGGGCTGTTATGGCATCGGCGTGAGCCGGGTGGTGGCTGCGGCGATCGAGCAGAACCATGACGAACGCGGCATCATCTTTCCGCGCGCACTGGCGCCCTTCGAGGTGGCGATCATCCCGATGGGGCTGTCACGCAGCGAGACGGTGCGCGAAGCCGCGGAAGGCTTGTATGCCCAACTTCAGGCCGCCGGCATCGATGTGCTGATCGATGACCGCGACGAACGCCCCGGCGTGCTGCTGGCCGACCAGGAACTGATCGGCGTGCCCTACCGCTTCGTGATCGGTGAGCGTGGCCTGAAGGAAGGGGTGATCGAATTCCAGGGCCGTCGCGATGTGGAAGCCGTCAAGGTGCCGGTTGGCGAGGCACTGGCCACCGTTCAGGCGGCTTTGGCCGGCAACTGAGGACGGTTGGCCAGCTACTGAGGTCGGTTGGCCGGCAACTGAGGACGGCTGGCCGGCAACTGACTACGGTTGGCCAGCAACTGTGGACAATTGGCCGGGGCCTCATGCGGTTTTGTTCGCAATGACCTTTTAACCATGGATGTAGGTACGTTCCTCTTCGGCGGAATATCCATCGAATACCTACATCGAGATGTATTTTCGTGCGTACATCGATCGTTAGATCGCCATTGGGTGCAAACCGGGAGCGGGGCCGTGCACCAGTATCTCTGAAACACCCGGCGGGATCGCCAAGCGCGCGGCATGGCAGGGCCATCCTGCGCGACGACATCAGCGCATCGCCCCGGGGGGCGCGCCCGTTCCCTCCCTACACGGCCGGTTGGCCGCGAAAGCGCATGCGCAGTCGACCGCACAGGTTCTGCAGGTCATCCACACAGGTGTAGATCACCGGCACCACCAACAAGCTCAGAAACGTCGAGGCGATCGTGCCGCCGATCACCACGATGGCACTGTTCTGCCGGAAGGTGTCGCTGGCGCCGGTCCCCAGCGCCACCGGCAGCATGCCCGCCGTCAGCGCGATGGTAGTCATGATGATCGGGCGTGCACGTTTACGGCAGGCCAGCAGCAGTGCCTCGCGACGCCCGATGCCAAGGCGCTGGCGCGACACCACCGCATACTCGACCAGCAGAATCGAATTCTTGGTGACCACCCCCATCAGCAGGATCAGCCCGATCACGGTAGCCATCGAAAAGTGCGCACGGGTAACGATCAGCGCGCCGACCGCGCCAGAGACCGACAGCGGCACTGCCGACAGGATGGTGAAGGGTTGCAGGAAATCGTGGAACAACAGGACCAACACCGAAAAAATGCATAAGGCGCCGATCGCCATCGCCACACCAAAACTGGCGAACATTTCCTGCATCTGCTGCAGGTCGCCCACCTCGACCAGATGCACGTGGGGCGGCAGGTTTTTCAGCACCGGCAGCGCACGCGCCTCCTTGTTGAGTTCGCCCAGCGGACGACCGTTGAGCTCTGTCGTGAGTGTCACCTGGCGTTCGCGATCCAGGCGCGCGATCTGCGCCGGTCCACTGCCGATGCGCACTTCCGCCACACTCGACAGTGCCACACTGCCTGCACCGACCGGCAGGCGCAACTCACCGAGCAGGTTGAGGTCGCGCCGCGCTTCCGGGGCAACGCGTACCCGGACCGACAGCTGCCGTTGCGGCAGGTTGAGCTTGGGCAGGGCGGCGGCAAAATCACCGTAGGTGGCCACGCGTACCAGATCGGACAGATCAGCCACCGACACACCGAGGGCCGCAGCGCGGGCAAAGTCGGGAATGATCTGTACTTCTGGCCGTTGCAGCTCGGCACTGGACGTGACGCTGCCGATGCCATTGAGGGTACGAAGTGAGCGCTGCAGGTCGACCGCCGTTGCCAGCAGCGCCTGCGGATCATCGCTGCCCAGCGTCAATGCCATGCTGGTGCCGTCCGCACCCTCCGCCACCTGCACGCGCACACCCGGCAGCGCCTGCAGGCGCTCGCGCCACTCCTTCTCGATCTCCTGCCGTGAGCGCGTGCGATCGTGTCGGTCGCTCAGCACGATGCGCAGTTTGGCCGTGCCCACATTCGGCGTGTCGATATCCCCCGCCGCTGCCGCCTCCCCCACCAGCGTGTAAATCGCCTTCACTTCGGCAGTGCGGCGCAGGATGGCGGCCGCAGCCACGGCGGTGGCGCGCGTCTGCTCCAGATTGGCCCCGGGGGGCAGGGTCAGCGTCACGCGCGACCGACCGTCGTCATCGGGGGGAAAGAATTCGGTGGGAATGCGCGGCGTGAGCGCAAGTGAACCCAGGAACACCAGACCGGCCACCGCCAGCGTGGTCTTGCGGTGGGCCAGACATGTCTCGACCAGCGCGACATACCCGCGCATGGCGCCGCCATCGGTCTCCTCGACCACCGCTGCTGGCCTGAGCAGGTAGGCCGCCATCATCGGGGTGAGCAGTCGCGCCACCAGCAGCGACATCAGCACGGCCGTGGCGGCCGTGATACCGAACTGGCGAAAGAACAGTCCTGCGATCCCGCCCAGGAAAGCGGTGGGCAGGAACACCGCCACCAGCGTGAGCGAGGTGGCAATCACGGCCAGTCCGATCTCGTCTGCCGCATCGATGGCGGCCTGCAGCGGTGGCTTGCCGCTGCGCATGTGCCGCTCGATGTTCTCGATCTCGACGATCGCATCATCCACCAGGATGCCCACCACCATGGCCAGCGCCAGCAGGGTGATGAAGTTCAACGAGTAACCGAGCCACTGCATCACCGCGAAGGTCGGGATGATCGACAGCGGCAACGCGGTGGCTGCCACGAGGGTGGCGCGCATGTTGCGCAGGAACAGCAGCACCACCGCCACGGCCAGCACCGCGCCCTCGACCAGCAGCTGCATCGAGGCATCGTAGACCTGCCGGATGGGGGCCACGTAGTCGATCGGCTCGCGCACCACGATGTCGGGGTGGGCTTTGCCGAAAACATCGAGTGCCGCACGTACGGCAGTCCCGACACTGACATCGGAATAGCCGCGCGAGCGGTTCACCTGAAAACCCACCACCGGCTTGCCATCCAGATAGGCCAGCGAAGAGCGGTCGGCAATGGTGTCGCTCACCCGGGCAATCTGGTCGAGGCGGATGCGCCGTCCGTCACCCAGCGGCAGGTTCAGCGCGGCGATGTCTTCCACGCCCTGGGCGGCGGCCAGCGTACGCACCGACTGGCGGCCGCCCCCCACTTCGCCCTGGCCGCCGGACGTGTCGCGCTCGATCGCACGCAGCTGGGCAGATACCGTCACCGGACTCACGTTGAGGCTGGCCATGGCGGCCGGATCCAGGTCGACATGGACCTCGCGGTTGACCCCACCGACGCGCTGCACCGCGCTGACGCCAGGGATGGCGAGCAGGGTCTTGGCAATGTCGTTGTCGATCACCCACGAGAGCTCCCGCTCGTCCAGCTGCGGGGCCTCGACCGTGAACGCCACGGTAATGTCGTCATTGGCATTGACCTTGAACACGCTGGGTGGCGGCATCGCGGCCGGCAGCTCGGCACGGGTGCTGTCCACCGCATTGCGCACTTCGCCCAGCGCCTCTTCCAGATCCTTGCCCACCTTGAAGATCACCGAGATGGTCACTGAACCATCAGCAATCATCGTTTCGACATGATTGAGCTGGTTGAGCGATGACAGCTTGGCCTCGATCTTGCGCGCCACCTCGGTTTCCAGCTGCGCCGGGGCGGCCCCCTCCAGTCCGGCCGACACGATTACCGCCGGGAAGGTGACGTCCGGCATGTTCTGGATGCCCATGCGACTGAAGCCGAGCAGACCCAGCACCGTCAGCAGGGCAAACAGCAGGATCGCCGGGACCGGTTGGCGGATGGCCCATGCCGAGACATTCATGATGCGGCGTCCGTTCGGCTGATGCGCACCAAATCCCCGTCGCCGAGAAACGCGCCGCCATCGATCACCACGGTTGCCGTGGCGGCGATCCCGTGCACGATCTCCACCTGACCGGACAAACGGCGGCCAACGGCCACCTGGCGCCGTAACACGTGATGGTCGGGACGCACCTCGAACAGGTAGTTGGTGCCATCGCTCACCACCACGGCCGTCTGCGGCACCACCAGCGCACTGGTACTGGCCTGTTCCAGGCTGCCATTGGCATACATGCCCGGCCGCACCGCAATACTGGCCGGCAGGCTGACATACACGATGCCGCGACCAGTGGCACTGACCAGACCCGGCGCTGCCAGCCGCACATGTCCGGTCAGGCTGATGCCGCCCGGAAGTGTCAGACGCGCCAGCTGTCCCGGACGGATGCGGTCAAGATCACGCGCATCCACTTCTGCCTGCCACTCCAGACGGTTGCGGCGGATCAGGCGAAACAGTTCCTCTCCGGTCTGCACCACTTTGCCCAGCGTGACCGTCCGTGCCGAAATCACCCCGTCATCCACGGCCACGATGCGCGTGTGCGCCTTGGTCACGCGCTGCGCATCGAGTTGGGCATCCACTGCCGCCAGACTGGCCTGTGCCGTCTGCACGGCAATCTGGTAGTCGTTGTACTGCTGTTCGGCGATCGCCTCACCCTTGCGTGCCACGTCGGCGCGCTCGGCGTTGCTGCGTGCCTGGGCAAGGCTGGCACGCGCCGAAGCCTGCATGGCGAGCAGGCGGCGCAACTCGGCATCGACACTCTCGCTCGCCAGGGTGGCCAGCACGTCGCCAGCGTGCACCTGGGTGCCGACATCCACATCCAGCGTGGCAACGCGCAGCCCCCCCGTTTCTGCGCCGACGCTGGCTTCCTGCCATGGGGCGATCAGGCCGGTGGCCACGATCGACAACGGCCAGATGGCCTCATGCGCTTGCCCGACGCGCACGGTCAGGGCGGGCTTGGTGTCTTCCTTGCCGTCCTTGCCTGCCGTCGCCGCCAACGCGCCGGCAAGATGTCCGGTGGACTGCCCCCACCAGGCAGCGGTCAGCGCAAGGCAGACGCACAGCGTGGTCAGCGCGATCGGTCCCGATCGTGATTTCATGGTGTGCTCCGTAGTGGTTGCGCTTCGTCGGGTGACAGCTGCCAGCCACCACCCAGTGCCTTGTAGAGGGTCACCCACTGGACCACCCGCGCATCCTGCACATCGATGGCCAGCAGCTGCGCGTTGACCGCATTACGGCGAGCCGTTTCGAGGTCGAGCAGCGGCAGGCGTCCAGCTTTCCAGTCAATTTCTGCAGCACGGAAATAGGCCGCATAGTCAGCGGCGCTGGCAAGCAAATCCTGTTCACGTTGCACCGCGCTGTCCAGGTTGACCAGTGCCACCTCCACTTCCTGCACCGCGCGACGTGTCAGCGCGTCAAAGTCGGCCAGCGCACTGTCGAAGTCGGCGCGGGCAGCATCCACCCGCGCCGCATTGGCTCCCGCAGAATAGAGCGGCAGGGTGAGCGCCGGGGCAATCGACCACGGAGATGGTGCGGTCAGCGCTGCATGGGCAACACCAATGCTGCCCGTCAGGATCAGGTCTGGCCAGCGGGCAGCCTGGGCGGCGCCAATCCGCTGCCAGGCTGCGTGCAGACGGCGATCCGCGGCCGCAAGGTCCGGGCGCTGGCGTAACAGGTCGGCGGGCAGTGCCCCCACGCTGAAGTCGGCCGGGCTCGGCAGCGCGGCTGGCGCCTCGCCAAGAAGATGATCCACGGCGGGCTCGGTCAAGCCACTGAGTGCCACCAGGGCCTTGACCAGCGTTGCACATCGCGCGGCCTCGGCGGTGACTGCCGCCGAGGCCGCCGCCGCCCCGGCAGCAGTCAGACGGGCGTCGGCAGGCGCGGTGAAGCCAGCTGCCACATTGACGCGGCTGATCGTCAGGGTTTTCTGATAGGAAACTTCCTGATCCCGATAGGCGCGCAAGCGTGACTGACAGGTACGGAAATCGATGTAATTGACCGCCACTTCGGCAGCCACACTCACACGCGCCGCCTGCCAGTCGGCGCTGCGCGCGTCACGCTCGGCCGTCAACGCCGCCACATTACGCCGGTTGCGGCCAAACAGGTCGAGTTCCCAACTGGCATCCAGCGCGTGGCTGGTACCAGTGACGGTATAGGCCGGGTCATTCACGTCGCCCGAGCGGGTGACGCTTGACTGCAGCCCCACGGTGGCCCGGGATGCAGCCTGTCCTACCACCAGATCTGCCCGCGCCCGGCGAATCGCCGCCAGCGCATGCGCAAGATCGGTATTGGCGTCCTGCGCCGCCTGCTGCAGTGCCAGCAGCGCGGCGTCATGAAACGTCTGCCACCACGCATCCGGCCCCGCGCGCTGGGCACCGTGCGGCAGTGGCGCGTTCCAGTCGTTGGCCGGCACCTGTGCCATCGGGACTGGTCCGGGGTCAACTGAAGCGCAGGCCGCGAGTAGCAGGACCACTACCGCCAGCCATGCGCGCAGAAGCCAGATGTGGGCAAGCCTGGGGCGCACGACGGACGGTGCCTGCGGGTCGCCGTGCGCGGTGTGCGTATTCAGCGCGGCAGCAACTCGCCGGCACCACCGGCAGCTGCGCCCAGCATTTGCTGGCGCACCAGCGGAATCGGCGGGCCGCCATACGACAGGAAGGCATCGTGGAACGCCTTCCAGCCGGCCCGGCCACCATGGGTGGCGGTCCAGTCTTCGCGCAATTTCATGATCATCAGCTTGCCGAGGGTGTAGTTCAGATAGGCAGGATCAAAGGTGCCGCGCGCTGCCTGCTGGCGTGCATTGCCGGCATCGACAAAACCCTGCTCACGGAACAGCGTCTCGCATTCCCCCACCGTCATGTGTTCCGTATGCAGGCCGAGGGCGCACACAAAACGCACATTGCGGAGCAAGGCTTCAAGCAACTGGCCGATATGCACCTCGTCCGAACCGTCACCCAGCCCGGCCTGCCACATCATTTCCTCGGCGTAATGCGCCCAGCCCTCGGCAAAGGCATAGCCGACAAACACCCGGCCATACTGGAAATCGGAACGGTTGGCGTGCAGGAACTGCAGGAAATGTCCCGGCCACACTTCGTGCGCCGACGTGAACAGCAGGGCGCTGGCGCCGGGCGTATACGCATCCTGCTCCGCCTTCGGCCAGCTCGGGTCGGGTGGCGCAATGTTATACACCGAGGGCATGCCGAGGTCGTACGGACCGGCAATATCGATGTAGGCAAAATTCCAGCGCTGGTAGCTCGGTGCCTGCGCCACCTGCGCCTGCTCGGTGCCCGGAATGGTGACCAGGTCATGCGCGGCAATGAAACTGCGCAGGCCATCGAGCTGGGCACGCGCGCCATCGACAGCCCCGCCGGGGGCCTTGTGGTCATTGACCCGATCGACGCAGGCCTGCACGCTGACGCCCGGCGCATAGCGTGCGCACGCCTCATCCAGAGCCTTGCGGTTACGCTGCAGGTCAGCCCGCGCCGTGGCTTTGAGCACAGCCAGTGGCACGTCGACGCGCTCGTTGGCCTGCAACATGCGGGCAAATTTCTCGGGTCCAAGCGCGAAGTCGTTGGTGGCCTCGGCCTGATGCGATTTCAGCCAGTCGGCCAGCGCCTGCATGGCGTCGGCAGCAGGCGGAATGGCCTGTCGCAACTGCGTCTGGAGAGCCTCGTCCTTGACGTCGGCAAAGGCCTTGACCACGTCATCCCGATAGAACGACACATAACCGCCAAAGCCATTGATGCCCAGGGTGACAAAGGTGGCCGGCATGGGTTGCTGCAGGTTGGCTCGGATGCGGGCAGCCGCCTGCGGCACTGCCTGCAGGTAGCGGATGAAGGCCTGCAAGCGCACTGGCAGGGGTGCGTAGGGGCGCGACAGGTAGACCGAGGGGTCCAGTGCGCCCGTGTACCAGGAGGGATTGTGCAAGGGCATTTGCACGTCGCGCAGCCAGAACAGCGCCCCGTCAAGGTTGGCGAGCAGGTAGTCACGCTCGAAGCGTTGGCGCGGCGTCAGGTCGGCGTCGGGATAGGCCAGCGTTTCTGTCCGCGCCTGCTCCAGCGCCACCTGTTGGCGCGCCAGCGCGGCAGCGCTCCAGTCCGGCAGCTGGCCGTCAAATTCATGCCGTCCCTGCCGCACAGCGCTGGCAGGATCCATTTCGAAAGACGCCTGCAATACGGCAGCGACATGTGCTGACCATGGCAGCCGGGCGGCCATGCCACCCGGCACGTCCCGTGCAGTAGCCCCCACTTCCGCCGCGCCCGGCAACCCCGAAGGATCCGCAGCCAGCGCAGCGTGAGGTAACAGCAGGACAGTCGTCAGGGCAGCAACCGCCACCCGGCATACAAGACCAACACGCATCACAGGCTCATGCTCGAAAGAAGGACGCATCAACGCGTCCCGGGCAGCCTCAGGGTCGGGTGCCCGCCGTACTGGCCAGCCCTGCCGATGCCCACTCCCGCCGCCACGCGTTGACCACCAGCGTGGGATATTCCGGCTGCCCCAGACTGCCGTTGTAGCGTCCAAGCGCACGGTAAAGATCGCCGTGCTCGATGTCGAGATAATAGCGCAGGATGGTGCAGCCAAAGCGCAGATTTGTGCGCAAATGGAACAGATCCTGGTTGCTGGTGCCGAGATCGCGCAGCCAGAAGGGCATCACTTGCATGAAACCGCGCGCGCCCACCCGCGAAACTGCGTACTTGTGAAACCCGCTCTCCACCTGGATCACCGCCAGCACCAGCTCGGGCTCCAGCCCTGCCCGTGTCGCCTCGTAATGCACGGTGCGCAGCAGTTCGACGCGCTGGCGCGCATCCTGCAGGCGCTGCGCCAGCCGGGCTTCCGCACGTGCCAGCCAGGCCTGCTCTGCACCGGCGTCGGTCAAACCGCTGCGCTCGGTGGCACTGTCTGCCACACTGCGCGCCAGCAGCGAGCGCACCGATGCGCTCAGGGGTTCCTCGCGCTGACCGCCGGCCAGCGCGGGCGCGCACAGCAAGCCGGCTACGACGGCCAGCATGGAGCAACCCGCCCGCAGCAGGCTGCGACCAACGCCCCTCCGGGCGCTGGGGCGCTGCGCAGCAGACACTTGCCGGCTCACCTCAGTGGGCTCCCCCGGTCAGCTTCTCGAGTGCGCTGCGGCTCAGGCGGCCCACACCCGAATGCACCAGGCGTCCCTTGGGATCGTAGACAAAGGTGGCCGGCAGCCCGGCAAACTCGCCAAACTGCGCGGCGATTGGGTCGCTGCCCAGCACCAGAGGATAGTGCACGCCCAGCTTGGCCGCGAACTGCCTGATCTCATCGGCCTGATCCCAATCCATGGCGACCCCCAGCACCACCACATCCGTTGCGTGTCGCGCCTGCCAGAACGCCTCGAAATCCGGCATCTCGGCCACGCACGGCGCGCACCAGGTCGCCCAGAAGTTCACAACCACCCATTTGCCGGCAAGCTTTTGCAGGGTGTATTGCTTGCCGCCGGTATCGGTCACGCTGAACGCTGGCGGCACTGCGCCCGCCGCAGCGACGGCCAGACCGGTGGCGTCCGCCACCACACCACCCGGCAGGGTGGTCGCATTGGCCGCCTGGACCGGCAGCGCAGCCAGACCCAGCGCCAGTGCCAGTGCCAGCCACCCGGCCGGCAGGGCCAGGCGCTGGACACCGGTCGACAGCAACGCCGCAAAGTTCCACAAAGAGCTACAAAAACCTCGCATAGTGCTTGTTCCGATTATGATATGGCCTCAGGATAGTGTAACTGCCTTGCTGGGTCAGCCGGTTTATCATGACGTTTCGTTTTGCCGTACCCGATCTGGATACTGCCGTACAGATGCCGCCCCACCGGCCAGACGCCGAAGCGCTGGCAGCTGAGCTGACGCACGCGTCACTGGAAAACGCAGTGGCTGCGCTCGAAGACTGGCTGCATACCGTCAACCGGCTGGCACTGCGCAGTGAGGATCGGCTGAGCGACCTCGAAATCCTGCACGGCCCCTGTCAGCGCCTGCTCGACGAACTGGCGCTGCAATACGAATCGCGTCGGCTGCCCCTGGCGGCAGAAGCGCGCGAGGCGGCGGCGCAGGCGCGCAACCTGTTGCTGGAACTGGGTTACGGCTACAAGCGCGTGCTGATGGAACACACCGTGCGCCTGACTGCGGAGGGCCGCCGCGCCCTGCCCTTCCTGCTCAGCCGGGTGATGCGCCTGCTTGCCAATACCCTGCAGGCGGCCTACAGCACCTACTCGCCCACCCCCGCCGGCACCTGGCAGGAACTGCATCACCTTTACCACTACGCTTCGTTTTACGGGCTGGACAGTCATCCGATCGATCTGCCGGCAGATCAGCCCACCCCGGCTCCGGACGCAACGACCCGCAAACGCGACACGCTGGCCTCGATTTATCGCGAGGTGCTGCTGTTTGCGTTGATGGATCCCTACCACCTGCAACCCGGCGAGGCGCGCACGGTGATCGGACTGGTCAGCCATTTCCAGCAGTTCCTGCAGGTGCAGCCCTATCGGGAAGACGCACAGGGTGCCGGTCTGTTTCTGATCCAGGCCAACCAGGACCGCCCGCCGCGGCCGCTCAGCACGCTGGGCGGCACGGTCCTGTCGCCCATGGACAAGCTGCTCGATTCGCGCGATCTGGTAGCCCACCTGCAGCTGATTCGCCGCCGCAGCGAGGAAGGCAGTGCTGCCGAACTGGCGGCGTTGCCGGTCAGCGAAGGACGGCCCGTGCTGCTCGATCTGCTTGCGCGACTCGAACGCCACTGGTCCGATCCGCCGCGGCGCGGTTTCCAGCGACAGCCTGGGCGTCATGCGGTGGATCTGGCACCCGGTTTGCCCACCATCGCCGCAGTGGCAGGCGGCAGCGAAATCGGCATCGAGCGCTGGCAGGTCCTGAACGAGAGTCCGGGCGGGTTGGCACTGCGTCGCGACGGCAGTGGCCAGACCCGGGTTGCGGTGGGTGAGCAGATTGCAGTGCGGCATGGTGGCACGGGAACCTGGCAGCCCGCCTTGGTGCGCTGGGTACATGATGAGCAGGACGCGCTGCTGGAGTGTGGCGTGCAGCTTCTGGCACCGCGTTTGCAGGTGCTGAGCCTGCGCCTGGACGCCGCCGACAGTCCGCCAAGGCCGGCACTGCAACTGCCGGCCATGATCAGCCTGCAACGGCCAGCCCTGCTGGTGCTGGCGCGCGGCAGCTTCAATCCGGGGCGACAGTGCTGGGTCAACGGCCCCGAAGGGACCGCCGTGCTGCGCCTGATGCGGATGGAAGATCACACCCAAAGCGTGGAAATGGTCGAATTCAAGCTGACTTGAATCGGCCGGCACCGCTACCAGTCAGTTTTCCTTCAGTCGCCTGCGCCCTGCGGCGCTGGCGGGATCATTCCGGATTGACCAGGCCAGACAGCGGCACCCCCAGATAGTCGCGCGGCAGGCGTTGCAGCAAATCGCCCACCGCATGCAACTCGCGGTCGCCAGCCCAGTGACTGGCACCGCCTTCAAGTTCCACCCAGCGACCGTCCAGCCACTGGCCGTCCAGCAGCGGACCGCGGTGGAACAGCACCCACACGTCACCGACCGTACTGCGCCATGCCAGCGCCTGCGCGCGCCAGCGCCCCACCGCATCGGGCTTGACCAGACCGGCCTGCACCAGCGGCTCCAGCGCCAGTTCGAGGTCTTCATAACCCAGACCCAGCCAGCGGTGCAGACTGACCAGTCCGAGCGCCCGCTCACCGGCACCCATCAGCAGGCGCAGGATCTGTAACGCGTCGCGAAAGCGCTGGTCGGGATGATCACGCGGCACGCGCCAGGCATCGCGGTGCCAGTAGGACAGGCTGGCGGTCAGCACCGCGCCACCGAGCACGACCGCCCACGACAGGTAAATCCAGAGCAGGAAGATTGGAAAGGCCGCGAAGGCGCCGTACACCAGCGTATAGCCGGGAAAGTGATGCACGTACCAGCCGAACAACCACTTCATCAGTTCGAAGGCCAGCCCGCCATAGAGGCCGCCAAGCAGCGCATGGCGCATCGGCACATAGCGATGCGGCAGCCAGCGATACACCGCCACTAGCGTCGAGGTGATCGCCAGCCAGGGAATCAGGCGCAGGGCGAGCCGGGAGACACCAGGCAGACCGGCACCCAGTCCCAGCGCTACCTTCACCAGCGAAATCGACAAGGTCAGCGCAATGCCGATCGCCAGCGGCCCCAGCGAGAGCAGGACCCAATAGGTGAGCAGGCGACGCGCCAACGGCCGTCGTGCACGGACCCGCCAGATTTCGCCAAAGGCGCGGTCCACCGTCATCATGGCACTGAGCGCTGCCAGCACCAGCACCAGGGTGCCGGCCAGGCGCAACTGCGCGGCATTGGTGGAAAAATGGGTCATATAACCGGCAATGATGCGGCTTGCGGTATCGGGTAACAGATGCCCCAACAGGAATTCACGCACGCGCGGCAGCAGTGCGCGAAAACTGCTGAATGCACCGAGCACGGTCAGCGCCAGCGTGAGCAGGGGCACCAGCGCCAGCAGGGTGCTCATGGTCAGGCTGCCGGCCACCTGCAGGCCGCGCGCACGCATGAAGCGATCGAACAGGAAGCGCGCAAAGCCGGTGAAGCGCTGGGTGGGGTTGAGCGGCGGCAGGCCATCGACGCGCGGATCGCTGTGCAGCGCCCGGTATACTTGGCGGCCGAAGCGGCGCGCGCCCGGCATCAGGCGCACCCGCCAGATTTCAAGCACAGTGAGCGACAACATGCGTGACATTCTGGTTTTGTACTACAGCGCCAATGGCGCCACCCAGGCGCTGGCCCGACTGGTTGCGCGCGGCGTGGATTCGGTGGAAGGCTGCGCGGCGCGACTGCGCACGGTGCCACGGGTGTCGGCCGTGAGCGAGGCCGTGGCACCGGCCATTCCAGACACCGGGGCGCCGTATGTCGGACTCGACGACCTGCGCGACTGCGCCGGGCTGATCCTGGGCAGCCCGGTCAGGTTTGGCAACATGGCCGCACCGTTGAAATATTTTCTCGACCAGACCGCCGGACTGTGGATGGCCGGGGCGCTGGCTGGCAAACCGGCCGGCGTGTTCGTGTCGGGTGGCAGTCAGCACGGCGGGCAGGAAACCACTGCGCTCAGCATGATGCTGCCGCTGTTCCATCATGGCATGGTGCTGGCTGGACTGCCCTACACGCTGGCCGAACTGCATCAGACGCAGGGCGGCGGTTCGCCCTATGGCGCCGGGCATGTTGCCGGCGACCTTGGCGAGCGCGCGGTGGACGGCGCCGAAAAGGCGCTGGCCATCGCGCTGGGCCGCCGGATTGCCCAACTGGCGCTCAGGCTGGCCGATTAGGTCGCATTGCACAGCGCCGCGCCCTGCCGCAGCGTGGCGCGGCCATCGATCAGGCTTGCGGATTGAGTCGCGCAGCACCGTGATGCAGCTTGTTCATCGCGTTGAGATACGCCTTGGCAGACGCGACCACAATATCGGTATCGGCGCCGAGGCCGTTGACCACCCGCTCACCCTGCGCCAGACGCACGGTGACCTCCCCCTGCGATTCGGTGCCACTGGTGATGGCGTTCACCGAGTACAACTGCAGTTGCGCACCGCTGGGTGCCATCTGCTCGATCGCCTTGAAGGTGGCATCCACCGGTCCGCTGCCGGTACTGGTGGCGGTATGCTCGACCATGCCGGCCCGCAAGGTGACGCGCGCCTCCGGCGCCTCGCCGGTTTCGCTGTGCGCGCGCATCGATACCAGACTGTAATGCTCGGCTTCGGGGGTCAGGCTGTCATTGCTGACCAGCGCATGCAAGTCTTCGTCAAAGATCTCGTGCTTGCGGTCGGCCAGTTCCTTGAAGCGCTGGAAGGCTGAATTGAGTTGCACCTCGGACTCAAGCTCGATGCCCAGTTCCTGCAACCGGTTTCGGAAAGCGTTGCGGCCGGACAGCTTGCCCAGCACCAACCGGTTGGCGTTCCAGCCCACGTCTTCGGCACGCATGATTTCGTAGGTTTCGCGATTCTTCAGCACCCCATCCTGATGGATGCCGGACTCGTGTGCGAAAGCATTGGCGCCCACCACGGCCTTGTTGGGCTGCACGGGAAAGCCGGTGATGCCGGAGACCAGGCGGCTGGCGGCCACGATCTGCGTGGTGTCGATGCGGGTTTCCACCGGAAACACGTCCTTGCGGGTGCGAACCGCCATCACGATTTCTTCCAGCGCGGCATTGCCGGCGCGCTCGCCCAGACCATTGATGGTGCACTCCACCTGGCGGGCACCCGCCAGTACCGCGGACAGGGAATTGGCCACCGCCAGTCCGAGGTCGTTGTGGCAGTGCACCGAAAAGATGGCCTGGTCACTGTTGGGAATACGGGCGCGCAAACTGGCGATCAGCGCACCGTATTGCTGTGGCATGGTGTAACCCACCGTGTCGGGAACGTTGACCGTGCGCGCACCAGCAGCGATCACCGCCTCGAACACCCGGCACAGGAAGTCGGGATCGGAACGGCCGGCATCTTCTGCCGAAAATTCCACGTCGTCGGTGAAGTCACGCGCACGTTTCACTGCCGCCACCGCCTGCGTCAGCACCTGCTCGGGCGACATGCGCAGCTTTTTTTCCATGTGGATGGCGCTGGTGGCGATGAAGGTATGGATCCGGCCACGCGCGGCCGGCTTGATGGCCTCGCCAGCACGCTCGATGTCGGCAAACTGGGCACGCGCAAGACCACACACGGTGCTGTCACGGATGGTGGCCGCCACCGCGCGCACGGCTTCAAAGTCGCCGGGTGAGGCGGCCGGAAACCCGGCCTCGATCACGTCGACGCGCATTTTTTCCAGTTGACGCGCAATCCGGATCTTTTCCTCGCGCGTCATCGATGCCCCTGGGCTTTGTTCTCCGTCGCGCAGGGTAGTGTCAAAAATGATCAGCTGGTCAGTCATCGCAGTTTCCTGTTGGCTCGTCGCCGGGTTACTCGTCGCGGGACACCACGCGCAGGTGCGACTGGCGCAGGCGGCGACGTCGCCCGACCCGGCTCACCGCCCACAGCACATAGCCGTGCAGGGCATAGGCCGCAAACAGTACGAATAGTACGCGGGCCTGATCGATGGTGATCACCACAAACGCCAGCATCACCACCAGCACCACCCAGAAAGGCACGGCACGCCGCAGGTTGATGTCCTTAAAGCTGTAGAACTTGATGTTCGACACCATGCTGAGCCCGGCAAACAGGGTGAGCACCCAGGCAAACCAGTGGATATCGCGCCCTTCCACCTGATATTCCGCGTGCAACACCCAGACCAGACCGGCAATCAGCGCAGCGGCAGCCGGGCTGGCCAGACCGATGAACCAGCGTTTGTCCACGCTGCCAATTTGCGTGTTGAAACGCGCCAGGCGCAGGGCAGCACCACAGCAGTACACAAACGCCGCCAACCAGCCCAGCTTGCCCATGCCGCGCAGCGCCCATTCGTACATCAGCAGGCTCGGCGCGGCGCCAAACGACACCATGTCGGACAGGCTGTCGTACTCGGCACCAAAAGCGCTCTGGGTGCGGGTCAGTCGCGCGACGCGGCCATCCAGGCCATCCAGCACCATGGCCACGAAGATGGCCTGCGCCGAATCGACAAAATTGCCATTCATCGCCTGCACGATGGCGTAAAAACCGGAAAACAGCGCGGCCGTGGTGAACAGGTTGGGCAGCAGGTAAATGCCGCGCCGGCGAACCCCGCCAGAGAGCGGGTCGGGAGTTTGCTCAGCCATCATGACTCCTGCAGGAATGAGATCAGGGCAGTTCGGCCAGGGTGCTCAGTGCCGCCGACACGCGGTCGCCGATCACCACCCGCACCCGGGCATCTACGGGCAGATACACGTCCACCCGCGAACCGAAGCGGATAAAACCATAGCGCTCGCCCCGCACCAGGTGGTCGCCCGCCTGCCTGTAGCACAGTATGCGCCGGGCAATCAGTCCCGCCACCTGCACACAGGTGACCAGATGACCGGACGTGGTGCGCAGGCACAGCGCATTGCGTTCGTTGTGCTCGGAGGCCTTGTCAAGATCGGCGTTGACGAACTTGCCCGGATGATAGGTCACCCCAGTGATCTGGCCGTCTACGGGACTGCGGTTGGAGTGCACGTTGAACACGTTCATGAACACGCTGATCTTGATCGACGGGCGGTTCAGCCATGGATCAGTGACCGGCAACACGGCAACGATACGCCCGTCGGCCGGGGACACCACAGCATTCGCGGGTGCCGTGACGCGTCGCGGCGGATCACGGAAAAATTGCAGGACAAACAGCGTGATGACCCAGAGCGGTGCCGCCCAGGCCCATCCCGCCACCGCCGTGACCAGCCCGGCAGCCACAAAGCTGCCGGTCAGGTACGGCCATCCCTCACGCGCGATGAGGGGATGGGGATAGTACGAAGAACTCACTCAGTTCTTGGACTGGTCGACCAGCTTGTTCTTTGAAATCCAGGGCATCATGCCACGCAGCTTGGCACCCACGGTTTCGATCGGATGCTCCTGGCCCAGACGACGCATGGCATGCAGCGAGGCCGCGCCTGCCTTGTTTTCCAGGATGAATTCCTTGGCGAACTGGCCGCTTTGGATCTCAAACAGGATCTTCTTCATTTCGGCACGGGTCTGCTCGTTCACCACGCGCGGGCCGCGGGTGAAGTCGCCGTACTCGGCGGTGTTGGAGATCGAGTAGCGCATGTTGGCAATGCCGCCTTCGTACATCAGGTCGACGATCAGCTTGAGTTCGTGCAGACACTCGAAGTAGGCCATTTCCGGGGCATAACCGGCTTCCACCAGGGTATCGAAACCTGCCTGCACCAGCGCGGTGGCGCCACCGCACAGCACCGCCTGCTCGCCGAACAGGTCGGTTTCGGTCTCTTCGCGGAACGAGGTCTGGATCACACCGGCACGGGCACCGCCATTGGCGGCGGCGTAAGACAGGGCCACATCACGGGCCTTGCCGGTGGCGTCCTGATGCACGGCGATCAGCGACGGCACGCCGCCGCCCTGGGTGTAGGTGGAGCGCACCAGATGGCCGGGACCCTTCGGCGCCACCATGATCACGTCGATGTCGGCACGCGGCACGATCTGGCCGAAATGCACGTTGAAACCGTGGGCAAAGGCCAGGGCGGCGCCCGCCTTGATATTGGGAGCGATCTCGTTGCGGTAGACATCCGGCTGGCTTTCGTCCGGCAGCAGGATCATCACCAGGTCGGCGCCCTTCACGGCGTCGGCCACTTCCTTTACCTGCAGGCCGGCAGCTTCCGCTTTCTTCCAGGAGGCCCCACCCTGACGCAGGCCGACGGTGACATTCACGCCGGAGTCCTTCAGGTTGTTGGCGTGGGCGTGGCCCTGCGAGCCATAGCCGATGATGGTGACCTGCTTGCCCTTGATCAGGGAGAGGTCGGCGTCCTTTTCGTAATAAACGGTCATGCTCATGGAAGAATCAGCTCCGTAGGTGCGCGTTGCGCAATGTTCAGTCAGTGGTAGTGGCCGGGCCGGCGTTCAGGCCGGCCCGGGGTCGGGCACGTTCAGACGCGCAGGATCCATTCACCGCGACCAATGCCGGAGGCACCGGTGCGGACGGTTTCGAGGATCTGGGTGCTGCCCAGCGCTTCGAGGAAGGCATCCAGCTTGTCGTGGGTACCGGTCAGTTCGATGGTGTAAATACGATCGGTCACATCGATGATGCGGCCGCGGAAGATGTCGGCCGTGCGCTTGATTTCTTCACGGTCCTTGCCCTCGGCGCGCACCTTGACGAGCATCAACTCGCGTTCGATGTGGCGGCCTTCGTTCAGGTCGAACACTTTGACCACCTCGATCAGCTTGTTGAGCTGCTTGGTGATCTGTTCGATGACGTCTTCCGACCCCGAAGTCACGATGGTCATCCGTGACATGGTGGGGTCTTCGGTGGGAGCCACGGTCAGCGACTCGATATTGTAGGCACGTGCGGAAAACAGGCCAGCCACGCGCGACAGCGCGCCCGCCTCGTTTTCCAGCAACAGCGAAAGGATATGGCGATTGTTGTTCACAGGTCCTCCGACCCCAGCAGCATTTCAGTCAGGCCCTTGCCACCAGGCACCATCGGGAACACGTTCTCCGACTGATCGGTCTGGAAATCCATGAACACGGTGCGGTCCTTCAGGGCAAAAGCTTCGCGCATGGCCGGCTCGATGTCCTGCGGCCGGTCGATGCGGAATCCCACGTGGCCGTAGCTTTCAGCCAGCTTGACGAAATCGGGCAGGGCTTCCATGTACGACTCGGAATGCCGGTTGCCATGCTGCAGTTCCTGCCACTGCCGCACCATGCCGAGGTAGCGGTTGTTCAGGTTGATGATCTTGATCGGCAGATGATACTGCTTGCAGGTGGACAGCTCCTGTATGCACATCTGGATGCTGGCCTCACCCGTCACGCACGCCACGGTATCGTCGGGAAAAGCAAACTGCACGCCCATCGCCGACGGCAAGCCAAAGCCCATCGTGCCGAGGCCACCGGAATTGATCCAGCGGCGCGGCTTGTCAAACTTGTAGTACTGCGCAGCCCACATCTGGTGCTGACCCACGTCGGAGGTGATATAGGCATCACCGTCCGTCACCCGCCACAGCTGCTCGATCACGCTTTGCGGCTTGATGATTTCGGTATTGCTGCGGTCATAGCGCAGGCAGTCACGGCCGCGCCATTCGTCAATCTGCTTCCACCAGGCGGCCAGCGCCGGCGCGTCGGGCTTGGCCTCGTGCGCTGCCAGCTGGCGCAACATTTCTTCCAGCACGTCGGTGATGTTGCCCACGATCGGCACGTCCACCTTCACCCGCTTGGAGATCGACGACGGATCGATGTCGATGTGGATGATGCGCCGGCCGGCCTGGAAAAAATGCTCCGGATTGCCGATCACGCGATCATCAAAGCGCGCCCCCACCGCCAGCAGCACATCGCAGTTCTGCATCGACAGGTTGGCTTCGTAGGTGCCGTGCATGCCCAGCATGCCCACAAACTGCGGGTCGCTGGCCGGGTAGCAACCGAGGCCCATCAGGGTGTTGGTGCAGGGATACCCAAGCGTACGCACCAGCTTGGTGAGCAGCGGGGAGGCATCGCCCAGGATCACGCCGCCACCGGCATAGATCATCGGACGCTTGGCCTCGAGCAGCATCTGCACGGCCTTTTTGATCTGGCCGGCATGCCCCTTCAGCACCGGGTTGTAAGAGCGCATGGAGACGCTCTTCGGGTAGTCGTACTCGGCCAGCTGCTGGCTCACGTCCTTGGGGATGTCGACCAGTACCGGCCCCGGCCGGCCGGTTGTGGCCACGTAGAAAGCTTTCTTGATGGTGGTGGCCAGCTCGGCCACGTCTTTCACCAGAAAGTTGTGCTTTACGCAGGGGCGCGTGATGCCCACCGTGTCGACCTCCTGAAAGGCATCCAGGCCGATTGCACGGGTGGGCACCTGTCCGCTGATGATCACCATCGGGATCGAATCGAGGAAAGCGGTGGCGATGCCGGTCACCGCATTGGTTACCCCTGGTCCGCTGGTGACCAGCGCCACGCCGGGACGGCCGCTGGCGCGGGCATACCCGTCTGCAGCATGAACCGCAGCCTGCTCGTGCCGAACCAGGATGTGCTTGACCTTGTCCTGGTTGAAGATCGCATCATAGATGTACAGAACCGCGCCGCCCGGATAACCGAAGATGTAGTCCACACCTTCTTCAGCCAGACAGCGCAGGGTGATTTCGGCGCCAGAGAGTTGCATTGCGGAAGACCCTGATCATGACCTCCGCCATTCGGGCGAGGTCACGTATATAATTGAGTGGGAACCCGAAACAATAATCCCTGTGGTAGCGCAGGTCAAGGTGGCAGGAAGGGCAGCAAACTGGCAACGCACAAGGAACTCTCCGACTTTCTGGCCGGCGTCGAGCGCCGTGCCTACAAGCACGCCTTCTTTGCGATCCGTGATGAGCAGGCGGCGCTCGACGTGGTGCAGGACGCCATGCTCAAGCTCACCGAGCGCTATGGCGACCGGCCGGCCGAAGAATTGCCACTGGTGTTCCAGCGCATCCTGCAAAACGCTACCACCGATCATTTTCGCCGCGCCAAAGTGCGCAATACGTGGACCAAGCTGTTCTCTTCGTTCTTCAGCAAGGACGACGACGACGAGCACGACGTGCTTGAAATGCTGGAAAGCCAGCAGGATCACCCGCACTTTCCGGGCCCGGAGCAGGCACTTGACCAGCAGCAGACGCTGGGTGAGATTGAAAGTGCATTGCAAAAGCTGCCAGCACGTCAACGGGAAGCCTTCCTGCTGCGTTACTGGGAGGAAATGGATGTGGCTGAAACTGCCGCGGTGATGGGTTGCTCCGAAGGGAGCGTGAAGACCCATTGCTCGCGTGCGGTACACGCTTTGGCAGGAGTACTCGGGGCGCGGGGGGTAAAGTGATGAATGAAAAGGAATTTGCACAACAGATCTGCCAGCGGCTGACCGAAGGCTCGCGCCAGATGGACGGTATCCTGGCCGGCCGTCTGGAAGAAGCGCGCACCCGGGCGCTGGCTGGCGCCCGAGTGGCCGAACGCGATCTGATCATGGCCTCGCACGCCAGCCAGGCCGGCAACAGCGCCGTGCTGGGCTTTCACAGCGCACAACACCAGCAACCGCACCATGCGCGCGCCATGTTTGTCGGACTGGCACTGATTGCGTTGATGGCGGGTATGGCTTACTGGCAGCAAGCCACCGACGATGACGGCGGCGACCAAGGGCTGCTCGATGCCAAGATGCTGTCCAGCGAACTGCCGCTCTACACTTTCCTGCACCCGGACTTCAAGGAATGGGTCAACAACTCGCGCTGAGGCTGGCATTCGGCCTGTTGCTCCTGACCAGCCTGTCCGCCGCGCTGTCGCAACCGGCGCTTGCTGCCGGTCCGGCCGCCGCCAGTCCGGCTGACTCCGGTCCACGCTGGGAATCCCTGTCGACCGATCAGCAGCAGGTGCTCAAGCCGCTCGCCAGCGAATGGAACGGCATGTCCGGTTTCCAGCGGCAGCGCCTGGTCAACGCTGCCAAGCATTTTCACCAGCTCACGCCGGTTGAACAGCAGCGTTTTGTGGCACGACTGCCGGAATGGGCCAAACTGCCGCACGAAACACGCACCGAGGTGCGCGAAACCTTTCGCAAGTTTCATGCCCTGCCCACGGAAAAGCGTGAAGCGCTAAAACAGCGCTGGACCAAGGCGGTCACTACACCGCCAGAAACCGGCACAGCCGCCCCCGCCTCCCCGGGCGCTTCCAGCGCAACCGCCGGCGCCCTCGCGCCTGCTGCCACGAGCCCCCTGCCTGCCGCCATCCAGCATTGATGGCATCGCCGCTTGCAGCGCAGCACGCCAACCTGCCGGTCCGTCTGGCGTGCGGGCTTTACGAAATGCTGCTGGTGCTGGGCGTGCTGATGTTGGCTGGTTTCGTACTGGTGCCTTTCGGCACTGTGCTCAATCATGACGAGGCCAGTCGCCACCTTTACACGCAGGCGTGGATGTTGCTGGTTGTGACCATCTACTTCACCTGGTTCTGGAGCCACGGCGGGCAGACCCTGCCGATGAAAACGTGGCGCCTGCGCCTTTGCATGGCCGATGGCGGCACGGTGTCACCACAGCGCGCGCTGGCGCGGTTCGGTCTTGCACTGGCTGGCGTCGGCATTGCCGGACTGCACTTTGCCTGGGCGCTGGTGGACCCCGAAGGCCTGTTCCTGCACGATCGCCTGCTGGGCACCCGCATCGTGCGGATCAGCGCCCCGGGTCAGTGATGATCGCGCGCCCGAGTTCGGCCAAACGCTGACTGTCCGCGTGGTCGAGGCGCAGGCGAAAGGCAGACACGTGTCCGTCGGCCTCCTCTGCCAGCCCGACGTTCAGCGTGCCGGTAAACTGCAACAGGCCAGGCAGGTAACGCAAGGTCACTCCGGCCTGGCCGGCCTCCAGATGGACAAAGGTGGCAGTCACCGGCAGGTCATCGGACAGTGACTCGTCCTCGTCACCCAGGTCAACCGGCAACGGACTCAGTACCAGCATGCCCGGCGTGGGCGGGGTCTGTCGGGCCATGTAGCCAACCAGACGCACGCGTTTTCCGTTCAGGCCGATCAGCCGCCCGGTCAGCTCCGTACCATTCGGCCCGACCGGCGTCCTCACGAATTCGCGAAACTTCAGGTCGGTGACATCCTGCGGGGGCGCTGGCAGTGGACCGCTCACGACAAAATACGCAAGCTGCGCAGGAGTCACCGGGGCCGCCCCGGCGGCTTGCGCAGCAGCCTCCACAGCAGGCGTGCGCGCTTCGTCAACCGCCTGCGCCGTCAGCGTGATTGCACCCGACAACCACAGCATCAGCACGCGCAGACATGTCTTCATGGGGTAAAAGCTCCTGTAAACGCCTGACGGGACCGGCCACGCCGGCTCTGCCCCGCTTCGACGTCGCAAGACTACACCAATCAGGGCGGGGACTTGCGACGGGTCACCGCGCCGGGCGCACGCAAACCCATCCCGATCGGCGCGGCCCAGCCGGGCGCCGGTACGTTAGCAGCAGCGTGCGCCGCGCCTTGCCTTACCCTATGAAAATATATATAATTCTGCAAGTAAATTCTGAACTGGTGGTATCCAATGGATCAGCGCACGCCCCTCCTGTTCCGGGACCGTCATGAAGCGCTCGCCACAAGCGGCATCCTGCTCTGGACGTCACTGGCCTGGGGCGCGTCGTTCTGGTGGATGGGGCAGCCGTCCTGGCCTGGCGCCATGTTCGGGCTGCTCCTGTGCCTGCATGCGATGGTACTCGCGGCCTATCTGGTGCATGAGGCGGCCCACACCACACTGTTCGCACAACTGGTGCATAACCGCCGGGCAGGAGAATGGGTGGGCTTCATGGCGGGTGCGGGTTACGCTTCCTTCGATCGTATCCGCCACATGCATCTGCGCCACCATCGTGATCGTGCCGACCTCAGCTGTTTCGACTTTAAGGGCTTGCTGCAACGACATCCGATGCTGAAGCGACTGCTGCAGGCGCTCGAATGGGCATACATTCCGGCCAGCGAACTGGTCATGCATGGCCAGGTGATCTGCAGGCCTTTTCTGGAACCCAGTCAACGCCAGCATCGCGGTCGGGTGCTGGCCATGCTGCTGCTGCGCGGCACCCTTTTGACCGCTCTTGCCGCCTGGTCTGCCCAGGCCTTCCTGCTCTATCTGCTCGCCTGGGTGCTGTTGCTGCATGTGCTGAATTTTTTCGACGCATTCCACCACACCTTCGACCAGTTCTTTGTGGCAGCTGACCAGCCTGTGCCGCCGGGCGCCCGTGACCGCGCTTACGAGCAGGCCAACACCTTCTCCAACGTGGTCTCGGCGCGCTGGCGTTGGCTCAACCTGCTCACGCTCAATTTTGGCTATCACAATGCCCACCACGAGCGGGCCGCCGCCCCCTGGTATCGGCTTGCGCAGGTCCACCAAGAACTCTATGGCGCGCAGACCACGACGCTGATGCCCTTGTCCAGACTATTGCGGGCGTGGCATCGTCACCGTGTCGCGCGGGTGAGTGCGGAGCACTATGGTGCTGGCGGCGCCGGGGATGCCCGCGATGCGGTGATTGCAGACATCGACCAGTTTGTCGGGGCCCACGGGGTCTCATTCCTGACGGTGGTATGACATGGCCTGGCTGAATTGCGAAGTGGTGGTGAGCGGGGCAGCGGGCGGCATTGGCCGCGCCATTACGCTGGCGATGGTGGCCCGTGGCGGGCGGGTCCATGCCCTCGACCGCGACGCCGACGGACTCGTCCGACTGGTCGCAGAGGGACAGGGGCAGGTGGTGCCCTACGCGGTAGACCTGGGCGATACGCCGCAGGTGGACGCCGTGCTGACGCGACTTCTGGCCATCCTGCCAGGGCGTTGCGACGTGCTGGTCAACAACGCCGGCATCAGTCATGTGGTGCCGTTTGCCGAGACCAGCGACACGCAACTCGACCAGCTCTGGCGTATCAATGTGCTGGCGGCCATGCGTATCACCCGCGCACTGCTGCCACCGCTCAGGGTTGGTGCGTCACCGGCGATCGTGAACATCGCCTCCGAACTGGCGCTGGTCGGACAGCCCGGTTACGTGGCTTACAGTGCAAGCAAAGGCGCGGTGCTGGCCTGGAGCCGAGCACTGGCCATCGAACTCGCCACTGACCGAATCCGGGTGAACACCGTTTGCCCGGGGCCGATCGACACACCAATGCTGGATGCCGAATTCGTGATTGCCGATAATCCGGCTGCAGCAAGGGCCGGCGAAATTGCCACCGTCCCGTTGGGCCGGCTTGGACGCCCGACCGATATTGCCGCCATGGTGGCATTTCTGGCAGGCCCGGACGCCAACTTCATCACCGGCGCGACGTTCGCGGTGGACGGCGGCAAGACTGCCCGTTAACGACCGGCATCGAGAGCCGCGACCGCCGCCTGCAAGGCGGCGATCATGCGGTCCATGCGGTCGAGCAGCCGCGGCGTCATGCGCAACAGGCGCGAGCGTCGGTCTTCCGGATGATCGAGCTCCTCCAGGTACCCCTCTGCCACGGCACGCCGAACATACTTGATCGCGGTCTGCAAGCTCACCTCCTTGACCAGATCGTACGCCTCGGTCTTGCTGATCGCACCGCTGCCACGCAGCCAGAGTTCGGTGAACAGACGGGAGAAGTACAGGTCGTGCAGACCACTCTCGCTGAAGGCAGACACCCACGCCTGATCAATGGCGCGCAACATCAGCAACATGCGGCGCGCCTCGCCACCGGGGTCGACACCGTTGGCGGGGGAGCGGCGTGGATCAGGGGGTAACGCACTCATCGGCAGGACACCCGCTCAGGCGCGCCGGTCCATCCAGCGCGTGACACCCCACGCCACCGCCATGAACAGCAGGTTGGGGGCCAGAGTACTGGCAATCGGGCGCCAATTGTAAAGTTCACCAGTGTACGAGAACAGCCTTGCAGTGAGGTAAAAGCCCAGTCCCAGACCGATGCCCAGCATGATCTGCCGACCGAGACCGCCAGTACGCTGGCGATGCAGGCCAAAGGGCATGGCCAGCCACATCATCACCATGATGCTCATCGGATAGAGTGCCTTGGTCCACTGGGCAATCTCGAACCGGGTGGTACGCTGGCGGTTTTCGCGCAGATGCTGCACGTAAGTGAACAGGCTCCACAGTGACATTTGCTCGGGTTCGACCAGCAGGACCGAGAGGATTTGCGGGGTGAGCACCGAATGCCAGCGCTGGTCAGTCGAGGTGTGCTGACTGGCGCCCTCGCCCTCGAAGCGGGTTTCCGACACCCCTTCCAGGTTCCATTCGTCCGGTCCGGCGTATTCGCCACGATCGGCCGAGCGGATCGACTGCAGCCGATTCTGGCTGGCAAAGTTGTAGATGCGGATGCCGCGCAGGGTATTGTCCGGCAGGATTTCCTGAATATTGACGAAGCTTTGCTCGTCCTTGACCCACAGCCCGGAACGGAACTGGGTAGCCACCAGAGAATTCAGCGCCGACAGGCGCCATTGTTGGGCGGCCCCTTCCGACAAGGGCATCACCACCTCGCCCACCAGAAAACTGAGCAGCACCAGCACCGACCCTACCTTGGCGAGCGCCATGCCCAGATCAATCCGCGACATGCCGGACGCGCGCATCACGGTGATCTCGGAATGGACCGAGAGGTTGGACAGCCCGTACAGGGTGCCAATCAGCGCCGAAATCGGAAACAGATCGTACGCATGGGCCGGCATCGCCAGCAGCACGTAAACGAACATGCGCCCGAGTGTGTAATGACCGCGCCCCAGATCATTCAGCTCGTGGATCAGGTCAAAAAAGGAGAACAGCAGGATCAGCCCTGCGAACACCAGGCCGAACCCCTGCAGCACTTCGCGGGCAATGTAGCGTTCGAGGAGTTTCAAATGGGCCGGCGGGCGACAGGCAGTCTGGCCGGCCGGGACAACGCCGCGTTGGCGGAGGTATCCCGGCCGGGCAGACCTTACTTCACCGCTTCCTTCAGTTGATCGAGGATGGCCGGGTTTTCCAGCGTGGACGTGTCCTGGGTGATTTCCTCGCCCTTGGCCAGCGAACGCAGCAGACGGCGCATGATCTTGCCGGAGCGCGTCTTGGGCAGGTTGTCACCAAAACGGATCTCGTCCGGTTTGGCGATCGGGCCGATCTGCTGTCCCACCCAGTCACGCAGTTGTGCGGCGATGGTCTTGGCAGCATCGCCCGCGACGCGATCGCCCTTCAGCACCACGAAGGCAACCACCGCCTCACCCTTGATGTCATGAGGCTTGCCAACCACGGCGGCCTCGGCCACCAGCGGGTTGGCCACCAGCGCAGACTCGATTTCCATGGTGCCCAGGCGGTGACCGGACACGTTCAGCACGTCGTCCACCCGCCCCATGATCCAGAAATAGCCGTCCAGGTCGCGGTTGGCCGAATCGCCGGCCAGATAATAGCCCTTCAGCTCGGACGGGAAATAGGCGGTCTTGAAACGTTCGGGGTCGTTCCACAGCGTGCGCACCTGCGACGGGAACGGTCGCTTGATCACCAGGAAGCCGCCCTTGCCCTTTTCCACATCATCACCCATCTCGTCGACGATGGCTGCCATGATGCCGGGCAGCGGAAAGGTGCAGGAACCCGGCTTGAGCGACACGGCGCCGGGCAGCGGCGCGATCATGTGACTGCCGGTTTCGGTCTGCCACCAGGTATCCACGATCGGGCAACGACCGCCGCCCACCACGTTGAAGTACCAAATCCACGCTTCGGGGTTGATCGGCTCACCCACCGAACCGAGCAGGCGCAGGCTGGACAGGTCGTACTGCCTGGGCAGGTCGCCGCCTGCCTTGATCAGTGAACGGATCGCGGTGGGGGCGGTGTAGAAAATGGTGACCTTGTGGTCCTGGATCATGCGCCAGAAGCGGCCGGCGTCCGGATAGGTAGGTACGCCCTCAAATACCACCTGGGTACCACCAGCTGCCAGCGGACCGTAAGCCACATACGAGTGACCGGTGATCCAACCCACGTCGGCCGTGCACCAGAACACATCGCTGTCCTTCAGGTCGAACACCCAATCCAGGCTGGCCAGCGCACCCAGCAGGTAACCACCGCTGGAGTGCTGCACGCCCTTCGGCTTGCCGGTAGAACCGCTGGTGTACAGGATGAACAGCGGGTGCTCGGCACCCACGAATTCCGGAACGCAGGTATCGGCCTGGCCGGCTTCAAAATCGCTCCACCAGATGTCGCGCGCCGCGTCGAAAGCGGTAGGGGCACCGGTACGCCTGACCACCACCACGCCCTTCACCGTTTCCACGCCCCCCATGCCTAGCGCCTCGTCCACGGCGGGCTTGAGCGGGATGGCCTTGCCACCACGGAACTGGCCATCCGAAGTGATCACCAGCACGGCACCTGCGTCGACGATGCGCTCGTTCAGGCTCTTCGACGAAAACCCGCCAAACACCACCGAATGGATGGCACCAATGCGGGCGCAGGCCTGCATTGCCACGATGGCCTCCACGCTCATCGGCAGGTAAATGACCACCCGGTCGCCCTTCTGCACGCCCTTGGCCTTCAGCGCATTGGCAAACCGGCACACGCGGCCGTAGAGGTCACGGTAGGTGACGCGGGTGACTTCGCCGCCGTCAGCCTCAAAGATCACCGCCACCTTGTCGCCTTTGGTGGCCAGATGACGGTCCAGGCAGTTATACGAAACGTTCAGCTCACCATCTTCAAACCAGGTATTGAACGGGGCGCGGCTTTCGTCAAGCGATTTGGTGAACGGCTTGTGCCAGTCGATGTGCTTGCGTGCCTGCTTTGCCCAGAAACCACCGTAATCCGCTTCCGCTTCCGCGCAGAGAGCCTCGTAGGCCGCAAAGCTGTCGACATGGGCGCGCCCGACAAATTCGGCGCTGGGGGGGAAAAGGCGGTTTTCGTTGAGACCCGATTCAATACTCATGAAGTGATGCTCTCCTTCCTGCTGTCGGAAATGACACGGATACACGTGCCGATGTAAACGTCCGTTTTAATTTCTTATAATAATCATAAGCTTTTCTAGTTCTGCACCGATTATACGGGGGATATACCCGGTTTGGGTACGCCCCGGCTGCGCGTTCGCCGCAGCGCCGCACGGGTGCACCGTATAATGCAGCCACTTCGAACTACAGTCAGGAATCCGAACCGTGAGCGTGATCAAGCAAGCCGACCTGATTGACAGCGTGGCCAACGCCCTGCAGTACATCTCCTATTATCATCCGGCCGACTACCTGCGCGCCCTCGGTGCCGCCTATGAAAAGGAAACCTCGCCGGCTGCGCGCGACGCGATTGCCCAGATCCTGACCAATTCGCGCATGTGCGCAGAAGGCAAGCGGCCGATCTGCCAGGATACCGGCATCGTGGTGGTGTTCCTGAAAGTCGGCATGAATGTGCGCTGGGAAGCCACCCTGTCATTGCAGGACATGGTCAACGAAGGGGTGCGGCGCGCCTACCTGCACCCGGACAACACCCTGCGTGCGTCGATCGTCAGCGATCCGGCCGGGCGCCGTGCCAATACCCGTGACAACACGCCTGCCGTGGTGCATGTGGAACTGGTGCCGGGCGACACGGTGGAAGTATCACTCGCCGCCAAGGGGGGAGGCTCGGAAAACAAGAGCAAGTTCGTCATGCTCAATCCTTCCGATTCGCTGGTCGACTGGGTGCTGAAAACCGTGCCGACCATGGGGGCCGGCTGGTGTCCGCCCGGCATGCTGGGCATCGGCATTGGCGGCACGGCCGAGAAAGCGATGCTGATGGCCAAGGAATCACTGATGGAACCGATCGACCTGCATGAACTGAAGGCACGTGGCCCAGCCAATCGCATTGAAGAGCTGCGCCTGGAACTACACGAAAAGGTGAACGCGTTGGGTATTGGCGCCCAGGGTCTGGGCGGTCTCACCACGGTACTCGACGTGAAAATCATGGATTACCCCACCCACGCCGCCTCGCTGCCAGTGGCAATGATCCCCAATTGTGCCGCCACCCGCCACGCCCACTTCACGCTGGACGGGTCGGGCGCGGCCATCATCGAACCGCCAGCGCTGAGCGACTGGCCGGACGTGACCTGGGCCCCCAGTGCCGAGGCGCGCAAGGTCAACCTGGATACCGTGACGGCGGCCGACGTGACCACCTGGAAGCCGGGCGAAACCCTGCTGCTCAGCGGCAAGCTGCTCACCGGGCGTGACGCGGCACACAAGCGGATCGCCGACCTGTTCGCCAAGGGCGAGAGCCTGCCGGAAGGCGTCGATTTCAACGGGCGCTTCATCTACTACGTGGGGCCGGTTGACCCGGTGCGCGACGAGGTAGTTGGCCCGGCCGGCCCCACCACCGCCACCCGTATGGACAAGTTCACCCGCATGATGCTGGAAAAAACCGGGCTGCTCGGCATGGTCGGCAAGGCCGAGCGGGGACCGGCCGCCATCGAGGCGATCCGCGACCATCGCAGCGTGTATCTGATGGCCGTTGGCGGCGCAGCCTATCTGGTATCGAAGGCGATCAAGTCGTCACGCGTGGTGGCCTTTGCCGATCTTGGCATGGAAGCGATCTACGAATTCGATGTGGAAAACATGCCGGTCACGGTTGCCGTCGATGCGCAGGGCACGTCGGTGCACCAGAGCGGTCCGGCCGAATGGAAGGCGAAGATTGCAGGAATTCCGGTGGTTGTGGCCTGATTAACCCTGTACGTGTGCGGCGTTTGCGCTTAACTTGAGCGTTTCGCACGTCCAGTCAGCCGTCATGTCCGCCAACATCGTCGTCGAGGTTCCTGAAGAACTGCAGCCGCTGCTGCCCACCTTTCTGCACAATCGCCAGCACGACGTGCAGGCACTGATGCAGGCTCTGGCTGATGGCGACATGGCTGCCATCGGCAGGATCGGCCACAACCTTAAGGGGGTGGGCGGCGGCTACGGTTTCATGCAGATCACCGCGGCGGGCGCACAACTGGAAGAATTGGCGCGGCTGCAGTCGCTGGCCGGGCTGGACACCTGCATCCGCGACCTGCAACATTTTCTGGCGTGCGTCGAAGTGGTCTACATCACCTGATGAATGCCCCGCAGCCGGCGATCCGCCCAGCGATCGATCCCCGCATCACCGACGCCTCCGAGGTGCTGGTGGTGGACGATCACACGGATACCGCTGCGCTGATCCGCTTGTATCTGGAACGTGCCGGGTTTGTGGTGCGCCTGATCGATAACGGGGAGCAGGCTTTGGTGTCGGTGCCGGTGCTGCGTCCCTCCGTGGTGCTGCTCGACATCATCCTGCCCGGCATCGATGGGCTGGAGGTCTGCCGCCGCCTGAAAGCCGACCCGGCCACGCTCGACATCCCGGTGGTGCTGGTCACCGCGCTCAGCCGGCGCGAAGACCGCGTGCGCGGGATCGAGGCCGGCGCGGACGACTTCCTGTCCAAGCCGGTGCATCCCGAAGAACTGGTGGCACGGGTGCGCACACTGGCCCGGCTGTCGGAAATGCGCCGTGCGCTGGAATACGAGCGCCTGCAGCGCGAAGTGGAGCAACGCCGCCAGATGCAGCGTACCTTCGAGCGCTATATCGCACCGGAGGTGTTGTCCGAAGTGCTGGCCGCCGGCAACTCGCCGGAAAGCCTGCTCTCCCGACACGTACGTACCGACGCGATCGCCCTGTTTGCCGACCTGCGCGGTTTCACGCGCATGTCGGAAACACTGGAAGCCGATCGTGTGGTCGCGCTGCTCAACGAGTTTTTCACCACGCTCACGGAAGTCACCTACGCCTACGAAGGCACGGTATTCAACATGGCCGGCGACAGCCTGCTGATCGGCTTCAACGTGCCGATCGCACGCGAGGACTCGGCCACCCGCGCCATTCTGGCGGCGTGCACCATGCAGAGCCAGTTCCTCGACATCGCGGAACGCTGGCGCAGCGAGGACGGCATCGAAGTGGGTCTGGGAATCGGCATTTGCGGCGGCAATGTGGTGGTCGGCAACGTGGGCTCGCGCACGTACATGACCTACACCATGATCGGCGACGCCGTGAATGTGGCAGCGCGGCTGATGCAGCTGGCCAAGGCCGGCGAGATCCTGATCTCCCGCAATGTGCTGGAACAGACCGATGGCCTGGACGCGTACTACCAGCCAGAACCGATCGAGCCCATCCTGCTGAAGGGAAAATCGAAACCGATCGATGCCTACCGCATCGCGCGGGTGTTCTCGGAGAGTTGAAGCGCACGCTGCGCCATCTGCGCCGCGATCACGCGGACCCGGCGGGCCCGCTTATGCGGCGGGCGTACCCGCCACCCCGTCGTGATGCGCCTGCCACAGGTCACGCAGGCGCTGCGCCAGCTGCAGGGGGTCAAACGGCTTGCGCACCTGACCGATGATGCCCGGCCCCTGCAGGCGCCCGTGCTGGTCTTCCGGTCCGTGGGCGGTGCTGAACACCGCCAGCACGTCGGTCCAGCCGGGCAACGCACGCAGCAGGTCGAGCAGGGTGCGGCCGTCCATCTCCGGCATGCTGTAGTCCATCACGATCAGGTCGGGCGGGCTGTCCGGCGCGGCCGTGGCCAGCGCCAGCGCGGCCTGCGAGGTGTCACAGGTGTCCACCTGAAAACGCCCGAGCTTGACCAGCGCCAGCTTGCCGATTTCCAGGATGTCCTGATGATCGTCGATGTAGAGGATGCGCTGTAGTGGGGCCATTGCGTGATCGTAGCACTGCCGGCGGATGGCCGTATAATCCGGGCAACCCATGAACGCACCGCTCCTCCCCCCCAAATCTCTCAGGCCAGGCAGCCGCACCCGCTTGGCCTCCGTCCATGGCAGCGCGGATGCCCTGATCCTGGCGCGCCTGCTGCAAGGCCAGGAAAGACCGCTGGTGATCCTGGCCGAAGGTGCCTGGCAGGCCCACCGACTGGCCGAGGAATTGGCCTGGTTTGCGCCGGGCCAGCAGGTACACGTGCTGCCGGATTGGGAAACGCTGCCCTACGACAACTTCTCGCCACACCAGGACCTGATCTCGGAGCGCCTCGCCACCTTATGGCAGATCGCCACCGCACGCTGCCAGGCGCTGATCGTGCCGGTTGCCACCGCCCTCAACCGCCTGGCGCCGCGCAGCTATCTGGCCGCCCGCACTTTCGAGATCAGCAAGGGCCAGCGTCTTAAGCCCGATGCGCTGAAGGCGCAGTTCACCCTGGCTGGCTACAACCACGTGCAGCAGGTATTCCACCCAGGCGAGTATTGCGTGCGCGGCGGGCTGATCGACCTGTTTCCCACCGGCAGCCTGGTGCCTTACCGGATCGAACTGATGGATGAAGATGTGGAAACCATCCGCACCTTCGACGTCGACAGCCAACGCACCATCTACCCGGTCAGCGAAATACGCCTGCTGCCGGCACGCGAGTTTCCGACTGATGAGGCCGGCCGGGTGGGCTTTCGCGAGCGCTTCCGCGACTACTTCGAGGGTGACCCTTCGCGTGTGCAGATCTACAAGGACGTGAGCAACGGCATCGTGCCCGGCGGCATCGAATATTTCATGCCGCTGTTTTTCGAGCAGACCGAAACCCTGTTCGATTACCTGCCGGCGGACGCGTTGTGCGTCACCCATGGCGATGCTGCAGCAGCGGTGCGCGAGTTCTGGGAGTCGGCCAGTTCGCGTCACAAACTGCTGCAGGGCGACCGCACCCGGCCCGTGATGGCACCGCGCGACCTGTTCCTGGCGGAAGACGAGTTTTTTGTGCAGTTGAACCGCTGGCCACGCCTGGAAATGCCGGCTCCGGTCGCCTCCGCCAGTGGCCCCGCAGCTGGTGCTCCGGGCGCCAGCGCAGCAGGCCCGCAAAGTGACGCTAACCTGCCTTCCAGCCAGGAAGACCAGGCCACCCGCGGCTACTTCGTGCGCAGCGAAGAACTGCCGCCACTGGAGGTGGCACGCGGTGCCGATGCACCGCTGCACCGCCTGCGCGCCTTCCTCGCCAGCCATCCGGGACCGGTGTTGCTGGTCGCCGAAAGCCTGGGGCGCCGCGAGACAATTGCCAGCCTGCTGCAAGAGCAGGACCTGCCCAACGCGCCGGTGACCGACTGGGCAGACTTCGTAGCGCGCAAGCCGACCCTCGGGCTGGTGGTCGCGCCGCTCGGGTCCGGTTTCATCGCACCAGGGGAAGGCTTCAGCATCCTCACCGAGGGCGAACTGTATGCCAGCCAGGTGCGCCAGACGCGCCGGCGCGACGGGCGTGGCCGCACCAACAGCGACAGCCTGATCAAGGACATGTCCGAAGTCCGCATTGGCGATCCGGTGGTGCATATCGAACATGGTGTGGGCCGCTACCTGGGTCTGCTCAACATCGACCTTGGCGAGGGCGACAACGAATTCCTGCACCTGCAGTACGCCGACAAGGACATCCTCTACGTCCCCGTGTCGCAGTTGCATCTGATCAGCCGCTATACCGGTGGCCCGCCGGAATCCGCGCCGCTGCACAAGCTGGGTTCCGGCAACTGGGACAAAGCCAAGCGCAAGGCGGCGCAGCAGGTACGCGACACCGCTGCCGAACTGCTCGACCTGTATGCGCGGCGTGCCGCGCGACAGGGCTTTGCCTTCCCCATGCGCGACAGCGACTACGCCCAGTTTGCGGCCAGCTTTCCCTTTGAGGAAACCGCTGATCAAAGGGCCGCCATTGCTGCAGTGATGGACGACATGCGTTCGGGCCGCCCGATGGACCGGCTGGTCTGCGGTGACGTGGGCTTCGGCAAGACCGAGGTGGCCATGCGCGCTGCCTTTCTTGCCGTGAATGCAGGCAAACAGGTAGCCATCCTGGTGCCGACCACGCTGCTGGCCGAGCAACACTTCCAGAATTTCAGCGACCGCTTTGCCGAATGGCCGGTGAAAGTGGCCGAACTGTCGCGTTTCCGTTCGGCCAAGGAAATCAGCGCCTCGCTGGAAGGCTTGAGCGATGGCCGCATCGACATCGTGATCGGTACCCACAAGCTGATCGGCGAAGGCGTCAAGTTCCGCAACCTGGGACTGGTGATCATCGACGAGGAGCACCGCTTTGGCGTGCGCCAGAAGGAACGGCTGAAGGCGCTGCGGGCCGAGGTGGATGTACTCACCCTCACCGCCACCCCGATTCCACGCACGCTGGCCATGAGCATGGAAGGCCTGCGCGACTTTTCGGTGATTGCCACCGCCCCGCAAAAGCGGCTGGCGATCAAGACCTTCGTCTATCCGCAATCGGACGGGGTGATCCGCGAGGCCTGCCTGCGTGAACTGAAACGTGGCGGCCAGCTGTACTTCCTGCACAACGAAGTCGACACCATCGAAAACATGCGCGAGACGCTGGCCAAGCTGGTGCCGGAGGCGCGCATCGGCGTGGCCCATGGCCAGTTGCCAGAGCGCGAACTCGAGCGGGTGATGCGTGATTTCTACCATCAGCAATACAACGTGCTGCTGTGCTCCACCATCATCGAAACCGGCATCGACGTGCCCACGGCCAACACCATCATCATGCATCGCGCCGACCGATTCGGTCTGGCCCAGTTGCATCAGCTGCGCGGTCGGGTGGGACGCTCACATCATCAGGCCTATGCCTACCTGCTGACGCCCCCCACCGAGGCGCTCAGCGAGCAGGCCAGGAAACGGCTGGAAGCCATCCAGATGATGGAAGAGCTCGGCTCCGGCTTCTTCCTCGCCATGCATGACCTTGAAATCCGCGGCGCGGGCGAGGTCCTGGGCGACAACCAGAGCGGCGAGATTCAGGCGATCGGCTTCGGCCTCTACGCCGAGATGCTCAACAACGCCGTCCGCGCAATGAAGAAGGGTGAGAAATGGAATGCCGAGGAACCGCTCGGCGTGACCAGCGAGATCAACCTGCATGCCGCGGCACTGCTGCCGCTCGAGTATTGCGGCGATGTGCACGAACGCCTGGTGCTTTACAAACGCCTCGCCAATTGCGACGACGACCGCCAGCTCGACGACATGCGTGAGGAATTGATCGACCGTTTCGGGCTGCTGCCGCCCTCGGCGCAGGTGCTGCTCGAATGTCATCGATTGCGGGTGCAGGCACGCCGGCTGGGGGTACGCAAGCTGGATGCCAATGGCGATTCGATCCGCCTGCACTTCGACCGCACTACGCCGCTCGACCCGGCCGACCTGATCCTGCTGCTCAAGCAGCACGGCAACTGGCGACTGGATGGTCAGGACAGGATCCGGGTGGTGATGGCCAGCGACGATGCCCTGCTACGCGCCAGTCAGGCCAAGGGCGTGCTGAAGGAACTGCTGCGCGCGGTACGTCAGCCCAGCGAGCCCTGAGCGGGCTGGGCACACCACGCGCATGTTCAATTGCTGAAGATCGACTTGGTGGGGCCTTCTGCGTGGTCGTGCACTTCCTTGGCGACCGCTGCCACACACTCGATCTCGATACGGTATTCGGGGCTGATCAGCTTGACACCGATGGTGGCGCGCGATGGCGTATGTCCCTGTGCCACCCAGTCGTCCCAGACGGCATTCATCGCCACGTAATCCCCTACCGACGCCAGGTAGATGCGTGCCTGCACGATATGTGCCTTGCTGGCGCCGGCACGTTTCAACAGGCCATCGATGAAGCGCAGCACTTCCCGGGTCTGGCCGGTGATGTCGAGCGAGGTGTTCTCCGCTACCTGGCCGGCGATAAAAATCATCTTGCCGTGACCATGGTCCACCACCGTCATCTCGCTGAAGCGCTCCCCCATGTCGTATCGGGAAATTTCCATTGTGCCCATCTCCATTGATTATCTTGGCGACGCGGCCGTCACCGCTGACGCTGCCGTGCCGGCGTCCGACCACCCTCCGCCCAGCGCCACGCAGACCCCCGCCGCATCGAGCAGGCGGTTGGCCTGCGCCTGGCGCACGTTCAGCCGGGCCTGCAACAGGGCCTGCTCGAGCGGAAACACCGCCAGGGCGCTCAGATCACCTGCAGCCTGCTGCGCACGTGCAATCTGCACACTGCGCCCGGCGGCAACCGCCAGGCGTTGCTGAGTCTGCAGGGCATCGGCATCGGCGCGCACCGCAACCAGTGCATCACCCACATTCTGAAAGGCGTTCAGCACCGCCTGACGATACTGCGCTGCCGCCTGTTCATAGGTGGCGCGGGCCGCCCGCTCCCTGGCTGCCAGCGTACCACCATCATAGAGCGGTCCCGCAATGCCCGCCGTGACACTCCAGAACAGGCCGTCCGATTTGAACAGGTCGCCGAACGAGAGGGCCGCCTTGCCAAGGTAATCCGTGCCCAGCGACACGGTGGGCAGCCGGTTGGCTGCCGCCACGCCGATGGCCGCGCTGGCGACCTTCAGGTTGGCCTCGGCCGCCATGATGTCCGGGCGCCGTTCCAGCAGGCTGGACGGTTGCACCAGCGGAATGTCGGCCGGCAGATGCAGGTCATCCAGCGTGAAAGTTTCTTCGAGCGTATCGCCGGGAAACAGGCCAGCCAGCACCTTGAGCTGGTCACGCAAGGTATCGAGCTGTTTGCGCAACGGCGGCAGGGCGGCCTGACTGGTAGCCACCGCCTGCTCCTGCAGGCGCAGGTCGGCCTCCCCCATTGCACCGGCACGGTAAAGTTGCTGCTGTGCGGTCAGCTGGCGCTGCTGCAGGTCGAGTTGCGCCTGCACGGCCTCGATTTGCGAGCGCGTCAGGGCTTCGTTGATGGCAGCCCCCACCACAGTGGCAGCCAGCAGATTGCGGGTGGCGTCGAGCAGATAACGCTGACCGTCGGCCTGTGCCTGCAGTCCCTCCACCGTGCGCGCATTCAGACCGAACACATCCGGCGTGTAATTCACCACAAACTGCGCGGTGTGCAGGTTGAACACATTGTCATTGTTGGTCAGGCTGCTCGACAGGGTGGTGGCCATACGCTGCGGTGTGACGGTATAGCCGGCCCCCAGCTGCGGCAGAAACAGGCCGCGCTGCGCCGTCACCTGCTCATTGGCCGCGCGCAGTGCGGCCTGCCCGGCCATGACGCCAGGATTGTTCTGCAGGGTACGCGCCACCAGCGCATCCAGCCGGGGCGCACCGAACAGCGACCACCAGCTTGCATCCGGCGCCTTGAACGGATCCGGTCGCATCGTCACACCGGCATCCGCCAGCGCCGCAACACTGGCGCTGTCCGGCGCAGCCAGCTGTTGCGGCAACACCTGCGCGGGACGCTGATAATCGGGGCCGACGGTGGTGCAGGCCGACAGGAGGAGCAGCACGGACACTGCCAGGGGGGACGGTCGCATCATCATCGCTGGTTCCTGCGCAGACCCTGGAAGCCGCGCCGTTCAAAGAAAGCCTCCACCGAAAAATACAGGGTGGGCAGGATGAACAGGGTGAGCAGGGTGGAAACGATCAGCCCCCCCACCACCACCGTGGCCAACCCGCGCTGCACATCCGTGCCCACGCCACTGGCCATGGCGGCTGGCAGCATGCCGATCGATGCCACCGTGGCCGTCATCAGCACCGGACGCAGCCGTTCGGTCGCCGCCACCAGCACGGTCTGGTCGAGCGGCAACCCTTCCCCACGCACGCGCCGAAAATTCGACACCATGATGATGGCATTCTGCACCGAGACACCAAACAGGGCGATGAAGCCCACCGCCGTGGCCACGTTCAGCGTTTCGCCGGTGAGATGGATGGCAATCAGGCCACCCAGCGTGGCCAGCGGCACCACACCAAGGATCAGCAGGGTCTGGCGGATCTTGCCAAACTGGAAAAACAGCAGCATCGCCATCACCAGCAGCACGATGGCCAGGATCACCACCAGCCGCGACTGTGCGCGCTGCTGGTTTTCGAACTGGCCGGCCCATTGCAGACGGTGGGACTGATGGTCGTATTTCACTTCTTTGTCGATGCGTGCCTGCGCGTCTTCCAGATACGACGTGAGGTCGCGATCGCGGTTGTCCACCCGAACGGTGAGCTGGCGTTCATTCAGCTCGTGCGAGATGGTGGCTTCACCGCTTTGCAGCGAGATCTTTGCCAGCTGGGCCAGCGGAATGGTGGCCCCGGTGCTGGAGCGCAGCAGCAAACCACCCAGCGCCTCCGGACTTTGCTTGGCTTCGCGCGGAAAACGTACCCCCACGTTGTAGACACGGTCTTCCACGTAAACCGAAATCACCGGCGCGCCGCCCACCCCGGTCTGGATCAGGTTGGCGATGTCGGCCACGTTCACGCCATAGCGGGCTGCGGCCTCGCGGTCCACTTTGACCACCAGTTGCGGAATCGGTGGCGCCTGGAAAATCGAGGCGGAGGCAGTGCCACGGATGGTGTGCAGGATGTCGACCACCTGTTCCGCGATGCGACGGTCCTCGGCCAGGTTGAGGCCGTACACCCTCAACACCAGGGGGCTGTGCGCACCACCGATGGCGTCATTCACGCCGTCAATGATCGGCTGGCTGATGCCCACCGACATGCCGGGCAGGCGCTGCAGGCGCGCGTTGATACGGCGCACGAATTCGGCCTTCGACTCGTGGTCGGGCCAGGTTTCGTAGGGTTTGAGTCCCACCGGACATTCGATGTGCGAGGGGGTCCAGGGGTCGGTGCCGTCGTCGTTGCGACCAAGCTGGGTGACGATATGGCTGACCTCGGGAAATTCGAGCACGGTGCGACGCAACTCTGCGGCCATCTCGTTGGCCTTCTCGATCGAGATGCCACTCGGCAGGTCTACCTGCAGCCACAACGAGCCCTCGTCAAGTTCTGGCAGGAATTCCCGGCCGGCGGTGGTGCCCAGCGTGACCACGGCTGCCAGCACCAGCAGGCTGACCACATAGGCTATCCAGGTGCGACGCAGCAGGAAAGCCAGCGCCGCATGGTAGCGCCGGGTGAGCCACACCAGGGGCGTGTTGTGAAAGATGCGACGCGGCTTGCGCAACGCCACATAGGCCAGCCCCGGAATCAGGGTGAGTGCGCACAGCAGCGCACCGAACAGTGCATACCCTACAGTCCAGGCCATTGGTGAGAACAGCTTGCCCTCGGCGCGCTCGAAGGCAAACAGGGGACAGTAGGCCGTGATGATGATCAGGGTGGCGAAGAACATGGGCTGCGCCACATGGCTGGTCATCTCCAGCACGTCTTCCTGGGTCATGGTGGCGGTGGCGTCTTCCTCGCGCCGTCGCAGGATGGTTTCCATCACCACGATGGCGCCGTCCACGATGATGCCAAAGTCGATGGCCCCCAGCGATAACAGGTTGGCCGGCATGCGCGTCCAGGTCATCAGGATGAACACACTGACCAGCGCGATGGGAATCGCCACGGCGGCCACCAGCGCGCTGCGCGGACTGCCGAGGAACAGGATCAGCACCAGCGAGACCAGTCCGATGCCTTCCAGCACGGTGTGGGTGACCTTGTCCACGGTGAGGTGCACCAGATCATCACGATCAATGTACGGCACGATACGCACCCCCATCGGATCGAGGCGCTTTTTCAGGTCGTCCAGCTTGGCATGCACCCCCTCCAGCACGCGCGAGGGGTTCTGGTATTTCAGCATCAGCACGATGCCTTCGATGGTATCGGGGTTCTGGTTCTTGCCCAGCACCCCCTCGCGCTCCTGATGGCCAATCTGCAGTCGCCCCAGATCACGCACCAGCACCGGATTGCCGTCTTTCTGGTTGATCACCACCGTGCCAAGGTCCTGCAGGCTGTGGATCTGCCCGATGGCACGCACCACGTACCCCTGCTCGCCGCGCACCACGCGCCCCCCCCCGGCGTTCACGCTGTTACTGTTGATGGCCGCCACCACGTCATTCAGGGTGAGGTTGAACTGCTGCAGCTTGGCCGGATCGAGTTCGAGCTGAAACTCCTTGGTGTAGCCGCCGAAGTTGTTGACATCGACCACGCCCGCCACTTCCTTGAACGCCGGAATCACCACCCAGCGCTGCAGTTCGGACAGCTCCTGCAGGTTCCTGGTATCGGACTCAAGGGTGTAGCGCAGGATTTCGCCACCGGGTCCGGCTACCGGACCGAGCCCCGCCTGCACGCCGGGCGGCAGGGGCACCGTCGCAATCCGTTCAAGCACCCGCTGACGGGCAAAGTAGTCGTCCACATGATCGCTGAACACCAGGGTGATCAGCGACAGCGCAAACGTGCTGCTGGAGCGGATGGTGACCAGGCCCGGCGTATTGCGCAGGGCGCGCTCCAACGGCGTGGTGATCTGCTGCTCCACTTCTTCGGCTGCCAGGCCGGGCACCTGGGTGGTCACCAGCGTGGTGACGTCGCCAATTTCCGGGTAGGCCTCCACCGTCATGTTGATCCAGCACACATAGCCATACACGGCCAGCAACACCGCCACCACCCAGGCCAGATGCCTGCGCTTGAAACACAGCTGGATCAGCTGGTTAATCATTCAGCAGCACCCCGCCACGCACCACCACGCGCTCGGCAGCGGCAAGACCTCGACGGACACGTACCTGGTCCCCTTCTTCCAGCCCCAGTTCCACCTCGCGCGGTTCGAACACCCAGGGCTGCACCTCCACAAACACCAGCACACGATCATTGCTCATCACCAGCGCCGAAGCGGGCACCATCACCTGGGCGGCCTGCGCCACATTGAGCTGGACGGTGGCGAACATGTTGGCACGCAGCCAGGCCCCCGGGTTGGCAAAGCGGGCGCGCACGGGCGTGCGACGCGTCACCGGGTCGAGCGCAGCGCCAACGCTGGTCACCGTGCCATGCAGCGGGCGCTCCGGCCAGGCGGCTGTCACCGCGGTGATCGACTGACCGACACGCACCTGGGCCAGGTATTGCTCCGGCACCTGCGCCGTCACCAGCATCTGCTCCACGTTGGTCAGGGCGAGGACCGGCGCCGTCAGATCGTTCAGCTGGCTGCCCTGGCCAATGTTCACCGCGGCCACTACGCCGCTGATCGGCGCCACCAACGGCAGGCTGAGCTGTGCCACCGGCAGATTCTCGTCCGCGCCCAGCGCCTTGATCCGCGTGCGCGCCCGGTCAAGCTCGACCTGCGCCTGCACCACTGCACTCTCGGCCGCTTCGAGATCCTTGACGGCATTGCCACCGGCGGCATTCACCTGACGGGCGCGATCGCGCGCCCGCAAGGCCAGATCGCTGGCGTCGCGCGCCTTCACCAGGTCAGAGCCGGCTTGCAGCAGGTCGGGCGATTGCACGCGTCCCAACACCATGCCTGCCGTCACGGCCTCTCCCAGATGCACGCGCAGTTCGACCAGGCGACCGGCCAGTGGTGACAACACGTTCACACTGCGCGCCGGGTCGGCTTCGATCACCCCGGGCACGGTGACCGTGTGGGGCGCATTGACCGTGTGCACCGCACCAGTCTGTATCCGGGTGCGCAGGGGGCTCTGCGCCGGAATGCGCACACGCTTGCCTTCGTGCACCAGCAACGGGGCGGAGTCGGCGGCCGCAGGCGGCTGGGCCAGCGCTGGCGACGCAGCACCGGACAAGGCCAGCAGTGCAATGGCAAAGCGCAGGCGGTGCCGGAAAAACCGGCAAGACGGGAAAACTGGCAGAACGGCCATCGGATACGTCCATGAGGCAGACGCATCACCGTGCCCGGGGGGGACGGCCCCCCGGCAGATCACAGAGGCTGCGCGCTGTCGTCGATCAAAAAACAAGCGGACACTGTAACGGCATCCGGTGCCGTGAGTGTGACAGCAGCCTGACATGCCACAGCGTGCCGCAGGGTGGCTGCCAGCGCGACGACAAACAGCGCAGTGGTTTGCCTCAGTCGGTGCCCTGCGCGGTAGACGTATCGTCGGCGTCCGCCACCGCATCAGGCTCGCCCGGGCTGGCCGGCGCCCCAGGGGTGGCACTGCGCTGCACGATCGACAGCAGCGGGGCGAATACCTTCGGTGTGCCCGCCACCAGATTACCGCTGTCGAGGAAGTTCTCGCCGCCTTCGCTGTCGGACACCAGCCCACCGGCTTCCAGGATCATCAGCGCACCAGCCGCCAGGTCCCAGGGCTTCAGGCCAAATTCCCAGAAGGCGTCGAGACGGCCCGCGGCCACATAGGCCAGGTCGAGGCTGGCAGCGCCCGCCCGGCGCACACCGGGCGCGCGCACCATCACCTCGCGCAATACGCGCAGGTAGCGCGTCATATGCTTCGACTCGCCAAACGGCAGGCCGGTGCCGATCAGCCCCTCCTCCAGACGGTTGGCGCGGCTGACGCGCAGCCGGCGGTCGTTCAGATACGCGCCCTTGCCGCGCGATGCCGTGAACAGGTCGTTGTGCACCGGGTCGTAAATCACCCCGTGGGTGAGCTGGCCACGATGCAAACAGGCGATGCTCACCGCGTATTGCGGAAAACCATGGATGAAGTTGGTGGTGCCATCGAGCGGGTCGATCACCCACTGGTATTCGGCCTGCGCGGCGCCTTCGGACACCCCGCTCTCCTCTGCTAAGATAGCGTGATCAGGATAGGCTTCGCGCAGGATGGCAATGATGGCCTGCTCGGCGGCGCGATCGATCTCGGTGACAAAGTCCAACGGCTGCTTGCGGGCCACCGCGATGCGGTCGATGTCGAGGGCGCCCCGGTTGATCAGGCCGCCCGCCCGACGTGCAGCCTTGACGGCAATGTTGATCATCGGATGCATGGCTGTCCTCGCGCTTTTCGAATAACCTCGCAGTTTACCATGAGCACGCCCTTGGCCGCCCCCTCCGCAACCGATGCACCGATGTTGTCGGTACGTATCGTCCTTTGCACCACCACCCATCCGGGCAATATCGGCGCCGCCGCACGCGCCATGAAAACCATGGGGCTGCGCGACCTGGCGCTGGTCACGCCGCGCCACTTTCCCGATCCTGAGGCTACCGCACGCGCTGTCAGCGCAGCTGACCTGCTCCAGACCGCCACCGTGCACGACACGCTGGACCAGGCGCTGGCTGGTTGCGGTTATATCGCTGGCCTCACGGCGCGACGGCGCGACCTGTCGCACGACATGGTCTCGCTGCGCGTGGCTGCCGAACGCGCCGCCCGCGAACTCGCCACCCCCGGCGCCGACGGCGTTGCGGCCAAGGTGGCTTTCGTGTTCGGCACCGAGATGTCCGGGCTGTCGAATGCAGAACTGGAACGCTGCAACCTGCTGGTCAACATTCCCACCGATCCGGAATTCGGCTCACTCAATCTGGGCTCGGCGGTGCAACTGGTGTGCTACGAAATGCGGTTGGCCGCACTCGGCGACCGTCCGTTGGAGGCCTATGCCCAGCCGCCTGCGCGCCATCAGGACGTGGAAGGCCTGTTCGCCCATCTGGAGCGCGCACTCACCCAGACCGGCTTCCTGCGACCGGACCGACCGAAGCGGCTGATGGAACGACTGCGCCGCCTGCTCACCCGCGCCCGCCTGGAACACGAGGAAGTCAGCCTGCTGCGCGGCCTGCTCAAGTCCTTTCAGACCACGCTGGGGCAGCCCACCGAGGCCGGCATCGATGGCGACGCGCCGCGAACCGTCATCAGGTCGGACGACACCCACTAAAGGCATGGCCTCCGCTGCCGAAGCAGCGGATAATAGGGGTTTGGCAATAGCAAGGATGGTCACCATGGCAGTTACCCTGTCTCCCGCCGCCCTGGAACATGTGCGCAAGGCGCTGGCCCAGCGCGGAAACGGGCTCGGCCTGCGGTTTGGTGTGCGTAAGGCCGGATGCTCCGGCTGGGCTTACCAGATCGACTATGCCGACGCGCCCCAGGCCGGCGACCTGCGCTTCGATACTGAAGGCGTGGCCGTGCTGGTCGACGCCGACAGCCTGCCCTTTGTGGACGGCACCTGCATCGATTATCAGCGCAAGGGGCTGAACGCCAGCTTTGCCTTCCTGAATCCGAATGTGAAGGACGCCTGCGGCTGCGGCGAAAGCTTCACGGTCTGAACCCGCGTCAGCGAAACGCCACATGGGCGCAAAGGCCCGGTCGGGCGGCATCGTGTCCGGCCCCCTCCCTGAACGAAAGCGCGGCGTCATGCGCCTGGCAAATCTCCTGCACGATCGCCAGCCCGAGGCCGCTGCCATGACCGCCAGAACCGGGCAGGCGCACAAATCGGTCAAGCACGCTGCTGTGATGCTCGGCTGGAATGCCCGGGCCGTCGTCTTCCACTTCCATCCACGCCATCGGCACCTGCGGGGACTGAACAGCTGACACGACACCGGGCTTGCCGACCGAAGCGGAGGTTGCGCCATCGGGTACGTGGGCTGTTCCGGTTCCGGTGCGCAAGGTAACGCGCCCCCCCGGCGGGGTGTAGCGGATGGCATTGTCGAGCAGGTTGGCCATCATTTCACGCAGCAGCAGCGGATGGCCCAGCAGCGGCGCCGGCTTCAGCTCGAAACCCAGGTCGATCTCTGCAGCCGCAGCCTGACGCAGGGCATCTTCCATCAGATCCTCGACCAGTTCGGCCAGATCGCAGTCACGTCGCTGCGCAGGGTCCTGTATCTGCTGGTCGGAACGCGCAATGGCCAGCAACTGCCCCGCCAGCCGGGCCACCCGGTCAGCTGACCGGCTCACCTGGCGCAACAGATGGCGCACCTGTTCCGGATCGGTCGAAACGCCGGCCAGATCGGCGGTACCCTTCAGTCCGGCCAGGGGGGTGCGCAACTGGTGCGCCGCGGTGGACAAAAAACGCTGCTGACTGGCCGTGGCCGAGCGCAATCGCTCGCCGGCCAGGTTGAGCGCCTGGATCAGTGGCCGCACTTCCATTGCGGCCTGCGCGGGATCGAGCGCCTGCCACCCGGCCGTGTCCATGCGCAGCAGGGCGGAGGTATATCCCTGCAGTGGCTCAAGTGCACGCCGCACGCCGTAGACCACAAACAGCACGATGAACACACCAAGCAGGCAGGCTGGCAGGATCGAGGCCAGCAACGCGCCGCGCTGCAGGGCATCGCGTTTGTGCAGGGTTTCGCCGATGCGGATCTGGCAAGTGAACCGTGCGCAGGGCGCCAGCAGCGCAAAGATGCGCAGCGGCTCGGCCCCGACCTGCTCGGTGTGGATCCAGGGATTGGGCAAGGCATCGCCAGGACGCGGAGCGGCGGCCAGCGCTGCGTCACCGGCCAGCAAACGCCCATCCGGACCGATCACGGCAAACAGGATGCGATCGAGCGAGTCGGCGCGAATGGCGCGTTCGGCCTGCGGATCAATCATCACGTCGGCGGGTGCGGTGGTGTGAATGATGGTGGCGATGGCGTAGGCGCCATCGCCCAGCGCACGGTCAAACGCCTGCTCAGCCGGGCCCAGGGTTAATGCGAAGGGCAGGATGGCCGTGATCAGGATGATCAGGAATACCGGCGGAAGCAGCCCCCGGAGCAATCGCCCGCGCAGGCTGCCGGGTTCGCGCGGACCGGCCAGGGACTGACGCCACCAGATCAGCTGGCGGCCTCGAGCAGATAGCCGAAACCGCGCACCGTGCGGATACGGATGCCGGACTGGTCCAGCTTGGCTCGCAGACGGGACACGTAGACTTCGACGGCATTGTCAGACAGCACGTCGGCATCACGAGCCAGGGCCGCGTTGATTTCTTCCTTGCTTACCACCTTTTCGAGGCGGCGCATCAGGCATTCCAGCACCTGCCACTCACGCGTGGGCAGGTCGAGCGCTGCGCCGGCCAGGCTGGCCCGGCGCGAGGCCAGTTCGAGTACCAGCGATCCGTTGGTGAGGCGATCGCCCCGGGTGGACAGCCATCGCCGGTGCAGGGCATTGATGCGTGCCAGCACCTCGGGCAGGGCGAAGGGCTTGACCATGTAATCATCTGCGCCGTCCTCGAGGCCACGCACGCGGTCCTCGATGGCATCGCGCGCGGTCAGCACCAGCACCGGAATGGATTGCTTGTTGTTGCGCAGTTCGCGCAACACGGTCATGCCATCCATGCCGGGCAGCCCGAGGTCGAGCACCGCCAGATCGTAATGGTCGCGCTCGACCGACCGCACCACCGGCTCACCGCGTTCGGTATGGTCGACCTCATGCCCGGCAAGACGCAGGGCACCCACCACCGCCTCGGCGATGGTGGGATCATCTTCTACAACGAGTATGCGCATCGCGCTCCCTGCATGCTGGTGATTACTTCTTCACCGACTCTACCGCAATCGAGATGGTCACATCATCTCCAACGTACGGCGCGTTCTTGCCCATGTTGAAATCGGTGCGCTTGACCATGGCGGTGGCATCCGCGCCACACGCCTCTTTCTTCAGCATCGGATGCGGCATGCACATGAAGTGGGTGATGGTCAGGGTGACCGGCTTGGTCACGCCCTTCAGGGTCAATTCGCCTTCCAGGCTGACCGGGGTATCGCCTTTGAACACGGCCTTGGCCGCCTTGAAGGTCGCCTTGGGGAACTTGGCAGTGTCGAGGTAATCCTCGGCCTGGATGTGCTTGTCGAACAGGGCCGAACCGGTGTCCACCGAGGTGGTGTCGATGGTGATGTCGGCGCTGCCGGTGCCGGCTGCACGGTCAAACGTGAACGTGCCGCCCACCTTGTTGAAACGGCTGATCTGCGTGCTGTAGCCCAGATGGCTGTAACCGAAGCGCGCAAAGCTGTGGTTGCCTTCCAGTTCGTAGGTTTCCGGGGCGGCGACGGCCGACAGGGCCAACAGGGAAAGGGCGGCAGCGAGGACTTGTTTCATTGGACACTCCTTGAAGGTTGGTTACCGCAGGGTTGGCCGCGGTGACAGAAAAACGGGCGTAAATCATCAGGACGACGCGCAAGCGCTGAGTATAGGCCTGCGGTAGAGTGGTGCCGCCGCCGCAAGGTTCACGACAGCGTTCAAGTTTGATGAACCCCGCACCGTGCGTTGACCCACCATCGCAAGCGCCGGTCAACCCAGCATGCTGAACGGGCCACCACGCTCCAGCGCACGCTGATAGGCGGGCCGCGCCTCGATCCGGGCCAGATAGGCCTGCAGGATGGGGTAGCTGGTGCCGACCGGGCGGCGTCCCAGCAGGGCCAGCACCGCAAAGCTCATCTGCGCATCAGCGCCGCTCAGATGGGTGCCGAGCAGCCAGTCACGGCCGGCCAGTGCCGCTTCCAGAAAATCAAGGTTGTCGTTCAGGCGGGGATCAAGAAAGGTCTGCTGGACCTTGCGGCAAATGGCTCGCGCGATCGGCCGCACGAAGAACGGCATGGGGTTGTGCGGAATCCTCCTGAAGACCAGCGTCATCACCAGCAGGGGCATCAGCGTGCCCTCGGCGTAATGCAGCCAGTAACGATAATCGAGACGATCGCGTCCGGCAGGCGGCAGCCCCGCCATGCTGCCCGGCGCCTCCATGCCCCAGGGCGCAGCGTAGCGCTCCACCAGATACTCGATGATCGCGCCCGACTCGGCCACGATCAGCGCGCCATCCTGGATCACTGGCGATTTGCCGAGCGGATGAAAGGCGCGCAAGGCCTCTGGTGCCAGCATGGTCTTGGGATCACGCCGGTGCACCACCACCTCGTAGGGTACCTGCAGCTCTTCCAGCAACCACAGGATGCGCTGGGAGCGCGAGTTTTCAAGGTGAAGGACCGTCAGCATGGAGACCCCGCCAGAAATGCAAAAGAGCGCACTGTGACATAAAGCCGGCGCACCGGCGAATTGGGCCGGACGTGGTATACCGGTTAGACTGCCGAGCGCCCCAAGACCAGAATCAGGACACCTGTTGCCATGAACCGCCTCCGCCAAATCCGTGCCCTCGGCCAGCAAGTCTGGCTGGACAACATTTCGCGCAACCTGCTGGCCAGCGGGCAGTTGGCTGCCATGATTGCCGACGACGGACTGGCGGGCGTCACCTCGAATCCGGTGATCCTGTTCAACGCCTTGTCCAAGGGCACGGATTATCAGGCCGACCTGGGCACGCTGCGCGCCACCGAGCCGTCCCTCGAGCGGCGCTTCGAGCGGCTGGCCATCCCCGACATCCAGGCGGCCTGTGACCTGTTCGCACCCCTGTATGGCGAAACCGGCGGTGAGATGGGCTACGTCAGCTTTGAAGTGTCCCCGCATCTGGCGCAGGACACCGCTGGCACGGTAGCGGCGGCACAACGCCTGTGGTCAGAAATCGATCGTCCCAACGTGATGATCAAGATTCCGGCCACCCCTGCCTGCCTGCCTGCCATCGAGCAGACGCTGGCCGCGGGCATCAACGTCAATGTGACCATGATCTTCAGCGTGCAGCAGGCGCGCGCCGTATTTGTGGCCTGCCAGCGTGGGCTGGCCACACGGCTGATGCGAGGCCTGCCGCTGGCGCAGGTGCGCTCGGTGGCCAGCGTGTTCGTCAGCCGCACCGACACTGCCGTAGACGCGCGCCTGCCCGAAGGCTCATCCCTGCGTGGCACCATTGCATTGGCGTCGGCGCGCACCTGCTACGCCACCTGGGTGGCGCATTATGGCGGTGACGGCTTTGGCGCCCTGCGCGCAGCCGGTGCACACCCGCCCGCCTTGCTGTGGGCCAGCACCGGCACCAAAAATCCGGCCTATCGCGACGTGCTTTACGTGGAACAGCTGATCGGCCCCGGCACCGTCAACACCATTCCGGACGCCACGCTGGCTGCGTTTGCTGACCATGGCGAAGCTGCGCTCACCCTCACCCAGGGGCTGGCGGCGGCCCATTCGGCGCTGCAGGCCTTGCCGGCGCTGGGCATCGACCTGGAAGCTGTCGGCGTGCAGTTGCAAACCGAGGGGTTGGCGCAATTCGATCAGGCGTTTGACAAGCTGCTGCAAGTGGTGGCCTGACCGACCGTCCCTGATCACCCGCCCTTCGCGGCGACCAGCGCCGCCAGCGCGGTGCCTGACTGCCAGGCAGCTTCCACCCGACCACCGATCAGCCAGTCACCGCACACGCCAAGACCGCGGGTACGGTCAAACAGAGCACCCGCATTGATGGCAAGCGGCAAGGCGTAACGCCAGCGATGCGTGGCAGCAAACGCCGACGCCCTCACCACCCGCCCCAAGTCCTCCACCATCGACCGCTTCTACCGCACCTCCCACTTCCTCAACCTCAAGAAGTCCGCCACCACCCACCGCGACTACTCCCACGACTCCTTCGACGACGACGGACTCCCAGAGAGTCCCAAGGACCTGGGCGTGAAGCTCTACCGCATGGGCGATTTCAGCGAGGCGGCGGGCATCTTCGAGGAGCTGCGGGAGGAGTTCCCGCTGGAAAACGCTGGCGAGTAGTACAAGGAGGAGTACAAGGAGATCCTCAACAATTTGGGCAACTGCTACTTCCGACTCGAGCAGTACGACAGGGCAGTGACCATCTACAAGCAACTCATCCGCGAGTACGCCGCCGATGGCAGTGCCAGTGACCAGCGCATCAAGGGGCGACTCTACAACAACCTGGGGTGTTGCTACGGCAAGCTCGGCTACGAGAAGCTGTCGATGAACTGCTACAACGAGGCGCTGAAGATCTACGGAAAGTCTGTGGGGACGGACACTTCCTCGCTGCTCTACAACATCGCCAATGTCTACTTCAACTGCCAGATGTTCGACGTTTGCGAGCGATACTACGAGCAGGCCATTCTCGAACGCGAGGCCAAGAACCCCCACGACAAGGTCCTCCTCTTCCATGCGCATTCCAAGCTCAGTCTCGCCCAGATCGAGCAGCGGAAGTGCGGGGAGGCACTGGGGAACCTGCACAAGGCGTTGAAGCTAGCGGTGGGGAGAAGCGGGTAGGCTGTTTAGTTGCTACGGCAGTGCGCCTACGTGAAGGAGCTGGAGGGCAAGTGGGAGGAAGCGTTGGAGTTCTACGAGCGGATGCACGCGTTGTACGAGAAGGCCGGCAAGACGAAGGGCTTCATCTTCGAGAGCGTGGCCAAGGTCTACCTGTAGATCGGTAAGATGGCCGAGCACCGTAAGTACATCTGCCTCTCCCTCGAGGAGTACCGCAAGGACGGCAACGAACGCAAGGTCAGCGAGCTCTCCAGCAACTGGAGCTGCAACCGTCTCAAATGATATCAAATTACTTACTCCCCACCATCATATTACTTTACTACCCCTCCCTCCCCTTGGCAAATATTAGAATCAGCCGTCCATCATTTTCCTAAACTGTTTCTCGAGCTCACTGACCATCTGGTTCTTCTTGAGAGCTACCTTTGCGGGCACGTCTGGTTCTCCGATGTCTCGAAGTTTGTTGCGGAAGGCGAGTAGATTGCGGAGGTAGAGGCT
>CAITLJ010000031.1 GCA_903893215.1 uncultured Ferrovum sp. | reverse complement strand
TTTTGCCGCACCGCCCGTCAGGGCTTGCGCAGCTTGTTCAATGCCGCGAAGGGCGATGCCCGTACCGGCGTTTCCTGCACTTCCTGCATGTCTTCCGCCGCCTGCCCCTGCTGCGGACCATGGCATGCTTCGGTGTCGTGCCGCGGCATCATCGGCAGACTGAGCAGCAGTTCCTCGGCGATCAGTTGTGCCACCTCCACCTGCTGCCCGGCGACGATAAAATCGACATCGTCCCCTTCTTCTTCCAGATCGGGCAGCGCCGCTTCATCGGCCACCACGCCCACCTGCCAACCATGTGCCACGTCATGTTCCAGCGTACCCAGACAGCGCTGGCATTGCAGCCCGAGCGTTCCTTCCAGTGCCATCCGCACGCGCGGACGGTTGAATTCATCGCGCGCCACCGACGCCCGCCATGACAGGCTACCCTGCGTGGACGTTAGCCGATCATGCAACCCGGTCAGCAACTGCACGTCCGTCTGCCCCTGGCTGACTTCGCCAGTACGCATCAAGGTTTCCAGATCCAGGGAGTGTGAGGACGACATAAGCCCTCCAATTTAACGTGAAGTCGCGCGCATGTCAAAATTCCCAAACGTATTCAATTGCTTTTCCAGTCCGAACGCCGTTTGACGCGGGCTTTTGCCCGAAGCACGCCGCTGGCTGTTATCCTGCGCCGCATGAACCCGCCATTGATCCTTGCTTCCAGCTCGCCTTACCGCGCCGACCTGCTGCGCCGTTTCGGCCTGCCTTTCACCATCCGTCGTCCCGACGTGGACGAATCAGCGCTGCCCGGTGAAAGTCCACGCGACACCACCCTTCGCCTCGCACGACTAAAGGCCGCCACGATTGCGGCAGACCACCCGGAAGCGCTGGTGATTGGCAGTGACCAGCTGGCCAGCCTGAATGGCGCTGCACTTGGCAAACCGCTAACCCTGCCGGCTGCGCGGGCCCAACTGGCCCGCCTGAGCGGGCAATCGGTAACCTTTCATACCGCCGTGTGCGTGATTGATCCTGCCACGTCATCGCTGCACGTGCAGGAAGTGCCCTGCGAAGTGGCCTACCGCACGCTGGATGCGGCGCGGATCGAGCGTTATCTGGCGCGTGAACCCGCATTGGACTGCGCCGGCGCCACCAAAATCGAAGGTCTGGGCATTGCCATGGCGCGCCATGTGCGCTGCGATGACCCGACTGCCCTGATCGGCCTGCCGCTGATTGCGCTGACAGAACTGCTGGCGGCCTGCGGCGTGGAGGTACCATGATGACCCAACAGTATGGCGTGCTGCACATGTTGCCAGTACCGATCGCCGAGCCGACCGGTGCTTCCGTACTGCCTGCGAGCACCTGCCAGGCTGCGCAGGGCCTGACCCATTTTGTGGTGGAAAACGCGCGCAGTGCACGTCGCGCGCTCAAGCTGCTCGGCCACCCGGGCCCACTGCAGGACCTGCAGATTGCCGAAATGCCGACAGCGCCCAAAGGGGTGCCGGCGGCGCCCGCGCCACGTTGGCCGGGCGACCCGGTGGCTGCAGCCGCCAGTGCGCGGTTGGGGCCGAGCGTGAACGAACATCTGGACGTGCTGCTAGCACCCTTGCTGCAGGGCATCCCGATGGGCGTGCTGTCGGAAGCCGGATGCCCGGGCATTGCCGACCCCGGCGCGCAACTGGCGGCCTGGGCCCAGGCGCACGGCGTGGTGGTGCGCGCACATGTTGGTCCGTCGAGCATCCTGCTTGCGCTGATGGGCTCCGGGTTGGAGGGGCAGCGCTTTGCCTTTCATGGCTACCTGCCGCTGGAAACCGAACCGCGACTGCAGTCCATCCGCGACCTGCAGACGCGGTCGGCGCAGGAACAAGCCACTCAGCTGTTCATCGAGACGCCGTATCGCAATCAGGCATTGCTCAGCGTGTTGCTGGGCGCGCTGGCACCCGATGTACGACTATGCGTTGCCACCGATCTGAGTGGCGCCGATGAGCGTCTGCAGACGCACACGGTGGCCGAATGGCAGGGACTGGGCGCGGAGCTGCCCAAATTGCCGACCGTATTTGCCTTGCTGTCTGCCCGGCCCGCACAGCCGGTTGGCGCAGCGCCAGCGGCGGCCAAACGGCGCCGTGGCAATCCCTCGGCGCGTCACCCCCATCGCTGAACAGGAACAGTGACGGGCTTCCTGACCGGATGCCCGTCACTCGGCGTATTGCGCCTGCAATCCCCGACCGGGGTCAGTGCAGGTTGATCTGCGACCGGGTGACCCAGGTGCCGGCCGCTTCCGTGGCGCCTGCGCCGATTTTCTTGGCCAGACGTTCGGCGATGTTTTCCTTGGTGTTGTAGTCCACCAGTTCCGGCGCCTTCAACACCTCGCGGGCCACGGAATCCGTGCTGCCGTAATCGTCGGCCAAGCCCAGCCGCAGGCCTTCCTCGCCACTCCAGATATAACCGCTGAACATCTCCGGCGTTTCTTTCAGGCGCTTGCCCCGGCCGTCGCGCACCACCTTGATGAACTGCTGGTGGACCTGGTCGAGCATGCTCTGCGCCTGCGCCACATGATTGGGATTGACCGGCGAGAACGGATCCAGAAAAGCCTTGTTCTCGCCGGCATGCAGCGCGCGCCGCTCAACGCCCACCTTCTCCATCAGGCCGGTAAAGCCGAAACCATCCATGATCACGCCAATCGAGCCGATCAGGCTGGCCTTGTCCACATAGATCTTGTCGGCAGCCACCGCCACGTAATAGCCACCCGAAGCGCAGATATCGGTGACCACGGCGTACAGCGGAGTCTTGGGGTACAGCTTGCGCAGCCGGTGAATTTCGTCGTTGATGTAGCCGGCCTGCACCGGACTGCCCCCCGGGCTGTTGATGCGCAGCACCACCCCGACCGTATCCTTGTCCTTGAAGGCCTGGCGCAGAGCGGCAATCACCTTCTCGGAGGAAGCGGCCCCCTCGGCATCAATCACCCCATGCAGGTCCACCACAGCGGTGTGCGGTCCGGAAACCGCCCCATCACCGCCGACAAACCAGCCGCCCACGGCAAACAGCGTGAGGAACAGATAAAGGAACAACAAACCCTTGAAAAAATTGTTCCACTTGCGGGACCGGCGCTGTTCGTCAAGGGTGGCGTGCACCAGGCCCTGCAGCGTTTCACGCTCCCAAAGGGTGGCAGGGCGGGCGTCGGACGGGGATTCATTGGGGTTCACTGCGATCAACCTGAGTTTGCTGAATTGAAAAGGACGGTCAGGAAAGTCCTGCGCAGAAAGTATAAGCGCCTTTACGGAGTCAGGGGTTACGGCTTGGAGGACGTGCCTGCGATTTCCTCGGTCAGCCCAACGCGGGTCAACCGCTGCCCTTTGCAAGGACCGCCAATGCACAGGCCACTGTCCGGTTCGAACAGCGCGCCATGCGTCGCGCAGACCAGATAACGGCGCTCGTCATCAAAAAACTCGCCCGGCATCCAGTCAAGTTGGGTGCCGCGATGCGGACAGCGATTCAGCCAACCCCGCACCTGACCACAAAAGCGCACGGCAAATGCCTCTGCTTCGCCATCCTTGGTGGCCACCGTGAAGCGCAAGCCGGGGCCGCCCTCGGTCAATGCCTGGAGTGCCTGCGTGTCAGGAATCGCCATCAGTATCCCCTGCCGGCAGGTGCCGCAATTGCCAAGGCGCAACAACGGGTAGTGCGCATCATTGTATCCCTGAGGGCGCAGCGGCCGGCAGCTGTCCAGCCGTCACCATCCACGCCCGCAGGGCGGTGGAACTCTGCAGCACCGCAAGCGCCGGATGCCGGGCCAGCGCATCGGCGGGATGTGCGCCATAGCTGACGGCCAGGGCACTCACGCCGGCATTGGCGGCCATCTCGAGGTCATGGGTCGTATCGCCGATCATCAGGGTGCGCCGACGGTCTGCGCCGGTGCGATCGATCACCTCCAGCAGCATGGCCGGATTGGGCTTGGCAAAGCTCTCATCGGCACAACAACTGGCGTGAAAATACGGGCGCAGACCACTCTGTTCGAAGGCGCGTTCCAGCCCGGCGCGTGACTTGCCGGTGGCCACCGCCAGCAGATGGTCTTGGTCGGCCAGGGCTGCCACGAGGGACGCGATACCGGGAAACAGCGGAAGCTTGCTGTCCTCGGCAAGAAAATGCTTGCGATAGGCCGCGCTGAGCAGCGGATAGTCGCTGGCCGGCAGGTCCGGCAGGATCTGCTGCAGCGCCGGCACCATGCCCATACCGATGATCCAGTTGGCCTGCTCCAGCGTGGGCGGCGGCAATTGCAGGTCGACACAGGCCCGCAGGAAGGACTGCGCGATGTGCGGTGTAGAGTCCATCAAGGTGCCATCCCAGTCAAACACGATCAGGTCGAAGCGTCGGTCCATGGTGCCAATGTGGTCAGAAAGTGTTCGAGTTCATCGGGCAGCGCACATTCAAGCTCCAGTCGCGCGCCGGTGGCCGGGTGGTCGAGGCTCAGGCATGCAGCGTGCAGGAACATGCGCTTGAGGCCTTGCCGGGCCAGCGTGCGGTTGACCTGAAAATCGCCATATTTGTCATCCCCGGCAATCGGATGGCCGATCGAAGCCAGATGGACACGGATCTGATGGGTGCGCCCGGTCAGCAGGTGCGCTTCCATCAGGGTTGCGTCGGCAAAACGTTCACGGCGATGGAAGATGGTCTCGGCATGCTGTCCGGCGGAATCCACCATCACCCTGCGGTCGCCATCCGCTGTAGTGAACTTGTGCAGCGCCAGAATCACCTTGCGCTTGATATCACGCACGCGGCCACCGGCCAGCGCCAGATAGCGCTTGTCGGTGCTGCCCACCCGCAGTTGCTCATGCAGGCTGGTCAGCGCCGCGCGTTTCTTGGCAATCAACAGCAAACCCGAGGTTTCGCGATCCAGCCGGTGCACCAGTTCGAGGAATTTGGCCTGTGGCCGCTCGGCCCGCAGGCGTTCGATCACCCCGGAGCTCACGCCGCTGCCGCCGTGCACGGCCACGCCCGCCGGTTTGTCGATGGCAATCAGGTAATCGTCCTCGAACACGATACGCTTTTCGAGGCCGGTGCCCGCGGGCGCCGCCGGCCCTGGCAGCGCCGTGCGTACCGGCGGGATGCGCACCTTGTCACCTTCGCTCAGACGAAACGTGGCATCAATGCGCTTACTGTTCACGCGTACCTCGCCGCTGCGCAGGATGCGATAAATGTGCGATTTGGGCACACCTTTGAGTTCGCGCAACAGGAAATTGTCAATGCGCTGCCCGGCACTGCCTTCATCGATCTCAGCGAGGCGCACCGCTTGATGATCAGCGGCATCACCTTTGCTTAAGTCTTTCATCTGCTTTACACTCTGTCCTAGTTGGAGGCAATGGATGGCGGCGCTTCGCGCCATCTGCCAAGGGCGATCGGCACTGCATTGGTCTTTCATGGCCCGCAAACCGAGCGCTGTTCCAACAGGCTGCCAGGCGTAACGACGAAGATCACCCCGGCGGCAGTCCCCTCCTCCCCGTGTGGCAGTTCATCCCGGGTTGCAGTCTGGGCCTGCCAGCCAGCAGCAAGCCGAATTGGGCCATGAAGCCCGCGGCCTGATCGTCGCACCGCGCCGCCCTCCGCATGCCGTTACGGTTAAGTCGCTCACCGCAGAAGCAGCGATGTTAGTAGAAATGCGCGCCCCTAGCACACCGATCTTTTCGGAACGTGGCTCTGTACGCAGAGCGACGTACCTTTCGTGGATATGAATCCCGGCTTCAGCCTCGACAGCTTCCGCCCCCTGGCGGACCTTCACCCGATCGCCTCCCAGCCTTTGCGCTGGCAGGCCGTGGAGACGCTCATCCCGGCATTCCCAATCCCGCTATATGGCGCGCGGGAGAAATTGCATGAAACGCATGCTGTTCAATGCAACGCATCAGGAAGAACTGCGCGTTGCCATCGTTGATGGTCAGAAACTCATTGATCTCGACATCGAGTACGCAGGACGGGAACAACGCAAAGGCAATATTTACAAGGCCGTTGTCACCCGGGTAGAACCGGCGCTGGAAGCCGCCTTTGTGGATTACGGCATGGACCGTCATGGTTTTCTGCCCTTCAAGGAAATCGCCAAATCGTATCTGCAGGGCGAAGACGGCGAATTCAGCCGCGCCCGCATCGCCAGCCTGCTGAAGGAAAAGCAGGAGATCATCGTCCAGGTTGACAAGGACGAGCGCGGCAACAAGGGCGCAGCCCTGACCAGTTTCGTCAGCCTGGCTGGCCGTTATCTGGTGCTGATGCCAAACAATCCCCGTGGTGGTGGCGTATCCCGCCGGGTGGAAGGCGACGAGCGCGCAGAACTGCGTGACGTGCTGGCCCAACTGGAAGTGCCCGCCGGCATGAGCCTGATCGCGCGCACGGCCGGTATCGGACGCAGCGTGGAAGAATTGCAATGGGACCTGAACTACCTGCTGCAATTGTGGAAGGCCGTAGAAGAAGCCTCTGGCAGCCAGGATGGTGCCTTCCTGATTTACCAGGAAGGCAGTCTGGTAATCCGCGCCATCCGCGACCTGTTCCAACCGGATATCGGCGAAATCCTGATCGACACCGAGAGCATCTATGAACAGGCCCGCCAGTTCATGGAGCACGTGATGCCGGCGAATGTGCACAAGGTCAAGTTTTATCGCGACGATGTGCCGCTGTTTTCACGCTTCCAGATCGAGCATCAGATCGAGACGGCCTACCGCCGCGATGTCAGCCTGCCTTCTGGCGGCGCCATCGTGATCGACCACACCGAAGCGCTGGTATCGGTCGACGTGAACTCGGCCCGTGCCACCCGCGGTGCCGACATCGAAGCCACCGCGCTCAACACCAATCTGGAAGCGGCAGACGAAATTGCCCGCCAGTTACGTCTGCGCGACCTGGGTGGCCTGATCGTGATCGACTTCATCGACATGGAAAGCACGCGCAACCAGCGCGATGTCGAAAACCGCCTGCGCGACGCGCTGCACTTTGACCGTGCGCGCGTGCAGACCGGCAAGATCTCGCGCTTTGGCCTGCTCGAACTGTCACGTCAGCGCCTGCAACCTTCTCTGGGCGAAACCAGCCACACGCCCTGCCCGCGCTGCCATGGCACCGGCTTCATCCGTGACACCGAATCGTCAGCACTGCATATCCTGCGCATCCTGCAGGAAGAATCGATGAAGGAAAATACCGCCATCGTGCGCGCCCAGGTGCCGGTGGATGTGGCCACCTTCCTGCTCAACGAAAAGCGCTCCGACATTTATGCACTGGAAGCCCGTCTGCGCGTCAGCATCATGCTGATTCCCAACGAGCATCTCGAAACGCCAAACTACACCATCATGCGCGTGCGTCACGACGAGGCCAATCAGGAAGGCACGCCGGAACCGAGCTACAAAATGGTCGAACTGCCGTCTGAAGAAGACGGTGCCGGCACGCACGTTCACGACAGCAAGCCAAAGTCACCGCAAGCCGCGGTCAAGGGTATCGCGGCGGGTGCCCCGGCCCCCGTCACGCATGGTGCCGCTGCCGAGTTGCCCACCCCGGTGGAAGCTTCGGCTGCCAAGGCTGCACCGGTAGCCAAGGCCGCACCGGCGGCACGCGCAGCGCCCAGCCCCCAGCCCAGCGGTTCTTTCCTGGGCCGTATCATTGGCTGGCTGAAAGGCACCCCCAGTGAATCAGCGCCGGCCGTCACGACGGCGGTTGCAGCCGGCAGCGCCTCCGCTAGCGCGACGGGCCGCAATGCGCAAACACAAGGGCGTGGTGACCGTTCGCGTCGGGATCGTGGCGGTGAGCGCGGTGGCGAGCGGCAGGAACGCGGCCGCCGTGAGCGCAATGGCAACGGCGACCGTGCAGAAGGTGCGGAACGCAATGAACGTCCGGAAGGTCGCCGCGGCGATGGTCGTCCGGCCCGTGATGGTCAGGACACCCGACGTCAACCGGTGGAAGCACGTGGCGAAGAGCGCAAGACCGAGGCCATTGGTGGCAACGATGAGCGCAATGCCGGCCAGGGTGAAGGTCGCGGCCGCCGCAACCGCGGTGAGCGTGGCCGTCGGCCCGAAAGTGCCACGCCAGCGCTTGTCGAGGTGGCAGAAGTCGGGACCGCCGCAGTCGCTGCAGCCGAGGGCGCCGCACTCGCCGAGACCACCTCGGAAGGCACTGGCGAGCGCCCTGAAGGACGCAGCCGTCGTGGTCGTCGCGGTGGCCGTGGTCGTGGCAATCGTGAAGACCGCAACCGCAATGGCGACCTTCTGGAGAACGCAGAAGGCAACGATGTCGAGTCTGCTCCGGCAGAAGGTGAAAGCGCATCGTCGGCATTTGCCGATATCGTGGCACAGGCCACAGTGGTGAGCAGCGAGGCATCGCGCGATGTGCGCACGGCGCGCGAAGAGGGTGCAACGGCACAGCCTCCGGCCTGGCAGACGCCTGGCCAGTGGAACGGCACCGCACCAGCCGACGTGCCTGAGCAGGTGGCGGCGGCGGCGGCGGCACCAGTACCGGCACCGGCACCGGCACCGGCACCGGCACCAGCACCGGCACCAACCCTTGCACCAACGGCAGAAGTGGTCGCCGCAGCGCCTGCTGCTGCACCGGTGGCTATTGCGTCGGTTACCGAGTCGCCGGTGCCGGCTGCTGCGCCAGTGCGCAATACCGCCGACGTCTCGCCAGTCATTTATCAACCCGACTACATCAACGGCGCAGCCGCAGTGATGCCGCCAGCCGCCCCCGTGGTGTCGGCTGCATCGGTGATGACGACTGCCACGCCGACGCCGGCAGCACCTCCGGCTGTGGCGGCACAGGCTGCACCCGTGGCCACGCCAGCAGTGGTTGAGGAAGCCCCTGCTGCGGTGGCACCTGCTGCGATGGCTCCTGCTGCGGTGGTACCTGCTGCCGTGGCTCCTGCTGCAGTGCCTGCGCCGGCGTCCGTCGTGCCGCCAGCGGCGCTGGTCAACCCGGCCGATCTGCTGTCCGCCGACAGCGGTCTGGTGCTGGTGCAAACCCGGTCTGCCGCAACCATGGAAGCGCAGGACGATACGGCGACTGCAACACCGCGCCGTCGTCGCACCGTGCGTCCGCGGCAGGCAGCCGATACTGCCAGCGAACCGCTGCAGCTGGTCGAAACAGCGCGCAGCGAAACACCGCCGGAGAGCGCACAGTAAGCTTGCCTGTTGAGGTAAAACGCGGACTGGCCAAGGCCAGTCCGCCTGCCTGACGGCCCAGGCATCATGCTCGACCGGCGGCGACATTGCACCGCAATCCCCTGTCAGGCCAACGGCCTAAAGGGGATTTTTTTTGGCCAGCAGTTTAACCATCACTGTCACTGACCTTGCTGGAAACGCTGCGCCATCCAAAATCATCTGGTCAGCGCAAGGAAGCCCCCCCGCCAGGGTCAGGGGCTTGCGCCGGGCAACCGCCCTTCGCGCCATCGCCCATTACAAATTGATACAAATTCACGCCAATCGACTTCATTGATCGAGTGATTCAAACGTATGTATTGGCTTAATCTGAACTCGGACGCTGAGGTCTGAGTCCCTCAGTCGTCGTCAGCCGGTTGTGACAGTGGAAACAGACCACTGCGTCCGCTGAAGCGCCACCAGGCGTACCCATCAAAAAAAACACAAGGAGGAATACCACATGAGAATCATCAAGATCGGTCTGGTACTTGGTTTGCTTGGACTCGCCGGCTTCGGTCAGGCGCAGGCCCAGGACACGTATGGCGCAACGAAATACCCGATCGTGCTGGTGCACGGACTGTTCGGCTTCAACTCGATCCTGGGTGTCGACTATTTTTACGGCATCGCTGCTGACCTGCAGACGCATGGCGCCTCGGTCTACACCACCGAAGTTTCGTCTGTGAATTCCTCCGATATTCGCGGCGAACAACTGGTGACCCAGGTGTCGCAGATTCTTGCTGTGTCTGGAGCCAGCAAGGTCAATCTGGTCGGGCATAGCCAAGGGGCGCAAACCATCCGCTACGCCGCCGCTGCATTGCCCGGCAAGGTGGCTTCGGTCACCTCGGTGGACGGAGTGATTCTGGGTTCCAGCGTAGCTGACTTTGTTCTCTCCCTTGAGGCGGCAACCGGGGGCGTGATCACCCCAGTCATCAACAGCCTGCTGAATGGACTGGGTTTAGTCATCGACAGCGCTTCCGGCCAAGGCAACCTGCCCCAGGATGCGCAGGCTTCCCTGACCGTGCTGTCCACCGCAGGCAGCACCGCGTTCAACAAGCGCTTCCCGGCCGGTGTGCCCACCACCGCGTGCGGCGATGGGGCAGCTGTGGTGAACGGCGTGGGCTATTACTCCTGGACGGGCAACAAGATTTCAACCAACGTTTTTGACATCTCGGACCCGATATTGGCCCTGGCTGGTGCGGCATTCGGTGCCACACCCAATGATGGTCTGGTGGCCATCTGCGCCAGCCATCTGGGCAAAGTGATCGGCGACCAGTACGACATGAATCATCTCGACGCGGTCAATCAGGTGCTCGGTCTGGTCGGCACCACGGATCCGGTTGCACTGTTCCGGCAACATGCCAATCGTCTGAAGCTGGCAGGTAACTGAATGAAGGGCCGGCTACCTTCCCTTGGAGATCAGGGCGCCGGTCTGGCCATATCCCCACCATCCCGTCGGCGTGCTGGGTATTGGTTACGGCTGATGGCAACGGCAATCTTGCTCGGTACAGCGGGGTGGTGGTGGTCGGGCGGACATTCCAATGCCTCCGCCAGGTTGACATCGGGCGGTCAGCAGTCCGCCCAAGGCTTGACACCGGCCAGCGGCATGTCCGCCGAACGGTCTGGTGATGGCCAGGGCGACCTGTTACCAGCCAGCCTGAGCGATACCGAAGTACCGGGAACCCTGACAGCCGATGCCCTTGGCAATCTGGTGATCAACCGCGGTGTACGCGACATGTTCGATTATTTTTTGTCGGCCAGTGGCGAGGAGAGCATCGACAGAATCCGCCAGCGCGTGCAATTACGCGCGCGGCGCGCTTTGCCGTCACGAGCCGCGTTGCAGCTCGGTGAGTTGTTCGAGCAATATCTGCGCTACAAGCAGGCGGCTGGTGGTACCAGCCGTAACAACAGCACCTCGCAGGACATTTCAATCGCACAGTTGCGCGATCAGGTGACTTCGCTGCAACGGCTGCGAGCGGGAATTTTCACAGCGCAAGTGATCAAGGCATTTTTCGCCGATGAAGACGCCTATATGGACTTCGAGCTTGCCAAGTCGGCGGTGCTGCAGGAACCGGGCTTGAGTCCCTTGGCGCGGGCACAAAAGATTGCAACGTTGCGCGACGCACTGCCCAAGGCCCTGCGTGATGGAATCTCGGTGGCTGAAAGCGTATCGACACTCAATGCTGTAACCGCCGACCTGAAGCAGAGCGGTGGAACGCCCGCACAGTTGCGCGCTGTCCGCGAGCAACTGGTTGGCGCCGAGGCCGCGAACCGGCTGGATCAGCTGGATGACGAAACCCAGCGATGGGATCTTCGCGTCAACAGTTATCTTAGCCAGAGACAGGCCATCCTGGTCGACCCGTCGCTATCGGAACTGCAGCGTGACCAGGCATTGGCGGGAATACGCACCGGCCAGTTCTCCGAAGCTGAGCAGGTGCGCATTGCTGCCCTTGAGCGCATCCATGATGCCGGCTTGAAGCTACCGGCACAAAGGTAGCGCAAATGTTCAGGCAAACACACCATGCAGGAACCATTGCCGTTCGCCGCGGCAGTCCCTGAATACCCAATACTGCGAACCATCCGGTTCCGCTGCAATGAAGTAATCGCGCGCAACGTCTGCACCGTCCCACCAGCCGCTTTCAATCCTTTCTGGTCCGTTGAGCAGTCGCAGCGGGTAACGCATGACCGGCGCTGCAGCCTTGCCAAGGGGACGCGGTATTTCGAGCAGCCAAAGGGGCCGCGGCTGAGACGGCTGGTTCGAGAGCAGGTAGGTCCCGGCATGACCACGCACCGAATTCAGGCCCGTCAAGCGTGGCGCGTGCAGTGCATCGGCCAGGGAGGAGCGTGAGGCAAGGGCGGCCCCCGTAGCGTCGGAAGGACGGCCGGGTTCGGCGGAGCACCATGCCAGTTCCGGACGATGGTCCTGACATGCCGCCAGCCCCTGAACCGCTTGCGCACCAAGCCGCGCGCGCAGGCGTTCCATCAGTTCCTGACCTTCACGCAATCGCACTGGTGCCGCTGGCAGCAGACTGTCTTCGGGGATATTGCTGATTTCGCTATCCAACACCTGCAAACGGAACCCGGCCACCGGATGCGGCAAATGCACCCGCTGCAAATGCTCGTCCAGCACAAGTTGCAGGTGCTCGATCCGACGCGTACCCGCAAATCCCACCACGACCCGGGTGGCGGACTGACGTTCATGCAGCACGTCCACGGCAAGCCGGGTCAGTACGGATCCATGACGGCGCGCCCAGTCGATCAGGTCGGGTAACAGGCCAAACAGGCTGGGCATGCAATGCGCCAGGGCACTGACCGGAAGAGGCAATTCAATACTGCGACTGAAGGAATCGGCAGGAAAAAAACACAGCCGGGGATCAGGACTGCTGCCCAGCGCCCGTTCGAGCAAGCCAACCAGTGCAACCCCGTAACGCAGGGCCAATCCTTGGGCAGGCATTGCCAGACAATGCGCCAGGGTTTGCATGCCCACCCCCTGCAGCGCCTGCAAGGTGCGCTCGGGCAAATGCATCACCTCAAGGGGCAACGCACCCAGGACATCACGCAGGCAAGCGTCGGGGAGCACGATACAACCGGAATGATGACGTGCACACCATAAGGCTGCCAGCGGCGTGACCGCCACTGCCCAGGCATGCGAGACCTGCCGTGCATTCAAAGCCTCCTGCACCAAGTCCAGGACTGCCTGCAGACCACCAAAGTAACGCAGGGTGGAGCCGATTTCCAGCAACAGGGCTTGCGGTGGCTCGATGGAAACCTGTGCCGAAAACCCCAGGGCGCATTCGGCCAAGCCTTGCAGAGCCGCCGCCTGCAGGAGGGCGTCATAGGGCCGGTGACGCAATTGCGGAGCAATTACCTGCGCCGCAGAAACCCCCAGGCCATCTCGCACGCCAAGGATGCGGGCGGCTGGATTTGCAGCAACAATCCGTTCCCGGGTCTGCAGCGCCCAAGGCTCTGGCGAATCGACCAGACCCGGCAGGCTCTCAATTGCAAGCTGGGGAAAAACCAAAGACAACCACAGCATGAAGGCCCCGGCGATGCGCCACGCTAGCCACGGGCATGGCTGCGCAAAGTGGAAGCTTGTGCGGTTTTCCAGTGTGATGGCCTGATCGCGACAGCCGTGTTGTGGATCGCCGCAGGACTGGAATTGGTTGCACTGGTCCAGGCCGGAATCCGGCCCACCCGACCACGTGCTGGCGGCAGCGGGGTACTGAGCACTGGATTGCCCCGTGGCAACGACAACTGCAGCCGGACCGGCGTGCCACCGCCCCTGCGCTTGAGTATTTCCACGTGCACCTGCGCGCCCTGGCTTGGTCGCAAGGAGAGACGCAGGGGCACCGGACTGGAACGCTGAGCCTGTGGCGTATGGTCAAAGCAAAAGCCCATGGCATCACCTTCGATGGCTGCCAGTTGCAGACGACGCAAATGGCGTTCATCCAGGCCTTTGCTCCAGAACAGCACGGCACCGCAAGCACCGCTACGCAGTGCCTGTTCAATGGCCCACAGACGGCTTTCCAGTGACTGCACCTTAACCACCATATACCGCGACAGATCGATACCGGCCTGTCCCAGGGCTGGGGCATAGGGCAAATACGGCGGTGCCACGCACACCACCCAGCGGTGCTCGCGGGATACCTGCGCCAAGGCCGGAAGCAGGACCGACAATTCACCAGCGCCTTCACGCGGGACCTGAATTTCGGTCAGACCGGCGCGTGCCCAGCCCTGCCCGGGCAGTTGCGCGTCGAGCTCGGCAAAACCGGTGGATATGCTGGCCACCTCCTGTGCCAGGGCATCACCACGCCAGATGCCTGGATGCGCAAGCAATGCCTGAAAGTCCTTGAGCAATTCCATGGGGGTTCTCCTCAACTGAGTGCGCCGTTGCGGATGACACCCACCGCAAGGCCTTCGATGTGGACCGGGGTATTGCGCAGGTCCACCACAATGGGCTGGAAATCAGGGTTTTCAGGCAAAAGACGTACGATGTGCCCTTCGCGCTGAAAACGCTTGACCGTGACTTCGTCGTCCACCCGGGCCACCACCACCTGCCCGGCACGGGCTTCGGTGACCTTGTGCACGGCCAACAGGTCGCCATCAAGGATGCCGATATCGCGCATGCTCATGCCGCTGACGCGCAGCAGGTAGTCGGCCTGGGGATGAAACAGGCCCGGATCGATGCGGTAATGCTGTTCGACATGTTCGGTTGCCAGGATGGGGGCGCCAGCTGCAACACGACCGATCAGCGGGAGTCCCCCCGCGTCGACCAGACGAATGCCGCGGGATGCCCCAGGCAACAATTCGATGGCGCCTTTACGTTCAAGGGCGCGCAGATGTTGTTCGGCTGCATTGGGGGAGCGGAAGCCCATGGCACGTGACAGGTCTGCCCGGGTAGGCGGCATGCCGCTGTGCTCGATGGTCAGACGAATCCAGTCCAGAATTTCCTGCTGACGGGGAGTAAGCTCCAGCATGATTGCGACCTCTGCGTTACGCGGCATGACTGTATTTTTATACAGTAGCCCTGTGCAACGCAAGTCCCAAAAGGAAATATCGTGCCGGTCTCAAGCCCTGCCCTCATGCCCACGGTGTTCATCGGCCATGGCAACCCAATGCTGGCGATCACCGACAACCGGTATGCCACCCAATGGCAGGGGCTGGGTACCCGTCTGCCCAGACCGCGCGCAGTGCTGATGGTGTCCGCGCACTGGTATGGCGCTGGCACCGCCGTAACCATGCAGCCACAGCCACCCACCTTGCATGATTTTGGCGGCTTTCCGCCGGCACTGTTTTCCGTGCAGTACCCAGCCCCGGGCGACCCGGAACTGGCTGATGAAATTTGCGGCCTGCTTGCACCGGTGATTGCGGTCAGGAAATCGGAAGACTGGGGACTCGACCATGGCAGCTGGTCCGTGTTACGCCATCTGTATCCCGCAGCAGACGTGCCGGTGATTCAGCTGTCGCTGGACGCACAACGCTCAGGTCTTTGGCATCTTGAATTGGGGCGCAGGCTGGCGACGCTGCGCACGCAGGGTGTCATGCTGATCGGTAGTGGCAATCTGGTGCACCATCTGGGCAGGATCAACTGGAGCAGCGACGCATCAGCGCATCACTGGGCTGAGGAGGCGGACGCCTGGTTTGCCGAGAAAATTGTGGCGCGTGACTTTGATGCGCTGTGCAACTTCGGCGGTTACAGCCCGGCAGCGCGACTGGCGGTGCCTTCTCCTGAGCATTTCCTGCCGCTGCTTTATGCCTTGGGGGCGTCAAGCAGCGCGGACCAGCTTGAATTTCCCGTCACAGGGATTGATGTGGCCTCGATCAGCATGCGTTGCTGTGTGTGGTCGTCCCCGGCCTGAGACCGGGGACGAAGGCACGGACCGTGCCGGACAAAGCACGCGTTGCGCGGGGTGCCCGGCCGGCGGGAGGCGGGATCAGGATGCCTGCAGCCCCTTGGCCAAGGCGGTGATGGTAGCGTCGCGGCCGTGGACCATCGACTCCAGACCGGCATAGCGATTGCTGACAGTAGCAAGTTCCTGCTTCAGGTGCTCAACTTCGGCAGCCAGCGGGTTGGGACCGACCGGGGCGGGCGGCACAGCCACCGAAGCGACTGCCGGTTCTTTCGGACCGTGCGCAAACCAGCCGACAATGAAACCCAGCAGAGCGGCAAGGGCAATCAGGACAAATGGGGACATCAGCAAACCTCCTTGGTGAGTATTGTTATGGCGTTTGAATCTTACCTGAGGCCCCTCCCCCGCGCCAATCCGGTCAGGTGATACGCTGCAGCCGCGCGCCTGGATGCCGGTTAATCCAGCAACCGCAGTCCGACCACCCGCGCACAAGCCTGCGTGCGATTGGAGACCGCCAGTTTCTGGAACACGCTTTCCACCTGATTTTTCACAGTGTGTTCACTGCGCCCGCAGATCATCGCGATTTCACGATTGGTCTTGCCCTCACGCAGCCAGTGCAGCACGATGCGCTCGCGCTCGGTCAGACGGTCAAAGACCGCCTGCACCTCCTTCACGGACGCACTGTCGTCGCGCCCGCGCATGCCGCACGCGGCGAGCTTGAGCAACTCCGGCGCCACGCTGCGCTGCAGTGCCTGATGCATGTGCGGGGTGAGCAATTGCATGATGCGTTGCAGTTGCGGACCGGTGGGTCCGGTCAACCGGGCAAAAGCAAAATAGCTGCTGAACTCGCTGCCCAGGTCCCTTACGCCATGACCCACCATGTTGCGCATGCCGAAGTCGTTGAACACCTCTTCCCAGCGATGCAGGCTGCCTTCCCTGCGTTGTGGTGATACATAGATCTGTGGGCGCTGTTCCTGAGCCCAGCGGGCCATCACCGGGCTGACAAATTTCTGTTCGCCCACGGACAACTGCTGGAAGTAGTTTTCAGGCCAATGATGCTGCAGCAGTTTCTGCACATCTACCGCTTCGCCATCGATCACCGCGACACCGCAGGCCATCATTTCATGCGGCAGCACCCTCTGAAGATCGTTGATGGCCCAGTCCACCAGTTGTCCGGCGGAATTGACTTCCTGCAGTGCTTCCAGCACATCCACCAGGGCGTGCGCGAGTTCGGGAGACAAACGGGTGCGAACGGATTCGTCTGCGTTGCCGTTTTCCATGATGGACATCCCGTTCAGCGTGATTGTCGGTGGGTGGCTGCTTTAAGTTGCCCGTTCGGCATTCGTAAAGCACATGTTGCGTTATTATGACGATGTTAACGCTTTTATTAGCAATGCGTGGACTTGCGCAGGTTAGCCGTCCGCAAAGTCGATGCTGTAACATCATGCCGACGCGACTGTGGCGAAACTGGTATACGCACGAGACTTAAAATCTTGCGCCGTCAGGCATGCGGGTTCGAGTCCCGCCAGTCGCACCAAACCCTCATTGCGCAGGCACCCACAACAGGCGGTGACTGGCGAGCGCAGGGACCGGGTGCCAGTCAGGATTGCAGTCATCGCAGGCTGTGCAGGGTTCTTCAAGCTGCTGTGCAAGGCCTGCCAACAGGCTGCGTCGCCGGCAGCATTTGCCCTGCAGGAAGGTCTGCAGATGCTCCTGTTCTTGCCCTCCCGACTCGGGATGCACATCATGCAACGCAAGCAGCAGCAAGGCGGTAGCGCGTTGCCCATCACGGCCGGCGCGGCCCGTCTCCTGATAGTAGGACGGCAGACTGACCGGCCGACCGGCATGAACCACCAGCCTGACATCCGGTTTGTCGATGCCCATGCCAAATGCAATCGTGGCCACCATCACGCCGTCTGCACGCTGCATGAACCATTGCTCGGCAGCGCGCCGCTGCTGCGCGCCCTGCCCGGCGTGATAGGGCACGGCAGGCACCCCCACCGCCCGTAGCAGGGCAGCGACATGCATGGTTTCGGCACGCCGTCGACAATAGAAAATGGCGCTGTCTAGCGGATGCCAGGTGCGCAGGTAAGCCAGTGCATGCCGCCAGGGCGAGGGCGACACATGCACACGGTAATAGAGTTCGGGCCGGTTGAAACTGGTTTCAAGCACCTGGTTGCCGTTGATCTGCAATACCTCCAGGATGGTGCGACGCGTCGCCAGGTCGGCGCTGGCGGTGAGGGCCAGCACCGACGCCGCCGGAAACCGGGCGCGCAAGTTGCCCAATGCGGCAAATGCGGGTCGGAAGGCTGGCCCCCACTCGGCAATGCAATGGGCCTCATCCACCACCAGCAGGTCCACCCGGGCACTGCAGGCGGGATGGCTTAACAAGGCTGCCACATCGCCCTTCAGTGCACGTTCAGGCGACAGCAGCAAGACCCGCCAACGATGGTTCTGCAGTTCGAGTGACAACTGGCGCATGGCCTGCGCATTGAGCCTGCCGGTCAGGGCGCGCGCAGGAATGCCCACCTGCGTCAGCCGTTGCAGTTGGTCACGCATCAACGCCAGCAGCGGTGAGATCACCACCATCAGGCCAGGACGCAAACAGCAGGGCAGCTGATAGCACAGGCTTTTGCCGGCACCTGTGGGCATCAGGGCCAAGACGTCCTGGCGGGCCAGCACGCGGCTGATCACCTGCGCCTGCAGTCCGCGCAAGGTGGACAGGCCAAAGCGGCGCTGAAGGGTGGCTTGAAGTTCGGTTGGCAACACAGTGGCCGAGGGATCCATACCTCCATCATCACGTGCAGACGGCGCCGGTGAGCGCGGGAAAACCGTCACGTCTTGTCATTGTTTTTACCGATCGGTCGCCGGAACCGTCAAGTCGCTGTGGCAGTCTGAATGGTCAGATCAAAGCTAATGCAAAATCCGTGGTCAGCGCCTGTTCCCTTGCATCAGTCCCTTGTATTGCCGTCCTTGAGGAGTTTTCGTCATGTTGATATCTTCCCGCTTCCTGCTCACCCTTGCAGGCAGCGCCCTGCTGTTGTCCGCGTGCGCCACCACCCCGCAGCAACGGGCGGCACGTGTCGAAAAAGACGTAGAAGAAATGGTCCAGGTGTACGGGCCGGGTTGTGAAAAGCTGGGCTACACCGCGGACACCGACCAGTGGCGTGATTGCGTGATCAGGCTCAACCAGCGCGACCACCTGCTGTATCTGAACCGGCCCACGACCACCAGTTGCATCGGCCATCGCGGCTTCTACAACTGCACCTCATTCTGATAGCGCAGATCACTTGTTGGCAGGAAGTCGTATCCGTTATGCTTGGGTGTGGAATTTTTTCCCATGACTGGAGTACGCTGTATGTTTGACGGTATGCGCCCGCTGGCCCTGAAGAGTTCGTTGGCTTGTTGCAGCCTGGTGCTGGCCAGTTGCGGCGGTGGCGTGAGTTCTTCCAGCTCCAGCACCCTTAGCCCAGGCAGCACCGCCGCGCCCGTAGCCGGTTCTGCCAACATTACCGTCACGGCCGCCAATTTCGTGCAGTCCGGCACGGGGGGGCTCAATCCCCTCTACACCTGCCCCACCAACACCAGTCATCAAAATCCGTCGATTACCTGGACCCCCGGCCCTGCAGGCACCACCTACTACGTGGTGGTACTCGACGAGCCCGACGAGGTGCTGGTCAGCCCGGCCAATGCCACGCACTGGCTGCTGCGTACCGATGGCAACACCACCTCGGTGCAGGGCGGACTCACTTCGGTGTCTGCTGGCGTGATGATGAGCAGCAGTCTGACCCGGCTCACCTCCAACCTGTTCCAGCCACCGGTGCAGCGCGATAATATCTCGGCGCATCCCTACAATGTCACGGTGTATGCCATGAGTGCCGCCTGGCTGACCGACCCCGTTACCGGGGGCGGGGCGGGTGACGAGTTCAGCGACGCAAAGTTGCCGCAACTCAATACCTTTCCGTCCGTGCTTGGCAACTACTACTTCAGTGGTACCACCAACGCGCACAGCTTCGAATCGGTGTTCGGAGCCAATGCCAACACCAGCACAAGTTACATCCTGGGCAAAGGCCAGTTGACGGCCCCCATTGACATCAACACGCTCATGTCCAGCGGCTGCTGAGCGCAAAAAAGCCCTGTACGTAGCAGGGCTTTTTGCTGCATCCGATCTGTCAGCGGCCGCCTCGCGCGGCCGCTGACACGTTCAGGGCACCGTATCAGAGATTTCCACGTTCAGGCCACTGGCGCCGGGCTTGACGCCTTTCACCAGACCTTGCAGGTCGCCACTGGCGGGAATGGCGTTGCCGGTCTTCGAGATCCTCGCGCCCACCACCACCTCCGGAAAGTTGCCCAGCTTGAGACCAGGCATCATTGCCATGCCCTCGTCGAGCTTGAAGTTCATCGGCAGATCGCTCACCTTGGCGCGCAGCACGGCAAGAGGCATAGGTGGTCCGCTCGCCGCCTTGGCAAAGATAAATACTGAGTCATCCGGTGCGGCCTTGGCCTTCAGTGCCGCCGACAGGCTCACCCGACCACTCACGCTGACCCCACCGCCAGCCGGTGCGGGCGCTGCGGCCGGCGCCGGTTGGGCCTCAGCCTGACCTCCCGCCGGGGCGAATGGCGCATTGGCCAGATCGCCAGCAGCGCTGGTCAAGCCCTGAAGCTCCGCAGCTGGAACCAGTTTACCGCCACCCATCTGGTTGGCTTCAGCAATATTCACCTTGAATTGCTGGGCCATCTCAGGATCGCGTGCCTGGGCACCGGGCATGGCACGTTTCCAAAAATCGATGGCCGCCTTGTAATCCTTGCGCGTGAACGCCTCGGTGGCCGACAACGCAAGTGCCTTGGTATTTTGCGGGTCGGCCTTTAGCGCGGCCCGCACCAGCTGCATCGGCTCGGGGCCAAGGATCCGGTTCTGCGTCATCGCCAGCGCATCAGCATAGTCGGCCAACAGTTCGCCATCTGCCGGGGTCAGCGCCACAGCCTTCTTGTAGTACTCCACCGCTTCAGGGAACTTGCCCTCGAAGTTGTAAGCGCGCGCAAGCATTGCGGTATCGGGCGCATCGCCCGGATTGGCGTCGACCTTCTTGCGCAGGGCTTCGACCATGGCCTGGATCTTTTCCGGGGTCACGGCATGCTTGGCGTTGGCGTTGGCCGGTTCGGCAGGCGCACCGCCAGGAGCGCCCGCGTCCGCTGCAGGCCCCGCAGCCGATGAAGCTACGGTTTCGTCGCCACCTTGCAGCGCGGCAGGGGTGCCCAGCCAAAGATAAGCGGCAATGGCAAGCAGCGGCATCACCACGGCCAGACCGATGGCCAGACGGCGATTGCCAGCCACCTGCGCGGGATCGACCAATGGCACCGGCTGGATTGGGTCGGTGGTCAGGTCGCTCAGCAGACGCCGCGAGATATCAGCCTTGGCCTCGTCGTACTGTGCCGGGTTGAGCGTACCCGACTGCAGGTCGGCCTCGAGTTCCAGCAACTGGTCGCGCAGGATCTGCACGTTGACCTCCTTGCGGGCCACCAGCTTTTGCCGCTGACGACGCAACAAGGGCCAGACCACCACTGCGGTGACGCCCGCAAACAGGATCAGCGCCAGCAACCAGAACAACACGATACGCGCGCTCATGCGGCGCCCTCCTCTTCCCGCAGCAGGCGATCAGCAAGCTGCTGCTGCTCCGGGGTCAATGGTTCGTCCTCGACCGAGGACAGGTTGCGCTGACGGGCAGCGCGATAAAAAGCCAATCCACCCAGCAGCACCAGTGCGGCAGGACCGAACCACAGCAGCACCGTGGTGGTCTTCACCGGCGGACGATACAGAACAAAATCACCATAACGCTGAACCATGAACGACATCACCTCATCGTCGCTCTTTCCCTGTTGCATCATTTCGGTGATCTGGCGGCGCAGATCAAGTGCCAGATCGGCGTGCGAATCCGCAATCGTCTGGTTCTGACACACCAGGCAGCGCAAAACAGCAGCCAGGCGCATCATGCGCGCCTGGATCACAGGATCGTCACCGACTGGCGTGGCTTCACCGGCATGGGCAAACGTGGTCAAGGCAAAGCACAGCGCTACCATCAGGCCGCGCCAGGATTTCATCACGGACATGACGTTTCTCAAGTTTCGCTGTTGAGCTTTTGCAGCAAGGGCAGCAGCGTGTTGTTCAGGGCTTCTGGCGTGAACGGGCCGATCTGCTTGTAGCGGATCACCCCTTTCTTGTCGACCACGAAGGATTCGGGCACTCCGTACACACCGAAGTCAATGCCGACCCGCCCGTCGGCGTCGAACAGCGCCGCCTGATACGGATTACCCAACTGCCCCAGCCAGGCCATCGCCTCGGGCCGGGTGTCCTTGTAGTCCAGGCCGTAAATTTCCATCGGGTGTTGCTTGGCAAACTCCACCAGCAAGGGATGTTCATCACGACAGGACACACACCACGACGCCCACACATTGACCATGTAGACATGACCAAGCAGCGCTTCACGGCTGACTTTCTGCGCCGGGTCCTGCAGGGTGGGCAGGTTGAAGCCCGGCGCCGGCTTGCCGATCAACGGTGAGGGAATCTCGTGCGGATCGCGGAACAGCCCCACATACAGGAAGCCGACCAGGGCCAGAAACAGGCCGAGTGGCCAGAACCGCATCATTTGACCGCTCCGCCGCCCACGGCACCCACCAGGCTGGCATCGCTGACCAGCACGCTGCGTGCTGCCTTGCGTTGTTCGATGCGATAACGACTATCACTGATGGCAAGTACACCTCCAAAGGCCATCATCAGGCACCCCATCCAGATCCAGTCGATGAATGGTTTGTAGTACACCCGCACGGTCCAGGACGTTGGTCCTACCGACTCACCCAGCGACACATACAGGTCACGCACCAGGCCGGTATCGATCGCTGCATTGGTCATCGGGTTCTTCTGAACCAGATAAGTCCGCTTTTCCGGCGACATGGTGCGGGTGACCTGGCCGTTGCTCAACACATCCACGCTGCCGCGCTGATAACGGTAGTTCGGGCCCATGCCCTCGGTCACGCCGTTGAAACGAAAGGTATAGGGGCCGATGGCCACCGTATCACCCAGGTCCATCTGCACGTCGCGCTCCACCTCATAGCCTTTCACCATGGTGATGCCGATCACGAATGCCGCCACGCCCAAATGGGCGAACAGCATGCCGTAATAGCTGCGCGACTGGCTGCCAAGGCGCTTGGTCAATGAAACCGTATTGCCCGGGACGGGTCGCACCCGGCCCCACAGGTTGACACCGGCCGTAATCACGATCCAGGCTGCCAGTGCCAGCCCGAAGGCCACAAAGACCGAAAAGTTGCCCTTGATCGCCGTGATCGCCAGGCCAGCAAGAACGCTCACACCGGCAGCCCACTGCAGGCGGACGCGCAATTCGGGCAGGCTGGCTTCCTTCCAGCGGGTAATTGGGCCGACGCCCATCAGGAACAGCGCCGGTGCCATCAACGGAACAAATACCGTATCAAAGTACGGCGGTCCAACCGAAATTTTGCCCAGACCCAGTGCGTCCAGAAACAGCGGATACAGGGTTCCCAGCAGCACCGAACCAGCGGCCGCCGCAAACAGCACATTGTTGCCGAGCAGCATTGATTCGCGTGATACCAGCTTGAACTTGCCACCCAGACCGACCTTGGGTGCCCGCCATGCAAACAGGCCAAGCGAACCGCCGATCACCACCACCAGGAAGATCAGGATGAACACGCCACGACGCGGGTCGCTGGCGAACGCATGCACAGAGGTGAGCACCCCGGAGCGCACCAGGAAGGTTCCAAGCAGCGAGAGCGAAAACGCAAAGATCGCCAGAAGCACGGTCCACACCTTGAAGCCACCGCGCTTTTCGGTGACCGCCAACGAGTGCATCAAGGCCGTGCCCATCAGCCAGGGCATGAAGGAAGCGTTTTCCACCGGGTCCCAGAACCACCAGCCACCCCAACCCAGTGTGTAATAGGCCCACGCACTGCCCAGACAGATACCGATGGTCAGGAAGGTCCAGGCCACCGTTGTCCAGGGGCGCGACCAACGGGCCCACGCGGCATCCAGATCACCACCGATCAGGGCAGCAATCGCAAATGCAAAGGCCACCGAAAAACCGACATAACCCATGTAAAGCATGGGCGGGTGCGCCACCATGCCAGGGTCCTGCAAGAGCGGGTTCAGGTCCTGACCATCGAGCGCGGCGGGAATCAGGCGCTCAAAAGGATTGGAAGTCAGCAGGATAAACAGCAGGAATCCCAGACTGACGAAGCCCATCACCCCCAGCACGCGGGCCACCATGGCTTCGGGGAGCGCCTTGCTGAACACGCTGACCGCCGTCATCCAGAAGGTGAGCATGAGCAGCCACAGCAGGATCGAGCCCTCGTGACCGCCCCACACGGCCGCCACCTTGTACTGGATCGGCAGCAGACGGCTGGAGGTCATCGCCACATATTTCACCGAAAAATCGCTGGTCAGCATGCTGAACACCAGGCAGGCAAAGGCCAGTGCTACCAGGAAGAACTGCGCGCGTGCAGTCGGACGGGCCATCGCCATCCACGCCGCGTTACCGCGCTGGGCGCCCGCGATGGGAACCACGATCTGCACCAGCGACAGGATCAGGCACAGGACCAGTGCCAGATTGCCAATTTCGGGAATCATTGTGCCCGTCCTCCGTTGTCGGTCACCAGGCTCTTGCTAAGCCGGTCATTCACGGCACGCCCCTTCTTGAGCGCCTCGGCGGCCTCGGGCGGCATATAGTTTTCGTCATGCTTGGCCAGCACTTGACTGGCATGGAATTCGCCAGCCGCGTCCAGTTGCCCCTCGGCGACCACGCCCTTGCCCTCCTTGAACAGGTCGGGAAGGATGCCGGTGTAACGCACTGGCACCGTCTTTACGGTGTCCGTAACCACGAAATGCACGTCGGTGCCATGGCGCTGCAGACTGCCGTTGACCACCATGCCGCCAACCCGAAACGCGCGACCAACGGGGGCTTCTTTATCGGCGATCTGACTGGGCGTGAAGAAAAATACCAGATTGCTGCGAAAGGCATTGAGCACGAGACCGACCACCAGGGCCAGCCCCGCAATGCCGCCAACAATCCAGAACAGCCGTTTGCTTCTTGGCTTCATGTTGATGTGCTTTTGGTAATTGAATCAGAGGATGGGGCGTTGCGCAGCCGCGCATGGCGACCACGCAAGGAGAGCAACTCAACCACGAGGGCGGCTGCGGTGACTGCCATCGAGCTCCACACGAAGAACGCGTAGCCACCCATGGCCAGAAAGTCCTGCAGGGAATTCCAATGCATCAGGCAATTAACTTCCAAAGAGGTTGGCGGACCGCTCGCCTACCGGAAGTCGTAGCGGTATCCGACGTAATAGAAGGCGTTTTTAGCGTCTTCGTTGCTGGTAGGGCCTGTCACCTTCGACAATTCGAGGATGGCTTCGGTTTCAATCGAGGCAACCTGGGTCAGACGGTAACTGGCACGCATTCCAGGTGTGATCCGGGTGGTATGAAGCCCGAGGTTGTCGTTCTGGACATACAGACGGATCGAGGGTTCCAGTGACAGCTGGTTTTGCATCACTGCCGTAAGATTATTATAAGCCAGTTGCGCGCCGTGCAATTGCGCACTGTTGAGTACGGTCATGTTAAGCACATTGGTATCGCGCTGCGAGTAGAGGTTGGAGCCAGTGGCTACCAGGCTGTAGCTCATCTGGCTGCCGGTGCCGGGCTGCGCAGGTGCCAAGCCAATGGCCGGCAGGGCGCCAATGTCCGACCAGCGCACATCGGTGCTGGCCTGCCAGTGCTCGGTCACCGGCCGGGAGTAACTCACCACCGCCTGACGCGACACTGCCGCAACCTGTGCCGCCAGCTGCTGCACCTGTGCATAGCCCAACTGGTTGAGCATGTCCTGCAGCGAGGTGAAATTGCTGCCGATCAGGGCATTGCCAATATCCAGATTGGGGATGCGGCGATGGTCAAACAACACGGTAAGCACCTGCTGGTCATCGGTGGTGGCCGTGCCCTGGATGACCGTGGAGTTGGTAGCCTTGAACGAGGTGTCGTAGTCGCTGGCCGCATAGAGCGAGTAGTGCGGCGAAAAATAGCGCCCCTCCAGACCCAGGGCGCGACGGCTGACCACACCATCGACGGTCTGGTTGATGCCATAGACACCCACGCCCACACCGGGCAGCACTTCATCCACCTGCACATCAAAACCTTCAAAGCGCTGGTGCGGCGCCGTGATCGGATCGGACGGCTGCCCCACCGAAACGTTGGCACGGATGCGCGGGGTGATCGAGTACCCCACAGAAATGCCGTCAAACAGGCCAATGGCCCCTGCCGATGCGCCGGACTGGCGCCCCGCACGGACACCCAGTGTCGACACCAGGTCCTTGTAATCGACATACGCGGCGGTGAGCTGGTTGCTGCCGTGCCCACCCGTCAGGAAGCTGGCAGTGTTGGTATCCCGCAACACCATGCGGGAATCAGAGTCCGCGTCGCGATAACGCGCAGTCGCGTCCAGGTTGGTCACCAGGGCCGACTGCGTCACCCCGGTCAGCGTGGTCTGGTTGATGCCGGTCGGCACGTTCAGCAGGGTCTGGGTGCGCGTCTGACCGCCGTAATAGAACTGGGAAATGGCACCAGTAATGCTTTTCTGGACCACATTGGGCGTCTTGCGCGGTGCGGATTGTGCATCGGCAGATGCAGCCTGTGCAGGCGTCCCATCCGCCGCTGCGGGCGCGGCCACCACCACCGGGGCCACGGGCGCCCCCCCCAGGTTGGCCAGACGCTGACGCACCCGGTCGGCCCCCTCACCGGTCGGAAACAGCTTGAGATACAACTCGTACTCAGTGCGGGCCTTTGCAATCTCGTCGCTGCGTTCGCGGGCGACGCCGATGAGTTCCTGCGCGGTCTGTGACGATGCATTGGGCGGAAGCAGCAACACCTGATTGAGCAGATCAATGGCGCCACCGTAATTCTTTGCCGACACCGCATCGGCAGCAGCCACCAGCAAATCTTCGGCCTTGGCATCGATCGGGCTGACTTCAGTCGGTGCGCCGGCTGTCGGCGCAGGTGTTGTACTGTCCACCGGACCATTGGCATTGTTCACTGGCGCGGCTGCGGCGGAATTCAGGTTTTGCTGTTTACGCTGCTCGGCATCGAACACCACAGCCTGCGGAAAGCTGGCCAACAGGGACTGACGCGCTGCTTCAGCGGCATTGGCATCGGGAAAATAGCCAAGGTTGACTTCATACCCGCCGTCCTTGCCGGACAGGGGGACATTGAACAGCGAGTAGCGCTCAAACCCCGCGGGCAAGGCCACCGGCGCACCGCTATCCTTGCCCGAAAACTGTTGCAGGGTAATAGCGAACGCGTCCACCAAAGTACGCGAAGCAGACGCTGGGGTACCCGTGACCGGCATTCCAGTGTCCGCACCGGTCGCCGCGTTGCCAGCCACTGGCGCTACGGCAGCGGCTGGTGCAGGCGCCGCAATACCAGGCTGCAGGCGCGCTGCATTCTTGATCACCACCTCGATCACGCGGTCACCCGCCCCGGCCCGCACCTGCGCGCTGACCTTGTTGTTGAAACGCACGGTGAGCACGCGCATCACATGGTTCTGCTGGGGCGGGTATACCACGGTGAAGGCCGGCCCGGGTGCATCCACCGGCGACACCTTGGCTTCCTCCACCAGCGAGACCGCCGCCGGGTCGTCCAACGAAATCACCTGGAAGGTCACCTGCAGCAGGTCGGTCGGCGAAGATGCCGTAGGCGACTGACGGATATAGCGCACACGTCCATTGAACTTGATGCGGATCACCGCATCGCTTTTGACCGCCTCCACCTGAATTTCATCCAGTGTTTGCGCCGAGGCAGGTGGCAATGGAGCAGCCAACAACAGTGCCGCAGTCAGCAGCAGGGCCCCCTGCCCTGACCGCTTGCCTTCAAGGTTGGATTGGCCGCCTGGGCGCGAATGCGGTGGCTTCATGGGATTCCAGAGCAATTTAGTGGGTCCGCCCGCGCGTTCCACCCAGGTTGGGCCGGATCGAGGCGTTGAGCGGAACCATTTCCGTGTTGCCAACGTGACAAGTATTACAGGCCAGGTTGGGGTTTTGCGAGCTGTAACGCGGGGACATGTGCTGATATACCGCAGGCAACCAGCTATGCGTGTTGTGGCAAGTGTCGCAGGTCCGCACTGTCAGGAAGTGGTTTTTAGGCTTGCTATCGGCCGAGGTCCGTCCGTTATGACAGGTCGTGCAAGGTGTACCCGCCGCGCTTGCTGAATGATTGAACAGGGCCGGCACCCAGCTCGTGGTGCGGTGACAGGTGTCACACGTGTTCACTGACGGGATATGGTTGGCCGGCTTGCCGTCCACCTTGACCCCGTTGTGGACACCACCGTCATGACAGCTGAAGCACTGGCCTGGCTGCACATTGGCGTGGTTGTAAAGCCCACCTGCCGGCACTGGCGTGATGGCAGCGGCCAGGACGGACGGCACCACGGTGCTGCGCAGGGCCGGTGTGATCGTTGCCGGTGTTGTCCCTGTACCGGTAACGGCAGCCGCTGGCGGCGCGCTGAAACTGCCGCGTGCACCGATCATCGGACTGCCGCCATTGGTCACGGGGGTGCCAAGCACCGCAGCCACCGACGCGGGCAGACCGCCCTTCAGCACCTGGCTGCCAGCGGATACACGGCGTTGCTGGGCAGCCGCACTTTGTGTGCCGGTAGAGCCCACCAGTTGCAGCACGTAAGCGCTGGGGAAGCCAGTGTCAGCAATGGTCAGCAGGGCGCTTTCCTGGGCGGTGTTGATGGTGGGCGTGAAGCCGATGGTGATGGCGCAGCTGGACCCGGCCGCCTGCGCAGTGGTCGAGCAGGTATTCGATGCCACCTTGAAGTCGGCTGCATTCGTGCCACTGATCGCCACACTGCTGACCCCAACCGCTGCAGTGCTGGTGTTGGTAAAGGTCAGTACCTGGGTTGGCGAAGCCACCCCGATCCCCGTCGAACTGAGCGCCACCACGTTGGCCGCCGACAGGGTGGTCGTCGCCACAGCGCCGGTGAGCGTGATCGCCTGGGTCTTGGAAGCCGCATTGTCAGTGATCGTCAGCGTGCCCGTACGATTGCCAGCCGCAGCCGGCTTGAAGCTGACCGTGATCACGCACCTGCCGCCGGCGGCCAGCGAGGTACCGCAGGTGTTGGTCTGCGTGAAGTCGGCTGAGTTGGTTCCCGACATCACGAAGCTGGTCAGCGTCAATGCGGCCGTACCCGGGTTGTTCAACTGGACGGTCTTGGTCACTGCGGTGCTCACCGCCGTGGAACTGAAGGCCACACTGGTGGCGCTCAGCACGGCAGCTGGCTCTGCGGTGGTGCCGGTGCCCAACGATTTGTCGTTGGTACTGTGCTGGTGACAGCCGGTGGTGCAGTCAGGGCCGCCGCCAGAACCTCCGGGGTAATAGTGGGTTTTGCTGTTGCGCATCCAGATGCTGGGCACACCGCTGAACGTCTTGGCACCTGGATTGCCGGTAATTTCATGGCAGGACATGCAGGTGGTGCCACTCACGGTGGAGTGCACAAATTTGCCGTTGGCAAAGCCGCCGGTCACGGTGGTGTTGTTGTGGCAGGTCTCGCAAGCCAGACTGGCCACGTACTGGTGACCGTCCGTTGCCGCATTCGGCGCCACCACCATGGTCACGCCATAGAACGCCGAAGCCTTGCCCACCCCGTGGCAGGTAATACAGCCACTGGTGATGGTGCTGTGGTTCATCACAGTGCCGGCAAAGCTGTTGAAGTTCTGCGTCACGGCATTGGCGTGGCACTTCTCGCAAGCATTGGCGATGGAGCCCACCGTGGTCGGAATGTGGTTGGCGGGCTGCGGCAGCGGCTTCACGTTGGCAAAGCTCAGTGCCACGCCAGCGACGCCATGACAGGTGGTACAACCGCTGGTCACTCCCCCCGTGGAGGGCGAGTGGTTCATCCGCGCCGTCACGTAGGTGCCGGAATTGATGTGGCAGGCCGTACACGCTGGCGTGGCCGGGAAAGCAGTCAACGGAATGTGGTTGGTCGGCAGACCACCGCTGGCATTGGTCTTGAAGGTCGGCGCCGTGTTATGGCAGGCCGAACAATCCTGACCACCCACGACCGGGTGCGCGGCGTCTTCTGCTGCACTCGGTACCTGATCACCACCCCCAACCCGTGTAGACAACATGCCCAGATATACCGTGCCGGTGGCGCTGGTGTGGCAGGTGCTACAGGTGGTCTGACCGGCCGAGGCCACCGCAGCATGCTGGGCCACGTTCAGCGTGGGTACCGTGATCGACGCCGTGCCCGTAACGTTCATCTTGAAGTTGGTCACGCTGGCGGTGTAATTGCCGTGGCAGATAGCGCAGTCAGCGGTCCCAAAGGGAATGTGACCAGCCACCGAAGCTTCGTTCTTGATCGGCGTGTCGGTCAGGAACGTGCCCGAAACCGCTGACGCGTGGCAGGTCAGACAGGTCTGGCCGGTGGTGTGCGTGGTGACCAGGTTGACCGGTGCCGAGGTGGCGTAATTGCCCGAGACATGGCAGTTGGTGCAGGCAACCCCCACAGAGCCAATCGGAATGTGCTTGGGTGGCAGCACGCTCGGGTTGGTCATGAACAGCGGGGTGGTCGTATGGCAGGTGCCGCAGTCGCCGGTGTAGCTCTGGTGCAGTGCGTCCGTCGACGGGAACACATCGGTGGGGTTGGCGCTGGCCAACGTCACCATGCCCTTGAAATTGGCGCCAGCCAGGTGACAGCTGACGCAGGTCTGCGAGGTCACCGAACTGTGGCCGGCGAATGCCACCGAAGGCGAACCTGCCGCCGTTCTGGACAGCGTGAACACGGCGGACGTGGCATAGGCGGAATGGCATCCCGACGCCGCGCAATCGGTGCTGCCGATCGGGAAGTGCGTGGTGTCGTTGTACACCGTGGGCTTGGCCGCTGTACCACCGTAACCGAGTGCAGCGGCATTGGCAGTGATAGCGTTGCTGACAGTGGCGTTATGGCATACCGAGCACGCCTGGGACTGGCTGGAGTGGGTCAGGCCGATGTCGGGCGGACCAAAATTGTTACCACTGGCCGCCGTATGGCAGGCGCTACAGGCCGCCGAGCCGCTGGGAATATGGCCGGCCGGTTGGGCCGAGGTGGACGGCGACGACTTGAAGGTGGGTGTGGTGGAGTGACACGATCCACAATCCGTGGTGCCGGTCGGGTGGCCGTTGTAGGTCGGACGGGTGTCACCCGCCGTACCGGAAGTGGCACTGGTATTGATGGTGGCCACCATGCCCTGATACAGGCTGCTCGATGCATGACAGGTGTTGCAACCCGTCACCCCCGCCGCCAGCACGCTGTTATGACCAGTCACCGCCAGTGTCGGCGTCGTGATCTGCGCATTGGTTGGCGTGGCGCCAGAACCCAGGATGAAGTTCTGACCGGAGGCCGTGTAATTGTTATGGCAACCCGACGCGTTGCAGGTCAGTGCCCCGGCCGCGGCTGTGGTGCTGCCCAGTGTGCCGATAGGAATGTGGTTGCCGTTATCACTGTTGTAACGCAGAACAGGCGTGCCAAGATTGGCCGCAGCCGACGACTGGGTGCCGTTGTGACAGGCGGCGCAGGCCAGGCCGGTGGTATGGGTAGCCACCAGATTGGGCGCCGTATAGGAGGCGGGGCTGCCGTGACAGGTGGCACAGGCCAGGGTGCCGGTCGGGATGTGACCGGTCGGCTTGGCGTTTCCGTTTGCATTGTTTACAAACGTGGGCGTAGTGGTGTGACAGGCTGAGCAATCACCGGTATAGGTCTGATGACTGGGGTCCTCGGTAACGCTCGGGAACTGGTCACCGCCCCCCACCTTGCTGGCCACCATGCCGTAATACACGGTACCGGTGGGCTGGGTGTGACAGGTACCACAGGTAGTGAGGCCGGCCCCGGCCACCAGGGTATGCTGCGCCACGTTCAGGGTAGGCGTGGTGATCGACGCCAGACCGGTACCGATCTTGAAATTGGGTGCGGCGGCACTGTAGTTGTTGTGGCACGACACGCAATCCAGCGTACCGAACGGAATGTGATTCGTGACCGAAGCCTGCGAAACAATCGCGTGATCGGTCAGGAAGCCTGCGGCCACGGAGCTGTCGTGACACGTTGCGCATTTGGCCGTGCCAGTGGCGTGGGTGGTGACCAGGTTGACCGGCGCAGCTGTTGTGTAATTACCGGACACATGGCAGCTGGTACATTTTGTACCCACTGTACCCGTGGGAATATGGTTGGGCGGCAGCGTGATGGGGTTGGTCATGAACAGCGGCGACGTGGTGTGGCAGGTGCCGCAATCGCCGGTGTAATTCTGGTGCAGCGCGTCTGTCGACGGGACTACGTCGGTCGGATTGGCAGTGGCCAACGTGACCATGCCCTTGAAATTGGAACCTGCCTGATGGCAACTGACGCAGGTTTGCGAGGTCACCGACGCATGGCCGGCAAAGGCCACGGAAGGCGAACCTGACGCCGTGCGTGCCAGAGTGAACACGGTTGACGTTGCATAGGACGCATGACACCCCGACGCTGCACAATCCGTGGCGCCAATTGGAAAGTGCGTTGTGTCGTTATAGAGCGGCAGCCCCGGCGTGTAGCCCGTGGTGCTTAGCGCCGCCAAGTGGTTGGTGATGCCTGCATTGACCGTGGCGTTATGGCACACCGAACACGCCTGGTTCTGCGAGGAGTGGGTTGCCGCCACGCTGGGCAATGCGAAGTTGCTGCCGTTTGCTACCGTATGGCACTGCAAACAGGTGGCCGAACCGCCCGGAATGTGGCCTGCGGGCTGCGCATTCTGCGAGTAGTTCTGATTAAACATCGGCGTGGTGGAGTGGCAGTTCGAGCAATCGCCACCGGCTGCCGCAGTCGGGTGATTGCCGTAGGTGGGACGCGTGTCGCCGCGACTGCTGGTGGTGTTGTTGGTGGCCAGCATGCCTTGATATGGACCAGCGCCGTTTTCATGGCAGCTCGAGCAGGACGTGCTGCCTGCGGCATAGACGGTGTTATGTCCGAGGGTATTCAGTGTCGGCGTGTTCAGTTGTCCCTGTGACGGATTCGCCCCGGCACCAAGCACAAATGACTGGCCGGACGCACTGTAATTGGCGTGACAACCGGCAGAATCACAGGTTGGGGTACCCGCACCGGCGCTGGCGTTTGCCAGGTTGCCCAGCAGCGGGATGTGGTTGCCATTGTCACTGTTAAAGCGCAGCAGCGGCGTGCCGAGCGAGGCCGCTGCCGACGACTGGGTGCTGTTGTGACAGACCGCACAGGCTTGCCCGGTGGTATGCGTGGCAACCAGGTTGGGGGCCGTGTACGAGGCCGGCGCACCGTGACAGGTCACGCAGGTCAGGCTACCGACCGGAATGTGGCCAGCGGGCTTGACGTTACCAGCACCGTTGCTCAGGAATGTTGGTGTGGTGGCATGACAGCCGGCGCAGTTGTTGCCATAGGACTGGTGCGCTGCATCCAGGCTGGCCGGTGGCCAGGTGTCTCCCGCCGAAGCCCCGCTGGCTACGATACCGGCAAACCTGGCCGCCGAATCCGACGTGGTGGTGCCGCCGTGACAGGTAGTGCAACTTGTCGACACATAAGCGTGCTGCGCAGAGTTCAGGCTGGGGGTGGTGATGCCGATTGGCAGGCGGAAACCATTATTGCCCGGGTTGAAACTGCTGATCGTGCCGGCCACGTGACAGCTGGAACAATCCACGTTGGCGTTGAGTGCGATGTGCGGCAGGCCGCTGGCGCTGACACCGGCCGTTGCCGACAGGTTGACCAGGCTTTGCTTGGCGGCAAACGGGCCGCTGCCGTCACTGTGGCAGCTGGCGCAGCCGGCGTTGACCACGGCGGCCTGGTGCAGGCCGCTCGGGCTGTACACAATTCCCTGGCTGAAGTCGGTGGTGCTGGTATGACAGACCGAACAGGCAATATTGAGCGGCACCGGGTAGTGTGTGCCCAGGGTAGAGCGCATCACTGTGAGCGTGGAATTGGTCTTGCCGGCAAAGTTGGTGCCGTCTTCGTGGCAGGTGGCGCAACTGGTGCCAGTCACCACCGAGTGGTTCATCACCGCACCGGCAAATGAATCGAACATGCTGGCGCTGTGGCAGGCCTCGCAGGCCACGCCCTGCACCGGAATGTGGTTGGACAGGTAGGAGTTGGGCGTGACCACCGGCTTGCCGGCCAGCGGCGGATACGGCGAGTTGTAGCCATGGCAGCTGGCGCAGTTGGTGGTGATGCCGGTGTGGTCCATCTGACCCAGCGCAAAACCGCCCGGGTTCACGATCGGTGAAGTGCCATGGCACAGCGAGCAGTCCTGCGCGGTCGGGATGTGTGCATTGCCGGCTGGCTTGCCCAGATATTTGGTGCCGTTGTGACAGGACGAGCAGGCGGGGCCCAGCTTGGGCTGCGAAGAAATGCCCGCAGCCTCATGGGCAAACAATGCCGGTTTCCAGGCTGCGGTCTGGCGATGGCAATCGTCACAGGCAGCACTGGATGGCACCGGCACATGACCGGGGTCTTTACCTTCCGCACGTACGCCGTTGTGGCAGGAATCGCAGGCGGGGCCGGCGTGCGTCGGTGCGGCAAAAATGCCCGATGCCGCGTGATCGAAGCGGATGGCATTGAGGAAGGAACCGATGCTGTGACACAGGTCGCAGGAGGCGCTGGTGACCGGGTGCGGCGGGCTGGGGCTCTTACCCTTGGCGTAGTAACCATTGTGGCAGGTGTTACAGGTGCCCGGCATCACCATGGCGTGGGTGAACTGGGTGCCGGCAAAGGTGGACGTGTTGTGGCACACGTCGCAGGTATCGGTGACCGGGATGTGGTTCACGGTCATGGGAACAGCGCCCATCTTGTTGCCCTTGGCGTGACAGATGTCGCACTGGCGCACGGTGCCCTTGAACACGCCGTTCACGTGACATGTTTCGCAACGCACGATTTCATGCGCACCACGCAGCGAAAACATGGTGGTGTCATGGTTGAAGCTGGCCGGTGACGTTTGAGCCTGTGCCTGGCCGGGCAACATCAGGCTGGCCAAAGCAAATGCCAACGCCAGCATCAGCTGGCGAAAGACACTCATGAAATCAGATCCGGTTTTTGTCTTCATTCTGAACCCCACGCTAACACCTTAACTGCCAGCACTTGCCACAGGCTGACGGCTTGAACTGATTGCTCCGCCGCCCAGCGCTAGTCTGGCCAACGGTATCCACAACATGCTGCTGCGCCGGTTTGCTCCGGAGCCTTCCTTGATCACTTTCCACTTGCTGGTCACGTGGCATTGCTCGCACACCTTGCCGAACTTGCCTTCGTGCACATCATCGCTGCCATGACAACTGACGCAGGTGCTCGACAGCGAGGCGCGCTTGTCAGCAGGCCGCTTGTGACAAGCGTAACAGTCGAGGCCCTTGTGCCCGCCATCCAGCATGAATTTGGTGCGCTTGTCATGATCAAAATCCCAATGCTTCCAGTCGCGTGCATTGTGGCAAAGCTCACACATGGTCCCCAGCCTGCGCTTGTGGGTCTTGTCGTCTTCCTTCGCATGACAGGACACGCAATCCACCTTGGCGTCCTTGAACCTGGGCGTTTCGTGGCAGCTTTTGCACTCGGCCTTCTCGTGCTTGCCGAGCAAGGGGAAGCGCGTGAGTCCGTGGTCAAAACGCACGATGGTCTTCCAGTCCTTCTCGACGTGACAACGCTCGCACTTGGTGCCCTCCTGACCTTCGTGCTTGTCATCCTTGCGGTGGCAGGCAATGCAATCCTGCTTGAGCTTGTCGTTGTACAGATTGCCGGTATGACAGTCATCACACTTGGTCTTGATGTGTTTGCCACGCAGCGGATACTTGGTGTCCTTGTCGTGATTGAACAGGATTTCCTTCCAGGAATTGGCGTTATGGCAGGTTTCACACTTCACGCCAAAACGGCCCTTGTGGGTATCGTCCTTGCGATGGCATGACAGGCAATCCTTGGGGGCCTCGTTGTACACCTTGGACTTGTGGCAGTCATCACACTTGACCGGCTCATGCTTGCCGAGCAGCGGGAACTTGGTCTTGCTATGGTCGAATTTCTTGCCCACGTCCTTCCAGTCCTTCTCACTGTGGCAGTCCTCGCAGCGTGTGCCCAGCGTGCCATTGTGCTTGTCATCCTTCTTGTGACAAGACAGGCAATCTTCCTTCAGCTTGTCCTTGTAAAGGTCGCCGGCATGGCAATCCGTGCACTTCACCTGCATGTGCTTCCAGCGCAGCGGGTATTTGGTATCGCGCGTGTGATCAAAAAGGATCACCTTCCAGGCCACCGCATTGTGGCAGGACTCGCACTTGGGACCGAAATTGCCCTTGTGCTTGTCATCCTTCCTGTGACAGGACAGGCAATCGCGCGGCGCTTCCTTGAAATTGGTGCTCTTATGGCAGCCCTTGCATTCCACGTCATCATGCTTGCCTTCAAGCGGGAAGCGCGTCTTGTCGTGGTCGAACTTTTCGTCCTTCCAGGACTTTTCGGTATGGCACTTGGCGCAATCTGGCCCCAGCGTGCCCTTGTGCTTGTCGTCTTTCTTGTGGCACGACACGCAGTCCGTGCCAATCTTGTCGTGATAAAGATCGTTACCAGTGTGGCAGTCATCGCACTTGGTGCTGACGTGCTTGCCGTGCAGCGCGTACTTGGTGTCCCGGTCATGGTTGAACAGGATTTCCTTCCAGTTCGCCACCGAATGACAGGTGTCACATTTGGGGCCATAGCGCTGCTTGTGCTTGTCGTCCTTCTTGTGACAGCCGTTGCAGGTGGTGGCGGTATCGCGGTACTTGACCGTGGCCACATGGCAGCTCTTGCATGCGGTCTTGATGTGCGCGCCTTCCAGCTTGAACTCGGTCAGCTTGTGGTTGAACTGCTGCTGGTTGAATTCGGCGATTCTGGCAGTCCGCCCTTTGTGTTCGGTATGGCAGCTCTTGCAGGCCTCGCGCGTCATCTTGCCGTGGAAACCGTGTTTTTCCTTCAGGTCACGGGCAATTTCCTTGTGGCAATCAATGCACAGCGTGTCCTGGCCGGTGCGATTGAAGTTGGAATGGCAGTTGCTGCATTCCTTCTCGGCCTTGGCATGCCCTTCAATGGTGGCACCCGGCTCCAGCACGCCCTCGAGCACCCCCGCTTGCGCCTGCGCGACAAACAGGCATGCAAACAGCAGCACAGCGACCGCGAGGGCGCTGCGCAGGATTTGGGAGAAGTTGGCGTGAAAGCGCACGAACAGGACCGACACTGCTCAGTACATGTGCACGGCAACAACGTGCGCCGCAGCAGTCAGGGCCAGCATGTAAACCAGGGGTACGTGCGCCACGTGCCAGAGCGAGAACAGGCGCACCCAGGTATTGAAGCGTGCCACTTTTACCACGCCTTGCAGGTAGGCCTCGACCAGATTGCGGCCATTGTGTAGACGGCGCGCCTGGCGCCCGGCGTCCCAGCTATCGATGGCAGCCTGACGGCGCACGCCCTGCACCAGCAACCGACCGGCCTTGGAACGAACACTGTTGGCGCGAAAACCCAGGGTGAGGAAATTGATGGCACTCCACATGGCGCGGTGCTGGCCACGCTGGGCCGAGGCTTCGAAGGCGCGCAGGCTGGCCTCGACTTCGGGCGCAAACGCCAGACGGGAATGCACTTCATCACCGTGAAAGCCGGCATCACGCTGAAGGTCACCCAGACTGAGTCGCTGACCGGTCAGATCCTGGTGGATCGCAACATATATATAGCGCCCGATGATGCCGCTGCCCGCCACCATGATCATGCTGAACAGGCAGATGGCCGCGTTCATCGAGCCCCAGTGGAAATTAGTATGCGCCAGCACCAGCACCGGCCCGCCCAGTCCCATGGCCATGTGAAACAGGAACCAGGGCTTGGTGCGACCCCAGTTCTGCATGAAACGCACGTGCTTGCGCAGGGGATAGACCAGCAGGATCAGCATCATCAGGCCACCAACCAGTCCAAGGTTGTAACCCATGTCCGATCCGGACGTGTACTTCCAGATACGCGTGATGGCGAAAGCCACCGCAACGAGCGCAAACTGTGACAACCCGATCCACATTTCGCGCGCACTGCGCCCGGCCCTGCTACCCGCCAGTCGTGCCGGCGGGGTGCTTGACGATGCCAGTGAAAAATCGCTCATATCTAAGAAGCCTGAATATTAAGAGGTTTTTGTATCGCAGGCGGCACGCGGGTTCGATTGGTCGTGCAGCGTACGTCGAATTAACGTCAAAATTTGTGGCAACATGAGCGCAGATTACGTGGGAAAAAATCCCGTGTCAATGATTCGTACCTTAACTAGTTGTTTGAATCCGATGATTTTCTTAAACAAAATCACTTGTCTCCAGATGCGGTCTATCGTACCTTGCGCCCTTTAAAGAGTTATCCCTGATGCCAGCCCAAGACGCCAACAGCGCCGCCCAGACCGTTTACAGCCTGTTACTTTTTGCGGTGCCAGCGGCCGTGACTTATGGCCTGTACCTGCGCAATCGCACCAAACGGGAGCAGCTTGCCGTCCGTACCTGGCAGGAATCGTTGGAAACAGGCATGGTCGAGCCACCCTCGCTGCACCCGGTGATCAACCTGGAAAGCTGCATTTGTGCCGCAGCCTGCGTCACCGCCTGCCCGGAAGGAGCGATCGGAATCATCAAGGGCAAGGCCTATCTGGTAAACCCGGCGCATTGCATCGGACATGGTGCCTGTCTGCCCGCATGTCCCGTGGACGCGCTCAAGCTGGTATTCGGCACGGAAAAACGCGGCATTGACATCCCGCAACTGACGCCCGAATTCGAAACCAACGTGCCCGGCATCTTTATTGCCGGTGAGCTCGGTGGCATGGGGCTGATCCGCAAAGCAGCCGAACAGGGCAAACAGGCGATGTACAACATCATCAGTCGCAAGGACAAGAAGCGCAGTGACCAGAAGGACGTAGTGGTGGTGGGCTGTGGTCCTGCAGGCATTGGCGCGGGTCTGGCCGCGCATGAAAAAAAGATTGATTACGTGCTGATCGAACAGGAACCCAGCCTGGGCGGTGCAGTGTTTCATTACCCGCGCAACAAGATCGCCATGACCGCACCGGTCAACCTGCCACTGATCGGCAAGATGCAGTTCAAGGAAGTGCAGAAGGAGCGGCTGCTGGAGTATTGGCAGGAGGTGGTGGGCAAGACCGGCCTGCGCATCAATTTCCGCACCCGCATGGAAAAGATCGAAAAAGACCCGGACGGCAAGGGTTTCATCGTCCAGACCGATCAAGGCCCGATCAAGACCCGCAATGTGCTGCTCTCCATCGGCCGCAGCGGCACGCCGCGCAAGCTCGATGTGCCGGGCGAGGAGCAATCCAAGGTGATGTACCGGCTGATCGATGCCGCGCAGTACCGTGGCCAGCATGTCACCGTGGTGGGTGGCGGCGACAGTGCGCTGGAGGCCGCGATTGCCCTGTCGGAAGAAGAAGGCACCACGGTCACGCTGTCGTATCGCAGTGAGGCCTTCAGCCGGGTGAAGGAAAAGAACCGCACCCGCCTGAAGGCCCAGGTGGAAGCAGGGCGGGTAAGGGTGGAACTCAAGTCAAAGGTGATCGAAATCCACAAGGATCACCTGCTGTTCGAGACCACGGCCGGCCGCGAGGACCTGCCGAACGACGCCATCATCATCTGTGCCGGCGGTATCCTGCCCACCCCGGTGCTGAAGGAAATCGGCATCAATTTCGCTACCAAACATGGCGAGGTGGAAGACGACTGACGGCGAGTCGACGCCAGACCTGCAAAAAAGGGGCGCAATGCAGGCGCCCCTTTTTTTTGCGTTGGCGGCACGGACCGCCGGCTGGCGGATCAGCCCTGTTCGGCCCCAAGGGCCTGCAGCCAGGCTGCGCGCTGTTCGCGCTCCGCAATCACGCATTGCACGCGCGACAGGATCACGGCGATGCTGTACGCCCAGAAGCTAAGTGCCATCACCAGCATGCCCCAGAGCATGATGCTGGCCATGGAGGGGGCACGCGTGAGGTTGATGCTGGAACCCTGGTGCAGGGTGTTCCACCACTTCACCGAAAAATAAATGATCGGCACGTTGATGGCACCGACCAGGGCCAGCACGCCGCCTGCGCGATCCCCGCGGCGCGGATCGTCGATTGCTGCCTGCAGGGCGATAAAGCCGATGTACAGGAACAGCAGGATCAGCTCAGAGGTCAGGCGCGCATCCCATACCCAGTAAGTCCCCCACATCGGGCGTCCCCACATCGAACCAGTCCACAGGGCCAGAAAGGTGAACATGGCACCGGTGGGTGCAATGGCACGGGCCATCATGGAGGAAAGGCGGGTGTTGAACACCAGACCGAGACCGGCATACGCCGCCATCAGGAGATAGAGAAACATGGACATCCAGGCCGCCGGCACGTGGATGAAGATGATCCGGTAAGCCTCACCCTGCTGAAAGTCGGTGGGTGCCACAAAGAAACCGATATACAGGCCTACCGCGCCAAGCAGCACTGCCATGGCCTGAAACCAGGGCGCCAGCCGGCCAGCCAGGGGGTAGAACGTGGCCGGAGCGGCATATTTGAACCAGTTGATCTTCGCCATGGGCGTACTTCGTCCTTTGTTTACGAATGTCAGTCCAACGAGATGCGCAGGGCCGCTGCCACGGCAAACGGTGAACCCATCAAGGTGGCCACCAGCAAGGCCGCCAGCAAGGATAGGTGCGCCTGCGCACCCAGCCCGGATTGTGCCGCATCGACCGCTCCAGCCCCAAGGATCAGCACCGGAATATTGAGCGGCAGGATCAGCAGCGCCACCAGCAGGTTGCCGCCACGCAGTCCCAGCGTCAACGCAGCCCCGACCGCACCGACCAGACTGAGGATCGGCGTGCCCAGCAGTACGCTCACGGTCAGAATCCACAGCGCGTCCGCCGCCAGGCCAAACTGCATGCCAAGCAGTGGCGACATCAGCGCCAGCGGGATGCCGGTGGCAATCCAGTGCGCCAGCACCTTGGCCAGCGCTGTCAGAGCGAGCGGCTGCGGGCTGAGCAGGATCTGCTCCAGCGTGCCATCCGCGTAGTCGGCGCCGAACAGGCGCTGCAGCGACAGCAACGAGGCGAGCAGTGCCGCCACCCACACCACGCCCGCGCCGATCGGGCGCAGCAGCGCGGGGTCGGCACCGACGCCGAGCGGAAACAGGCTCACCACGATGCTGAAGAACACCAGCACCGTGATCGCGTCGGCACGCCGCCGGTAAACCAGCAGCAGATCCCGCCGCAGCATGGCGAGAAACATGCCGCCCGCGCCAGCGCCCGCCTGCGCCGCCAGCACCTTACCTGGTGCCGCAGCCTGCAGCGGCGCACTCATGCACGAGCTCCCAGGGTGAGTTCCGCTGCGTTGTCCGCGGCAATTTCGACGGGCTGATGGGTGGTGTATACGCAGATGCCACCGGCTTCAAGATGTCGCCCTACCGCGGCCGCCAACTGTGCCACCGCCTGCGGATCGAGCGCGTTGAATGGTTCGTCCAGCAACCAGAGCGGCTTGCGCGTAAGCAGCAGGCGCGCCAGCGCGACACGACGGCGCTGGCCAGCGCTCAGCACCTTGCATTCCAGCTGCAGGCGCCCACCCAGTCCCATTGCCGACAGGGCGTCGACGGCCGCTCCGTCAGCCACTGGCTCGCCCGCCAGGGCACAGGCAGCACGCAGGTTTTCGACTGCATCGAGTTCATCCTTGATGCCACTGGCATGTCCCAGATAGACCAGTGCACGCTGAAAAGGCTCGCGTACCTGGCGGCTGTCGCTGCCTTGCCATAGCACCTGCCCCATCGCCGGCTCGGACAGCCCGGCAACCAGCCGCAGCAGGCTGGTCTTGCCGGCGCCGTTGTCACCGCGCACACGGACCAGCTGCCCCACCGGAATCGCCTGCGACACCCCTGCAAACAGGCGACGCTCACCACGCACGCAAGCCAGGTTACGCAGCTCAAGCATGCTTATTCCCCACGCCGGCGCAATACACGCGGCTTGACCCGCGTCTCGAGGCGGCTGCCCTTGCGCGCACGATGCAGACGATACCGGTCCAGCTCGACCCCCATCAGGGGTACCTGTGCCAGGGCGCCGCCACGGGCCGGGCCTTCCACGGTCAGGCCACTGGTACCAAGCGGGCTCACATCGAGCAACTTCTCGGCTGGCTCCAGGCCCATCAGGATCACGCCACGACCGCGCGGGAGTTCCTTCATCTCCTCCAGCGGGAAGATCAGCAGACGCCCGCCTTCGCTGAGTGCCGCCACCTCGACATCGTCGCCCTGCAGGATTTTGGGTGCCAGTGGCAACTCATCGGCTTCCAGGGTCATGAAGGCCTTGCCGGCGCGCTGACGCGACACCAGCTCGCCCAGCGTGCTAAGAAAACCGTAGCCACCGTTACCTGCCACCAGCATGCGGGTTTCCGGCAGTCCCGAGAGCGCATGCGCGATACGGGCACCGGACTGCAGTTCGATCAGCGTGCCGATCGGGACGCCGTCGCCACGGCCACCGGGAATGTCGGCCGCGCGCACGCTGTAGGCGCGGCCTTGCGTGTCGAGCAGCAGCACAGCCCACAAGGTGCGGGTTTCCAGCACCGCAAATGCACTGTCGCCGGCCTTGTAGGCAAACTGGCCGGCATCCAGGCCATGTCCCTGCCGCGAACGCACCCAGCCGTTGCGCGACAGGGTAATCGTGACCGGCTCGTCCGGTGCGGACTGAGCCTGCATCGAGGCCGGCTTGACCGCCTCGATCAGGGTGCGACGGTCGTCGCCATATTTTTCGGCGTCGGCCTCGATTTCGGTGGCCACCAGCGTCTCCAGCGCGCTGCGGCTGTCGAGGATGCGCTGCAACCCCTTACGCTCGCTACGCAGCTCCTTCAGCTCCTTCTCGATCTTGATCGCTTCCAGGCGCGCCAGCTGGCGCAGGCGGATTTCGAGGATATCCTCGGCCTGGATTTCGCTCAGGCCAAACGCCGCCATCAACTCGGCCCTGGGATCATCGGCCTCTCGGATCACACGGATGACTTCATCGATATTGAGCAGCGCCAGCGCGCGGCCATCGAGGATGTGGATGCGCCGGTCGACTTCATCGAGGCGATGACGGGTGCGGCGGGTGACCGTGGTCAGCCGGAACTCCAGCCACTCCTGCAGGATTTCGCGCAGGTGTTTCTGGCGCGGCCTGCCATCGCGCCCCAGCATCACCAGATTGATCGGCAGGTTCGATTCAAGGCGGGTATTGGCCAGCAGCAGTTGGACGAACTCCGCAGGGTCCTGCCGGCTGGAACGGGGTTCACACACCAGACGCACCGGCGAATTCTTGTCCGACTCGTCGCGCACCGTTTCCAGTGCCGCCAACATCAGGGCCTTCAGGTTGGCCTGATCCGGGCTGAGCGCTTTCTTGCCTTCCTTCGGCTTGGGGTTGGTGACCCGCTCGATGTCTTCCAGCACATCGCGCGTGGAGACGCCATGCGGCAATTCGGTGAACACCACACGCCACTGGCCGCGTGCCTGATCCTCGATCTTCCAGCGCGCGCGCACCTTCAGGCTGCTTCGGCCGGAGGCATAGGCCTGGCGGATATCGTCCGGGCTGGAAATGATCTGCCCCCCCCCGGGCAAGTCGGGCCCGGGCAACAAGGCCAGCAATCCGTCAAGCTCGAGTTCGGGATTGCGCAGCAGCGCCACCGCAGCGGCGGCCACCTCGCGCAGGTTATGTGGCGGTATTTCGGTGGCCATGCCCACCCCGATGCCGGAGGCGCCATTGAGCAACACCATCGGCAGGCGCGCCGGCAGCAGCCTGGGCTCCTGGAACGAGCCATCATAATTGGGCCCAAAATCCACGGTGTTGCGGTCGATCTCGCCCAGCAGCAACTCGGCAATCGGCGTCAGCCGGCATTCGGTGTAACGCATCGCAGCTGCGCCATCACCGTCGCGTGAGCCGAAGTTGCCCTGGCCATCGATGATCGGATAGCGCAGGGTAAAGTCCTGTGCCTGACGTACCAGCGCCTCGTAGGCCGCCGAGTCACCATGCGGATGGTATTTGCCGATCACGTCGCCGACCACCCGGGCCGACTTCACATGGCGCGCCGGACGATACAAACCCAGCTCATGCATGGCAAACAGGATGCGTCGCTGCACCGGCTTCTGGCCATCGGCCACATCGGGCAAGGCGCGCCCGGTGACCACGCTCATCGCGTATTCCAGATAGCTGCGCTCTACAAATGGCGCGAGCGGCAGGCTCTCTGCCGCGCCGCCGCCTGCGCCGCTGAACATGTCACCGACCGGTGTGCTGGTCGAACTCATACATCCACCTCCACATCGCCACCACTGCGCTCCATCCACTCGCGACGACTGGACGCCTCACCCTTGCCCATCAGCCGGGTAAACACCGACCACGCCTCGGCGCGCGCGGTATCCGCCACATGCACCGGCAGCACCCGGCGGGTTTCCGGATTCATGGTGGTATCCCACAACTGCTCGGGATTCATTTCTCCAAGCCCCTTGAAACGGCCCACAGCGATTGCGCCCGGCTTGACCCCTTCCTTGGTCATGCGCTCGTTGATGGCGGTGAGCTCGCCCTCATCCAGCGCGTAGAATTTGCGCGCCGGGCGCTTGCCCTGCGCAGACACGTCGATGCGATAGAGCGGCGGGCTGGCCACGCAAATATTGCCGTTCTCGACCAGCCGCGGAAAGTGCACAAAGAACAGGGTGAGCAGCAGCACCTTGATATGGCTGCCGTCCACATCCGCGTCACTCATGATGATGATGCGGCCGTAGCGCAGGCCGCTCAGGTCCGGCTGGTCGTCCTTGCCGTGCGGGTCCACACCCAGGGCCACCGCGATGTCGTGCACCTCGTTGTTGGCAAACAGACGGTCGCGATCCACCTCGAAGGTGTTCAGCACCTTGCCGCGCAGCGGCAGGATCGCCTGCGTGTTCTTGTCACGCGCCAGCTTGGCCGAGCCACCGGCCGAGTCACCCTCGACCAGGAACAGTTCACGACGGGTGACATCATCCGATTCGCAATCGGTCAATTTTCCCGGCAACACGGCAACACCGCTGCCCTTGCGCTTTTCCACCTTCTGCGCCGACTTCATGCGCGCCATGGCCTGGCGGATGGCCAGTTCGGCAATCTTCTTGCCGTGGTCGATGTGGTTGTTCAGCCAGACCTCGAAGGGATCACGCACCACGCCGGCCACCAGCTTGAGGGCATCGCGGCTGGTGAGTTTTTCCTTGGTCTGCCCCTGAAACTGCGGGTCGAGGATACGCGCGGACAGCACATAGCGCAGGCGCGCCGCCACGTCCTCCATCTGCAGGCGCACACCGCGCGGCAACAGGCCGTGATGCTCGACAAAGATCTTGATTGCATCGAACACGCCGCTGCGCAGCCCGGCTTCATGGGTGCCCCCTGCGGCAGTGGGAATCAGGTTGACGTAACTCTCGCCGCCACTGCCCGTGTCGTCATACCAGCAGAAGGCCCAGGCCGCGCCCTCCCCTTCGGCAAAGCTGTCACCGTCGCCGGGCCTGCCGTGAAACCGCTCACCGGCAAAGATCGGCACGGCGGCTTCGGCACCGTCGGCCAACTGTTCGAGGTACTGCGGCAGACCATTGGGATAGGACCAGGTCTGACTGACCAGTTCGCCGTTTTTTTCGACATGCAAGGTGACCGCCACCCCGGGCAGCAGTACCGCCTTGGCACGCAAGGTACGCTCCAGTTCGGGCAGCGAAATGCCCGGGCTGTCGAAATACCTGGCATCCGGCCAGGCGCGCACCTTGGTGCCGGTATTGCGCTGCCCCACCGTGCCGACCACCGCCAGCGCCTCGATCACATCGCCCGCGGCAAACACCACCCGGTGCAGGTTGCCGTCGCGCTTGACCTCGACTTCCAGCCGGGTGGACAGGGCATTGGTGACCGAGACGCCCACGCCGTGCAGGCCACCAGAGAAGGCATACGCGCCGGCGCCCGAAGTCTTGTCAAACTTGCCGCCGGCATGCAAGCGGGTAAACACCAGCTGTACGGTGGGCTCGCCTTCCTCCGGATGGATGCCCACCGGAATGCCGCGGCCGTCGTCCTGCACGGTCACCGAACCATCGGCATGCAGCGTGACGTCAATCGCCTTGGCAAAGCCGGCAAGCGCCTCATCGGCGCTGTTGTCGATCACTTCCTGAATGATGTGGGTCGGATCGGACGTGCGGGTATACATGCCCGGACGTTCCTTCACCGGCTCCAGTCCCTTCAGGACGCGGATCGATGATTCCTCGTACGTGTTCTTGGCCAAAGGCGCTGATTCCTCAAAATGGGCCGGCGGGCCGGCGATGGCATCAGGATGCCACCGGCGGCCCGCCGGGAAGTGCTGGCTCAGGCTGGATCAAGCCAGCATGGGCGGTACCCGGTCGGTGTCGAGGCCATAACGACGGATCGCTTCGCTCACCCTGGCGGCCGGAATCTCACCACGCTCAGCCAGGGCAGACAGCGACGCTACCACGATGTGCTGACGATCGACCTCAAAGAAGCGCCGTAGTTTCTCACGAGTATCCGACCGACCGAAACCATCCGTACCCAGCACGTGATACTGGGTGGGCACATAAGCACGGATCTGTTCGGCAAACAGCCGGACATAGTCGGTGGCCGCAATCGCCGGGCCACTGCGCCCGGCCAGTTGCTGCGCCACGTGACTGACCTTGGGCGGGGCTTCTGGATGCAGGCGGTTGTGACGCTCGACCAGCTGGCCGTCGCGCGCCAGCTCGGTGAACGACGGACAACTCCACAGATCCGACTGCACGCCCCACTCGGCTGCCAGCATGTCGGCCGCTGCGATCACCTCGCGGAAAATCGTGCCAGAGCCCAGCAACTGCACGCGCGGGGTCCCTGCCGTGACGGCCGGTCCTGCGCGGAACAGGTACATGCCCTTCAGGATGTCACCTTCACTGGCCGCCGGCATGGCCGGATGCGTGTAGTTTTCGTTCATCAGGGTGATGTAGTAATACACATCTTCCTGATCCTCGAACATGCGGCGCATGCCATCATGAATGATCACCGCCAGTTCATAAGAGAACGTGGGGTCGTAGCTCACGCAGTTCGGGATGGCCCCCGACCAGATGTGACTGTGGCCGTCTTCGTGCTGCAGTCCTTCACCGTTCAGCGTGGTGCGCCCCGCCGTGCCACCGAGCAGAAAACCACGTGACCGCATGTCACCTGCCGCCCAGCACAGGTCACCGGTGCGCTGCAGGCCGAACATCGAGTAGAAGATATAGAACGGGATCATCTGCACGCCATGCGTGCTGTAGCTGGTGGCCGCCGCAATCCAGTCGCACATGGCGCCGGCTTCGTTGATGCCCTCCTGCAGGATCTGGCCGTGCTTGTCCTCGCGGTAGAACATCAGTTGATCGGAGTCTTCAGGTTCGTACAACTGGCCCAGCTGGTTCCAGATGCCCAACTGACGGAACAGGCCTTCCATGCCAAACGTGCGCGACTCGTCGGGCACAATTGGCACCACATGCTTGCCCAGGCGCTTGTCGCGCAACAGAATCTGCAGCAGCTGCACGAAAGCCATGGTGGTCGAGATTTCGCGGTCTTCGGTGCCTTTCAGCAGGCGGTCGAAGGCCTCCAGCGCGGGCGCCGTAAGCGGCGTGGCCTTGGTACGGCGCGCTGGCAGGTAGCCACCCAGCGCCTCGCGGCGCTCGCGCATGTAGGCCAGCGCGGGCGAGTCCTCGGGCAGCGGCAGGAAGGGGATATCTTCCAGCGCCTCGTCGGTGATCGGCAGCGAAAAACGGTCACGGAAACGCTTCAGGTTTTCGATCGGCATCTTTTTCTGCTGATGCGCCACATTCATCGCCTCACCGGCGGACCCCATGCCATAACCCTTGATGGTCTTGGCCAGGATCACGGTGGGCTGCCCCTTGTGGTTGGAGGCTGCGGCATACGCGGCATACACCTTGAACGGGTCATGCCCGCCACGGTTCAGCGCCCAGATGTCCTCATCGGTCCAGTCAGCCACCAGTTCGCGCAGTTCGGGGGTGTTGAAGAAATGCTCGCGCACATAGGCGCCGCTCTTCGACTTGAAGGTCTGGTACTGCCCGTCGACCACTTCCATCATGCGCCTGGACAGGATCCCCTTCTTGTCGCGGGCAAACAGCGCGTCCCAGTGACCGCCCCACACCACCTTGATCACGTTCCAGCCCGAACCGCGGAATTCCGATTCGAGTTCCTGGATGATCTTGCCATTGCCGCGCACCGGACCATCCAGACGCTGCAGGTTGCAGTTGACCACGAAGATCAGGTTATCCAGCCGTTCGCGCCCCGCCATGCCGATGGCGCCGAGCGATTCAGGCTCATCGGTCTCACCATCGCCCAGAAATGCCCAGACCTTGCGGCCCTCGCTCTGGATGAAGCCACGGTCCTGCATGTACTTCATGAAACGTGCCTGGTAGATCGCCATGATCGGCCCGAGGCCCATCGACACGGTGGGAAACTGCCAGAAATCCGGCATCAGCCAGGGATGCGGGTAAGACGAGATGCCCTTGCCGTCCACTTCCTGACGGAAATTGTCGAGCTGTTCGGCCGACAGGCGGCCAAGCAGGTAGGCACGTGCATAGATACCCACCGCCGAATGGCCCTGGGCGTAGACGAGGTCGCCGCCATGCTGGTCGGAGGGCGCGTGCCAGAAATGGTTGTAACCCACGTCGTACAGGGTGGCTGCCGACGCGTAAGAGGAAATATGACCGCCCACGTTGGTATCGCGGTTGGCGCGCAGCACCATTGCGATCGCATTCCAGCGGGTGTAGGCGCTGACCACCTGCTCCACCGCCAGATTGCCCGGCATGCGCGTCTGCAGTTCGACGGGGATGGTGTTGACGTAGGGGGTGGTGGCCGAAAATGGCAGTTCAGCCCCGCGCTCGCGGGCCGCTTCGATCAGTTGGTCGATCAGCTGACTGGCACGTTCCAGTCCTTCATGCCTGATCACGCCCTGCAGCGCCTCAAGCCACTCGCGCGTTTCCTGCGCGTCAGGGTCCTTGCTGAAGTCGGGTTGTGCCGACATGGTGTCCTTCTCCTTTTGGGTTCGAAGACTTAACGGGTTCAAGCCGGTCTACGGGTCATGGGTGGACCCGAATCGTCAGCTGACCGTGCAGGATACATCAGGCGGCGGGCGGCAGCGCCTCCTTCAGCGGGGTGCTGTCATCGGCCAGCACGGCAGCCGGAATCTGCAATTGCTCGGCCACGATGCGCTTGGCGAGCAGAAATTCCGGTGCTCGGTTGATGGTGTCCACGGCCAGTACGCGCGTCCCCTGCAGATAAAAGGCACAGAACGAACGGGTAGCGGGATCCCCCCGCAGCACCACCTGATCGTAACCCTGCAACAGGCCGACCGACTTCATGCGCAAGTCAAACTGATCGGACCAGAACCAGGGGGCCTGCTGGTAGGCCCGTTCCTTGCCATTCATCGTGGCGGCGGCAGTGCGCGCCTGTTCCAGCGCATTCGGCACCGACTCGAGACGGATGCGGCGGCCATACAAATCGCTGGGGTGGCTGGTGCAATCGCCCGCTGCCACGATATCGGCGGCAGAGGAGCGACAGAACTGGTCGACGGCAATTCCGTTGTCGATCTGCAGGCCGGCAGCCGCCGCAAGTGCTGTGTTCGGCTCTACCCCAACGCCCACCACAACCAGATCGGCCTGCACCACCGCGCCGTTGCTCAAGGTCACCCCGGTGACCCGTTGATCGACGACCTGCAGTGACGCCACGCCCGTCGACAGGTGCAGATCCACGCCGGCGGCGCGATGCGCCGCCTCATAAAAATGCGACACCTCCGCGCCGGTCACCCGCGCCAGCACGCGATCCTGCGCCTCGATCACGGTCACGTGCGCGCCGAGCCCGACGGCGCTCGCGGCCAGCTCCAGGCCGATGTAGCCAGCACCGATCACCACCACCCGCGCGCCCGGAATGAGGCGTGCGCGAATCGCTTCGGCCTGCTCCAGCGTGCGCAGCGTCAGGTAATTGGCGGCATGCGCAGCCGCCTCTGCGCCCGGCACATGGAGGGTGCGGGCACGTGATCCAGTCGCCAGTGCAAGCCTGGCATACCCAACTACGCTGCCGTCCTGCAGGGTGATGGTATGCGCCGCTGCGTCAATGGCAGTGACGGTCACCCCAAAATGAAAGTCTGCCGCCGCCTTCTCGTAGGCTGCCGGCTGTTTGATCGACAGGTTCTCCGCTGCAGTGGTGCCGGCCATGAACGCTTTGGACAGCGGCGGACGATGATATGGAAAGCGGTTTTCCTGCGTATACACGGCAATCGGCCCTGTCCAGCCCTGGTCGCGCAGACTGGTGGCAAGCTCGGCAGTGGCGTGGCCACCCCCAATGATGATCGCGGTTTCGCTCATGTTTCTGGCTCCTGATTCCGGGTATACGCAGCGCCGGACTATACCTGAGCGCCCGTGGACAGGCTAAAATCGCGGATTATCCTGCTGCAAAACCACTGGATTCCGATGTCCCAGCCAAGCGCCCCCTCCCCCACCGCCAGCACGTTGCCCGCCAACCGCGCCGGCGGACGCCTGACCCTGACCCACCTGCAGCGTCTGGAAGCCGAAAGCATCCATATCCTGCGCGAAGTGGTGGCCGAGGCCGACAAGCCAGTCATGCTGTACTCGATCGGCAAGGACAGCGCCGTGATGCTGCACCTGGCACGCAAGGCCTTTTATCCGGCACCGCCGCCCTTCCCCCTGTTGCACGTCGACACCACCTGGAAATTCCGCGCCATGTACGAAATGCGCTCGCGCATGGCCGACGAACTGGGCATGGAATTGCTGGTGCACCAGAATCCGGAAGCCGCCGCGCTGGGCATCAACCCCTTCACGCATGGCAGCGCGGTGCATACCGACATGTGGAAAACCCAGGGGCTCAAGCAGGCGCTGGACAAGTATGGATTCGATGCCGCTTTTGGTGGGGCGCGCCGCGATGAAGAAAAATCGCGGTCCAAGGAGCGCATCTTTTCCTTCCGCACCGCGCAGCACACCTGGGACCCGAAAAACCAGCGACCCGAGCTCTGGCGCTGCTACAACGCGCGTAAGCAGAAAGGCGAGTCGATCCGCGTGTTCCCGCTGTCGAACTGGACCGAGCTCGACATCTGGCAATACATCTACCTCGAAAACGTCCCCATTGTGCCGCTGTATCTGGCCGCTGAACGTCCAGTGGTCGAGCGCGACGGCACGCTGGTGATGGTGGACGATGACCGCATGCCGCTGCGCCCCGGCGAGGTTCCGCAAATGAAGAAAGTGCGTTTCCGCACACTGGGCTGCTACCCCCTCACCGGCGCGATCGAATCGCAAGCCGACACCCTGCCAGCAATCATCCGCGAGATGTTATTGGCACGCAGCTCCGAACGGCAGGGCCGCCTGATCGACCACGATCAATCGGCATCGATGGAAAAGAAAAAGCAGGAAGGGTATTTCTGATGGCGCACCAGTCGGATCTGATTTCGCAGGACATCGAGGCCTACCTGCAGGCACACCAGAACAAGAGCCTGTTGCGCTTCATCACCTGCGGCAGCGTGGATGATGGCAAAAGCTCGCTGATCGGCCGTCTGCTGTTCGAATCGCAGATGTTGTTCGAGGACCAGCTGGCCGCGCTGGAGAGCGACTCGCGCAAGGTGGGGACGCGTGGCGAGGAGCTTGACTATGCGCTGCTGCTCGACGGCCTGGCAGCCGAGCGCGAGCAGGGCATCACCATTGATGTTGCCTACCGGTTCTTTTCCACCGATCGGCGCAAGTTCATCGTGGCCGATACGCCGGGACACGAGCAGTACACCCGTAACATGGTGACTGGCGCTTCCACTGCCGACCTCGCCATCATCCTGATCGATGCGCGCAAAGGCGTGCTGACCCAGACCCGCCGCCACAGCACCCTGGTGTCGCTGTTGGGTATCCGCCACGTCGTGCTGGCGATCAACAAGATGGATCTGGTCGACTATTCGGAACAGCGCTTCCGCGCCATAGAAGCCGAATACCGTACCTTTGCGGCGCAGATCGGCCTGCATGACTTCGTGGCCATCCCGCTGTCGGCCGTGAAGGGCGACAACGTGATCGAGCCGCAGGGCAATACGCCCTGGTACACCGGCCCCAGCCTGATGCCCTATCTGGAGACGGTGGAACTGGACGAGACCCGCGCGCAGGCCGGCGACTTCCGCCTGCCGGTGCAGTGGGTAAACCGGCCCAACCTGGATTTCCGCGGTTTCACCGGCACCATTGCCGGCGGCCAGATCACCCCCGGCGCGCGCGTGATGGTGTTGCCATCAGGACGCACCAGCACGGTCACCCGCATCGTCACCCATGATGGCGACCTGCCGCGTGCCGTGGCACAGCAGGCTGTCACGCTGACCCTGGCGGACGAGATCGATATTTCGCGCGGCGACCTGTTGTGCCTCGCCGACACCCCGGCGCAGGTGGCCTCGCGCTTCGTCACCACGCTGGTCTGGATGACGGACCAGCCGCTGGTTCCGGGCCGGGGTTACTTCATGAAGCTTGGCGCACGCAGCGTAACCGCGCAGGTCACGCACATCCGCTACCGGCTCGACATCGACCGCCATGAGCAGTTGCCAGCCGACCAGCTGGCGCTGAATGAAATTGCGGTGTGTGATCTCGAGACCGATCGTCCGGTGGCGTTCGATCCCTATGCCGAAAACCGCGACACCGGCGGCTTCATCCTGATCGACCGCATCACCAACAGCACGGTGGCTGCCGGCATGCTGCAGAGCGGAGAACAACTGCTGGCAGCCGAGTACGGCCCTCTGACTGCCCGCCAGCGCGCCACAGCCCTTGGCCAGATCCCCGCCGTGCTCTGGCTCCCTGCCGGTGCCACCGCCGGTGCAGCGGAAGCGCTCGCCACCAGCCTGGAACATCGTCTGGCCGTGGCTGGTGTGCGCACCATGCGCCTGACCGAAACCGCCCTGAGCCATGGCTTGAACGCAGGTCTGGGGACCAGCCCAGCGGATCGCATTGAGGCGGCCCGCCGCATGGTGCAGGCCGCTGCCTTGCTGAGCCAGGCCGGACTCGTCACGCTGCTGGTCACGGGCGTCGACACGGCAGTCACTGCAACAGCGCTGGTCGCCGACCTGCCCGGTCAGCATGTCGTGCAGGGTGAAGCCTTTGATCCGGCGCGCGTGGCAGCCGAAGCAAACCGGCTGATCGACGTCTATCAGTCGCTCAAGCACTGACCCGGGCGGCGGCATTCCGGCAAGGGGAGCAACCAGCCCCGCCGCCGACATTCAGGTCCTGAACCGGTAACCGACGCCTGTTTCAGTCAGGAAATGCTGGGGCCTCGCCGCGTCAGCCTCAAGTTTCTGGCGCAGCCCCTGCATGTAGACGCGCAGGTAGTGCGTGCGCTCCACATGGCCGGGCCCCCATACGGTAGTCAGCAGGTGGCGGTGGGTCAGCACCTTGCCGGGATGTTGCAGAAAGGCTGCCAGCAGACGGTGCTCGATCGGGGTCAGATGTACCAGTTCACCCTCGCGACGCACCTCACGCAGGACCAGATCGACCCGCACAGTACCAAAGTGCACTTCTGGCGTGCCAGTGTCATTGATGGCAGCACTGGCACGCCGTAACTGGGCGCGGATGCGCGCCAGCAGCTCGGCTGTCCCGAAGGGCTTTTCCAGGTAGTCGTCGGCACCAGCGTCGAGTGCTGCCACCTTTTCGGTCTCGCGCGTGCGCGCCGACAGCACGATGATCGGCAAGCCCGACCAGGTGCGCACCTGCCGGATCAGGTCCAGGCCATCACCGTCGGGCAATCCGAGATCCACGATCAGCAGGTCCGGCCGCAGGCTGGCAGCCTGGATAAGCCCCTGCTGCACCCCAGCGGCAAAATCAGCCTGCAATTGTTCCTGTGCCAGCGCTATGCCCAGAAAATGGCGGATCGGTGCGTCATCTTCAATGATCAGGACGCGCGGCTGGCGGATGGTCATACCGTGTTACCGCTGACTGCGGATCCGCCGATACCGTGCGGTCCTGGCGAGGATTCCGAAGGCTGGGTGTCACCCGTCAACAGGTCTTCCGGGATGGACTCGATGGGGACTTCGGGAGACTCGTGCCGTGGCAGGCGCACCGCAAAACAGGCACCGCCGTCCGGTCCGGGCTCCACCCAGATGCGCCCTTGATGGGCATCCAGCACGGCGCGGCAGATGGCCAGCCCCAGTCCCACCCCGGATACGCTGGACTCATGCGTACCGCGTACGAATTTCTCGAACACGCGCTCGCGCTGGTCCGGCGCAATGCCCGGGCCATGATCGATGAAGCGCACTTCCACGGTCTCGGCGGTGGTCCAGGCATGGATTTCCAAGGGGCTCCCAGCCGGGGTGTATTTGGTGATGTTCTCCAGCAGGTTGTTGAACACCAGTTCAGCCATCACGGCATCGAGCTCCAGCAGAGGCAAGTCTGCCGCGAGCTGGAGGGAAACGGCACGCCCCGCCAGCACCTGCTCATTGCGGCGCAAGGCACTGCCGAGCAGCTCCTCCAGCGATTGCCAGTCGGTGCGCAGCGGTCCCTGCGCCTGCTCCAGTCGTGCCATGTCGAGCAACTTGTCGACCAGCGCATTTACCCGGAAGGCCTGGTCACGCAGGGCCAGTGCCATCGCCTGCTGGGTATCCGGCAAGGCAGGCTGCGTGCTGGCGAGCGAGTCGGCCAGGCCCGCAAGGGCGGTGAGCGGGGTGCGCAGATCATGCGAGACCGCCGCCAGCAGGGAGTTGCGCAGGCGCTCGGAGGCCACTTGCAGATCACTCTGCTGTGCGACCGCGACGAAATGAATGCGCTCCAGTGCGATCGCAATCAGGCGGGCAAAGGTATCGAGCAAACGCCATTGCTCGGGCGGCATCAAACGGTCGGCCACCATAGGTTGCAGCGCCAGTATGCCGCGCACCCGCATGGGCGCGCGCAGAGGTACGTAAAGCACCGGACTGCCTGGCAACGTGTCGGTGCCCCGGCCAGCATTGCTGCCGTGGTCAAAGGCCCAGCGCGCCAGCGCCATGTCCAGCTCCGGCGGTGCCCCTGCCATGTCGAGCGGAACGTCCAGCGTCCCGTCATCGCGCAACGGCAGCAGGGCACAACGCATGCCCAGACTGCGCTCGGCAAATTGCGCGCAGGTGGCTGAAATCTGCGCAGGGAGCAGGGCGCCCGACAATGCCTCGGCCATTTCGTAGAGCGCACGCACCCTGCCTTCGCGCAAGCTGGCCACCCTCAGCTGAAAGCGCAGGCTGGCCATCAACTGTCCGGTCACCAGCCCGACGCAGAGCATGACGGCAAAGGTCAGCAGGTATTGGGCGTCGCTGACCGCAAAGGAAAAGCGCGGCGGAACAAAGTAAAAATCAAAGGCACCGACCCCCAGGAAGGCCGCGAGGGTAGCGGGCCCCTGTCCACCGCGCATGGCGACGATCACCACTGCCAGCAGGAACAGCATCACGATGTTGGCGAGGTCAAAGGTCGGATACAGTGCTGCAGCAATCGCCGTGGTCGCCACCACCACCAGCACGGCATCGCGCCAGGCAGTGGCAGGCGCACGCCAGCGTTCAAGCCAGGGCAAGCCGGGTGTCGTGATTGCCTCCGCCCTGGCGGGCGGGGCGTTGCGCCCTGCTGCTGCCTGCGTCACTTCCAGTTCATCACCACGCCTGGCCACGCGTTCCGCCAGGTTGGCCCGCCACCACAAACGGCGGCCACCCGCCGGTCCAAGCAGCACACGCCCGAGGTTGTGCTGACGGGCATAGCGCACGATGGCTGCGTCGACCACGGGATCGGCCACGGTGGCAGTGCTCGCACCCAACTGCGCCGCCAGTTCGAGCACTTTCAGGATGGCGGTGCGACGTGCGGCAGGCAGTCGCTGCAAGCGTGGTGTTTCGATGTAAATAGCGTGCCATGGCACCCCAAGCTGCTCGGCAAGGCGCAGCCCGGCGCGCACCACACTGGCTTCGTTGGTCCCCGGACCGATGCACACCAGCAAGGCATCGCGGGTGTGCCAGACGTTGGCAATCGACTTGTCACGCCGATAGCGCTGCACCTCACCATCCACACGGTTGGCGACGTGACGCAGGGCCAGCTCGCGCAATGCAAGCAGGTTGCCCTTGCGAAAGAATTGTCCGGCCGCCCGTTCGGCCTGACCGGGCAGATAGACCTTGCCGGCACGCAGGCGCTGACGCAGTTCCTCGGGGGGCAGATCCACCAGAAGCACGTCGTCGGCGGCATCGAACGCACTATCCGGGATCGTCTCGCGCACCCGGATGCCAGTGATCCCGGCCACCACCTCATTCAGGCTTTCCAGATGCTGCACATTGACCGTGGTGTAGACATTGATGCCGGCGTCAAGCAACTCCTCGATGTCCTGCCAACGTTTGGGATGGCGGCTACCTGGCGGGTTCGAGTGGGCGTATTCGTCGACCAGCAACAGCTCTGGCCGACGGGCGAGCGCACCATCCAGGTCAAATTCGGGCAAGGCACGTCCATGGCGTTCCACCGTACGCAGCGGCAGACGTGGCAGCCCGGCTGCGGCGGTTTCGGTGTCGCTGCGACCATGGGTTTCCAGCAAGCCCACCAGCACATCCCGGCCCTGCAAGAGTTGCTGATGGCCAGCCTGCAGCATGGCGCAGGTTTTTCCCACGCCGGCGGAGGCACCGAAGAAAATCTTCAACCGGCCACGGCTGGCGCGTTGCTCGGCCTGTTGCAGGTGGGCGAGCAATGCATCGGGATCAGGACGCTGGGGATTCATACCCTATTCTGACCTGCTCAGGACTTGGCCGGAAAGCGGCGTTCCAATGCCAGATTCAACTGCAGCACATTGACACGGGCTTCACCGAACAGGCCGAAGGTGCGCGGCTCAACCAGTTCTTGCACCAGTGCCTGCACTGCAGACGGCTGCAAGTGGCGTGCGCGGGCCACGCGTTGCACTTGCCAGGTGGCTGCCGCCGGTGAGATATGCGGATCCAGACCGCTGGCCGACGTGGTGACCAGGTCAAGCGGAACCGGTAGCGGGTTGCCGGGATCGCTGGCACGCAGTGCGTTTACCCGGCTGTGGACAGCCTCAAGCAGTGCCGGATTGGTCGGCCCAAGATTGGCTCCGCCCGATGCCAGACCGTTGTATGGCTGGGGTGCGGTGGCCGACGGTCGGCTCCAGAAATGGCCGGCATCGCCGAAGGCCTGCCCGAGCAGCGCCGAACCCACCGGTGCCTGCACTGGCCCAAGCAAACTGCCGTTGGCTTCAAACGGAAACACCACCTGGGCGATGCCGGTGACCAGCACCGGGTAAGCCACGCCAGTCAACAGCGAAAGCAACAACAGCAGGGAAAGGGCAACGCGCAGTTCTCGCAACATGATCTTGTTCTCCAGTTTGCGGGCCAGCCTTCAGCCCGCCTTTTCATTGATTGCGGGCCGTGGCTGCGGGCGTCAGGGCGCCCGGCCAGGACAGCCCGGGTCAGGCCAGATGCAGCAACACCAGCACCAGGTCGATCAGCTTGATGCCGGCAAACGGCACCACCACGCCGCCGAGCCCGTACACCAGAACGTTTCGCTGCAGCATGCTGGCGGCACTCTCGGCGCGATAGGCCACGCCGCGCAGCGCCAGCGGAATCAGGAACACGATGATCACTGCGTTGAAGATGACCGCCGACAGGATGGCCGAGGCCGGTGTGGCCAGATGCATCACGTTGAGGTAGGCCAGCGCAGGATAGGTGCTGACGAAGGCGGCCGGAATAATGGCAAAGTACTTGGCAACATCGTTGGCAATGCTGAAGGTTGTCAGCGCGCCGCGGGTGATCAGCATCTGCTTGCCAATCTCGACAATCTCGATCAGCTTGGTCGGATTGGAATCCAGATCGACCATGTTGCCAGCCTCTTTGGCGGCCTGGGTGCCGCTGTTCATGGCAACCGCGACATCCGCCTGGGCCAGCGCCGGCGCGTCGTTCGTGCCGTCGCCAGTCATGGCCACCAGACGCCCGGCAGCCTGTTCAGAGCGGATCAACGCCAGCTTGGCTTCCGGAGTGGCTTCCGCCAGAAAATCATCCACGCCAGCTTCAGCCGCAATCGCTGCAGCCGTCAGCCGGTTGTCGCCGGTGATCATCACGGTGCGGATGCCCATCCGGCGCAGTTCGGCAAAACGCTCGCGGATGCCGGACTTGACGATGTCCTTCAGCGCCACCACCCCCAGTACCAGCGGGCCTTCGGCTACCGCCAGTGGCGTGCCGCCCTGTCTGCCGATCTGATCCGCCTCGTTCAGCACCGCCGCCGGCAGCTGACCGCCCAGCGCCTCGACATGACGACGGATGGCGTCCACTGCGCCCTTGCGCAGCGAGCGCCCTGCCACCTCGACGCCACTCATTCGGGTGTGCGCCGAAAACGGAATCACGGCGCATTCACTCACATCGGGCAGCGGATTGCGTGCGTCGAGCAGGGTGCGCGCCAATGTGACGATGCTGCGCCCTTCCGGCGTTTCATCGGCCAAAGAGGCCAGGCACGCTGCTGCCGCCAACGTCTGCAGATGCACCCCGGGGGCCGGCACGAACTGGCTGGCCTGGCGGTTGCCAAGCGTGATGGTGCCGGTCTTGTCGAGCAGCAGCACGTCGATGTCACCGGCAGCTTCCACCGCGCGCCCCGAAGTGGCAATCACGCGTGCCTGCATCATGCGGCTCATACCGGCCACGCCGATGGCCGACAGCAGGCCGGCAATGGTGGTAGGGATCAGGCACACGAGCAAGGCCACCAGTACGGTGACCGACACTGCCGAACCGGACTGCGCAGCCGCCACACTGAAGGCCGCATAGGGCAACAGCGTGGCGGTGACCACCAGGAACACCATGGTAAGCGCCACCAGCAGGATGGTCAGTGCCACCTCGTTGGGTGTTTTCTTGCGCTTGGCCCCTTCCACCATGGCAATCATGCGGTCGAGAAACGCCTCGCCGGGATTGGCGGTGACGCGCACCACCACCCAGTCGGACAGCACCCGCGTGCCGCCGGTGACCGAGGAAAAATCACCGCCGGATTCGCGGATCACCGGGGCGGATTCACCAGTGATGGCACTCTCGTCTACCGAGGCGCCACCTTGCAGGATCTCGCCATCGGCCGGCACCACATCGCCGGCCTCGATCAGCACCACATCCCCGCGCCGCAGGTTGGCGGCATCCACCACCATGGCGCTGGCCGTGCGGTCCGGTGCCGACAGCAGGCGCGCCCGCACCAGCTGGCGTGCGCCGCGCAGGGCATCGGCCTGGGCCTTGCTCCGCCCTTCCGCCAGCGCTTCCGCCATGTTGGCGAACAGCACGGTAAACCACAGCCAGATGCTGACGGCAAGAATGAAACCTGACGGCGCCTCGCCCTGCCCTTGCAGCGATTGCACCCAAAGGCCACTGGTCAGCAGGCTGCCGATGTACACCACGAACATCACCGGGTTGCGCCACTGCACACGCGGGTCCAGCTTGATCACGGCTGCGCGCAGGGCGGGCAGCAACAGGGCCCGGTCGTACAAGGAAAAGGCAGGCTGGACGTTCATTGCAGTCTCCACAGTTGCAAATGCTCGATCACCGGCCCCAAGGCCAGTGCCGGCACGTAATTGAGCAGGCCTACCAGCACCACGGTGCCGGTCAGCAACAGGATGAACAGCACGCCATGGGTTGGCAGCGTGCCCACATGGGCTGCACTGCGACGCCGGGCCGCCAGTGCGCCGGCCAGCGCCAGCACCGGCACGATCACGGCAAAGCGGCCAAACCACATGGTCACGCCCAGCAACAGGTTGTAGAACGGCGTGTTGGTGGACAGGCCACCAAAGGCGCTGCCGTTGTTGTTGCCAGCCGAGGTGAAGGCATAGAGCATTTCGCTGAAGCCGTGCGCGCCAGGATTGGCGATACCGGCACGGCCAGCATCGGTGCTGACCGCCACCGCCGTGCCGAGCAGCACCAGCACCGGGGTGGCGAGGATGGCCAGCGACACCATCTTCATCTCGAAGGCGGTGATTTTCTTGCCAAGGTATTCCGGGGTTCGACCGATCATCAGCCCGGCGATAAATACTGTGGTCACCGCAAACACCAGCATGCCGTACAGACCTGATCCCACCCCGCCGAACACCACTTCACCCAGCTGCATCATCACCAGGGTGACCAGCCCCCCCAGCGGCAGCAGGGCGTCGTGCATGGCATTCACGGCACCACACGATGCGGCCGTGGTGATGGTGGCAAACAGCGCAGAGTGGGCCGCGCCGAACCGCAATTCCTTGCCCTCCAGGTTGCCACCCGCCTGGGTAGCACTGGCCGTAACATCCACCCCCATCGCCGCCAGCGCTGGATGGGCGGTCTCCTCGCTGTGGATGGCCACCGCCGCCATGGTGACGAAAATCAGCGTCATCACAGCCAGCAGCGCCCGCCCTTGGCGCGGATCACCCACCAGCCGGCCGAAGGCCAGACAGGCGGCCGCCGGCAGCAGGAAGATCGACAGCATCTGCATGAAGTCGGTGAGCGGGGTAGGATTCTCGAAGGGATGCGCCGAATTGGCGTTGAAATAGCCGCCACCGTTGGTGCCGAGCATCTTGATTGCCTCCTGTGAGGCCACCGGTCCGAGTGGCACCGTCTGGGTCTGCGTGGTGACATCCTTCATCACTGGCACGCCTTTGGCATCCAGCACAGGCTGGCCCTGCGCATCCACGGCCGGCTGCTGGAAAGGCAGCGTCTCGAGCAGTTGCACCTGGGCATTGGGCCGGAAAGTCTGCACCACGCCGCAGCCGCACAGCACCAGGGCGAACACCAGCGACAAGGGCAACAGGATGCGAACGGTGATTCGCCACAGGTCCACCCAGGGATTGCCCAGTCCGGCCGCCTCGCTGCGGCGAAAACCACGGATCAGGGCCAGCATCACCGCCAGGCCGGTGGCGGCCGAAAGGAAATTCTGCACCCCCAGGGCCAGCATTTGCGTAAGCGTCGACATCGTCGACTCCCCGCTGTATCCCTGCCAGTCGGTGTTGGTCACAAAGGCCAGCGCCGTGTTGAGGGAAGAATCTGGCGATACTGCCGCGAAGGCCTGCGGATTGAGCGGCAGCATGCCCTGCAGGCGCTGCAACGCATAGACCAGCGCTGCACCGAGCAGGTTGAACACGATCAGCGCCACGGCATAGCGTGGCCAGGCAAACTCCTCGTCAGCCTCGACGCCACAGAGGCGCAATAGGGTGCGCTCGATGGCGGTCAGTGCGCGCGAGGGCGCACCGGCCGGCTCCAGCGTACGCGCCAGCCAGGCGCCCGTGGGTGCAGCCAGCAACAACAGCGCGGTCAGATAGACCAGCAGCAACATCACGCCATGTGAGCTCATCACAGGTCCTCCGCCATCAACAGGGCCCAGCACAGGTAGCCCAGCAGTGCCACCACCAGCACACCGCCAATCAACGCGGCGTTCACTTGCGCACCTGCAGACGTTCGCACAACACCACCAGGCCGATAGTGGCGGCACCACAGCCCAACATCGTCAACAGCATCAGGACATCCATGATCAGGCTCCGAGAGTTCAGAACCCCGAGTTTGGCGCCAGCCCCGGCAAGACCGGATCAAGACTGTAGGCTGCGGTATCAAGATCGCATCAAGAACGTGGCAGAATAAGGGCCCTAGCCAGCACCGCAGTGTCCCGCGCATGACCGACCACAGCCACCCTCCCCTGCCCCATACCGCCAACGACTGGAATCTGGATCGGGTGGTGGCCGAACTTCGCGAGCAGCGCGACCGCTGGCGCACCCACCACCGGCGCAACCTGGATGCAGGCGGACGGGAATTTCCTTCGCCGGAGGTGCTGAAGGAGGTGGTGCGCGGCCTCGCCGCTGCCCTGTTTCCGATGCGTCTTGGGCCTGCCACCCTGCGCAAGGAAACCGAGGACTTCTTCGTGGGCCACACGCTGGCGCATACGCTCACCCGACTAAAGGGGCAGGTGGCACTGGAGTTGTGTGTACGCACCCGCTGCGAAGAAACGCCCGGCTCACCGTCGGTTGCGGAAGCAGCGGATCGCATGATCGGCGAATTTGCAGGCGCACTGCCCGACGTGCGTCGCCTGCTGGATCTGGATGTGGAAGCCGCCTTTCGCGGCGACCCGGCTGCAAGCTCGGTCGACGAAATCCTGCTGTGCTATCCCGGCCTGTACGCGATCATGCATTACCGGCTGGCCAACCTGCTCAGCCGCGCCGGCCTGCCCTTGATAGCGCGCGTGATCGCCGAGATCGCGCATTCCGAAACCGGAGTGGACATCCATCCTGCTGCCACCATTGGCGAAAGCTTCTTCATCGACCATGGCACGGGTGTGGTGATTGGCGGTACGGCGCGGATCGGTCGCAATGTGCGGATCTACCAAGCCGTCACGCTGGGCGCCAAACGACTCAACCTGGAAGATGGCTCTCTGGTAGGGCGCGACACCCCCCGTCATCCGCAGGTGGAAGACGACGTGATCATCTATGCCGGCGCCACCATCCTGGGCTTCATCACCATCGGCCAAGGTTCCACCATTGGTGGCAACGTGTGGCTAACCCATTCGGTGCCGCCGGGCAGCCAGATCACCCAGGCGCAGTCGCAGGCCGGCATTGCCTGAGGGGCTGCAGCGGGTGGGCCACCGCCCGACGCCAGAGTGACGATCCGCCAGTGCAGCGGCCTTGCACCGGGACACTGTAGTCGCGATTACGTATGAGACCAAAGTCTCATTGTCGTCAGGAATCATTAATGCGATCTTTTTTGCTCTGAGGCCAGCTTTCCTCATTCAACGTCCATCAATTCATGGGGGTGCGGAATGAATCGAATCGGAACATGGATCGCATTTCTGGCAGGCACCTGCGCCTGCCATCCATCTGGAGCCCAGACCTGCAGCCCGGTCGGCGCATGGACCTCCAGTGCCGCCATCGGCGCACCGGCGGTGGTCGCGAGCAATCATACCGGCACGTTCTCCCCGACTTACTGCGCGACCGGATTTTCGACAGTCGTCCGGCTGACCGGAAATTCCGGTCTTGAAGTGGTGGCCAACTGGTCCGGTGGCCCAACCTGCCAATCCTTCACCGAGGCCCTCACCTTCGACGCCACCTGCAACGTCGCCTCGGGAAAGTACGTCAGCGCAGACGGTTCGTCAGGCACCGACCGCTGGATACGGCAGACCGGCCTACCGACAACCACCCCGCTGCCGCCCCATCCTCACGGCAACCGACCCGGCGGCGACGCCGCGGACTGACAGGTCGCGGTACAGGCGGGTTGATGCAGGTCAGGCTGCCTCGCGCCAGGTGCGCCCTTCCGGGCCTCTACGCCATCATGCATTACCGGTTGGCCAACCTGCTGAGCCGCGCCGGTTTGCCGCTGATCGCCCGCGTGATTTCGGAAATTGCGCACTCCGAAACCGGCGTGGATATCCATCCGGCCGCCACGATTGGCGACAGTTTCTTCATCGATCATGGTACCGGCGTGGTGATTGGTGGCACCGCGCGGATCGGCCGCAACGTGCGCATCTATCAGGCCGTCACGCTGGGTGCCAAGCGCCTCAACCTCGAGGACGGCTCGCTGGTCGACCGCAACACGCCGCGCCACGCGCAGGTGGAGGACGACGTGATCATCTACGCCGGCGCCACCATCCTGGGCTTCATTACCATCGGCCAGGGCTCCACGATTGGCGGCAACGTGTGGCTCACCCATTCGGTGCCGCCGGGAAGCCAGATCACCCAGGCGCAGTCGCAGGCGGGCATTGCCTGACTGGCTGAAGCGGTTTGGTCCTTGTTAGGCCGGCGGGCGGCGCTGGACCTCAGCGGGTTGCGGCTTGACAGGTGAACCCAGAGGTTCGGCAGATCGGTCCTGGCTGGACACGGCACCAACGACCGGACGCTGTGTCGGCTAATAGACTAATATGGCAATAATTTCATCCACTTAAGTATCTATTGGGTAGTGATGTTTGTAGATAAAAACATACCTATACATCCGTATTAAACGCCACAGCGACTCAACCCCATGCGGTGCCCGGAAGCGGGCCAGCGACAGAAGGCCGGCCGCGGCGGACGAGGATCGGTGGCGATCGCCATCCATCCGAATAAGCATGTGAAATTTTCTTGGTTCTGCACCGCGCCCAGGGACAGCACAGTCAGACATCTTTACTGACAAGGATGTCAAACCGTGATGCACCCGCTGCTGCGTTCCCTGCTGCTCGCCACCCCGCTGCTGCTGAGCAGCCTGACCGGCATCGTCGGCTTAGCCGGCTTCGCCACCGAGGCCCATGCCGACACCACCCTGCTCAATGTGTCCTACGACCCCACGCGGGAGTTCTATCAGGACTTCAACGCCGCCTTTGCCAAGCACTGGAAGGCCACCACCAACGAAGCGGTGACGGTCAAGCAGTCGCACGGCGGCTCGGGCAAGCAGGCGCGCTCGGTGATCGACGGCCTGCAGGCCGACGTGGTCACGCTGGGGCTGGCCTACGACATCGACTCGCTGCATGACAATGGCCAGCTGGTGCCGGCCGACTGGCAGAAACGTCTGCCGCACAATGCCTCCCCCTACACCTCGACCATCGTGTTCGTGGTGCGCAAGGGCAACCCGAAAAAAATTGCCGACTGGTCCGACCTGATCAAGCCGGGGGTGGAGGTGGTCACGCCCAACCCGAAGACGTCGGGCGGTGCACGCTGGAACTACCTCGCCGCCTGGGGCTACGCCCTGCGCCAGCCGCAGGGTAATGACGCCAGCGCCAAGGAATTCGTACGCAAGCTGTTCGCCAATGTGAAGGTGCTCGATTCCGGCGCGCGCGGCGCGCTCGTCAGCTTCACTGAACGCGGCATCGGTGACGTGCTGGTGTCATGGGAAAACGAAGCCTATCTGGCCGCCAAGGAACTCGGTCCGGACAAGTTCGACATCATCACGCCGCCCGTGTCGATCCTGGCCGAACCCCCAGTCAGCGTGGTCGACAAGGTGGTCGACAAGCGTGGCACCCGCAAGGTGGCCACCGCTTATCTGGAATACCTGTACACCCAGGAAGGGCAGACGCTGGCGGGCAAGCATTTCCTGCGTCCGCGCGATGGCGAGGCCGCCAAGCTCTACGCCAAGCAGTTTCCCACCCTGAAGCTGTTCACCGTGGACGAGGTGTTTGGCGGCTGGCGCAAGGCGCAGGCCACCCACTTTGCCGATGGCGGCACCTTCGACCAGATCTACGGCAAGTAATGCTGACCGGGATGCGCGAGCACGTGCTGATCGTGCCGGGCTTTCATGGTAGTGACACCGGACACTGGCAGACCTGGCTGGAACGCCAGCTGCCAGAGTCGAGCCGCCTGCAGGGGGTGGATTGGGAAACACCCTGTCTCGGCGTCTGGAGTGCGGCGCTGCAGGCGCAGATCCGCGCCCTGCCCGGCCCGGTCTGGCTGGTGGCGCACAGCTTCGGCTGCCTCGCGGCCGTCGACGCGGCGCGCCACTGCGGCAACCAGGTCGCCGGCGCCCTGCTGGTGGCGCCGGCCGATCCAGAGCGCTTCACCGACGACGGAGCCCGTCGGGTCGACAGCGCAGCGGCCAGCATCACCGCCCGGCTGCCAGCCACCCTGCTGCCCTTCCCGGCCATCCTGGTCAGCAGCACCAACGACCCGTGGCTGCGGCGCACCGCTGCCGCCTACTGGGCTGACCGCTGGGGCTGCCACCTGCACGAACTGGGGGCGTGCGGACACATCAACCGCGAAGCAGGCTTCGGACCCTGGCCACTCGGCCTGCACCTGCTGGCCCAGCTGCGCGACTGCAGCCAGCGCGACGTGCTGGGTGACATCGACCTCCTGCCATCACCCGGAGGCATATCAAACTAAATGATCTAAAAGAAGCATTTTGAAGTATTTTTATAACTATAAAGCGCCGCCTACACTGCAATCCATGTCTTTACCCCGCTCGCGCCGTGTGTTGCCCGGCTTTACCCCCACCCTCCTGTGGACATTGATCTGGCTTACCGCCGTAGTGCTGCTGCCGCTCAGTGCCGTGTTCCTCAAAGCCTCCAGCCTCAACGCCGCCGCCTTCGCCGATGCCGCCTTTTCACCCAGGGTGCTGGCCTCCTATCGCCTGTCGTTTGGCGCATCGCTGATTGCCGCCAGCATCAACACCGTGTTCGGCGTGATCCTCGCCTGGAACCTGGTGCGCTACGATTTTCCGGGCAAACGGGCGGTGGATGCGCTGGTCGACCTGCCCTTCGCCCTGCCCACTGCCGTGGCCGGCATCGCGCTGTCGGCGCTGTACTCACCGAACGGCTGGATCGGCGGACTGCTCGCCCCATTCGGCATCAAGGTGGCCTTCACGCCGTTAGGCGTGCTGGTGGCGCTGATCTTCATCGGCCTGCCCTTCGTGGTGCGCACCGTACAGCCCATCCTGGAAGACTTCGATACCGAATATGAGGAGGCCGCGGCCAGTCTCGGCGCAGGCCGTCTCGCCACCGCCCGTCATGTGATCCTGCCCGCCCTGATGCCAGCGGTGGCCACCGGGTTCGCGATGGCCTTTGCGCGCGCGGTGGGCGAGTATGGCTCGGTGATCTTCATCGCCGGCAACATCCCCAAGGTGTCGGAGATCACGCCCCTGCTGATCATCACCAAACTCGAGCAGTACGACTATGCCGGCGCCACCGCGATTGCTGCGGTGATGCTGGTGGTGTCGTTCATCCTGTTGCTGATCATCAACCTGTTGCAGGCGCGTGTTGCCGCACGCGGGAGCCGCCACGCATGAGCGCCGTCATCGACACACCACGCCCGGGCCAGGACCGCGCCCGCTTCCTGCAGACCAACACCGCCACCCGTGAACCCTGGCTGGTGCGGCTGGTACTGCTGGTGCTGGGCGTGGGTTTCTTCGCCATCTTCCTGCTGCTGCCACTGATCACGGTGTTCGTCGAAGCCTTGCGCAAGGGCCTCGACACCTACGGCTGGGCGATCCATGACAGCGATGTGCTGTCGTCGATCGGGCTCACCTTCCTCACCGTGCTGTTTGTGGTGCCACTCAACGTGCTGTTCGGGCTGGCCGCCGGATGGGCCATCGCCAAGTTCGAATTCCGTGGCAAGCAGATCCTGATCACGCTGATCGACCTGCCCTTTTCGGTGTCACCGGTGATTGCAGGCCTGTCGTACATGCTGGTGTTCGGGGCACGCGGCTGGCTCGGTCCCTGGCTGATCGACCATGACCTGAAGGTGATGTTTGCGGTACCCGGCATCGTGATGGCCACCACCTTCGTCACCTTTCCGTTCGTGGCGCGGGAACTGATTTCGCTGATGCAGTCGCAGGGGCGCGAGGAGGAAGAAGCCGCCGTGGTGCTGGGCGCCAGCGGTCTTGCCACCTTCGTGCGTGTCACCTTGCCGAACATCCGCTGGGGCCTGATTTACGGCGTGATCCTCTGCAACGCGCGCGCCATGGGCGAATTCGGCGCCGTGTCGGTGGTCTCCGGCCACATCCGGGGCGAGACCAACACGCTGCCGCTGGAGGTGGAAATTCTCTACAACGAATACAACTTTGCCGGGGCGTTTGCCGTGGCTTCCTTCCTGTGTGTCCTCGCCCTCGTCACCCTGCTGGTGAAGTGGTGGGTGGAGCGACGCGTTCATTCGGGCGACGCATCATGAGCATCCGTATTTCCAGCATTCACAAGCAGTTTGGCACCTTCACGGCCCTCGACTCGGTCACGCTGGATTTTCCGCGCGGCGAACTGGTGGCGCTGCTGGGCCCGTCGGGCTGCGGCAAGACCACCCTGCTGCGGATCATTGCCGGCCTCGAAACCGCCGACAGCGGTGAGGTATTCCTCGACGGCCGCGAAGCCTCCAACAGCAGCGTGCGCGAGCGCCAGGTGGGTTTCGTGTTCCAGCACTACGCGCTGTTCCGCCACATGACCGTGTTCGAGAACGTGGCCTTCGGCCTGCGCATGAAGCCGCGTGCGGAGCGGCCCAGCGACAGCGACATCCGCCGCCGGGTGCATGAACTGCTCGACCTGGTACAACTGGACTGGCTGGCAGAACGCTATCCGGCGCAACTCTCCGGTGGCCAGCGCCAACGCATTGCGCTGGCTCGCGCACTGGCGGTTGAACCGCAGGTGCTGCTGCTCGACGAACCGTTCGGCGCGCTCGATGCCAAGGTGCGCAAGGAATTGCGCCGCTGGCTGCGCCGCCTGCATGACGACCTGCACATCAGCTCGATCTTCGTCACCCATGACCAGGAGGAGGCCCTCGAAGTGGCCGACCGCATCGTGGTGATGAACCACGGCAAGGTGGAGCAACAGGGCACCCCGGAAGAGGTGTACAGCCATCCGGCATCGCCGTTCGTCTATCACTTCCTCGGCTCAGTGAATTTCTTCCACGGCCGGGTGGAAGGCAATGCGCTGCAGGTGGGCGACACCGATCTCGGCCCGAATGACAGCGAGGAACTGAATGCCGGCGACCATTTCGTAGCCTGCTCCCGTCCGCATGAACTGGAACTGGTGCCGGCGGACAGCGCCTCAGCCGGCCTGCTGGTCAAGGTGAGCCGGCTGTTCCGTTTCGGCGCGCTGGCCCGGTTGGAGCTGGACGGACAGGGTGAGCAGGCCGGCCAGATCTATGAGGCGGAAGTGCCGCTCACAAGTGTCGATGCGCTGGCCTTGCAGGAAGGCAGCCTGGTACGCATCCGGGCCGGCGCGCTGCGCGTGTTTCCGGCCGCCGCCCCGGACGAGGTGCTGGCGACCAATCCAGTGGCGCCCGTGTCTGTGGCCCCCGGCCCCGGCCTCGCCAGCGCGGTGAACGCATGAATTTCCAGCAGTTGCGGATCATCCGCGAGACGGTGCGGCAGGGATTCAACCTGACCGAGGTGGCCAACGCCCTCTACACTTCGCAATCCGGGGTGTCCAAGCACATCAAGGACCTGGAGGACGAACTGGGC
>CAITLJ010000030.1 GCA_903893215.1 uncultured Ferrovum sp. | reverse complement strand
GTCAGCACCGGCAGCAACAGCTTCATCACCAACAACACAAGCCAGACGCTCAGCTTTACAGGTACGGCTGGCGATACCCTGGTGGTGACGGATGGTGGCACCACGGCCACGACTGTGTTCGATGCAATGGGCCACGCCAGCGTCGCGCTGGCCCTAAACGCCACGTCGGCTAACACACCGACCCTCAACACCATCATTGCCACGGCGAGTGATTCGGCGGGTTCGAGCAGCAGCACGACCTATGCAGTGACGGTGGACACCCACACGCCGACCGCCACGCTGGTGGCGACGTCGCTGGTGGACAACAACACGAGTGCGGCCGTCAGCACCGGCAGCAACAGCTTCATCACCAACAACCCAAGCCAGACGCTCAGCTTCACCGGGACGGCTGGCGATACCCTGGTGGTGACGGACGGTGGTACCACGGCCACGGCTGTGTTTGATGCAATGGGCAACGCCAGCGTCACGCTGGCCCTGAACGCCACGTCGGCTAACACACCGACCCTCAACACCATCGTTGCCACAGCAACTGATTCGGCGGGTACAACCGGTAGCCCGACCACGTATGCGGTGACGGTGGATACGCATGTGCCCGCAGCGCCCGTACTCACCTCGACCATCGCCGATGTAGCCCCACAGTCGGTCGCCAACGTCACGCCGGCGGGAGTCTACGAGACCAACCTGAACAATCAGACGCTGGCGTTTACCGTGGAAACGGGCAACAGCCTGCAGTTGTTCGACGGCACCCAGACCCCTATTGGTACCATCCTGTCCACGGTGCAGAACGCGGACGGCACCAGCACCGTCACCATTGCCACAGACGTATTGTCCGATGGGCTGCATCAGCTCACGGCTATCCAGACCGATCCCGCAGGGACAGCCGACACGACCAGCGCTCCGCTCCAGCTACTGGTCGACACGGTCACGCCGATTGTTGCGCTGACCTCCAATGCCGATTCCACCGGCACTGAAACGGCACTGATGGCCGAAATCGGGGCCGTCACCGTGACCCTGCAGACCGCTGCCACCGCCGTCCCGGTGATCGTAAACCTGACGCTGACCGGTGCTGGTGGCGGTTCGATTACCATCCCAGGCTTCACCGCCACCGGGCTGGCACAGACGATTGCCCTGACACCCGTGCAGGTCGCCACCCTCGGTGATGGCGTGGTCACCGTCGCGGCGAGCGCGATCGATGCGGCGGGTAATACGACGGTTTCTGTGGTCAGCAGCACCTTTGTGCTCAACAGCACTCCGCCACTTTCCGGCATTGACGCTTTTACCATCGCGAGTGACGGCAGCACGCGCAGCCTCATTTACACCGGGCAGGCTGGCGAGACGGATTCCTTCAGCGAGAGCAACAGCACTACCCCATTGCAAACCACGCTGGCCGGCTACTCCTCGCTGGTCAACGGAAGCGCACCGCTTGCCAGCGGTCAGACCATCCTGAGTCTTGTCGCCAGCCCTGCCGGCGGCCCGGCATTGGCGCCCGTTGCGTTAGCAGAATACGACCTCAACACCATCAACGGTCAGTCCACCCTGGTGATTGCCCAAAGTACCAGCAGCGACGGGCAAGGAAATGCGACGCAAGTGGCGCTGCACCTCAATACCGACACCAGCAGCGGGACTCCAGTGCTGATTCCGCTGGTGATCAATCTGGTGCCGGCAACGGCAGGCGTGCCAGCCCCAAATCTTGAGATTCACGCGGATGCCCTCCAGGTTGGGCCTGCCCTTGTGCTGGATGCCGTCACCGGTCTTCCGGTCCTGCCGACGAACGCGCCGAGCGGGCCTGCCGCGGTCCTGGCGATGGGTACACAAACGGAAGCTGTGAATACGGTGACGGCCACCGCCACGGTGACGCAGGACGCAGCAAGCAGCGTCGCCATTGTTTTGGGTGATGGCGTGCATCAAGTGACCGTGCGGGCCACTGACACAGCGGAAGTGACTCTCGGCAATCAGGGTTCCAATGCCAGTTCCGGCTCGACCATCGAACTGACGGGTAGCGCTGTGGAGCAGGTGGACCCGACGACGGGTATGATCAGTTCCGAAATCGTGACCAGTTTGCTGTCATCTGCCCTGGTGAGCACGGCCGACGGGGTAAGCGACACAATCCTGGTAGCGGCGCAAGGCGCGATCATCAACAGCACTGGCCTCAGTGGCGCTGCGGTGGCGAATGTGATCAATCTGGTGAGCGCCTCCGGTTCATTCGATACCGTGAATGGCAGCTACGACACAGTCGCCCTGTTCGATCCCGCAATGGTGATTCCGGGTCAAAATCCGGGAGGCTCCTCGATTCTCGAGGTGAACGGGAACGGCAACACCGTGCAGGTGAGTGCCGGCAACAGTCTGGTCACCGTCACTGGCGATGCCAACACGGTGCAGATAGGAGCGTCAATCACCAATCCGCTTGGCCTTGCTGCGTCGACATCACCGGTGACGGCGAATCTCACGCTAATCGACAATGCACCCTCGGGCAGTGCAAGCGGCAATCAGGTGCAAGTGGTGGCATCGAGTGGCACGTTCACCATGAACGCCAGCAACACAACGATTGCGCAATCGGCTGATCCATCGATTCCGGGCGGAATTGTGATGCTGACAGTGAACGGCGATGGCAACAATCTTGTTTTGCAGCAGGAAAACAGCGCCACCGTCAACCTGACCCTGAACGGGGCGGCCAACATCGCGCCGACCGACACGGTCAAGGTGGACACGGCGAGCACTCCGGCGGCCAACGTGAGCCTGATTGCCAACGTATACGACCTCGTGACGACCTGGGCCGGTGACAACGCCTATGTGTTTGCCATGGCGGATCAGGCCTCGATTGCCGTCATCGGGGATCAAGCCAACGTCACCGTGACTGGCGGTGCCACAGACAGCAACGGATTGGCCAGCAATGTTGCCCTCACGGTGAATTCGGTGAGTGGCAACAACACGCTGACCGTCTCTGCCATGAATACCACCATCGATGCCACGTCGAGTGACAGCGGTCCGGTGTCGCCAGTGGGAAATACCATCACCGTCTATACGCTTACCGGCGATCCGGCGCTGCTGGCCGGCAATGCCAGTGTGAACATCAGCACGAACCCGGGCAGCAACATCACCATTTACGGGGATGGATACGTGGGCACCCTCACCTCGGGTAACCTGCCCCCGGTGACGGGTACTGCGGGCGGCAGCGCGCCTGCAGCGGGCACCATCATCCTTGAAGGCGACCCGGGCACCCTCACGCTGCATGGCGACAACCTGCAGGTCATTCACAATGTGGACTATGGTGCGCCCAGCATCTTCAACGCCGACGGCGCCAACCTGTCATTCACCGAAACCACCTCGCTGGCACAGCCCGGTGTCGTGATGACCACCAGCCTGCCGAGTGGCCTGCTGGTGTCGACCGGTAACTACGATGATGTGTTGAATCTCACTGCGGCTGTCCCGCAGACCATCCAGCTGGCTGGCGACGACGCCATATTCACGGTGAACGGATCCAATGCCCTGATCAACGTGGATGCGCAAACGGCGCCCATCATCGACTTCAATCTGACGGTGAACGGTGCCGCGGACCAGGTGATGCTCAATGGCGACGTCAGCGTCCTGACTCTGCATGGCAGTGGCCTGACGCTGACCCACGAGATTGCCACCGCAAACGGCGTGACGTTTGTGGCGGATGGCAACAATCTGACCGCAAGCGCAGTCGACGCCACCGGCTTGAACGGCTATCACGACACCCTGCTGCTGACGGGCGTGAACCAGACCGTCAGCGTGACGGACCTCGCCACCATTCAGGCGGATACCTACGCGCAAGCCACCGTGAATATCCATAATCTGCAGCTGAATTCGGTACAGCTGGTGGACACCAGTGCTGCCGTTGCCACGCCGGTGGACGTCGCCAGTGATTTCACGGTCACCGACCAGACCCAGTCGGCGGTCGCCTTTGGCTACGATGCCCTGTTCCAGCCATCGCCCTTTGCGGATACCTTGACCACGGCCGGGGCCAGTGGCGCGGTGCATTACGGAACCTTCCAGTTCACGGAAACCAGCGCGGCCGACAACAGCCTGATGGCTACCGGTGTAGGCGGTCCGGGTGATTTTCAGGTGGACGAGTTGTACAACTTTGCGCATTTCAACTTTGCGCCTTTCGAAGCAGCATCGAATCCGGGGGTACCCAACTTCAGCTTCGGTCAGGATCTCAGCTTTGCAGCAACCGCTGCTGCCACCGGCGATGCATTCAGTTCGGCGGGTACCCTGGCTTCCAGTCAACTGTTCCTGGGTCAGGCTGGCACAGCCCCCGTCTTGCTGGACCATGGTTTCATCAAGCTGGTGACCGATGGAGGCACCAACGGTAGTCCGGGCAATGTACCGTTTATCAATGACAGCGCCGATTTGCTCAACTATCTGCATTCCAACGGCGGGGTCGATCTGAGCGCTGGTGCCAGTGCGGTGTTCCTGGTGGGCGCTCCTGGTTCGCTTGCTACCTCGGGTGGGGCCACGGCGCCATCGGGATCTCCGGTGGGGGTGATCGATGCTTTTCTGGTCACCAACACCGGCACTGGCGCCGGTGCAGCGGCAAACCTGCAGGTGGCCATGGTGGCGCAGATTCACGAGGACATCCGCAACCTTACAAGTTCACAGGTGAGTTGATCATCCCTCAAGCGCGCTTTCCCGCCGTGGTCTAGATTTCAGGCATCCTTGGCGCTTTGCCGGGGATGCCTCGAGCTGGAATCCGTCAGTGATCAATCTGCAACACCCTTCGAATGTCAGGCTTGACGCAGGCCGCAAGCATGCGGCGCGCAGATACGTCAGCGGCCTGCTGATCGGCGTCATCGGCTGTTGCGGCCTTGCCTGGGCAGACACGGTGACTATGCCGCCGCTGCGGGATGCAGTGGGGCAGGCGCCGCTGGTCGCAAGCAAACCCACTCTCTCCGGGGTGCCGACAGGGGAGGCTGCCGCGGGCGCCCTGACCGGCACGTTGTCGCTGGCGCGCGCCCTGCAACTAGCCGCACACAACCATCCGTTGGTGAGCGGTGCGCAGGCGCGTTGGCAGGCGGCCAATCATGCACTGGACGGTGCGGAATATGGCCGCCTGCCTAGCGTGGCCGTCGATTCCGCGTTGCTGGGTGGAGGGACTCGCCAGCAGACGCTGACGCTCAACCAGCCCGTTTATACCTTCAACCGGATCACCGCCGCGATCGACGCTGCACAATCGCGGCTGCAGTCTGGTAAAGCCGGCACTGACGAAGCCGTACAGCAGATCCAGGAGCAGGTGATTGGTGCCTATTTTGAGGTGCTGCGCGCGCGTGACCGCCGCCTGGTGGCCGTCGATAACGTGATCGCGCACGAAAAACTGTGCGCCACCATGGAACGCCGTCAGCACGCCGGAGTGGCTTCCACCAGCGATTTCCTGCTGGCGCGTAACCGGCTGGATCAGGCGCGCAGCGACCTGGCGCAAACCGAGGCGCAACGGCATAAGGCCGACAGCACCCTGCGCAGCTTGATCAACGAGCCGCTTACCCTGCTGCAGAACCCGCAGGAACGCACCCTGGCTTATGCCACCGAAACCACATTGGTGGATGCCAGCCTGGCGCATTCGCCCACGTTGGTGCGGCTGACCGCCGAAGCGCAGGCGGCCGGGCATGATGCCGAAAGCGCCCTGGGGGCGGCGGCTCCGCAAATTGAACTGCGACTGCAGCATGTGCGTTCCAGCCAGCCGGTCGAATATTCCGACACGCGCGTGTATCTGGCAGTGGAGTTTCAGCCCGGTGCCGGCCTGTCGGCCCTGAGCGGCTACAAGGCGTCGCAGTCACGTCGGGACGCCGCGGTGCAGGACCAGATGCGTGCGCGGCTGGAAATTGAAGACCGGGCTCGCCAGTTATGGAACGACGCCGTGGTGGCCACCGAGCAGTTGGCGCTGCTGGGACAGTTGCGCAGTTCCAATGCAGAGATCGTGCAGTCATTCGTGCGCCAGTATGAAGCGGGCAAACGCTCCTGGCTGGATGTACTGAATGCGCAGCGGGAGTCCAGCCAGACCCAGCTGTCGTTTGTGGACGCGTACTACGCCAGCCAGTCCAACATCTATCGGACCGAGGTGCTGGCCGGCAATGCCGCCGCTCTGGGTGGTGAAGCACAAGCCGGCGAACTTCCCACCCGCGCCAGCCTGAGTGCCGATCTGGCGGATGTGCTGCCGCTGGAAAGGATCCGCACCCTGCTGGGGGCAACGGCACCTGGCGAGGCAGCGCCCGCCCGCCCTGAGCCCTCCGGCGTGCTGCAGGATGACGCCTCGACTGCCACCCTTCCGGTGCAGCATTGAGCGTGCGCCGCCAGATCACTTTTCCCATACGGACATGTCCATGATCCCCTCTGCAAACCTCCCGGTCCGCGGTCAGGCCCTCGCCCTGTTCCGGCGCACCTTGTGGCGCCACTGGCGGGTATTCCTGGATGCTGCATTGGCCACTGCGCTGATCAATGTGCTGGCGCTGGTGTCCTCATTGTTCGCCATGCAGGTCTACGACCGCGTGGTGCCCAATCAGGCTTACCAGACCTTGTGGGTGCTGGCCGGTGGGGTGCTGCTCACCGTGCTGTTCGATGTGGTGCTGAAACTGGCGCGGGGCCATCTGCTCGACAGCCATGGCAAGGAAATCGAGCTCAGCCTGTCGCAGGCGTTCTTCGAGCGTGCGCAGGCAATCCGCATGGACGCGCGGCCGCAGACCGTGGGTACCTTCGCTGCGCAAATTCGCGACTTTGATGCGGTCAAGACCTTCCTCACTTCCACTACCCTGTATGCACTTGCCGATGCGCCCTTCGCGCTGCTGTTTGTTGCCGTGATCGGGTTGCTCGGCGGACTGCCGATGGCACTGGTACCGCTGATTGCCCTTCCCTCTGCGCTGCTCGTGGGATTGGCTGTGCAATGGCGGCTGGGCCACCTGTCGGCGCAATACATGCGCGAATCGACCATTCGCAATGGCTTGTTGATCGAGTCGATCGACGGGGCCGAAGTGATCAAGGCGGCGGGCGGCACCGGATGGTTCAACCGCCGTTGGGCCACCTTGTCGGTGCTGATTGGCGGGGTAGGCGTGCGGGTGCGCAACCTGTCCAATCTGGCCGGCACGCTGGCGGGCGCCATCCAGCAGGTCAGCTATGTCTTCCTGATCGTGACCGGGGTCTATGAGATTGGCGCCGGGCACATGACTCAGGGTGCCTTGATTGCCTGCTCGATCCTCTCTGGCCGGGTGTTTGGTCCGATCACCCAACTTACCAGCCTGATGGTGAGCTGGCACAACGCGCGGCAGGCGCTGATCGCGCTGGATGACCTGATGGCCCGGCCGCAGGACGGTGAGGCCGGCGTGCAGCCGGTGCAGGTGGAGACCCTGAAAGGCGACCTGCGGCTGGAGGCGGTGCAGTTTTCCTATGGTCAGCAGGTGACGGCCATCGACGTGCCCGCGTTGCGTATCCAGCCGGGTGAGCGGGTGGCAATTATCGGTCCTTCCGGCTCTGGCAAGAGCACCTTGCTCAAGCTGATGTCGGGGTTGTACAAGCCCGGACAGGGCCGGGCGTTCCTCGATGGCATCGATCAGCAGCACTTGGCGCCACCGCAGTTACGTGCTGCCATCGCCTATCTGACGCAGGATGTGCGCCTGTTCAATGGCACGCTGCGCGACAACCTGGGTTTGGGGCTGCGCGCGCCCAGTGATGCCGACCTGCTGCAGGTGGCACAACTCACCGGTCTGGATCGCCTGATACAGGCGCATCCGCGTGGTATCGGTCTTGAGATCAGCGAGGGCGGGCGAGGCCTGTCGGGTGGCCAACGCCAATTGGTGGGACTGGCGCGCGCCCTGCTGCAGAATGCCCCGCTGCTGCTGCTCGATGAACCGACGGCCTCGCTGGATCCACAAAGCGAAAACGGCCTGATTCAGCGCCTTGGTGGATTCCTGCGTGCCGATCAGACCCTGGTGCTGGTCACTCACAAGCCGGCGCTGCTGGCACTGGTGCAGCGGGTGCTTGTGGTGGATCGGGGGCGGGTAGTGCTTGATGGCGAGCGCGACGCGGTGCTCAGGCAGTTGCAGAATGCCTTGATGCCTGCCGCGGCGGTGTCAGCATGAGCACTCTCACGGACGGACCGGATCACACCCAACCTGGCAAGGTTCCCTCTAACGTGCCTGCGCGCATCGTGCTCTGGACGATCGTGCTGGCGCTGGTGGCCTTCGTGGCCTGGGCGCGCTATGCCGCTATCGACCAGATCACCCGCGGCACTGGCCAGATCATTGCCAGCAGTCGTACCCAGGTGATTCAGGCCGTGGATGGCGGCGTGCTGGCCGAATTGAAGGTGCACGAAGGCGATGTGGTGGAGCGCGGACAGGTGCTGGCCCGGCTGGACCCGGCGCGCACCGAGGCCAGCTATCTGGAGTCGGATGCCAAGGGCAAGTCGCTGCGGGCGTCAATCGCGCGCTTGCGCGCCGAAGTGCTGGGCGGGGCGCTGGTCTTTCCGCCCGATCTGCGCGCCTATCCGGACATCGTGCAGGCACAGACCCAGCTGTATCAGCGCCGTCAGTCTGCTTTGAAGGAAGAGGTGGCCGCCATCGGTCAGAGCCTGGAGTTTGCGCGACAGGAACTGGCGATGAACGAGAAGCTGCTGGCCAATGGTGACATCGCCCAGTCCGACGTGCTCAAGCTGCGCCGGCAGGTGGCTGAACTGGAAGCCAGTCAGGTAAACCGTCGCAACAAGTACCTGCAGGACGCCCAGCAGGAGCTGGCGCACGCCGAGGACGAACTGGCAGGCACCCGGCAGCAGATGGCGGCCCGCCGCAGTGTGGTAGACAGCCTGCTGATTCGCGCGCCACTCGGCGGGGTAGTGAAGAATGTACGTGTTACCACCCAGGGCGGTGTGTTGCGGGCCGGCGACGAACTGATGCAGATCGTACCCAACGAGGACACCCTGATCGTAGAGGCCAAGATCAGGCCGGCTGACATCGCCTTCATCGCTGCAGGCATGCCAGCCAACGTCAAGATCGATGCGTACGATTACACCGTTTACGGCACGCTGGATGGCGAAGTGACCTACATCTCACCGGACACCCTGGTGGAGGAGTCCCGCAGCGCAACGCCAGGCGAACAGAGCTACTACCGCGTGCACGTGAAAACCCGCGGCCGCACTTTCCGGAACCGGCCGAACCAGAAGTTCGACCTGATCGCCGGTATGACCGCCACGGTGGAAATCAAGACCGGCAAGAACACCGTGCTGCGCTACCTGCTCAAGCCGCTGCTGAAGACCCTCGACGAGTCTTTGGGCGAACGCTGATATCCACCCACGAAAGGGTGCCTCTGGCGCCCGACCAGACCAGCCAGGCGGGTTGAGGACTTATCCGACCAGTCGGTCCAGGGCCTCCTGGTAACGCGATGCGGTCCCAAAGGCGATCTCGTCGGGCAACACCGGGGCTGGCGGCGTCTTGTTCCAGCCGGTGGTTTCCAGCCAGTTGCGCAGGAACTGTTTGTCGAAGCTGTCCGGGCTGGTGCCGCCGCGATAGGTAGCCTGCGGCCAAAAACGTGAGGAGTCGGGCGTGAGCGCTTCGTCGATCCACACCAGTCGGCCGCTGGCATCGGTGCCAAACTCAAACTTGGTATCAGCAATGATGATGCCGCGGCCAAGTGCGAAGGCGGCGGCCGCCTGATAGAGGGCCAGCGCCACGTCACGCACCTGGGTGGCGAGATCGGTGCCGACCAGTTCGCAAGCACGCGCAAACGAAATGTTCTCGTCGTGATCACCCACCGCCGCCTTGGTCGCCGGGGTGAAAATCGGCTCGGGCAGGCGGTCGGCGCGCTGCAGTCCGGCGGGCAGCGCGATGCCGCATACGGTCTGGCTTTCCTGATATTCCTTCCAGCCCGAACCTTCTATATAGCCGCGCACCACCGCCTCGAGCGGCAGCGCATTCAGCCGGTGGGTGACGATGGCGCGGCCTTCCACCTGGCTGCGTTCGTCGGGTGCCACCACCGACTCCGGGTCGATGCCAGTCAGGTGATTCGGGACGATGTGGCCCAGCTTGTCGAACCAGAAGTTCGACAGGCTGTTCAGGATGCGTCCCTTGCCGGGCACCGGGGTGGGAAAAACCACATCAAACGCAGACAGGCGGTCGGTGGTCACCAGCAGCAGCTTGTCGTCGCCCACCGCGTAGATGTCACGAACCTTGCCGCGCGCAATCAGGGGCAAGCTGGAAATCTGCGATTCAAAGATCGGGGGATGCGGATGTTGCATTCTGGGCGTGCTCTCAGGTGAAGGGTGCTGGGCTATCCGGGCGGCCGACGTCGGCGCGACGCAGCGCAGCAGGTGGTGCAGGTCAGCCGTGGCTGCCCACGCGAATGATTTTCATGGTGTTGGTGCCGCCGGGCTTGCCAATCGGTTCGCCAATGGTCAGTACGATCAGGTCGCCATTCTGCACGGCACCAAGCGCCTTCAGGCCGGCTTCGGCTTCGCGGATCACCGCATCGGCCTGATTGGAATGGTGGAAGGCCACCGGATACACGCCGCGCAGCAGCGTCATCTTGCGCTGGGTTTCGGCCGAAGGCGTCATGGCGTAAATCGGCACATCGGCGTCCATCGCCGACATGTAGCGTGCCGTAGTGCCGCTCTGGGTCAGCGCGGCGATTGCCTTCACCTGCAGGTTGCGTGCGGTGTAGACCACGGCATGTGAGATGGCCATTTCCACCTGGTTGATCTGGCGTTCCAGCGGCGCGTCCTGATGCAGGGCATGCGCAAACACCTCCTTTTCGGCCTCAAGGCACACCCGCGCCATGGCGGTCACGGTTTCCACCGGGAACTGGCCCACCGCTGATTCGGCCGACAGCATCACGGCATCGGTACCGTCAATCACCGCATTGGCCACATCCGACACTTCGGCGCGGGTCGGCACCGGGCTGGAGATCATCGACTCCATCATCTGGGTGGCCGTCACTACCGCCTTGTTCTTGCGGCGGGCGGCACGGATCATGCGTTTTTGCAACGCCGGCACGGCGGCGTCACCGACTTCCACCGCCAGATCGCCGCGCGCCACCATGATGCAGTCGCTGGCATCGATGATGTCGTCGAGGGCTTCGATGGCCTCGGCACGTTCGATCTTGGCCATGATCATGGCGTTGCCGCCGGCAGCGCGCATCAGGGTACGTGCCTCGCGGATGTCTTCGCCCGAGCGCGGAAAGGAGACAGCCAGGAAATCGGCTTTCATCTTGGCCGCTGTGCGGATGTCTTCGTAATCCTTGTCCGTCAGTGCCGGGGCGGTCAGACCGCCGCCGCGACGATTGATGCCCTTGTTGTTGGAGAGCACGCCACCCTGCACCACTTCGGTGTGAACCACGGGCCCCACTACCTTCAGTACCACCAGTTCAATCTTGCCGTCGTCGAGCAGCAGGGTGTCGCCCATACGCACGTCATTGGGCAGCTCGGGGTAATCCAGGCCCACCCGCTCCTGATTGCCCAGCTTGCATTCGGCGTCGAGCAGGAACGTGTCGCCGGTGGCCAGTGTGATGCGCTGATTTTCGAATTTGCCTACGCGGATTTTCGGACCCTGCAGGTCCGCCAGGATACCCACGGTCCAGCCGATATTTTCGGCGACGGCGCGCACAGCCTCTGCACGCGCGATGTGGTCGGCTTCGGTGCCATGCGAGAAATTCAGGCGGACCACGTCCACCCCGGCGCGGAACATGCGCTCGAGCACCTCTGGCGAACTCGATGCAGGCCCTAAGGTGGCAACGATCTTGGTGCGGCGTGTCATTTTCTGGTGTTCTCCGAGGGTGGGGTGACACAACTAACCGACAGCAAGGGATCGCCTTGCTGTCGGGGCAACAAAACAGAGCCTGTCCCCGTCACCGGCGGTGCCGGGGGGTGGCAGGGCAGCGCTCAGGGGCTGGCGCGTTGCTCCAGCATGGTCACTGCAGGCAGGGCGCTACCTTCGAGGAATTCGAGGAAGGCACCGCCGCCGGTGGAAATGTAGGAGATCTGGTCTTCCACGCCAAATTTGGAAATGGCCGCGAGGGTGTCACCGCCGCCGGCAATGCTGAAGCCGGCACTGGCACCAATGGCGCGCGCCATGCTGGCAGTGCCGTGCGAGAACTGCTCGAACTCGAACACGCCCACCGGGCCGTTCCACACGATGGTGCCCGCGCTTGCGATGATGGCGTCCAGGCGCGCGGCGGTGTCGGGACCAATATCGAAAATCATGTCGTCATCGGTCACTTCACTGACTTTCTTCACCACCGCCTCGGCGTCTGCCGAAAAAGCCTTGCCTACCACCACGTCGGTGGGGATCGGCACGTCGGCGCCACGCTCGGCCATGGCCGCCAGGATGCCCTTGGCCACGTCCACCTGGTCAGCTTCGGCCAGGGATTTGCCGATACGTCCGCCGGCGGCCAGGATAAAGGTGTTGGCAATACCGCCACCCACAATCAGGCGGTCCACGCGGCCGGCCAGTTCGGTCAGCACCGACAGCTTGGTGCTGACCTTCGAGCCGCCCACAATCGCCACCAGCGGCGCCTTGGGGGCGTGCAGGGCACGCGCCAGGGCATCGAGTTCGGCGGCCAGCAACGGGCCGGCGCAGGCCACCGGCGCATACAGACCCACGCCATGGGTGCTGGCTTCGGCGCGGTGCGCCGTGCCAAAGGCATCCATCACGTAAATGTCGCACAAGGCCGCGTAGGTCCTCGCGAGGTTGGCATCATCCTTCTTTTCGCCCTTGCGGAAGCGCACGTTCTCCAGCAGCACCAGCTGGCCTGGTTCGGCGCGCGCGCCTTCCAGGGCCCCCTGGTGCAGGTAGACCGGCCGTTCAAGCAGTTGGGCCAGTCGCTCGGCCACCGGGGCCAATGACAGGGCGGCGTCAAAGCTGCCCTCCACGGGCCGGCCCAGATGCGACATCAGCAAGACGCGCGCCCCGGCCTGCAGCGCATGGCGGATCGCAGGCAGGCTGGCGCGGATACGCGTGTCGTCAGTGATGCGCCCGTTTTCCATCGGCACATTCAGGTCGGCACGGATCAGCACACGCTGGCCGGTCAGTGCCAGATCGGCCATGCGGATGAAGCGGGGCGCGTCGCTCACTTGGCGGCCATCCACGCGGCGGTGGTATCCAGCATGCGGTTGCTGAACCCCCACTCGTTGTCGTACCACGACAACACCTTGACCAGGTTGCCGTTTGACACCTTGGTGAGGCCGGCATCAAAAGTGCTGCTGGCCGGGTCATGGTTGAAGTCGACCGACACCAGCGGCGCGGTGTTGTATTTCAGGATGCCCTTCAGCGGGCCCTCTTCGGAAGCGGCCTTCATGATGCTGTTCACTTCTTCCACCGTGGTGGCGCGCGCCGCTTCAAAGGTCAGGTCGACCATCGACACGTTGATGGTGGGCACGCGCACGGCAAAACCGTCGAGCTTGCCATTGAGTTCTGGCAGCACCAGACCCACCGCCGCAGCGGCGCCGGTCTTGGTCGGGATCATCGACATGGTGGCCGAACGGGCGCGGTGCAGGTCAGAGTGGTAGACGTCCGTCAGCACCTGGTCGTTGGTGTAGGAGTGGATGGTTGTCATCAGTCCCTTCACCACGCCCAAGGTCTGGTGCAGCGGATGGACCAGCGGGGCCAGGCAGTTGGTGGTGCACGAGGCATTTGACACCACGGTGTGACTGGCGCGCAGCACGTCGTGGTTCACACCGAACACCACCGTGGCATCGACATCCTTGCCGCCGGGTGCGCTGATCAGTACTTTTTTGGCACCCGCCTGCAGGTGCAGGCCGGCCTTTTCCTTGCTGGTGAACAGGCCGGTACATTCCAGCACCACGTCGATGCCAAGGTCGCCCCAGGGCAGGTCGGCCGGATTGCGCTGTGCAAACACCTTGATGCGATCCCCCTTGACGATCAGGTCGCCACCATCCACTTCCACCGGAAAACCGAACCGGCCGTGCGCGGTGTCATAACGGGTGAGGTGGGCATTGGTCTCGGCATTGCCCAGATCGTTGATCGCCACGATCTGGATCTCGCCGTTGCGGCCGGATTCGTAAAGTGCGCGCAGGATGTTGCGGCCGATGCGGCCATAGCCATTGATGGCAACCTTGATGCTCATGGGGTCAGACTCCTCAGGACAGGACGGCGCGCACGGCTTCCGCCACACGTTCCACAGTGAAACCAAAATGCTTGAACAGGGTGGCGGCCGGTGCCGACTCGCCGTAGGTATCGATGCCGATCACGCGGCCTTCCAGTCCCACGTACTTGTGCCACAGGCCGGTGACACCAGCCTCGACAGCCACGCGCGGCAGGCCGCGCGGCAGCACCTGCGCCTGCCATGCGGCATCCTGACGGTCGAACACGGTGGTGCTGGGCATCGACACCACGCGGACGTGAACGCCATCGGCCGCCAGTGCGTCCTGCGCTTGCATGGCCAGTGCCACTTCGGAGCCGGTCGCGATGATCACTGCCACTGCAGTGCCACCCGCGGGCTCGCGCAATATATAGCCACCCTTGCGGATGTCGGCGGCTGTGCGTGCGCTGTCGGCCAGATATGGCAGGTTTTGGCGGCTGAACACCAGCGAACTGGGGCCATCATTGCGCTCCACGGCGCACACCCAGCTGAGCGCGCTTTCCAGCGTGTCGGCGGGACGCCACACGTCCATGTTGGGCATCAGGCGCAGGCTGGCGACATGCTCCACCGGCTGATGGGTGGGGCCGTCTTCACCCAGGCCGATCGAATCGTGGGTGTAGACAAAGATCACCCCCAGTTTCATCAGTGCGGTCATGCGCAATGCGTTGCGCGCGTAGTCGCTGAAGGTGAGGAAGGTGCCGGCAAACGGCAGCACGCCGCCGTGCAGTGCCATGCCGTTCATCATGGCGCTCATGCCGAATTCGCGTACGCCGTAGTTGACGTAATTGCCCCCGGTGGTAGCGGTGAAGGTGTGCATGCCCGGCCAGTTGGTCAGGTTGCTGCCTGTGAGGTCGGCCGAGCCGCCTACGAATTCGGGCAGTGCCGGGGCAAGCGCTGCGATGGCGTTCTGCGAGGCCTTGCGGGTGGCGATGGTCTCGCCCTTGGTGCGCACCTGGTCTTCCAGCGCTTGCACGGTGGCCTGCCAGTTGGCTGGCAGGTCGCCGGACAGGCGTCGGGTGAACTCGCTGGCCAGTTCCGGATGCGCCTGCTGGTAGGCGGCGAACCGGGTATTCCATTCGCTTTCTACAGCGGCACCGCGGGCACGGGCATTCCAGGCTGCGGCGATGTCAGCCGGAATCTCGAAGGGACCCGCCGTCCAGCCCAGGGCTTCGCGGGTGGCGGCAATTTCCTTGTCACCCAGCGGCGACCCGTGCGAATCGGCGCTGCCCGCCTTGGCCGGGGAACCCTTGCCGATGGTGGTGCGGCAGCAGATCAGTGTGGGCTTGTCGGCCAGTTTGGCCTGCGCAATGGCGGCGGACACGGCTTCGGCGTCATGGCCATCGATGGGCGCGATCACGTTCCAGCCGTAGGCGCGGAAGCGCTCTGGCGTGTTGTCGGCAAACCAGCCCTGCACATTGCCGTCGATCGAGATGCCGTTGTCGTCGTACAAGGCAATCAGCCTGGAGAGCTGCAGGGTGCCCGCCAGCGAACACGCCTCGTGCGAAATGCCCTCCATCAGGCAACCGTCGCCCAGAAAGACATACGTGTGATGATCAACCACGGTGTGACCTGGGCGGTTGAAGTCGGCAGCGAGGATACGCTCAGCCACTGCCATGCCCACCGCGTTGGCGAGTCCCTGACCCAGGGGGCCGGTGGTGGTCTCCACGCCCGGCGTGATGGCATATTCGGGATGCCCCGGCGTTTTGGAATGCATTTGCCGGAAGGCCTTCAGGTCGTCAATGCTGAGGTCGTAGCCGGTCAGGTGCAGCAGGCCATAGATCAGCATGGAGCCATGCCCATTGGACAGCACGAAGCGGTCACGGTCGGCCCAGTGCGGATTGGCCGGGTTGTGCCGGAGGTGACGGTTCCACAGTGCCTCGGCCATGTCGGCCATGCCCATCGGCATGCCGGGATGTCCGGAGTTGGCCTTCTGGACGGCGTCCATGGCAAGGACGCGCAAGGCGTTCGCAAGATCCCGGGTAGCAACAGTCATGGTGTGGTGATCAGTGGCGCTGATGAATGGAATAACCCGGCATTATCCGCCACCTTGGCCGCACGTTCAAACCCGGCTCGGAAACACCTCGGCAAATGTGCGCACACCGCGCGCCCGGTTTTCCAGCAGCTGCTGCACCATCGGCGTGAGGATCAGCTGCATGGCCAGCTCCATCTTGCCGCCCGGTACCACGATGCAGTTGGCCCGGCTCATGAACGCGCCATTGATCATGCTGAGCAGGTAAGGAAACGGAATGCCCTTGGGATTGCGGAAGCGCACCACCAGCAGGCTTTCATCCAGGGTGGGGATGTCGCGCGCCACAAAGGGATTGCTGGTGTCGACGATCGGCACGCGCTGGAAATTGATGTGGGTGCGCGAAAACTGCGGCGTGATGAAGTGCACGTAGTCATGCATGCGGCGCAGGATGGTGTGGGTGACTGCCTCCAGCGAGTAGCCGCGCATCTTGGTGTCGCGGTGGATTTTCTGGATCCACTCCAGGTTGACGATCGGCACCACGCCGATCAGCAGGTCGGTGTGCTGCGCCACATTGGCGGTGGGGCTGACGGCACCGCCGTGCAGGCCCTCATAGAGCAGGCAGTCGGTGCCAGGTTGCAGGTCTTCCCATTCAGTGAAGGTGCCGGGCGGCTGGTCGTAGATCATCGCCTCGGCATCGTCGTGCACATAGTGGCGGACCTTGCCGGTACCTTCGTCGCCGTAGCAGCGGAACAGTTCGGCCAGTTCTTCGAACAGGTTGGCCTCGGGCCCGAAGTGCGACACCGGTTTGCCGCCCACCCGCTCCGACTCGGTGATGGCGTTTTTCATGCCATCGCGGTCGAAGCGGTGAAAGCTGTCGCCCTCCACGTAGGCGGCATTGATGCCGTCGCGGCGGAAAATGTGTTCGAAGGTGCGTTTGACCGAGGTGGTGCCGGCTCCCGAGGAGCCGGTCACTGCAATCACAGGGTGGGCAATCGACAAGACAGGCTCCGCAGGCGTGAATTTCGGGTGACGGGTCCGCGTGATGCGCCCGGGTGGCGGCCGGTGGCGGCGCTTCGGGCTGGCGCTTACTGACCGGTTTTGAGGTAGCGCTCGGCCATGGTTTCGAGCGGCAGCGGCACAATGCGATCGGCCATGCCGGCGCAGCCAAACGCTTCGAAGCGATCCTTGCAGATGCCGGCAGCGGCGGCCGTGGCATGCTTCATGTACTTACGCGGATCGAACTCGCTGCGGTCCTGGTTGAATGCCAAGCGCAGAGCCCCCGTCATGGCCAGGCGGATGTCGGTGTCGATATTGATCTTGCGCACACCAAATTTGATGCCCTGCTGAATCTCCTCCACCGGCACGCCGTAGGTTTCTTTCATCTCGCCGCCATTCTCGCGGATCACCTTCAACCACTCCTGCGGCACCGAGCTGGAGCCGTGCATCACCAGGTGGGTGTTGGGAATGCGGGCGTGGATTTCCTTGATCCGGTCGATGGCCAGGATGTCACCGGTGGGCTTGCGGGTGAACTTGTAGGCGCCATGCGAAGTGCCAATCGCAATCGCCAGCGCATCCACGCCGGTGTCCTGCACGAAGCGCGCCGCTTCTTCCGGGTCGGTCAGCATCTGCTCGTGCGACAGCACGCCTTCTGCACCCGAGCCGTCTTCCTCGCCGGCCAGACCGGACTCCAGCGAACCCAGGCAGCCCAGTTCGCCTTCCACCGACACGCCGCAGGCATGCGCCATGCGGACCACCAGCTTGGTGACGCTCACGTTGTATTCGTAGTCGCCAGGCGTCTTCATGTCTTCGCGCAGCGATCCGTCCATCATCACACTGGAAAAACCCGAGCGGATCGAACGCTGACACACGGCCGGGCTGGCGCCGTGATCCTGGTGCATCACGATCGGCAGGTGCGGGTACTGCTCGATGGCGGCCAGCAGCATGTGGCGCAGGAACGGCTCGCCGGCGTATTTGCGCGCGCCTGCCGAGGCTTGCAGGATCACCGGGCTGCGGGTCTGGTCGGCGGCCTGCAGGATGGCCTGAAACTGCTCGAGGTTGTTGACGTTGAACGCCGGCACGCCGTAAGTGTGTTCAGCAGCGTGGTCGAGCAGTTGACGCAGGGAAATCAGGGCCATCTGGAAAGGTCTCCGCGGAGTGGATGCCGGTGTTGTTACCGATCTGAAACCGAGAGTTTATCAAGACTGATGGCGGGTTGCTTGTGCGCTGCCGAGCGGAAACGGGTGGAAACGAGCGGAATGGTGCGTTGCAAGTTGTGGTGCATCCGGTGATGCCCCTATGATCAGCACGCATTCATCCTCCCGTCGAGTCCGCCGTGCACTTCACTTTTCGCCAGATGCAGATTTTCGAGTCGGTGGCCCGACTGCTCAGCTTTTCACGTGCCGCCGAGGAACTGCACCTGACCCAACCGGCGGTATCGATGCAGATCCGTCAGCTGGAAGAAACCGTAGGCCTGCCCTTGCTGGAGCAGGTGGGCAAGAAGATCCACCTTACCGAGGCGGGCGAGGAACTGCACCACCATTGCCGGGTGGTGGCGCGCCAGCTGCGCGAAACCAAGGAGGCGATGGAGAGCTTGCGGCAGGGGGTACGCGGCCGGCTGGACATTGCCATCATCAGCACTGCCAAGTACTTCATGCCGATGATCCTGGCACGCTTCTGTCACGCCCACCCCGATGTGCAGTTGCGCCTGACCGTGGGTAATCGCGAACGGATCCTCGAGCAGTTGGCCGAAAATGATGTGGACATGGTGGTGATGGGCCGCCCGCCCGCCGAGGTGTCGGTCAGTTCCGAAGCGTTTGCGCGCAATCCGCACGTATTTGTCGCGCCGCCGGGACACCGGTTTGCCAACGCCAAGCGCCTGTCGGTGGCGCGGGTGGCCGAGGAGCCGCTGATCCTGCGCGAGAAGGGTTCTGGCACCCGTCAGGTGCTGGAGCGCCTGTTCACCGAGCACGGCCTGAAGATGCAGGCACGCATGGAAATGAGCAGCAATGAAACCATCAAGCAGGCGGTGATCGCCGGCATGGGGATCAGTCTGTTGTCGCTGCATACGCTGCGGCTGGAGCTGGAAACCGGGCGCCTGCTGGTGCTGCCGGTGCAGGGTTTGCCCGTGGTGCGCGACTGGCACCTGGTGCACCTGAAGGAAAAGCGCCTGCCACCGGTGGCGCGGGCGTTCAAGACGTATTTGCTGGAGAGCGCCGAAACGGTGATTGCCGAGTTCTGCCAGACCTGAGCGTTCAGTCCCGGTCCTGCAGGTGCAGGCGGTTCCAGGCGCGCCAGTCGTCGAATACATCGCCGCGCAAGGCGGCAATCACCGAGCGCTGGAAGGGGTCTTCGGCCCAGAAGTCGTCGTCGTAAAGACCGCTGACATGGCCGCCGGCTTCCTGCAGGATCAGCACTCCGGCTGCGTAGTCCCAAAGTTTTTGACCGCCGTGGACGTACACGTCGAAACGGCCGGCCGCCACGTAGCACCACTCCAGCGTGCTCGCGCCAAAATTACGGTGTGAGGCATAAGGTGGGCGATGGCCCAACATGAGCGAGAGTTCGCGCGGCAGCCGCTTCAGGTTGGCTTGCGCCACCGCTTCGCGCAGCGTCGGTACGCCCGGCAGGATCGGAAGCTCTTCACCATTCAGGAAGGCACCACCGCCTTTTTGCGCATAGAAGCATTCGTCGGCCACCGGGTCGTAGACCACGCCGAGTTCCGGCCGACCCTGTCGCACCAGGGCAACTGACACTGCAAAATAGGGGATGCCGTTGACGAAATTCGAGGTGCCGTCGATCGGATCAACGCACCAGACGCCGTCATCGCCCGCTTCCCACAGCGCCCGCTGGGCCGAGGCGCCCATCTCTTCACCCAGTACGGGCACATTGGCAATGGCCTGCAGTTCGCGCACCAGGGCTTCCTGCGCGGCGAGGTCGGCTTGCGTGAACACACTGCCGTCGCTCTTGCGGTGGCGGGCCACGTTCAGATAGCGCGGCATGATTTCCTGCCGGGCCACCCGTTTGGTGGCTTCGATCACGCGGGCGAGCACGTCCCGGCCGGCATCGCCTGTGGCAGGCGTGGACAAGACAGGCGGGGTGACCGCCGCGTCTCCGGTCGGGGTGGCGGGGGGTAGCGCCATCCGGAGTAACCAAAAAAGCCTAAAACGCCATGCTACCATGCCCAGCCAAGCCTTCCGTACGCGTATGCATACTCCGCGTTTCCATTGTCCGCTGCCGGTTTCAGCCGGCGTCCCGTTGAACCTGCCGGCGCCCACGGCCCACCATGCGGTGCGCGTGCTGCGCCTTCAAACCGGCACGGCCGTCGTCCTGTTTGACGGCAGCGGTGCAGAGTATCTGGCAGAACTCACGGTGACCGGCAAGGACAGCGCCAGCGTGCTGCCGGGGCCGGCGCGCTTTCCGGCGGTGGAATCTCCCTTGCCGGTCTGGCTTGGGCAAGGGCTGAGTCAAGCCGACAAATTTGATCTGGTGCTGCAGAAATCGGTGGAGCTCGGCGTGTCGGCGCTCACGCCGCTGGCCCTGCAGCGTTCCTTGGTGCGACTCGATGCCGAACGTGGCGCCAAGCGACTGGCGCACTGGCAGGGTGTGGTGGTGGCGGCCTGTGAGCAGTCCGGCCGGGTGCGGGTGCCGCGCGTCGACGGCCAGCATACCCTGGCACAGTGGATTGCTGGCCTGCCCGTGGGTGCCCTGCGCCTGCGGCTGGCACCGGAGGCCACGCTGGATGTGGCGGCGCTTGAACTGCTTGCGCAGGGTGTGGTGTTGGCCGTCGGGCCGGAGGGTGGTTTTGATCCGGCCGAGGTGGCGCAACTCGACGCTGCAGGTTTTGTCGGTGTCCGGCTGGGGCCGCGCATCCTGCGGACCGAAACGGCGGCGCTGGCCGCCCTGGCTGCACTGCAGGCCTGGCACGGCGATTTTCGGGCCACTGGCCCTATAATCGTGGAATGAGCGACCCCTCCGAAACTTTCGTTGACTGGTTCCGCGCCGCGGCACCTTATATCCATGCCTTCCGCAACCGCACGTTCGTGATTGCGTTCGGTGGTGAGTGCCTGACCGACGGGCGCTTCATCGACGTGGTGCACGACCTCAATCTGCTCGAAAGCCTGGGCGTGCAACTGGTATTGGTGCACGGTGCCCGCCCGCAGATCGATGCGCGGCTGGCCGAGCGCGGCATCGTGCCGAAGATGGCCGGCGATCGTCGGGTGACCGATGACGCCAGCCTGCGCTGCGTGGTGGAGGCCGCCGGTGCCGTCTGCCTCGAGATCGAGGCCCTGCTGTCGCGCGCGGTTGCGGATTCTCCCATGGCCGGTTCGGATATCCGGGTAGCCAGCGGCAATTTCATCACGGCGCGGCCGGTGGGGGTGGTGGACGGCGTCGATTTCCAGCACACCGGCTTTGTCCGCAAGGTGGATGCCATCGGCATCCGCCGCCGGCTGGAAGACGATGAGATCGTGGTGCTGCCGCCGCTGGGCTACTCACCCACGGGAGAAATCTTCAACCTCACGCTGGAAGACGTGGCCACATCTGCCGCGGTGGCGCTGGAAGCCGACAAACTGATCTTTTTGTGTGAGGCCTCCGGCGCACGCGACGTGCTCAACCTGGTGGTGAGCGAATTGTCGGCCAGCGGAGCTGAGCAGTTGCTGCAGGATCAGCCGGCCCAGTCCGAAGACGTGCGCATCTTTCTGCCCTGCGCGGTGCGCGCGTGCCGCAATGGCGTGGCGCGCACGCACCTGATCAGCCGCCATGTCGACGGCGCCCTGATCCAGGAACTGTTCACCCGCGAAGGGGTGGGCACCATGGTGCGGCCGGATATTCCTGATGTGATGCGCGCCGCCACCGATGCCGACGTGCCCGGCCTGATCGCGTTGATCGAGCCACTCGAAGCGGACGGCATCCTGGTCCGTCGCGACCGGGATCTGCTGCGGCAGGAAATCAGCCGCTTCTGGGTGCTCGAATACCAGGACGAGATCATTGGCAGCGTGGCGCTCTACCCCTTTACCGAAGAGGGGTCTGCCGAGCTTGCCTGTCTGGCGATCAACCCGGTACACCGCAATTTTGGCCGCGGTGACAGTCTGCTCCGCCACGTGGAATACCATGCACGGCAGCGTGGCATCCGCCGCCTGTTTTTGCTCAGCACACGCACCGGGCAATGGTTTGAGGAGCGTGGTTTTGTGGAAACTTCAGTCGACCAGTTGCCGCAGCGCAAGCAGGAACTCTACAACTACGAGCGGCGCTCGAAGATTTTCGTGAAGAACCTGGGGCCCGTGAGCCTGCCGCCGCAGGCCTTGCCGCCGCCCCAGCAGAACAACGGCAGCCGGCCGCACCCCTCTTCACACCATCACAATTACAAGGAAAACTCATGAGCCGTATGATCCAGTGCGTCAAGCTGCAGCGCGAAGCCGAAGGGCTCGATTTGCCGCCCTATCCGGGCGAACTTGGCAAGCGCATCTTTGAGCAGGTGTCGAAGGAAGCCTGGAAAGGCTGGCTGGAGCATCAGAAGATGCTGATCAACGAAAACCGCCTCAACCTGATGGATGCGCGTGCGCGCCGCTACCTGCACGAGCAGATGGAAGCGCATTTTTTCGGCAGTGGTGCCGAGCAGGCCGCGGGTTACGTTCCCAAGGCCTGAGATCAGCCCCGTGCGTGGCGGGCGCTAAACGCACAGCCTTGGATGGTTGTGGTGGGGCAGTAGGGTTGCTTGTTCAGCCAGCCTGTGGCGTGCCCCCGGGATGCAGCGAGTACCAGTCAATCCCGGTGGCATCGGTGTGACGCTGCACCCTGCCCTGGGCGCGCAGGTGGTTGACGCACGCCAAGGCCTCGCCGGTTGCAAAACCCAACAGGGCAGCATCGTCGCGCACGCGGCGGTTGAACAGCACACTGATCAGGTCGATCAGACGATGCGGTTGCGGCAGCACCTCCAGCAAGCGTTCGAATGCCGCCGCGTGTTCCTGCCGCAGGCTGTGCAAGCGTTGCAGCAGGCCACGGAAGGGTTCGTTGTGCGCCGGCAGGATCAGCGTGTGGGGCGGGATTTCGCGTTGCAGCTTGTCCAGCGAGTCCAGCCAGTCAGTGAACGGATCCGCCTCGGGCTCGGTAGGGTGCACCGACACATTGGACGAGATGCGCGGTAGCAGCTGGTCGCCAGAGATCAGTACGTCCAGTTCGGGGCAATGCAGGCAGGCGTGTTCCGGGGAATGGCCATTGCCCACCACCACGCGCCAGAGGTGCGCGCCGATGCGCAGGGTATCGCCGTCGTTGATGCGGCGATAACTTTCCGGCATTGCGTGCAGTCCTTTGCCAAAGGTGCCGAAGCGCGTGCGGTAGCGTTCCAGGCTGGCTTCATCCCAACCGGCGTGACGGTAAAAGTCCAGCCCTTCCTGCGGGGCCGGGCGCCCGGTATCTGCCGCCATCAGCCGGCAGGTCAGGTACTCGAGTCGGGTCATCCAGAGTTCGCAGCCGAATCGTCGGGTGAGCCAGCCCGCCATGCCGGTGTGATCCGGGTGCATGTGGGTGGCGATCACCCGCTTGAGCGGGCGGCCCTGCATCGGGCCGGCCAGTACCTGTTCCCAATGCTGTTCGGTATCTGCCGTACGCAAGCCGGTGTCGACCAGGCTCCAGCCGTCGCCATCCTCGATCAGCCAGAGGTTGATTCGGTTGAGCGCCATCGGCAACGGCATGGGAACCCACAGCACCCCGGGGGCCACCTCTTGTGCGCTGCCATAGGCCGGTATGTCGCCGCAGGGATAGTCGAGCGGTGGGTCGGGAGGGAATTTGCGTGACATGCAGGCGCTTCCTCGCATCGTGCGCAACGTGGCGCAGTGTTTTGCCGGCTCAGGCGACCCCGCGAGACAAGTGCTGTCCGGGCGGCCAAAGCGTCGCTCAGCGCAGCACTTCGCGTTCCACCTGGTCCACCGCAATATGGCGCACGTCCTTGCCCTCCACCAGGTAGATCACGTATTCCGCCATGTTCTTGGCATGGTCGCCGATGCGCTCCAGCGCCTTTGCGGCGAACAGGATCTCGATCGACGGCGAGATGGTGCGCGGGTCTTCCATCATGAAGGTGATCAGCTGACGCAGGATGCCACGGAAGGCATCATCCACCTGCTGGTCGTCGCGCAGCACCTGGGTGGCGCTCGCCGTATCAAGCCGGGCGAACGCATCCAGACTCTTGCGCAACATCTGCACGCCAATGTTGGCGGCATGGCGCATTTCCACAATGCGTGGCCGATACAGGCGATCGGTGCCGTGCAGGCTTTTGGTCATGCGGGCAATTTTGGCCGCCTCGTCACCGATCCGTTCAAGATCGGTGATGGTCTTGATGATGGCCACGATCAGGCGCAGGTCGCCGGCTGCCGGCTGCCGGCGGGCGATGATATGGGTGCAGTCTTCGTCAATGCCCACTTCCATGGCATTGACTTCATGATCCTGCGCATTCACCCGGTCGGCCAGCGTCACATCGCCGTCGGCAAGAGCCTGCATGGCCTGGGTAATCTGCTGTTCTACCAGCCCGCCCATCTTCAGCACGCGGGCGCGTACCGCTTCAAGTTCCTGGTCGTACTGCTTGCTTGTGTGTTCGTTACCCATGCGTCCCGGCTCCTGTCCTTCAAGGTGTGCGCTATTGATTGCGCTTGATTGATCGGAAATCGTGCTGGTGGCGGCGCTCAGTCGGCCTGCAGTCGCTGCACGCCATCCGGCGTGGCCAGCAGCAACACATTGGCCGGGCGACGCGCAAAAATGCCGCAGGTCACCACACCGGTGAGACGCGTGATGGCATCTTCCAGTTCAACCGCATTAAGCACATCCAGATTGTGCACGTCCAGAATGACGTTCCCGTTATCGGTGACCACGCCGGTGCGCAACGCGGGTTTGCCGCCCAGGCGCGCCAGTTCGCGTGCCACGTAAGAGCGTGCCATCGGGATTACCTCGACTGGAATCGGAAATTTGCCCAACCGGCCCACCAGCTTGCTGCCATCGGCCACGCACACGAAGCGCTTGGCCACGGCGGCCACAATCTTTTCACGGGTCAGGGCGGCGCCGCCGCCTTTGGTCATGTGCATGTGATGGGTGATCTCGTCGGCCCCGTCGACATACACCGGCAGGTCGTCGACGCCATTCAGGTCGAGCACCTCGATGCCGGCCGCCTTGAGTCGCGCCGTGCTTGCATCGGAGCTGGACACGGCCCCCGCGATGCGGTCCCGCATCTGCGCCAGACCGTCGATGAAAAAGTTGACGGTAGATCCGGTGCCCACACCAATAATCGCCCCTTCAAGGACTTCCTTCAGCGCCGCTTCGGCCGCTGCACGTTTCAAAGCATCCTGGTTCATGGTTTTTCTGTCACGATGGAAGGTTGAAGCATACCTCGTTCCCTGCAATGCGCGATTACCTCGAACGTATCCTTACCGCTCCGGTTTACGATGTGGCCATCGAAAGCCCGCTCAATCACGCGCCGCGTTTGTCTGCGCGCACCGGCAACCATGTGCTGCTGAAGCGCGAAGACCTGCAGCCGGTGTTCTCGTTCAAGCTGCGCGGCGCCTACACCAAGATGGCAAAGCTTAGCGGCGACGAACTGGCGCGAGGCGTGATTGCCGCCAGTGCCGGCAATCATGCGCAGGGCGTGGCGCTCGGCGCGCAGAAACTCGGCACGCGTGCCACCATCGTGATGCCTGCCACCACGCCGCAGATCAAGGTGGATGCCGTGCTTGGGCGTGGCGCCGAAGTGATCCTCGAAGGCACCTCGTATGACGATGCCTATCGGCATGCCCTGAAGGTGGCCGCCGAGCGTGGCCTCACCTTCATCCACCCCTTCGATGATCCCGATGTGATCGCGGGGCAGGGCACCATCGGCATGGAAATCCTGCGCCAGTATTCCAAGCCGATTCATGCTGTGTTCCTTGCGGTGGGGGGGGGCGGACTGATCTCGGGCGTGGCGAGCTACATCAAGCGGGTATCACCGGACACGCGCATCATCGGCGTGCAGCCGGTGGACTCCAGTGCCATGACCCAGTCACTGGCGCACGGTGAGCGTGTGCGTCTGGAACAGGTCGGTCTGTTCGCTGACGGGGTGGCGGTGAAACTGGTTGGCGAGGAAACTTTCCGCATCTGCCGTGAGCTGGTCGATGAAATGATCCTGGTGGATACCGATGCCATCTGTGCCGCGCTGAAGGATGTGTTCGATGACACCCGCTCGATCCTGGAACCGGCGGGGGCGCTGGCGATTGCTGGCCTGAAGGCCTGGGTCGACAAGCACGGTGTAAAGGACCAAACCCTGGTGGCCGTGGCCTGCGGTGCCAACATGAACTTTGATCGCCTGCGTTTTGTGGCCGAGCGCGCCGAACTTGGCGAGCACCGCGAAGCATTGTTTGCTGCCACCATCCCCGAAATTCCCGGCAGCTTCCGTCGCTTCTGCGGGCTGATCGGCAAGCGCAACATCACCGAATTCAATTACCGTTATGCACGGTCCAGCGGTGCCCAGGTGTTTGTGGGTGTTAGCGTGCGCGACCGCGCCGATGCGCCGTTGCTGATGGCGCAGCTGGATGCCGCCGGCATTGCCACCGTGGATCTGTCGGACAACGAGATGGCCAAGCTGCACGTGCGCCATCTGGTGGGTGGACGGGCGCCGGATGCCGGTGACGAGCGCCTGTTCCGCTTCGAGTTTCCCGAACGGCCCGGGGCCTTGATGGACTTTCTGGAAATGCTGGGGCACAGCCGCAACATCAGCCTGTTCCACTACCGCAACCATGGTGCCGATACGGCCCGTGTGCTGGTGGGCCTGCAGGTGCCCGACGGCGAACTGGCGGCGTTGCGCGAGGCGCTGACCGGCTTGCCCTACCCGTGGTTTGAGGAAACCGACAATCCGGCCTACCGCCTGTTTCTGGGGGCCTGAGCGCTTTTCCGGCCTGGTATGCAGGACCGTTTTCGCGCCCGGGCGCCCGGGCCGTCAGGTACGGGATCAGCTGGGGGTCAGCTGCTCGGTGATCCGGCGGTCGCCGCGACGGCGGTCACCACGGCGGCGCTCCACGCCGGGCGACCAACCGTCGCGTACCCACATCGTCTTGGCCTGGCAGAACTCGCGGATACCGTGGAATGACAGTTCACGCCCGAAACCGGAAGCCTTCACCCCGCCAAAGGGCAGGCGTGGGTCGGACTTCACCACGCCGTTGACGAAGGTGAGGCCGGCCTGCACCTTCAGGGCCAGCTGTTCGGCGTGGGCGTAGTCGCGGCTCCACAGGCTGGCACCCAGCCCGAACCGGGTTTCGTTGGCGATGGCGATGGCGTCCATCTCGTCACGGGCGCGAATGCATACCGCCACCGGTCCGAAAATTTCGTCCACCCGCGCGACACATCCGGCGGGCGCGTGGTCGATCACGGACGGTGCGTAAAAGTAGCCCGGCCCTTCCAACGGTCGGCAGCCGAGCAATGCCTTGCCACCGGCGTCCAGCGTGGCCTGCACCTGGCGGTGCAATTCGTCACGCAGGTCGGCACGCGCCATCGGTCCCATCTGGGTGCCCTCGAGCAGGGGATCGCCCACGCGCAGTTCGGCCACCCTGGCGACCAAGGCTGCCACGAAGGCGTCGGCAATTTCCGGTACCAGCACGAAGCGCTTGGCGGCTATGCAAGCCTGCCCGGCATTGTTGTAGCGGCTTTGCACGGCGCGTGATACGGCCAGCTCAAGGTCGGCATCTGCCAGCACCACGAAGGGGTCGGAACCGCCCAGTTCAAGCACGACCTTCTTGAGGTGCGCGCCGGCCAGTGCAGCCACCGCGCGGCCGGTGCGTTCGGAGCCGGTCATGGCCACAGCTTGTACGGCCGGGTGGGCCACCACCTGTTCGACCAGCGCCACGTCGATCGGCAGGTTGGTGAACACGCCCGCCGGAATACCGGCGTCCAGCAGCAAGGTTTCGATGGCCTGCGCGCATTGCTGCACGTTTGGGGCGTGCTTGAGCACCACCGCATTGCCGCCCATCAGCGCTGGTGCCACAAAACGCAGCACCTGCCAGAACGGGAAATTCCAAGGCATCACACCCAGCACCACGCCCAGTGGCTGGTAAGCCACGTAGGATTTGCCGGCATCGGTCGGAATCGTTTCCCGGTCCAGGAAAGGCTCGGCGTGCACCGAGTAGTAATCGCAGATCAACGCGCACTTTTGCAGTTCGCCGCGCGCCTCATGCAAGGGCTTGCCCATTTCGGCGGTTGCCAGATGGGCGAGCGCGGCCTGCCGGTCACGCAACAGGTTGGCGGCGTTGGCAAGCAGATCGGCGCGCGTGTCAAAGCCCAGCGCGGCCCATGCCTGCTGGGCGGCGCCCGCCTGTTCCAGGGCAGCCTGCAGGCGGTTGGCGTCCCAGCCTGGGTGGGTGGCAATCACCTGACCATTGGCCGGGTTGGTGCTGATCAGCGACATGAGGAAACTTGATAAGTAGTCTGAAAGGGGAAATCGACCGCATACTTGCGAGCATGCTGGATGCTAGCACTCCACCACCACCTTCGAAAGGGCAGGGCATTCGTGTTTGAACGATTCAGGATGGCGATTCTGGCCGTGATCCTGCTGCTGTCAGCGTGCGGCGGTCCGAATCAGGCACGCCCTGCTGCAGTGCAAGTCGGCGTGGCGCGTGCGCCGACCGGCGGCGCGGCCCCGGCGCCCGCGGCAATGGCGCCGTCCCAGCCAACCTTGCGCAGCGTGATGCCACTGGATGCCGCGCTGCAGCATCGGGTCGCCGTGCTGCAACGGCTCAGTTTTGGCGTGAATGGTCATCTGCTCGATCTGGTCGATGCGCAGGGGGGCGAGCGTGCCTGGCTGGAAGCACAACTCAGGCCGGGCAGCGATGACGGGCTGCCCGACGACGTGGCCAGACAGGTGCAGGGTTTTCGTGCCCACAAAGACGCCATCGTGCCGCTGGTGCTCGACATCGAGCGCAAGCGCAAGGACGCGCGCATCCTGCCGGACGAGGCGCAGCGCAAGGCGGTGCTCGATGGCCTGCGTGAAACGGCAAACCAGATGGGTCGCGAGGCCCAGCTCGAACTGCTGTGGCGCGAAACCTACACTCGCTGGCAGCTTCAGGAGCTGATGACGGCCTTCTGGCTCAACCATTTCAGCGTCTTCCAGGCCAAAAGCGACGTGCAATTGCTGGCAGGCGACTATATCAACCGCGCGATCCGGCCCAACGTGTTCGGTTCGTTCCGCAAGTTGCTGCAGGCCACCGCACGTCATCCGGCCATGCTGCGTTACCTCGACAACGACCGCAATGCAGCCGGCAAGCTGAACGAAAACTTCGCGCGTGAGTTGCTCGAACTGCATACCCTGGGTGTGGACGGCGGGTACACGCAGAAAGACGTGCAGGAACTGGCACGGGTACTCACCGGATTCGGGGTCCAGAGCAGCGCCGACCCGCTTCGTCCGGGCAAGCCAGGCAGTGACGCAGGTCGCCGCGAGGGACTGCTTGAATACGCGCCGGCACGGCACGACTTCGCCGACAAGATGTTGCTGGGCGAGCGGCTGCACAGCCACGGCTGGGCCGAGTTCGACGAGGTGCTCGACCGGTTGGCGCGGCATCCCGCCACCATTCACCATGTCAGCGTCCAGTTGGCCACGTTCCTGCTAGGCGCAGCGCCGGATGCCGAGCTGCTGGAGCACATGCGCGCAACGTGGGTGGCTTCCGATGGTGATTTGCGCCGCCTGATGCTGGTGGTGATCGACAGCCCGCAGTTTGCCGCCAGCCTGCAGCAGGGCTTCAAGGGTCCGCAGCGCTATGTGGTATCAGCGCTGCGCCTGGCGTATGAGGACCGCCCAGTGCTCAACCTGCAGCCGGCACTCAACTGGCTCAACCGCATGCAACAGGCACCGCTGGCGCGGGTCACGCCGGATGGCTATCCCCTGCTGTCGGCCGCCTGGATGGGTTCGGGCCAGTTTGCCACCCGTTTTGACATTGCCCGCCAGCTTGGCTACGGCAGCGTCGGCCTGTTCAGGCAGGAAGGCAGCAAGAGCGAGGAGCAGCCTGCCTTTCCGCAATTGGCCACGCCGTTCTACTACCGCGCCATCGAGCCCGGACTGAGTGAAGGCACCCGCCAGAGTCTGTCGCAGGCGCGCTCACCGCAAGAGTGGACGCTGCTGTTGCTGGCTTCGCCCGAACTGATGCGGTACTGAAACCTGTGGAATTCAGGGTTTTCCAAGCCGGTCTGCGGGCGCGGACCGATCGAAGCCTGGCCAAGGAGGCCCCATGACTGCAACCGCCCATGTCGCCGATCGTCGATCCTTCCTGCTGCGCAGCGCGGCGCTGGCCACCGGGCTGACCGTGCTGCGCAGCCGCAGCGTGCTGGGCGCCAGCAGCACGCCACGTCTGCTGGTGGTGTTCCTGCGCGGTGGCTATGACTGTGCCAGCCTGCTGGTTCCGCGTGACAGCAGCGACTACTACGAGGCACGCCCGAACATTGCCATTCCGCCGTCCGGTTCCGCTGGCGCGGCCGCCATGCTCGACGCGCAGTGGGGGCTGCACCCGGCGCTGACCGAGTCGATGCTGCCGCTGTGGCGCGCCGGTCAGCTGGCTTTCGTTCCTTTTTCCGGAACGCCGGACCTGTCGCGCAGCCACTTTGAAACCCAGGACAGCATGGAACGCGGTCAGCCGCCTGATGCGCCTGCCCGCGGTGACAGCGGCTTTCTGGGCCGTCTGGTGACCGAGCTGAGTGAGCATACGGCGATCAGTTTCACCGACCAGTTACCGCTGATCCTGCGCGGTGGTGCGGATGTGCCGAACGTGGCGCTGCGTGGTTTGGGCAAGCCTGTGCTGGACGGCCGGCTGGAAGGTTTGATTGCCGGCATGTATCGCGGCACGCCCCAATATGCCGCGGTCACGGAAGGATTCACCACCCGGGATGAGGCCGGACGTGACGTTGCCCTCGAAATGGAGGCCTCGGGCCGCAAGGCGGCCAATGCGCGCGGGTTCGAGCAGGAGGCACGGCGCATCGCCCGGCTGATGCGTGACCGCCATCGGCTGGGCTTTGTCGATGTCGGTGGCTGGGATACTCACGTGGAGCAGGGGGCCGCCAAGGGGGCGCTGGCCACCCGCTTCGAGCAGCTCGGCAGCGGACTGGCGGGCTTTGTCGATGAGATGGGACCGGTGTGGAATGACACCACGGCGGTGGTGGTGTCAGAATTCGGCCGCACGTTCCGCGAGAACGGTAACCGTGGCACCGATCACGGTCACGGCAGCGTGATGTGGGTGCTCGGCGGCGGCCTGAAGGGTGGGCGCATCGTCGGGGAGCAGGTGGCGGTCCGCCGCGCCAACCTGTTGCAGGATCGGGATTTTCCGGTCCTCAATGATTACCGCGATACCTTGGCCGGCCTGTTCGCCCGCCAATACGGACTGCCGCCGGCTGCCCTGGCGCGCATTTTCCCTGCCGCCCGGCCGGTGGATCTGGCCCTGCTTTAACGCGGCGCTGTCGTTGCCGGTGCTGGTGAAACCCGGCAGGTCTTGAGCAGATAGAGCGGGCGCCCCTTGACCTCGTCGAACATGCGCCCGACATATTCGCCCACCACGCCGATCGCCATCAGTTGCAGGCCGCCAAGAAACAGCATGACGGTCATCAGCGAAGGGTAGCCGGGTACCCGGTTACCGAACAGCAGGGTGTCGATCACCATGTAGATGCCGTAGGCAAAGCTGAACAGGGCGCTGGCCAGGCCGCCATAGGTGGCCAGCTTGAGCGGTGCCGTGCTGAACGAGGTGATGCCTTCCAGCGCAAAATTCCACAGCTTCCAGTAATTCCACTTGGTGGTTCCGGCCTGCCGCGCATCGCGGTGATAGGGCACCGCCAGTTGTGGAAATCCCACCCAGGTAAAAATGCCCTTCATGAAGCGGTGCTGTTCGCGCAGCTGGCGGACTGCCAGCACCGCGCGCCGGGTAAGCAGTCGGAAGTCGCCGGTGTCGCGCGGGATCTTGACGTGGGAAACCCGCCCGACCAGCCGGTAAAAGGCACTTGCGGTAGCCCGTTTGAACCACGACTCACCGGCCCGGGTCAGTCGCTGGGCATAGACAACGTCATAACCCTGGCGCCAGCCGTCGATCAGCTGCGGGATCAGTTCTGGCGGGTCCTGCAGGTCGGCGTCAATCACGATCACCAGATCGGTCTCGGCATGGTCGAGTCCCGCGCTCAAGGCGATTTCCTTGCCAAAGTTGCGCGACAGTTCCAGCACGGCCACGTGCGGATCCTGTTCGGCCAGTTGCAGCAGCATCGTCCCGGTACTATCGCGACTGCCATCGTTCACGTAAAGCACCTGCCAACGGAACGGCAACGCCCGCAGTACGGCGCTCACGCGTGCGTGCAGCGCATGCAGCACCTCCTGTTCGTTGTAGGCCGGCACCACGACACACAGTGTGGTGGAAGCATCGTCGTGGCTGATGGTCGTCGTGTCGCCATTGGCACCTGGCCTGGCCCCGGAGCGGGCCATTGCTGCATCAGACATGGGGGAGGGGAAGACAATCACGCGCAATCCTTGATTCCACAACGCCTCGGGAGGCGACCTGCGCAGTGTAGCGTCAGTCCATTGCTGCGTCAGGACCTTGCCTGGCAGAAGCGGCGGCGAGCCGGCCGCGTGATCCGCCTGCCGTTGCCCGCCTTATGGGTGGTGTTTCCAACATTTACATGTGCGGCGGCGGCAAACACTGGCGTGCCGGCGGTGTCCCGGAGCAGACTGCGGTTTTACCGAGTCGGATCCTGAACATGTCACGCGCGCTGCCCCTGTCCCTCAGTCTGGTCCTGTTAGCGACTGTCTCCACCGCCGGATGTGCCGTGGTTGCGGTGGCCGACGCGGCCGTCAGCGTGACCGCCACTGCAGTCTCGACTGCCGCCACGGTGGTCGGCACGACGGTGGATGTGGCGGCTAGCGGTGTCCGCGCAGTCACCGGCGCCGGTAAGTAGGAAACCATCGTCATATCCTCTTCCTGTCATCAACCCTGGGTGGCGCGCGCCAGCGAGGAGAGCAGGTCGGCGAAGCGTTCACCTTGAATGGTGACGTGGCCGCGGATGCGCTGCGCTGCAAGCTCCTCGTCACCCGACGAAATTGCATCGACCACACCGGCATGTTCTGCGAACGAACTGTTTACCCGCGCACGCACCCGTAATTGCAGCCGGCGGTAAGGACGCAGGCGACGGCTCAGGGCCAGTGCCTGCTCTTCCAGAAAGCTGTTGTGCGACAGGCGATAGATGGCGTGATGAAAGCGTTCGTTACGCAGGTAGTACTCGTCCGGATCGTTGCCCTGCACGGCATCCACGCAATCATCGTGCTGTGCGCGCAGCGCCAGACACTCGTCGCGGGTTGCCCGTCGCGCCGCCAGCCGCGCGCACATGGATTCGAGTTCGGCCATCACATCAAACATTTCCATCAGGCGCTGGGGACTGACCTCGGTCACCACTGCACCACGGCGGGGGCGCAGGGTGAGCAGGCCCGTGCTGCCCAGCTGGATCAGCGCCTCGCGCACCGGGGTGCGTGACACGCCAAAACGCTCGGCCAGATCCACTTCATCCAGACGGCTGCCCGGCAGGTAGTCACCCATGGCAATGCGCTCGGCGAGCTGATCGGCCAGCTGATTAGCAAGTCGTGGCGGTTCGTTATCGGCTGGGTTGGGTGCAATGTCCATGTCCTGAGTGTATGCCAAACATGCGCACAAGAATACAAAATGATAAATCTTGTATACAAGAGCCTTCGTTTGGGATACAACAGACGCAACATGGGGCCCACCCCAGATCCTTGAGGAGCGTTTGATCATGCAATCCAGTCGTCGGCAGTTTCTGCAGCACAGTGCGGCCCTCGCCCCCATCGCGGGCGGTCTGGGCTCGGTGATCGGTGGCAGTCTGGCTGGCAGCGCCTTTGCTGCGGCCGAGCCCACCACCCTGAAGATCTCCCACCAGTTTCCGGGCGGCACCGCCACCGAGGGTGATTTCCGCGATCGCTTGTGTCGGGTCTTCGCCAGCGAGCTGGACAAGCGCAGCAACGGCGCACTGAAGGGTGTGGTCTACCCCAATTCTTCCTTGATGAAGACGCAAGCCCAGTTCAGTTCGATGCGCAAGGGCGCACTCGACATGAGTCTGGTGCCGCTGAACTACGCCGGTGGCGAAGTACCCGAGGTGAATATCGGCCTGATGCCGGCAGTGGTGACTTCCTACGACAAGGGCGCTGCGTGGCACAAGGCCGAAGTGGGCAAGGCGCTTTACGACATCCTGGCCGACAAGGGCGTGTTGCTGGTCAGCTGGATCTGGCAGGCCGGCGGTGTGGCCTCGCGTGGCAAGCCGATCATCGAACCGGAAGATGCCCGCGGCCTGAAGATACGGGGTGGTGGCCGCGAGATGGACATGGTGCTGAAGCAGGCCGGTGCTGCTGTGCTCAACATGCCATCGAACGAGATCTATGCCGGCCTGCAGACCGGGGCGCTGGATGCCGCAATGACGTCCAGCACCAGCCTGATCTCGTTCCGGCTGGAAGAAGTGGCGAAGTCGCTCACCACCGGCCGGGGTCACACCTACTGGTTCATGTTCGAGCCGCTGATGATTTCGCGTGCCGTCTTTGAAAAGATGGCCAAGCCCGAGCAGGACCTGATCATGAAGCTCGGTGCTGATATGGAAAAATACGCGCTGGACAACGCCAAGGCGGATGACCAGCAGGTCGCCGCGATCTACACCAAGGCGGGCGGCAAGGCCTATGACATGAACGAGGCCACCGTAAAAAAGTGGCAGGACATTGCGCGGGAAACCGCGTGGAAGGACTTTGCGGCACGCAACGAAAGCTGCGCGCGCATCCTCAAGCTGGTCGAGAAAGTGCTGTGAGTGGCGGGCACGCGAGCAGCGGTGAGTTCCTGCAGGTTCCTGCCAGCGGCGTGCTGGCGATGTGTGCAAGGCTGATGGGTGCCATCAATACCGCAGCCACCACTGCCTCGATGCTGGCCCTGCTGGCCGCGTGCGGTGTGCTGACCACCGGCGTGTTCCTGCGCTATTTCCTGAAGGTACCTACCGACTGGCAGGATGAGGTGTCGGTGTTCCTGCTGGTGGGGGCGACCTTCCTGAGCGCCGGCGCCGTGCAGGCTGGCCGGGGACATATCGGGATCGAAGCCATTGCCAGCCTGCTGCCGGAGCGCCTCAACCGTATCCGTCGCAGCCTGTGTGATGCGGCCTCGTTGGCCTTCTGTGCCTTCTTCACCTGGAAGTCATGGACGCTGATGCTGGAAGCCCTCAACGAGGGTCAGACCACTTCGTCTTCCTGGGCGCCACCACTGTGGATTCCCTACAGCCTGATGAGCGTGGGCATGACCCTGCTGTGCCTGCAGTTGCTGTTGCAATGCGTGCTGGCACTGGCCCAGGCCGGCAGCCTCGCCGGCAAAACCGAGGTGTCGCAATGAGCGTGGCCAGTGTTGGCATGATGTATGGTGCGGGTACCCTGGCACTCATGTTCACCGGCATGCCGATCGCTTTTGCGCTCGGTCTGGTGGCGGTGCTGTTCATGATGGGGTTCATGCCGCATGAAGCCCTCGATACGGTCACGCAGAACGTTTACGAGGAAATGGCCAGCATCACCCTGCTGTCGATTCCGCTGTTCATCCTGAAAGGGGCGGCCATCGGTCGTTCGCGCGCGGGCGGCGACCTGTATTCGGCCATCCATGCGTGGCTGAACAGGGTACCTGGTGGACTTGGCATCGCCAATGTGTTTGCCTGTGCGCTGTTTGCCGCCATGGCGGGCTCCAGCCCGGCCACCTGCTCGGCGATCGGTGCGGCCGGCATTCCGGAAATGCGCGCACGCGGATACTCGCCCGGCTTTGCCGCCGGCATCATCGCCGCCGGTGGCACCCTGGGTATCCTGCTGCCCCCGTCGATCACCATGATCCTTTACGCGGTGGCCGCCCAAATCTCGCTGGGCCGCCTGTTTCTGGCCGGCATCATGCCGGGTGTGCTGCTGGTCACGCTGTTCTGCATCTACACTGCGTGGAAGTTCACCCGTGAGTTCCGCGCTGCCGAGGTGGCATTCCGCGAGCACGGCACCACCTCGGCCTATCTCGACAGGAAGGTCTACACCCTCAAGGAAAAGACCGAGATGCTGCCGCGGGTGCTGCCCTTTGTCACGCTGCTGCTGGGCGTGATGGTGGCGCTGTATGGCGGCTATGCCACGCCCTCGGAAACCGCAGGTCTCGGCGGCCTGCTCGCGCTGGTGCTGGTGGCTGTGGTGTATGGTCTCTGGCGGCCCGGACAGATCACTCCCATCCTGAAAGTGACGCTGAAGGAATCGACCATGCTGATGTTCATCGTCGGTATGTCGCTGCTCTACTCCTATGTGATGAGCTCGTTGCAGATCTCGCAGAGTGCGGCCGAGTGGATCGTGGGCCTGCAACTATCGCGCTGGGTGCTGCTGGTGTCGGTGCTGCTGCTGGTGATGGGGTTGGGCTTCTTCCTGCCGCCGGTGTCGATCATCCTGATGACCGCACCGATCCTGCTGCCGCCGCTCAAGGCGGCTGGCTTTGACCTGATCTGGTTTGGCATCGTGATGACCATCGTGATGGAAATGGGCCTGATCCACCCGCCGGTCGGGCTGAATATTTTTGTCATACGCAATGTGGCGCCGGACATTCCGCTGGGCAAGGTGATCCGGGGGGTGTTGCCCTTTGTCGGCCTGATGATGCTGGCCGTGCTGATCCTCTGTCTGGTGCCGCAGATCAGCAGCTGGCTGCCCGACCTGATCCTTGGAGCGGGCTCTTGATGTCTGGTCGCGACGGCCACCAGCGCGCGGGCAAAGACACGAACAAGGATCTGCGATGAATACGCGCAAGGAGCGCCTGGCCGGCATCAGCCACCTGCTGAATGGTCACCACGTAGCCACTGACCGCATGGTGGAGGTGCTGGATGCGCTGATCCGGCCAGGCGACCGCCTGTGCGTGGAAGGCAATAACCAGAAGCAGGCAGACTGGCTGGCCGAATGTCTGGCCAAGACCAACCCCGACCTGGTGCACAGCCTGCATCTGGTGCAATCGGTGCTGGCGCTACCCGAGCACCTCGATATCGTCGAGCGTGGCCAGGTGGAGCGGCTGGACTTTTCCTTCTCTGGCCCGCAGGCGGGTCGGCTGGCCCGGCTGCTGGAGGGGGGCAAGATCAAGCTGGGTGCCATCCATACCTATCTCGAACTGTTCGCCCGCTACTTCGTCGACCTGACGCCCAAGGTGGCGTTGGTGGCTGCGCAGATGGCGGACCGCGAAGGCAATCTCTACACCGGACCGAACACCGAAGACACGCCGGCCATCGTGGAGGCCACCGCCTTCCGCGACGGTATCGTGATCGCGCAGGTCAACCAGATCGTCGACAAGCTGCCACGCGTGGACATTCCGGCCGACTGGGTGCACGTGGTCGCCCTGGCACCACGCCCGCATTACGTGGAGCCGCTGTTCACGCGGGATCCCGCGCTGATCACCGAGGTGCAGGTGCTGATGGGCATGATTGCCATCCGCGGCCTGTACGCCGAGTACGGCGTCACCCGCCTCAACCACGGCATTGGCTTTGATACGGCAGCGATCGAACTGCTGCTGCCTACCTATGCCGAATCCCTGGGGCTGAAGGACAAAATCTGCACGCATTGGGCACTCAATCCGCACCCCACGCTGATTCCTGCCATCGAAGCCGGCTTCGTCAAGTCGGTGCACTGCTTCGGCTCGGAAGTCGGCATGGAGGATTACGTGGCCGCCCATCCGGAGGTGTTCTTCCTGGGGCCGGACGGCAGCCTGCGCTCCAACCGTGCCTTCAGTCAGGCTGCCGGCCATTATGCGTGCGACCTGTTCATCGGCAGCACGCTGCAGGTCGACCTGCAAGGTAACAGCTCGACGGCGACCCGCGGTCGCATCACAGGCTTTGGCGGAGCACCCAACATGGGTGCGGATGCGCGCGGTCGTCGCCATGCCAGCCCGGCCTGGCTGCGCGCCGGCGCCGAGAGTGCCGCGCCGGGGGCCATGCCACGCGGGCGCAAGCTGGTGGCACAGACTGTCGAGACCTTCCGCGAGCACAATGCGCCCACCTTTGTGGAGCGTCTGGATGCCTGGGACCTGCAAGCCAGCGCCAACCTCGAGCTGCCGCCGGTGATGATCTATGGCGATGACCTGACACACCTGATCACCGAGGAAGGCATCGCCCACCTGTGCCGCTGCCACACGCCACAGGAGCGTGAGCAGGCGATCCGGGGCGTGGCCGGCTTCACGCCAGTCGGTCTGGCGCGTGATGCACGCGCCGTGGAGAACCTGCGCGATCGCGGCATCATCCAGCGTCCCGCTGACCTCGGCATTGCGGTGAGTGATGCCAGCCGCGACTGGCTGGCCGCGCGCAGCATCAAGGACCTGGTGAAGGCCTCTGGTGGACGCTACAAGCCGCCGATGCAATTCCGCAACTGGTAAGCCTGCTGCACCTCGCACACAGCGCATGGCGTCGCGTACATGGCACAAGGAACACGCAATGGAATACTTTGAACTGAGCCTGCCCAGCCAGGCGGTCACTCTGGCAGCACCGGCGCCCGGCAATACGACGGATGTGCTGTGCGGTGTGGTGGCCTCTGGCAACCTCGAAATCCTGGTAGAAGCCCATTCCGGTGCCGACGTGCGTTTCATGGTCGAGACGACGGCCGATGGTTTCCGCGAGACGTGGGACGCCGTACTGACTCAGTTTGCTGGCAGTCATGCCAGTGGCGGACTGACCTTCACCATGAATGATGTCGGCTCGACACCAGCGGTGGTGGCATTGCGTCTGGCCCAGGCCCATGAAAGCTGGTTGCGTGCAGGGAGTCGCGCATGACCGCGCTGAGCCATCCCGTGCTGCCGAAGGTGATGCGGCGCAGCTTTCTTGAAGCGTCGGCACGCGAGCGTGTGCTGGGCCTGGCTGATGCCGGCAGCCTGCAGGAGTTTTGTCCGCCGGCCGAACGGCTGGCCAGTCCGCATCTGGCTACGCTTGGTTTGTCGCGCGCCTTCGACGACGGTGTGGTGGTGGGGCGCGCCACCCTGGCGGGTGCGCGCGTGCTGTTGGCGGCGCAGGAAGGCCGCTTCAACGGAGGCTCGGTGGGGGAGGTGCACGGCGCCAAGCTGGTCGGATTGCTGCAGGGCGCACTGGTGAGCAAGCCGGCTGCGGTGCTGCTCCTGCTCGACTCTGGCGGTGTGCGCCTGCATGAAGCCAATGCCGGAATCCTGGCTATTTCTGAAGTGGCGCGCGCCATGCTGGCGGTCCGTGCCGCCGGAATTCCGCTGCTGGTGTTGCTGGGTGGCAGCTGTGGTGCTTTTGGCGGGATGGGGATTGCCAGCCGTCTGGCGCATCGGGTGCTGATGAGCGAGGAAGCGCGGCTCAGTCTTTCTGGTCCTGAAGTGATCGAGACGGTGAAGGGCAAGGAAGAATTCAACAGCCGCGATCGTGCGCTGGTGTGGCGCATCACCGGGGGTAAGACGCGGCGCGCGCTGGGTGAAGCCGATGTGCTGGTGGAGGATGACATTGCCGCCTTTCGGCAGGCTGCGATCAACACCCTGGCTGCGCTGCCGCTCGCGCCAGCCGCGGACGGTCTGGCCGCCCTGGGGCAGGTCGGCTTGCAGTTGCGCCAGCAGGCGTTGCTGGCGCGCAGTGCCCGTTTTGCCGGTGTGCGGGATGGTGACGCGGTGATCACTCAGCTCAGCGCGCTGAGTGCAGCACAGGCAGCGCTGGCTGATGCCACCACGTTTGAGCAGGCGCTGGCTGCCGTTAGCCACGCCACTGCCGCGCCGGACACCGCGCAGGTCGCACGACGGGCCTTGCAGGCGGACCAGCTCCTCGACACCGAAGATCAGGCCTTTGCAGATCGCCTGTTCGGCGCCGGTTCCCATCAGCTGAGGGTGAACGGACACTTTCTGGCGGGCACGGCGCAGGGGCCCGCTGGCCCGCTGGCCGTGGTCGGTACACGGGATCGCGCGCCGATCGGCCTCACCCTGGCGCTGGCCATGGCCGAGGCAATCCTGAACGTGATCCGGCAGGACGAGGTGCTGCCAACGGAGGCGCGCCGTGCCATCGTCCTGCTGGCCGACACCCAGGGCCAGGCACTGTCGCGCCACGAGGAGCTGCTCGGCCTGAACGGCGCGCTGGCCCACCTCGCCCTGTGTGTGGATCTGGCACGGCGCAGTGGTCATCCGTTGCTGACCCTGGTGCGCCATGAGGCGGTCAGCGGCGGTTTCCTGTCGTTCGGCATGCTGGGCGACCGCATCTGTGCCTTGCCCGAGGCGCAGGTCCGCGTGATGGACCTGCGTGCGATGGCGCGCGTGACCAAGTTGCCGCTGGCGCAGCTGGAAGCGCTGGCGCAGACCTCGGCGATCTTTGCGCCGGGCGCCGAGAATTTTTACCGGCTTGGCGGCATTCACGCCTTGTGGTCCGAGCAGGACGACTGGTCACGTGCCCTGGCCGATGCCCTGCAGCACCTTGATCGTGACGATCAACGCGCTGCGCTCGGTGCGGCCCGAGGCGGGCGTGTGCTGGCACAGTCCGTCGCCGAGCGGGTCTGCGCCCTGGCGGCTCAGGTGGTGTGAACGCAACCGCGACGCGCATGACAACTGACGCCCAGGCGCCTGATCGCCTGCAGTTGTTCCAGCGTCACGACCTGGTCTGGTTGAAGGACACTGACACGCCTTACGTGGTGACGCGGCGCAGCGTCACCCAGGTCATGCAGCGGACGCTGGCGCTCGGACGGTGCTTTCCTGCCACGCAGGGTGGCAAGCCGCAGCGTCTGGCCGCCACGGCAAGTGAGGCGGACGTGCTGCGCTGGCGGCCGGCACTCAGTGTGGCCGAGATGTTGCTGCAGTCCGCCCGCTTGCCCGCCACCTGGACGTACACGCTGCGGCAGTTGTTGGCCGTGCAGGCGCAATTTGCGTTGACGCTGCGGGTATATGGTTCGTTGGCCTGGCAGGTGCTGGACCCATCCTGTAGTCAATATATTCGTGAACTGAGCGATATCGACCTGTTGGTCACTATTCCCGAGCATTGGCAGGGGTCGCAATTGCTGGCGCTGTGCGCCGCGCTCGAGGACTGCAGCGCGCGTTCGGTGGTTGCCGGTGGTCCCGCGCTGGATGGCGAACTGCGCCTGGCCGGCCGCGGTGACGTTGCGTGGCGCGAATGGATCGGCGCCAGCGCGAGGGGCGACCGTGTGCTGCTGAAGGACGCAGTGAATGTGCGGATGGCGCATGCGCAGTGGCATCCTGCAGTGGGCCAGCCAGATTCCGATCAGCTCGATCGGTGGGCCTGCGCTGCACTGCGTGAGGAGGCGATGGCCTGGCCAAAACCCGGGCTGGTGTCGCCGGTGGATCGCGGCAGCCATCACGACATGGACATCCATCTGCTGCTGCGTGCCATCGATGCCTTGCAAGGCTGGTTTGCCTTGTTTGCGCGAGCGGCGCGTGCCGGAGCCGAATTTGCCGAACTGGCTGCGCTGGGACGGGCGGCCGAACTGGCCATGCTCGAAGCCACCGATGGCGTGAACGCCTATCGTGGTGCCATCTTCAATCTGGGTCTGTTGGTGTCGGCCGCGGCGCTGGCACCCGCTGGTGTGGACCCGTGCATGGAAGTGGCGCGACGCTGGGCGGAACCCTTGCGGGCACACCGGCCGCCCGCCAACAGTCATGGGCAATCCATGCGGCGGCGTGAAGGTGCTGGTGGCGCCCTGCTGCAGGCAGCCCGGGGTTTTCCGGCGCTTCGCCAGGTGGTGTTGCCGGCGTATCTGCAGGCACAACAGCTGGGCTTTGACGCCGACCGTCGCGTGGCAGCCGCTTGCCTGGCCGGTATCGCGGTGCTGGAAGATACCAACCTGCTGTGGCGCGGTGGTGCCGAGGGCCTGCAATGGGCACAACAGGCGGCCCGGGATTGCCTGGATCAGGGCGGCGTGAACCGGCCGGATTGGGTGGAGGTGCTGGCCGCACTGCACGCCGAATTCGTGACGCGCCGGCTGAGTCCGGGGGGCAGCGCCGACCTGGCCGGTTGTGCCGCGTTTCTGGCCCGTCTGCAGGCGATGCGATGAGCGGACCGGTGCAGCGCCTGGCCGTGATCTGCGCAGGGCAAGGTGCGCAGGCCGAACTCGATTTCAGCGCTCTGCGGCCAGGCGCCGATGATGCGGTGGAGGCCCATGTTTTGTGGCGGGCAGCCAGCGCACAGCTCGGTGGCGACTGGCAGGACCAATGGTCCACCCTGGATGCGGTCAGCCGGCGCGCCAATCGCGTTGCCCAACTGGCGGTGGCGCTGTGGCAGGGGCTGCAGTGGCTGCGGGTGCGGACAGTGTTGCCGACGCCCGCCTGGGTGATCGGGTATTCGGCGGGCGAGGTGGCTGCCCAGGCGATCGCCGGAAGTCTGGCTTTTGCTGATGTACCGGGTTTGATGACGGCGCGTGCCGAGGCGATGGATGCCGCTTGTGGCGTGGCCGACAGTCCGTGTCTGGTGCTGCTGGGCTCCCGTCTTCCAGCCGCGGCCCGGCAAAGGCGCGAAGCGGCCCTTCAGCGGCATGGCCTGTGCCTGTCGATCCAGCGTACCCCTGCCGAAGCGGTGTGGGCGGCGCCAGCAGCGCAAATCGCAGCCTTTCTGGCGGATGCCACGCAGGATGGCGGCTGGGACGCGCGCGCCGTCGACGTGCGGGTGCCTTCCCATTCCGTCTACCTTCAGCCTGCATTGCATCCCTGGCGCGCTGCACTGGCGGCTTGCGCGGTACAGGCACCGCAGACCGGTGTACTGGCGGGTATCACGGGCGATCCGGTGCGCACCGCAGACGCAGTGCGCAGCACCCTGGTGGATCAACTGGCACAGCCCATCCAGTGGAGTGACGTGCTGCAGGGGCTGCTGGAGCGCGGCGTCACCCGGGTGCTCGACCTGGGGCCGGGCAGCGACCAGGGACGGCTGCTGGAGGCACAGCAGGCAGACCTGCAGCTGTTTCAGGTAAGCGCCGGAATCCTTGTCCGATCCTAGCCATCGGCGTCTAATGGAAAACACTGTTCCGCCAAGTGAGGTGTGCGATGCGTGATCTTGATAAGGCCCGCGCCCTGCTGGCCACTGCGCCGGCCTGCGAACGCCTGATTCAGCAGGTTCTTGCACGCGACAGCCGACTGACCGAGGCCGAGTTTGCAGCGCTGAATGCGAACTGGCATGCGGCACATGGCCCCTGTCCTGGCGATACGCCAACCGCCACATTTGGTTGGAACGTGCGTGAGGAAAACACGTTGCGTTGGTGCCTGGCGCGCCTGCATGTGCTGATTGCAGCGCAGCCTGCGCATGGCCTTGGCGTCGATCATGTGCTGCCGCTGGGCCGGGAGTTGCTTGAAGCGAGTGTGCAAAAACATCGTATCGGAGAAGACTGATTGGGTGGGGTAGCGGGTCGATGAGTGGCTGGAGCGCACACGCACTTCTCGGTATGCCGATCTGGCTACTGGTGGCCTTGTTCATGGTTGCGGTGTTTGCCGGCTGGGTGGACGCGATTGCCGGAGGTGGCGGCCTGCTCACCCTGCCGGCCCTGCTGGCCGCCGGGTTACCGCCGACCCAGGCGCTGGCCACCAACAAATTGCAGGGCAGTTTCGGTTCACTCTCTTCCAGCCTGTATTTTCTGCACCGGGGTCAGGTGAAATTGCACGCGGTGCTGCCTGGCGTGATGGCTTGTGCATTGGCTGCTGCGCTGGGTGCGCGCTGCGTGCAATACGTCGACGCTGCGCTGTTGCGCAGGCTGATTCCGATCCTGTTGATCAGCGTGGCGGGATGGTTTTTATTGCGCCCGCAGGCCGGCGAGGGTGGCGGGCCTGCCCGCTTGTCGTGGCCAGCTTTTGTGCTGATGGCGGTGCCGGTGATCGGGTTTTACGACGGCATGCTGGGCCCCGGCACCGGCACATTTCTCGCGTTGGCTGGCATCAGCCTGCGCGGATTGCCGGCAACCGGTGCCACCGCGCAGGCCAAATGGCTGAACCTGGGCAGCAACCTTGGGGCGCTGGCGGTGTTTCTGTTCAGCGGCAAGATCCACTGGCTGCCTGGCGTTGTGATGGCGATGGGGCAAATGATCGGTGGACGGCTCGGCGCTGGTACGGTGATGAAACGGGGGGCCGGCATCGTGCGCCCGCTGGTGATCTGCATTTCGCTGGCGATCAGCGCGCGTTTGCTGATCTGGGGCTGAGCGCGCTCAGCGCCGGGTGGCGAGTACGCCGTCGCCGCTTAGCGTCGTCCGGAAGCCGGCCTCGCGCAGACGGCCGGCAACCTCGTTGGGCACGTCGCGCCCACTGGTCAGACGGTTAGGTGTGCCGGTGTAGTGGAACAGACGGCCACCGCGCCGCAGCACGCGCGCCAGTTCCTTATAGAACACCAGCGAATACAGTTCGCCTGCAATCCCAAAGCGCGGTGGGTCGTGCAGGACGGCATCGACCGATCCGTCACCCAGCCCTCCGATATGTTGTGTCACATCGCCTTGCGTCAGCGTCAGGGCACCTTCAGCCACCGGCGACCAGGGGTTGAGGCTGCGCAACCAGACCACATCCGGATTTTTTTCGAACGACAGGATCTGTCGCGCGCCGCCCTCCAGGCACCATGCCGCGAAATAACCCAGGCCGCCGCAGGTATCCAGCACCACCTTGCCGGCAGGTGCGATCAGCGCTACCTTGCGCTCGGCGTCGATCCAGGGCGACACCTGCGCGGACACCAACATCTTGATGCCATCGATCTCGAAGGTGGGGGTGCCCCAGTCCGTCGGCACCAACTTGATCAGTGAACCGGAAAAACGGCTGACCGCTTCGAACGCATCACCGGACCAGTGATAGATCGTGCGGTCTTTCAGATGGTCGGGGTAGGGGTACTGGTGGTCTTGCCAAGTCCAGCCCTGATCGGTGAGGTCAACCGATTTTTGTGAGCGTTCCAGGTCCATCGAACAGTCAAGGTGGGTTGCGCCGGCAGAACGCGCGAACAGCAGTTGCTGCAACACGCGTGCCGTCAGTAATGGTCCCTTGTTGCGTGTGTGATTCACGGCGCATCCCGCTTTTGCACCTGGGATTTTCCAAGTACGTGCTGATCAAGTGCCAGACGCACCAAGGGCCTGCCGCCTTTCTGCGACAAGCCCTTGTTTTTACTGGTGCTGTTGAGAGGATTTGAACCTCCGACCTACTGATTACGAATCAGTTGCTCTACCCCTGAGCTACAACAGCAGCGGCGCACAGTATAAATCGGCTGGCAGCTCCGCGTCACCCATTCGCTGTTTCAAATCGACCGTCCCTCTTTTTCAACGCGCTCAGGACTGCAACATCAGCGCGCGCGGTAACGGGAAGGTCACGTTTTCGAGGGTACCGTCGAGCTCGGTGGCAAGGCCGGCCCCCAGCGTTTGCAGCCGGGCCACCACATCCTGCACCAGAACCTCGGGCGCTGATGCCCCAGCCGTCACGCCCACCCGCGAGGCGCCCTCCAGCCAGGCCGGATCAATCTCGTCGGCGCGGTCGAGCATGTAGGCACGTGCACCGATCTGCTCGGCCACTTCACGCAGGCGGTTGCTGTTGGAACTGGTACGCGAACCCACAACGATCACCACGTCGTTGCGTGCCGCCAGCGCCTTGACCGCATCCTGGCGGTTTTGGGTGGCATAGCAGATGTCATCGGTACGCGGGCCGGCAATGTTCGGGAAGCGTGCACGCAGGGCATCGACGATACGGCTTGCGTCGTCCACCGACAGGGTGGTCTGGGTGACAAACGCCAGGGTATCCGGCTGTTGAACCTGCAGCGCGGCCACGTCGGCTTCGGTCTCGACCAGATAGATGCCGCCCCTGCTCTGTCCCATGGTGCCTTCCACCTCGGGGTGGCCGGCATGCCCGATCATCACGATCTCACGACCCTGATTGCGCATGCGAACCACCTCGGTATGCACCTTGGTGACCAGCGGGCAGGTGGCATCAAACACCTGCAGCCCACGTTCGGCAGCCTCCACCCGCACGGCTTGAGACACGCCATGTGCGCTGAAGATCACCGTGTTGCCGGTTGGCACGTCGGCCAAAGACTCGACGAACACAGCGCCTTTGTTGCGCAGGTCATCGACCACATACTTGTTGTGCACCACCTCATGCCGGACGTAGATCGGCGCGCCATGCAATTCAAGGGCGCGCTCGACAATTTCGATGGCCCGATCCACGCCGGCGCAGAAGCCGCGCGGGTTGGCCAGTTCAACCTGGATGCGAAAGATTTTCTGGGTCATTGCGATGCTCCGGCAGGACGCAGGCTATGCAGCACCAAAATACAGGCGCCGACGGTGATGGCCGAATCGGCCACGTTGAAAGCAGGCCAGTAGGCGGTGCCTGCATGCCACTGGATGAAGTCTACCACTGCGCCCAGTCGCACCCGGTCAAGCAGGTTGCCCAGTGCACCGCCCATGATCATGGCTGCACCAAAGCGGGTGGCCGCCGAGCTGGATGGCATACGGATTAGCCACGCAAGGGCGGCACTGGCCACCAGCGCGATCACGCTGAACAGGACACGCGGCAGGAGACTGCCGTCGGCCAGCATCGAAAACGCGGCGCCTTTGTTGTATGCCAGCACCAGGTTGAACCAGCCCGTGATGGCAAGCGGTTGGTGGTCTGCAAACCACGCCACCACAGCCTGCTTGCTCCACTGATCGGCAGCGATCACCACGCCACTCAGCCAAAGCCAGCGTGCCCAGCCAGCAGCACCCGGCAGGGCTGGTCTCGGTTCGCCCGCCGCGCCCGACGGCCGGCTGCCTGGCGGAATTTGCGGTGCCTCAGGCATGGGTTCTCACCTCGCCGCTGCCATGCAGGTTGTCATCGCAGCGACCGCACAGCGTGGGATGGGCCGGGTTGCGACCCACATCGGCGCGCAGGTGCCAGCAGCGCTCGCACTTGGCGTGGGTGCTCGGCTGCACCCACAGGCGGATCGCCGGATCACTGGTTTCCAGGGCTTCGGCGGGGGCCACGCCTGTATCGACGGCGGCGCTCGAGGTGATGAACACGAAGCGCAGGTCGTCGCCAAAGCCATGCAGGAAATCGGCAGCCTCGTGCTGCGCATAAAGGGTGACGTCGCCGGCCAGCGACGAGCCGACCCTGCCTTCGGCGCGTAACACTTCCAGGTGCTTCTGCACGCTGCCGCGCAGGCCGCGCAGACGCGTCCAGCGCGTCATCAGGGCTGCGCCATCGGCTTGCGCAGGCAGGGTATGCCAGGTGGTAAAGAATACCGACAGGCCATGACCTGCGGCCGCTGCCGCGGCCCGGTCAGCCGGGGTGACCAGCTGTTCGAACACTTCCTCGGCGGTAAAGCTGAGCACCGGCGCCATCAGGCGCACCAGGCTGTGCGCGATGTGGTGCAGCGCTGATTGCGCCGAGCGTCGTGCATGACTGTTTTCCTGCGTGGTGTACAGGCGGTCCTTCAGCACATCGAGGTAGAACCCGCCCAGATCCTCCGAAGCGAAGATCTGCAGTTTCTGCACCATCAGGTGAAATTCATTGCGCTCATAGTCGGCCTCGACTGCGGTTTGCAGCGTGCGCGTCAGCTCGAGTGCGTAGCGGTCAATCGACAGCCATTCCGCAGGCGGCAGCAAGTGCTGCGCCGGATCGAAATCGGCCAGGTTGGCCAGCAGGAAGCGCAGCGTGTTGCGCAGGCGGCGGTAACTTTCCACCACGCGCTTGAGAATCTCGTCCGAGAGATTCAGTTCGCCCGAGTAATCGGTGGCAGCCACCCATAAGCGCAGCAGGTCGGCCCCAAGGGCATCCACCACTTTTTGCGGGAACACCACGTTGCCAATCGATTTGCTCATCTTGCGGCCCTTGCCGTCCACCACAAAACCGTGGGTGAGCAGGGCTTTGTAGGGCGGGTGGCCGTCGATGGCACAGCCCGTCAGCAGCGAACTCTGGAACCAGCCGCGGTGCTGGTCGCTGCCCTCCAGATACAGGTCGGCTGGCTTGCCCAAACCGCGCCGGGCCAGCACGCTCTCGTGCGTTGTCCCCGAATCAAACCAGACATCGAGGGTGTCGGTCAGCTTGCGATAGTGCTGTGCGTCCTGCTCGCCCAGCAGTTCGACGGCATCCAGCGCAAACCAGGCCTCGATGCCGCGGAGTTCCACGCGCTGCGCCACCTGTTCGATCAGTTCGGCGGTGCGCGGATGCAGTGCGCCGGTTTCGCGGTGCACGAACAGCGACATCGGCACACCCCATGAGCGCTGGCGTGACACGCACCAGTCAGGGCGGTTTTCGATCATGGCGCTCAGGCGCGCGCGTCCCCAGTCCGGGTAAAAGCGCGTGTCAGCCACGCCCTCGCGTGCGATCTCGCGCAGCGACGGTTGGCCGGGGGCCGGGGCGCGGTCCATCGCGATGAACCACTGATGGGTGGCGCGATAGATGATCGGCGTCTTGTGGCGCCAGCAATGCGGATAACTGTGCAGCCAGGCCGCCTCGGCGATCAGCTGGGTGCCTTCGCGCAGGATCTCCAGTACCCGGGTGTTGCCCTTCCATACGTGCAGGCCGCCGACCAAGGGCTGGCTGTCACGGAACAGGCCAGTGTCGAGCACCGGGTTGTCGACCGGCAGGCCGTATTGCAGACCCACGTTGTAATCATCCACGCCATGTGCGGGGGCGGTGTGGACGAAGCCGGTGCCAGCTTCGCTGGTGACATGGGTGCCAAGGATCACTGGCACCTTCCTGTCGGCATAGAACGGGTGCTGCAGTTGCAGATGTTCCAGCGCTGCGCCGCTGGCTTCTGCCACCACGGTGAGCGGCAGGTTCCAGCGTGCGGCGCAGCCAGCTACCAGCTCGCTGGCCAACACCAGCAGGCCGCGGCTGGATTCGACCAGTGCATAGCGGAATTCAGGGTGGGCCGACACCGCTTCGTTGGCGGGCAGGGTCCAGGGGGTGGTGGTCCAGATCACGATGCCGGCGGCACGACCGTCAAGTACCGGAAACACCTTGGTCAGTGCGGCGGCGTCGACAGCCTGAAAAGCCACGTCGACAGCGGTGGAGGTGCGGTCTTCGTATTCAACTTCGGCTTCTGCCAGCGCCGAATTGCAATCCAGACACCAGTTCACTGGTTTTGCGCCGGGCACCAGCCAGCCATTGGCGAGAATCTTGCCCAGCGAGCGGATGATGTCGGCCTCGCTGTGAAAATCCATGGTGCGGTAGGGGTGGTCCCAGTCACCGAGGATGCCCAGGCGCACGAAATCAGCGCACTGGCGTTCGATCTGTGTGGCCGCAAATTCCCGGCATTTCTGACGGAATACATCGGGTGGCAGCCCTTTGCCGTTGGCTTTTTCGACGGCATGCTCGATTGGCAGGCCGTGGCAGTCCCAGCCCGGAATGTAGGGCGCATCAAAGCCGGCCAGGGTGCGACTCTTGAGGATGATGTCCTTCAGCACCTTGTTGACGGCATGGCCGATATGGATATCGCCGTTTGCATAGGGTGGACCGTCATGCAGCACATACAGCGGACGGCCCTTGGCCACCCGGCGCAGTTGCGCATAGCGCTGCTCGTCCTGCCATTGCTTCAGCCAGCCCGGTTCACGCTTGGCGAGGTCGGCACGCATCGGAAACGGCGTGTCGGGCAGGTTGAGGGTGTGCTTGTAGTCGCTCATTGCTGGGGAGTCCGTCAGCCGCTCAGGGCTGCAAAATAGTGGCGTGCGTTGTCGGCATCGATGGCAATTTGTGCCCGCAGGGCGTCGAGGCTGCTGAAGCTGGTCTCGTCGCGGAATTTGTGCAGCAGTTCAACGCGGACACGCTGGCCATACAGGTCGCCATCGAAGTCAAACAGATAGGTTTCGATCAGTTGCAAACCGGCGGCCTTCACGGCGGGCCGGGTACCCAGGCTGGCCACGCCGGCATGCGCAACACCGTCCGCACCGGTCAGCCGCGCCGCAAAAATACCGGTCACCGGTACCTTGCGATGGCGTAGCGGCAGGTTTGCCGTGGGAAAGCCCCAGGTCCGCCCAACCTTGTCGCCATGGGCCACGCGTCCACTCAGGTGCCAGGGACGTCCCAGCAGACGGGTGGCGTGCTCAAGATCGCCGTTGGCCAGCATTTCCCGGATCAGGCTGCTGGAAATGCGGTCCTCGCCATCGACCACCGTGTCCTGCGCCTCTACCTCAAAACCAAGCTGGGCGCCGCGCGCGGCCAGCAGGTCGAAGTCGCCGGCACGCCGCGCACCAAAGCGGAAGTCGTCGCCCACCAGCAGCCATGCCACCTGCAGTCGCTGCACCAGCAACGCATCGATGAATGTGGCGGGACTTTGTGCGGCAAACGCGGCGTTGAAGTGGCAGACGTAGAGGTCGTCTACGCCCTCGCTGCGCAGCAGTTCGGCTTTTTCGCGCAGGCTGGTGAGGCGGGCTGGCGCGTCTTCTGGCCGGAAAAATTCGCGTGGATGGGGTTCGAAGCTCATCACGGCCGTTGGCAGGCCAAGGCGCTCGCCGGCCGCGCGCAGACGGGCCAGCATGGCCTGATGGCCGCGGTGGACGCCGTCAAAATTACCGATGGTGAGGACAACGGGTGCGCGTTGAGTGTCGGGCACCCCGAAATGCAGGCGCATGGGCGCGGGCGTCAGGCAAAAACAACAGTATACCTGCTCAGTGCAGGATCATTTTGCCTGCGATGGTGAGCAGCAAGGCCGCCAGCAAGGGTCGTGACCAGCGTTCCGACAGGCCGGCGCTGGCATGCGAGCCCAGCCAGATCCCAGGAATCGAACCGATCAGCAGGTTGAGCAGCAGCGGCACGTTGACGTGCCCCAGCGCCAGATGGCCGAGTCCGGCCACCAGCGTGAGCGGCACGGCGTGTGCGATGTCGGTGCCGACAATGCGCGTGATCGGGAAGCGCGGATACAAAAATACCAGCGCCACGGTGCCCACCGCACCGGCACCGATCGACGAGACGGTCACCAGAAAGCCCAGCGTGGCACCGAGCAGGATGGTGGCGATCACCGGATGATCGGTGTCGGCCAGTTCCTGTGCTGTGGCGGCCGGCAGTTCGGGTTCGGTGCCGCCAGTGAAGCTGAGGATGCCGCTGCGGGTGGCGCGCCACAGGATGGCGGCCGCGGTGACCACCAATGCGATGCCCACTGATGTCTTCAGCAGGTTCTCGAAGGCCTTGCTGGCGTGCAGTTGCTGCAGGCCGATCAGGGTGAGGCCGGCAGTTGGCAGGCTGCCGTAGGCCAGCAGACGGGTGGCGCGCCAGTCGATATGCTTTTTGCGGGCATGCACCGGCACCCCGCTCGCCTTGGTAATGGCGGCGTAGAGCAGGTCGGTGCCGACGGCGGTGGACGGTGAAATACCGAACAGCAGTACCAGCAGCGGGGTCATCAGCGAGCCACCGCCTACCCCGGTCAGCCCGACCAGAAAGCCGCCGATCAGGCCGGAGGCGGAATAAGCCAGGTTGAGGGAATCGGGCAGCATCGTGGATCTGGCCAGGTTGATGGCGAAAGGCTGCCAGTATAGCCAGCCGCCATCGTGGCTGAAGACATCCAGGCTTTATCTATAGAACCAACCGGCATAAGCTGCAGGCATGAAGCTACAGCAACTGAGATTTCTGGTGGAAGTGGCGCGCAGCGGCCTGAATGTGTCGCAGGCGGCGGAGAACCTGCACACCTCGCAGCCAGGGGTAAGCAAGCAGGTGCGTCTGCTGGAAGAAGAACTCGGCCTCGACATTTTTGTACGCAACGGCAAGCGGGTGGTGGCAATCACGGAGGGCGGCCAGCGCATCCTGGCGATTGCCGAGCGGGTGCTGATCGAGGCTGACAACCTGCGTCGCGCTGGTCGGGAAGCGGCGGATCCGGCGGCAGGCACGCTGGTGGTGGCCACCACGCACACGCAGGCGCGCTACCGCCTGCCGGAGGTGATCCGCAGCTTCCGTGCGCGCTACCCGATGGTCAATTTCAAACTGCATCAAGGCAATCCGGTGCAGGTGGCGGAAGAGGTGGTGGCCGGTCGCGCCGATCTGGCGATTGCCACCGAAGCTCTGGACCGGTTCCCGGATCTGGTGATGTTGCCCTGCTATCAGTGGAACCGTGTGGTGGTCGCGCCGCTGGGCCACCCGCTGCTGCTGGCACACGGTGTGACTGTTGCCGGCACGCGTGATCCGGTCGATAAAACGGATGCAGTTGGCGCTGCCGGCTCTGGTGCAAGACGCGGGCATCCCCGACTCACGCTGGAAGCGCTGGCCAAGTATCCGCTGCTGAGCTATGACACCGCCTTTACCGGCCAAAGCCGGATCCTGGAAGCATTCGCCCAGCGCCATCTGTCGCCAGAACTGGCGCTCACGGCGCTGGACGCCGATGTGATCAAGACATATGTGCGGCTGGGGCTTGGGGTCGGCATCATCGCCGCGATGGCGTATGAGCCGTCACACGATGCCGATCTGGGCATGCTGGACGCCGCCCATCTGTTTTCCAGCAGCACCACCCGGATCGGCATCCGTCGTGGTGCCTACCTGCGCCGCTATACCTACGCCTTCATCGAGGCGTTCGCCGCGCATCTGGATGCCCACACCGTTGACTTGGCGCTGCGCGGTGGCGGCGCCGACGAAGGTCTCTAGCCTCAGGCTGCCCGGCGGTTGAAATCCTTCAGCCGGAAACCGAGCAATGCCAGCGTGCCGAAGTAAGCCAAGCTGCCTGCGGTCATCAGCAGCAGCAGGCGCAGCACCCGGCGCAGCAAGTGGCTGGTCAGCCAGGAGTCGTTGTCGCCCTGCACCAGGTGCAGCGTGATGGCCAGCACCAGCAAGGCCACCGCGAGTTTGAAGAAGAACGTCAGCCAGCCCGGTTGAGGTCGGAATACGCCTTTTCGCAGCAATCCGCGCAGCAGCAGCGCGGCATTCAGGCACGCGCCCAGCCCGGTGGCCAGCGCCAGACCGGCATGCGCCAGCGGTCCCATCAGGAAGAAGTTCATCACCTGGGTGAGCGAGAGGGTAAGGATGGCGATCCGCACCGGCGAGCGGATGTCCTGCTGCGCGTAATACGCCGGCGCCAGAATCTTGACGCAGATCAGGCCGCCCAGCCCGAGGCTATAGGCCAGCAAGGCGCTGCGCACCTGCCACAAGTCGCTCACATGAAAGGCGCCGCGCAGGAACAGCGTGCTGACCAGTGGCACCGAGGACACCGCCATGCCCACCGCTGCCGGCAGGCTCAGCAACAGGGTAATGCGCAGACCCCAGTCAAGTAGCGAGGAGTACCGTGCGCTGTCGCCATCCGTGTGGTGCTTGACCAGGCTGGGCAGCAGGATGGTGCCCAGCGCAGCGCCGAGCAGGCCGGTGGGAAATTCCATCAGCCTATCGGCATAAAACAGCCAGCTCACGCTGCCGGCCGGCAGGTAGGACGCAAAGATGGTGCTGATCAGCAGCGAGACCTGGCCCACCGATACGCCCACTACGGCAGGTGCCATCAGGCGCAGGATGCGCCGTACGCCGGGGTCCTGAAGGTTCCAGCGCAGGCGCGGCAGCATGTCGATACGCGCCAGGAACGGCACCTGAAACAGGAATTGCAGCACCCCGCCCAGGAAGGCCCCCCAGGCCAGCGCCATCACCGGCACGTCCAGAAAGGGGGCCAGCAGCAGCGCACACAGGATGAAGCTGACATTCAACAGCACGGGCGTAAACGCCGATACCCAGAATTTCTGGTACGTGTTGAGCACGCCGGCGGCCAGGGACACCAGCGAGATAAAAAAGATGTACGGAAAGGTGACGCGCAACAGTCGCACCGAGATGTCGAACTTGGCGGGATCCTTGGTGAAACCGGGCGCCGACAACCAGATCACCTGCGGCGCAAAGATCAGCCCGGCTGCGGTGGTAAGCAGCAGAACCGCGCACAGCGCCGTGGCGGTACGGTCTACCAGCGAGCGGGTGGCCTCGTGACCCTGACGGTTACGGTATTCGGCCAGGATAGGCACGAAGGCCTGCGAGAAGGCGCCCTCGGCAAACAGGCGGCGCAGCAGGTTGGGCAAACGGAAGGCCACAAAGAAGGCATCGGTAAGGCCGCCGGCGCCAAAGCTGTGCGCAATGATGGCGTCGCGTACATAGCCCAGCACGCGTGACAGCAGTGTCATGCCGCTGGTGGTGGCCAGCACACGGAGTAGATTCATGGGTGGAAGGGGCGGATTCGATTGACAAGCACAAGCGCTTGCAGGCAACACACAAGTCGCCTATGATAGCCGGTTTTCCGCACCACATTTGCGCGTTCGTTGCGCGAAACCGGTGCCCGCAAAGAACCCAAATCAGGAGTTGCCCATTATGGCCAACAGCCCTCAGGCGCTGAAGCGCGCCCGTCAAGCCGAAAAGGCGCGCAGCCATAACGCTTCGCTCCGTTCCACCCTGCGCACCGCCATCAAGAAGGTGCAGAAGGCCATCCTGGCCGGCGACAAGGTTGCTGCTGCTGCCGAGTACCAGGCTGGCATGAGCGTGGTGGATCGTATCGCCGACAAGAAGATCATCCACAAGAACAAGGCTGCCCGACATAAGAGCCGTCTGTCCGCCGCCATCAAGGGCATGGGCGCCAGCGCCTAAGTCCGGCAGCACGTGGCCGGGTCTGCCCGGCACCACAGGCTTGATGCAGCGTCACAGGGAGCGATTACCATATCGCTCCCTGTTTGTTTTTGTTGCGCCGGACGGGGGCGGGGCAGGATTGCAATTGCAATCTGGCCTACCTAGCATGATGGGGCCCGGATCGCCGGGAGCCAATCAACGATGCCCGGTGATCGGCTTTGCATGATCCTTTTTTTTCGCAGGAGCGTTGCATGTCGCATGTCATGAACACTTACGGTCGCCAGGCACTCGGCTTTGTGCGCGGCGAGGGCGCATGGTTGTGGGATGCCGACGGCAAGCGCTATCTCGATGGACTGGCCGGTATCGCCGTGAACGGCCTGGGTCACGCCCATCCGCGTCTGGTCAAGGCGATTGCAGATCAGGCTGCCCGCCTGATCCATGTATCCAACATCTATCAGGTGCCGGAGCAGGAAGCGCTGGCCACCCGCCTGACCGAATTGTCTGGCATGCAGAACGTGTTCTTCTGTAACTCGGGCGCTGAAGCCAACGAGGCAGCCATCAAGGTGGCGCGCCTTTACGGGCACCAGCGTGGCGTGCAGAGCCCGGCCGTGATCGTGATGGAACGTGCGTGGCATGGCCGCACCTTGGGTACGCTTGCGGCCACCGGTAGCGTCAAGGCGGCCGCTGGCTTCGGTCCGGTCATGCCCGGTTTTATCCGTGTGCCTTACAACGACCTGGCGGCCATTCAACGCGTGGCCGCCGAGCACGCCAATGTGGTGGCGGTGCTGCTTGAACCCGTGCAGGGCGAAGGCGGCATCCGCGTGGCCGACATCGAATACCAGCAGCAACTGCATGCACTGTGCCGCAAGCAGGAATGGCTATATATGGTGGACGAGGTGCAGTGTGGCATCGGCCGCACCGGAACCTGGTTTGCCTTCCAGCACACCGGTGTGCTGCCCGACGTGATGAGTCTGGCCAAGGGCCTGGGTTCCGGCGTGCCGATTGGCGCCTGCGTCTGCGCTGGCGTAGCCGCCGACGTGTTCAAGCCGGGTAACCATGGCACCACCTTTGGCGGAGGCCCGTTGGTGTCGGTGGCGGCGCTGACCACGCTGGACGTGATGGCCGAGGACAGGTTGCTGGAACGCGCCAGCGTGCTTGGCCAGCGCCTGCGCGATGGGCTGGCTGCCGGTCTTGCCGGGGTATCCGGCGTGGTGGAAATCCGCGGGCAGGGGCTGATGATCGGCATCGAGCTGGATCGGCCCTGCGGCGTGCTGGTGGCGCAGGCCATTGCCGACGGCCTGCTGATCAACGTTACCCAGGATAGTGTGGTGCGACTGCTGCCGCCGCTGATCCTGAGTGATGCGCAGGCCGATCAAATCGTGGCCCAGCTGGTGCCACTGATCCGTTCCTTTCTGGCGGCCTGAAGTCCCGCCACTTGCACAGGCCCCTGACACGGGGCGAGAGCCATGACCGTGAAACACTTCCTGCAGCTGACTGACCTGGACCGCGACGAACACCAGTACCTGTTCCAGCGCACGCGCCAACTCAAGGCGATGTTCAAGGACTACGTGATCCATCACCCGTTGAAGGATCGCATGCTGGCGATGGTGTTCGAAAAGCAGTCCACCCGCACACGCGTGTCCTTCGAGGCCGGCATCCATCAGCTGGGAGGTTCATCGATCAACCTCACCCGGGGCGATACCCAGCTGGGGCGTGGTGAGCCGATCGAGGATGTGGCGCGCGTGATCAGCCGCATGGTCGATCTGGTGATGATTCGCACCTACGACCAGACCATCATCGAGCGCTTCGCCGAATACTCGCGGGTGCCGGTGATCAACGGCCTGACCAATGAGTACCACCCCTGTCAGATCCTTGCCGACGTATACACCTACATCGAGCACCGAGAATCGATCCAGGGACGCACCGTGGCCTGGATCGGTGACGCCAACAACATGTTCTACACCTGGCTGCAGGCCGCCCGTCTGCTCGATTTCAAGCTGCACGTGTCCGCGCCCGAAGGCTACGGCATCGATCCGGCCCGGGTCAGTCCCGAAGATGCGCCCTACCTGACCAGCTTTGCTGACCCAATGGAAGCGGCGCGGGGCGCCCATCTGGTCACCACCGACGTGTGGACCAGCATGGGTTTCGAGGCCGAAACCGACGAGCGTAAAAAGGACTTTGCCGACTTCCAGGTGGACGAGGAAATGATGGCGCTCGCCGATCCACAGGCCCTGTTCATGCATTGCCTGCCCGCCCATCGTGGCGAGGAGGTTTCTGAAGGCGTGCTCGAAGGCCCGCAGTCGGTGGTGTGGGACGAAGCAGAAAACCGCCTGCATGTGCAGAAGGCGCTGATGGAGTACCTGCTGCTGGGGCGCCACCAGGACTGAGTGGTCCTCACGCGGGGCTGGCCGCGTGGCGGCGCTGCCTGTGGCCGCTGCGCCTGCGGCCGCTGCGCTGAACATCGGCCCGGCCTGCTGTGGCACTGCGGCAAACGTGCCGCCATCGCGGTATCATTGCGCTTTTATTGCAATCCTTTTCCTGTTTTTTGCCCCCGTTTGAGGCGGATCCCTGAACATGAGTGACATCAACAAAGTCGTGCTGGCCTATTCCGGTGGCCTGGATACCTCGGTCATCCTGAAGTGGCTGCAGGACACCTACAAATGCGAGGTGGTGACCTTCACCGCCGATATCGGCCAGGGCGAAGAACTGGAACCGGCACGCGCCAAAGCGCTCAAATTCGGTATCAAGCAGATCTACATCGACGACCTGCGCGAAGAATTCGTACGCGACTTCGTGTTCCCGATGTTTCGTGCCAACGCCATCTACGAAGGCGAATACCTGCTCGGCACCAGCATCGCGCGTCCGCTGATTGCAAAGCGGCAGATCGAGATTGCCCGCGAAACCGGCGCCGACACCGTGTCGCATGGCGCAACAGGCAAAGGCAACGACCAGGTGCGTTTCGAGCTGGGCTATTACGCCCTGCAACCGGGTATCAAGGTAATTGCGCCCTGGCGCGAGTGGGACCTGGTCTCCCGCGAAAAGCTGCTGGCCTATGCCGAAAAGCACGGCATTCCGGTGGAAATGAAGCACAAGAACGGCGGCAGCCCTTACAGCATGGACGCCAACCTGCTGCACATCTCTTACGAAGGCAAGGTGCTGGAAGACCCGGCCCGCGAGCCCGAGGAAGACATGTGGCGCTGGACCGTGTCGCCGGAAGCCGCGCCGGACAGGTCCGAATATCTGGATGTCGAGTACGAGAAGGGTGACATCGTGGCGCTCAATGGCGTGCGCATGTCGCCGGCCACCGTACTGACCGAACTCAACCGGATTGGTGGCGCGCACGGCATTGGCCGTCTCGACCTGGTGGAAAACCGCTACGTGGGCATGAAGTCGCGCGGCTGCTACGAAACCCCGGGTGGAACCATCATGATGCGTGCACATCGTGCCATCGAGTCGATCACCCTCGACCGCGAAGTGGCGCATCTGAAGGACGACCTGATGGCGCGTTATGCCTCGCTGGTATACACCGGCTATTGGTGGAGTCCCGAGCGCCTGGCACTGCAGGGGCTGATCGACGACACCCAGAAGGTGGTGAATGGCTGGGTACGTCTGAAGTTGTACAAGGGCAATGTCACGGTGGTGGGCCGCGATTCGAAGACCGACTCGCTGTTCGACCCTACCATCAGCACCTTCGAGGATGACGGTGGCGCCTACCAGCAGTCGGATGCCGCCGGCTTCATCCGGCTGAATGCGCTGCGCATGCGGATTGCTGCCCGCGCTGGCCGCAAGTAAGGCGCGGTCGTCTCTGACCTGGCGGCGCCCTTGGCGGGCACCGCCCTCGTAACACCAGATTGATCAGGAGCATGCATGCCTTCATTTGACGTGGTATCCGAAGTCGACAAGCAGGAATTGAAGAACGCGGTCGACCAGTGCAACAAAGAAGTGAGCACCCGCTTTGACTTCAAGGGCTCGGATGCCCGCGTCGAGCAGAACGACTACGTGCTGACCGTGTTTGCCGACGACGATTTCAAGCTTGATCAGGTGAAGGACGTGCTCAACAACAAACTGGTCAAACGCAACATCGACATCCGCACGGTGGATGTGAAGGACGTGCAGAAGGTCAGCGGCGGCAAGGTCAAGCAGGAGATCACCATCAAGACCGGGGTGGAAACCGAGCTCGCCAAAAAGATCATCCGCCTGCTCAAGGACAGCAAGATGAAGGTGCAGGCCGCCATCCAGGGCGACACCGTGCGTGTCTCTGGCGCCAAACGCGACATCCTGCAGGAAGCGATCGCGCTGCTGCGCAAGGACATCACCGAGTTGCCGCTGCAGTTCAACAATTTCCGCGATTGAGGGGTAGTCGCAGCGGGCGCGCCCCAGCTTGGCATTACCGGGCGTATCAACCAGGGTAGCTGCCCACTCCGTAGTGCAGGGTGGATCAGGGTTGTTCGAGCGCCCAAGCGTAGAGCGTGCTGCGATTGGCTCCGGTGATTTTGGCGGCGGCACGGGCGGCCTCTGACACACTGAGCGATTCCCTCAGCAATCCGTACACGCGCTGACCCTCGCCGAACGCGTCGCGCGCCCCAGCCGGCGGCGCGCCCTCCAGCACTACCACGAACTCTCCGCGCGTGCGATCAGCATGACCGGTGAGCCAGGTCATCGCATCACCCACAGCGCAGCGGTGCACGGACTCGAAGCGTTTGGTGAGTTCTCGCGCGAGTACCAGTTGGCGTTGATGCGGGAACACGCTTGCCAGGTCGGCGATCATGTCTTCGATGCGGTGCGGCGCTTCATAAAACACCAGCGTGCCCGTGGCATCCAGCAGCGCGACCAGTGCCTCTCGACGCGCCTTGGCCTTTGCCGGCAGGAAGCCGTAAAAGCTCACGGGTAGGGCATCGAAACCCGCCACGGACACCGCCGCCGCCAGTGCGCTGGGACCGGCGATCGCCACCACCGGCACACCCGCACCATGCGCCAGTGCCACCAGCCGGCTGCCGGGATCGCTGATGGCCGGGGTGCCGGCGTCCGAGATGATCGCCACCGAGCTGCCGGACTGCAGCTGGGACAGCAGGGCTTGCGATTGCTGGGTTTCGTTGTGCTCATGCAGGGCCACCAGCCTGGCCTGGATGCCGAAGTGTGCGAGCAAGGCGCCACTGTGGCGGGTGTCCTCGGCCGCCACCACGTCCACAGCGGCGAGGACGGCGCGTGCCCGCGGACTGAGGTCGCCAAGATTGCCGATGGGGGTGGCCACCACGTGAAGGGTGCCGGCCTGCACACCTGAGGGGAATTCGTTCTCATGCATACGCTAAGTGTATCGCGCTGTTCGTCTTCGGGTCGTGCCAGCGTGGCGCGGATACTGACGGCATGTGTGATGCTCCCTATCCGCCGTCGCCAATTAAGACGCCGTCTCCCGCTTCCCCATCGACTGCACGGGCAGCCCATCTGATTGCCGGCGCCGCCGCCGAGGAAGCGGCCTGCGTCTTCCTGCAGGCGCAGGGCCTGCAGATCGTCGCGCGCAATCTGCGCGTCAAGGGCGGCGAGATCGACATCATTGCCCGCCAGGGGCCCATGCTGGTGTTCGTCGAAGTGCGCTGGCGCGCACAGCAGACCTTCGGGGGGGCGGCGGCCAGCATTGGCTGGCGCAAGCAACTCAGGTTGCGCCATGCCATTGCCTGCTACCTGCAAGAACAACGCGAGTTACCGCCTTGCCGGCTGGATGCCCTCTGCCTGAATGGCCAGCAGCCCGGGGGGTGGCAGTGGATCCAGAACATCTGAAATCTTTGGTCACCCTTAAAGCGGGCAGCAGGAATAGGCTGACGGGGCAGAAAGGCTTTAGAATCACCAGATGGACCTGATCTCGCGTATCCAGCGGCACTTTCACGACAGTGCCCAACTCAAGCTCGACGTCGTGGACGAACTGGCGCAGCCGATTGCCCTGGCGGCCAGCAAGATGGTCAACAGCCTGATGGCGGAGGGCAAGATATTGTCCTGCGGCAATGGCGGCAGTGCGGCCGACGCCCAGCATTTTGCCGCAGAGTTGCTCAACCGCTTTGAAATGGAGCGGCCCGGTCTGGCGGCCATGGCGCTGACCACCGACAGCTCTACCCTGACTTCCATCGCCAACGATTACGCCTATGTGGAGATCTTCTCCAAGCAGGTCAGGGCGCTGGGACATGGGGGAGACGTGCTGCTGGCTATCTCCACCAGTGGCAATTCGCCAAATGTGCTCACCGCAATTGAGGCGGCGCACGAGCGGGACATGGTGGTGGTGGCCTTGACCGGCCGCGATGGCGGCAAGATCCGCGGCCTGCTCACCGAGAACGACGTACTGCTGAACGTGGCATCGCAAAGCACTGCGCGCGTGCAGGAGGTGCATCTGGTGATCCTGCACTGCCTGTGCGACGCGATCGACTGCACCTTGCTTGGAGTGGAAGACTGATGAAGCAATTCCGTGGCAACCGTACCTGGCAGTTCGCCACTCTCGCAGCAGTATTGGCTGCCACAACCCTGACCGGCTGCTTTCCGCTGATCGCCGGAGGCATGCTCGGCACCGCGCTGGTGGCCACCGATCGCCGCACCTCCGGCACGGTGTTCGATGACAACACGGCCGAAGTGCGGATCGACAACCGCATCAGCCAGAAGTATGGGCCGGACGCGCACGTCAACGCGCACAGCTTCAACCACATCGTCCTGTTGACAGGTGAAGTGCGAAATGCCGAGGTGCGTAACGGAGTGGAAGACATCGCCAAGGCCAGCGAAAACGTGCGTTCCGTGGTCAACGAAACCGCCATTGGTCCGATTTCCGCGCTGGCAGATCGCGCTTCCGATACCCTGCTGGCCGATAAGGTGCGGGCGCGCTACCTGTCCGAAGGACACTTCCAGGCCACCGTGGTGGCCACAGTGGTGGAGCGCCATGAAGTGTTTCTGATGGGCATGGTCACGCCGGCTGAGGGCGAGGAAGCCACCCGGGTGGCCAGCAGCACGCAGGGGGTGGAGCGCGTGGTCAAGGTGTTCGAGTATCTGGACCCGGCCAGCCTGCCATCGCAACCGCCCCGGGCCCAGCCACCCAAACTCTGATGCCTCCACGTACCAAACAAAACGGCTACCCTCTGGTAGCCGTTTTGTTTGGTACCACCGTGCGAAGACCCCCGATCGCAAGGCTTGCCGCAAATGCTCAGCAGCAACGCCCGCCGCAGGTGCTCAAGTGCACGGACTTCCGCAGCAACTCATGGCTCCTTGCGGAACGTGACGAACACGTCGCCCAGATGCACGCCAAACTTGCTCATCAGGGCATGGTTGAGCAGGGTGCGGTCGTCCTGCAGATACATCCAGTCATCAAAATCCATGTGGTAATGACTGGTGCCCACCGGCAGGTCGAGCACATAACGCCAGCGGATGGCGTTGCCTGAAATTTCCCCCTTGGCTTCGCCCACAATGTCAGGGGCGGTGGCGATCACGTGCTGCGCGTCCACCCGGTGCAGGTGCCAGTCGCGGTCCTGGATCTCGCCATCGGAATAGACAAAGTGCTCATGCAGGCTGCCCTCATCGCCCTGCCACTGGCCGTCCATCTTCAGGTCGAAGCGCCGCTTCACTTCGCCATTGCGTGCCTGAAACATGCCCCAGGCCTGGATGTGTCCATTGAAGAAGCGGCTGATGTCGAGGGCCGGCTTTTCCTGCCGGTAAACGGCTGGATCGACGCCAGCGCAACCGGTCAGGCCGGCGAGCATGACCAGCGTAAGCAGATGACCGGCACGCCGACATAAGGCCCGCGCGGCGTTCATCAGGATGCCTTCAGATGAAACTGCGACACGTCGGTGAAGCGCAGGTCAAAGCCCACTTCGCAATAGGTCAGGTAGAAGCGCCACAGGCGCTGGAAGCGATCGTCAAAACCCATCGCACCCACCTGCTTGCTTTTTTCGTCGAACGCATCGCGCCAGCGGCGCAATGTTTCGGCGTAATCGGTGCCGAAGGAACGACGACCGGCCTCTTCGAAGCCGGCGCGATTGGCTTCCAGTACGAAGCGGGTGGGGGAGGGCAGCAGGCCGCCCGGAAAAATGAATTCACGGATGAAGTCGGTGGTGCGGCGGTACAGGTCGAACTTGTCTTCGGCAATGGTGATGGTCTGGATCACCGCCTGACCGCCCGATTTGAGGCGCTCCTTCAGGGTCTGGAAGTAGATCGGCCAGAATTCCTCGCCGACCGCCTCAAACATCTCGATCGACACGATGCCGTCGAACTTGCCGGGAACATCGCGATAGTCGATCAGCTTGATCTCCACCTGACCGTCGAGTCCGGCGGTGGTCATGCGTGCCTTGGCAAAATCGTACTGCGCCTGCGAGATGGTGATGCCGGTGACCAGCACACCACGGGTGCGCGCGGCGTGCTCGGCAAAACCGCCCCAGCCGCAGCCCACTTCCAGGATGTGTGCGCCGCGGTGCAGGTTGAGGCGATCGAGGATATGGTCGTACTTGGCGATCTGTGCCGAGTTCAGGCAGGTGCTGTCGTTTGCTTCGGAGAACAGCGCCGACGAGTACGTCATGCTGGGGTCCAGCCACTCCTTGTAGAAATCATTGCCCAAATCGTAATGCGCATGAATGTTGCGGCGGCTGCCCTTGCGGGTGTTCTTTTTCAGCACATGCAGGCGGCGGTGGATACCCATGATGAAGCGGCCCAGCGGCAGCGCTTCTTCCAGGGCAAAGTAGTTGTTCGACAGCACGGCCAGCAGGGCAGTCAGGTCAGGCGTTTCGAACAGGCCGTCGCGGTAGGCTTCGGCAAAGCCGATTTCTGCGCCTTGCAGCACCTTGCGTGCAAATTTCCAGTGTGTGATGCGCATCACGCCGTGTGCGCCGGGATTGCCGCCACGGAAATTCAGCACCTGACCGTCGGGCGTGGTGAGTTGCAGGGAGCCCCAGTGCAGCTTGCCCAATACGTTATTGAGCAGACGCGCATAGAAGCCGCGTGGGGCATTCTTTGCCGGAGTGGCGTTCACTCGATCAGGTGCGTTCAATGGAAATCTCCTTGGTGGGGGCTGGTGGCTTTTTGTGGAATATCACACCCTTGCGCCACAGTCGCAGGGCATGCAGATGAATCCGTGAAAGTACGGTGAGGGTTTGCAGCGGGTGTTGCACGAAGGCGCGCGTCAACGCGCCGGCGGTCAATGCCTGCGGCGATCCATGCAGGTAGGCAAACAGTCCGCGTCCGGCCTCGTCGCGATAATCGATGCGGACCTGCAGGTCACGCCCCTGCGCGAGGATGCGGAACTGGTAACGGCCCTGCACCGGAAAAAAGGGGGACACGTGAAACGCCTTGCGCGCGACCAATTGGTCATCGGCCTGCACCGGGCCACCATCGGCCCGCGCCACCAGGTAATTGTGGTGCTCGCCGAAGGTGTTGTTCACTTCTGCCAGCAGGGCGCGAACCTGTCCGTGCGCATCACGACAGAGCCAGAAGCTGACCGGGTTGAAACCCAGCCCCAACACGCGCGGAAAGGTATGCAGGGTGATGCAGTGACCGGCTTCGATGGGCAGGTTGGCCGTGCGCAGCAAGTCGCGCATCCAGGGGCCCAGGGCACTGCCATCGCGCGCGCCATGATCGACATGGCGCACTGCCAGCAGACCAAAACCATTCAGGCGGAAGGGCCACGGCAGGGCGGCATGCGGCACTTCGCATTGCAAGGCGGCGTCCATGGCGTCCACGTCCATGCCCATGAAGAACACCGGATAGGTGAAGCCGTGTTGCTCCGGGCCGTGCCGGTGGTGACCGACGCGCCCGAGGAATAACTGGTGTCCTGCTGGTTCCGTGGTCACGCGACCGCCCGTTCCCAGGGCGCCACGCTGCCCAAGCCCTTGGCGACCGCCAGACCGGACATCAGGCCGTCTTCATGAAAGCCGTAACGCGTCCAGGCGCCAGCAAACCAGACGCGATTGCCGCCCTGAATGGTGGCGAGGTCGCGTTGGGCGGCGATCGCAGCCGGATCAAACAGTGGATGCTCATAGTCAAAACGGGCGCGCACTGTGGCAGGGTCGGGATCGCGCAGTGGGTTGAGCGTGACCATCACAGGTGTTTGCGTGGGCAGGGGCTGCAGGTCGTTGAGCAGGTAAGTCACGCTGGCCTGATCGGTACCGGCGGGGCCCACATGATAATTCCAGGCAGCCCAGGCCTTGCGTGCCTTGGGCAGGAAGCTGGCGTCGGTGTGAAGCACGGCCACATTGGGCTGGTAACGCACGCGTTCGAGTACGCTGCGCTCCATCGGACTGGCATCGGAGAGCATGCGCAGTTGCTGATCGCTGTGACAGGCCAGCACCACCTGGTCAAAGTGTTCCTCGTGGCCACCCACCGGGGTGATGACCACGCCTTCAGGGCTGCGCCGTACCGAGCTGATCGGGGTGCCTGCGCGCACATGGGTGATGCCGGCAGCCAGGATTTTCACGTATTCACGGGCGCCGCCCAGCACGGTGCGCCAGCGTGGCCGGTCGTTGACAGTCAGCAGGCCGTGGTTATGACAGAAACGTGCGAAGGTGGCGACCGGGTAATCCAGGGCCTCGGAAGGCGGCGTGGACCAGATCGCGGCGGTCATCGGCACCAGATACCAGTCGCGCATGGCCTGACCGTAACCGTTGCGGTCCAGCCAGTCGCCCAGGCGCTCGTCACCCAGTGTGCCGGCCAGATGTTCGGCAGTCATTTCGCGATTGCAGCGCAGGATCTGCAGCAACATGCGCAGAAACTTCGGGCGCAGCAGGTTGCGCTTCTGCGCAAACACCGTCGACAGATCGGTGCCGCACCATTCGATGGCGCCTTGTCCGGCCTGCACGCTGAAGGTCATCTGCGATTCGGTGGAGGCCACCCCCAGCGTAGCGAACAGAGCGATCAGGTTAGGATAAGTACGCTCGTTAAACACCAGAAATCCGGTGTCGACCGGAAACTGGTAGCCATCGACATGCACGTCCACCGTGTTGGTGTGGCCACCAAGGCGCGGTTGCGCTTCGTACAGGGTGACCTGATGGCTCTTGGAGAGCATCCAGGCGGCAGACAGCCCGGAAATACCCGATCCGATCACGGCAATACGCATGCTTCAGTTTCCCTGTAGACGTTAAATGTCTTAACTTGTTATGCCAGCATAGACCATACTGTCAGGAGTGCAGTTCCGCGAGTGCCTATTCTTCAATCAAAACTCCGCATACAAGTGTTCACAAACTATCGTCGCCGTAGTGGAACTGTCATGAAGCTTGGGCTATCCTACCCTGATAACTTATACGCATCAGAGGCATGACATGCTTTATCCGGAACTGTTCAAGTCTCTCGAGAAGGCGCGCTGGTCGATGGAAAGCGACATCCCCTGGGACAGCTTCGACGCGTCCCTGTTGACGGATGAGCAGGCGCAGACCATCAGGATGAACGCCATCACCGAATGGGCGGCTCTGCCGGCCACCGAAATGTTCCTGCGCGACAACGCCGGCGACAGTGATTTTTCGGCGTTCATGTCAGTGTGGTTTTACGAGGAGCAAAAGCATTCGCTGGTGCTGATGGAGTACCTGCGCCGCTTCCGTCCGGAAATGGTGCCGACCGAAGCCGAACTGCATGCGGTACGCTTTGAATTCGACCCGGCTCCTGCGCTCGAAACGCTCATGCTGCATTTTTGCGGCGAGGTGCGCCTCACCCAGTGGTATCGCGCGGCTTCCGAGTGGCACACCGAACCCGTCATCAAGTTCATCTACGAGACCATCTCCAAGGATGAAGCGCGTCACGGCGGGTGCTACCTGAAGTACATGCGTCGTGCGCTGGAAGAACATGGTGAGACGGCCAAGGCGGCCTTCGCCAAGATCGGCGTCCTGATGGCCAATACCAAGGTCGCCAAGGCATTGCATCCCACCAACCTGCACGTCAGCAAGCAGCACTTCCCTGACGACACCGTGCAGAGCCGCCTGCCCGACCCGGAGTGGCTGTCGCACTGGCTGGACAACCAGATCAATTTCGACAAGACCTGGGAAGGCCGGGTGGTGTCGATGATCCTGCACAACCTGTCCAACCTGTTTGACCGCACGTTTGAAACCGCGGCCGACCTGAACCGTTTCCGCAAGGAAAGCGCTGTCGCCAGTGCCTGAATATCTTGCCGGCAATGCGCTAGAACCCCCCGTGTTCGAGCGCAAGCGCTGCACTCCGGCTGACCTGAGCGCGCGCGTTGCCTTGCTGCCGCGACCGGTGGTGTTCACCAACGGGGTGTTCGACATCCTGCATCGTGGCCATGTGACCTATCTGGCGCGCGCCCGTGCCTTGGGTGCGTCGCTGGTCCTGGCGCTCAATGCCGACGACTCCGTGCGCAGACTAGGCAAGGGTAATGATCGTCCGGTAAATACCCTGGAAGACCGCCTGGCGGTGGCCGCCGCTCTTGGCTGCGTTGACTTGGTCACCTGGTTTGAAGACGATACGCCATTGGCCACCATCGAGCAGGTACTGCCGGACGTGCTGGTGAAGGGCGGCGACTGGCCGGTAGACCAGATTGTAGGCAACCAGCTGGTCTGGGATCGCGGCGGCAGCGTGCACGCCATTGCCTTTGAGCACGAACGGTCTACTACCGCTCTGCTGAAGAAGATTCGCGGCTGATGGTTAACCTTTGGCCTGAACCGTTTTGTGCTTGCTGCGGTTCAGGCCAACCCGCTCAGTGACTGATCATCCAGGGGCGTTTGCTGGCGAATCCCTTGAGAGCCGGTGCCGTGGTCCCCGCAGGGGCGGCGGCCACCTTGCCGGAGCAACCGCAGCCCGGGCCGTGCCGATGACCGCGTGATGCGCGCGGTTCATGCCGGCTGCGCTCGTTGGTGGCGTGTGCGGTGCGCACCTCGTCCGCCAGCAGGGGCAACGCCGGCGTAGCCACCAGTACGCGTCCGGCGTCGGTACCGCACGCCGGGCAGGTGCCAGGTTCATCACGTCGGGCAATGGCGCGCAAGGCAGAGAACGGTCCGCAATGGGCGCAGTGGTAGTCGTAGATCGGCACGGTGACGTCCTCCTCAGGTCTTGTCGTAGGAAATCGGCATGTCAATGGCACCGTCCAGATGCCGGATCGGCCCCGTACTTGACGGCATGATGTCGAAGTCGAAGATTTCTGTGGGCAGCCAGAGTGTGGCGCAGGCGTTTGGAATGTCCACAACACCACTGATATGGCCCTGGGTGGGTGCCGTGCCAAGGATGGAATAGGCCTGCGCACCCGAGTAACCGAATTTTTTCAGGTACTCGATCGCATTCAGACAGGCTTGCCGATAAGCCACATGCACGTCCAGATACAGCTGCTTGCCCTGTTCATCGACCGAGATGCCCTCGAAAATCAGGTAATCCTTGTAATTCGGCGTGATCGGGCTGGGTTTGAAGATCGGGTTCTTCACCCCGTACTTGGCCATGCCATCCTTGATCACGCTGACCTTGATGTGCAGCCAGCCCGCCATTTCAATCGCGCCGCAGAACGTGATTTCGCCATCGCCCTGGCTGAAATGCAGGTCGCCCATCGAGAGGCCGCCGCCCTTCACATACACCGGGAAGAAGACGCGTGCGCCGCGCGAGAGGTCCTTGATGTCGCAATTGCCGCCATGTTCGCGCGGCGGCACGGTGCGCGCGCCCTCGGCGGCGGCCTTGTCGCGGGCGTCGCCGGTCAGCCGGCCCATGTGTGCGGTGGGCGCGAAGGGCGCATTGGCCAGCGGCGGTACCCGGTTTGGCTCGCTGGCAATCAGGCCGATTTCACGCGTATTCCATGACTCCAGCAGCTTGGGGTCGGGCAGGCAGCCAATCAGGCCCGGGTGGATCAAACCGGCATACTTCACTCCGGGAATATGGCGCGAGTGGGTGAACATACCCTGAAAGTCCCAGATCGACTTCTGCGCGTGCGGAAAGTGCTCGGTCAGGAAGCCGCCGCCATTCTGCTTCGAAAAGAAGCCGTTGAACCCCCAAAGGCTGTCTTCCTTGGCCCCGATGTCGAGCAGGTCCACCACCAGCAGGTCGCCTGGCTCGCAGCCTTCCACGCCGATCGGCCCGGACAGGAAGTGCACGGTCGACAGGTCGACATCGCGCACGTCATCTGCCGAGTTGTCGTTCTTGATGTATCCGCCAGTCCAGTCGTAGGTTTCAATCCGGAAGTCGTCCCCGGGCTTGACCCAGGCCACCATCGGGATGTCCGGGTGCCAGCGGTTGTGCACCATGTCGTTCTCATAGGGGGATTGCTTCAGGTCGACTTTGATCAACGTGTCAGTCATGGCATGCGTCCTTGGTGGGGGGGGGGAGGTTGCGACAATCCGGTGTGCACCGCGTGTTTCGGCCCGGCTGCCCTGCGGCGCCGGCCCGGCACGCGTTACACCGACAGGAATTCCTTGATGCGTGCGGTGTCCGTGTTGGAGCGCAGGCTTTCGTGGACGAGGCGGCCGCCCTCGATCACCAGCAGGCGGTCGGCCACGTCCAACGCAAAGCTGAGCACCTGCTCCGAGACGATGATCGTGATGTCGCGCATCTTGCGGATCTCGTTCAGCGTGCGCGCGATGTCCTTGATGATCGAGGGCTGGATGCCCTCAGTGGGTTCGTCGAGCAGCAGCACCTTGGGGTTGGAGACCAGCGCGCGCGCAATCGCAAGCTGCTGCTGCTGGCCGCCGGACAGGTTGCCGCCCTTGCGTCGGCGCATCGAGAACAACACCGGAAACAGCGCGTAGATTTCCTCGGGGACGCGCTTGCTGCTGACGGTCTCGAGTCCGGTCAGGATGTTTTCTTCCACGGTCAGGCTGGAAAAGATCATGCGCCCCTGCGGTACGTAGGCCAGCCCCTTGGCGACCCGCCGGAAGCTCTCGTCGCGCGAGATCTCGTCGGCGCCGATGCTGATCGTGCCGCTGCGCGTGGGCAGCATGCCGATCAGCGACTTGAACAGCGTGGTCTTGCCCATGCCGTTGCGTCCCATGATCGCCAGGGTTTCCTTGGGGGCCGCGGAAAACGAAATGCCATGGAGTGCCTCGCTCTGCCCATAGCTCACCACCAGGTTATCGACTTGAAGCATGTGCCTCTCCTCTGCGCGAAGCGCGTCAATGTCCGAGATATACGTCGATCACGCGGGGGTCGTTCTTGACGGCCTCCATCGCGCCCTCAGCCAGGATCTTTCCCTGGTGCATCACCGTGACCTTGTGGGCAATTCGCGCCACGAACTCCATGTCATGTTCGATCACGATCATGGCGCGGTTGCGGCAGATGCGATCGAGCAACTCCGCCGTAAGCTCCCGCTCGCGCGCACTCATGCCGGCGATCGGTTCATCCAGCATCAGCAACTCCGGGTCCTGCATCAGCAACATGCCGATCTCGAGCCACTGCTTCTGGCCGTGGCTCAGCAGGCCGGCTTCCAGCTCGAGCGCGGCGGCCAGACCAATCTCTTCGGCCACGGCCTGCGCGCGCGCGCGGACGTCTTCGGTGCACTTGAAGGCGAGGGCACCAAACACGCTGCGGCCGCGCGGGAAAGACACTTCCAGATTTTTGAAGACACTCAGGTTTTCGTAGATCGATGGCGTCTGGAATTTGCGACCGATACCGGCCCGCACGATCTCGTGCTCGGCCATCCGGGTCATCTCCTGATTTTTGAATTTGATGCTGCCCGCGCTTGCCCGGGTTTTTCCGCAGATCAGGTCGAGCAGCGTGGTCTTGCCCGCGCCATTTGGTCCGATGATCACGCGCAACTCGCCCTGATCGACATACAGGTTGAGCGCCTCGATAGCCTTGAAGCCGTCGAAAGACACGGTGATGTCCTCCACAGCCAGCAGATAATTGGTGTTGCTCATCTATGCACCTCGGAAGGATCGGAACGTGGAGGGCGTGCTCAGGGGCGTGCCGGGTTGCCGGCTTGCGTAACACTGCTGGCGGCCTGTATGCCCCGGCGATTCAGTAGCCAGGGTCGGATCCGCGCGCTGTAGATGCCGGCAAGACCATCAGGAAAGGCCATCACCACACCGATGAAGAGAGCGGCCATCAGGAACAGCCAAAGGTCCGGAAAGCTTTCCGAAAAATAGGTCTTGCCCAGATTGACCAGCAACGTCCCGTAAACCGCGCCGATCAGTGACATGCGGCCGCCGATCGCGGTGAAGATCACCAGTTCGATCGAGGGCACGATGCCCACGAAACTGGGCGACATGAACCCCACCTGCAGGGTGAACATGGCACCGCCGATGGCGGCGAGTGCCGCTGCCAGGCAGAACACGAAGGTGCGGAAGGAGGCCACGTCGTATCCGGAGAAACGCACCCGGTCCTCTTTATCGCGCATGGCCAGCAGCAGCGTGCCGAGCTTGCTCTGCTGTATCCACTGACAGCCCAGGATCACCAGTCCCAGCAGCGCCACGTTGACGAAGTACAGGATGTAATGGGCACGGTCAGTGCGGATGTCCCAGCCCAACAGTGTTTTCAGGTCGGTGATGCCGTTCACGCCGCCGGTATAACCCTGCTGCCCGATGATCAGCACCGACAGGATCAGCGCCACTGCCTGCGTCATGATGGCGAAATACACTCCACTGACACGTCGCTTGAACATGGCCACGCCCAGTACGAAGGCCAGCAGTCCGGGCACCAGCACCACGGCGAGCAGGGCCAGCGGCAGATGACGGAAGGGTTGCCAGAGCAGTGGCAGAGCGGTGATCTGGTTCCAGTCCATGAAGTCGGGAATGCCGGGCGTGGTCTGGATTTTCGTGCTGACCGGATCCGAGGCTTCCAGCTTGAGGAACATGGCCATGCAATAGCCCCCCAGCCCGAAGTAGACGCCCTGTCCCAGGCTTAGGATGCCGCCATACCCCCACAGCATCACAAGGCCGACAGCCACGAAGGAATACGACAGATATTTGCCGATCAGGTTGAGCCGGAAGATGTCGAGCCCGAGCGGCAACACCACCGCAAGCAGCAGCATCAGCAGGATCAGGGCAGCGTGACGATGGGTGCCGAATTGCTCGAAAATCTTGTTCATGGGGGTACCTGCGCCAAGGGGGTGGGTTGGGGAGACCGGCGCGTTCATCGCCGCACCTTGCTTGCGAACAGACCTTGTGGACGCATCATCAGGATCAGCAGGATCAACGACAGGGTCAGCACCTTGGCCATCGACCCGGTCAGGAAGAACTCGGCAATCGACTGCACCTGCGAGATGCTGAAGGCCGAAGCAATCGTGCCCAGCAGGCTGGCAGCACCACCGAAAGTCACCACCAGAAAGGCATCCACGATGTAGAGCGACCCACTGGTCGGTCCCGTGGAGCCAATGGTGGTGAACGCTGCCCCAGCCATCCCGGCAATCCCGCACCCGATCGCGTAGGTGATGCGGTCGGTGCGTCGGGTATCGATCCCGGTGGCGTTGGCCATGGCGCGGTTGGCCACCGTGGCGCGCACGCGCAGACCCCAGCGGGAACGGAACATGGCCAGAAACACCACGGCGCAGACCACCAGCGTGAGGGCCATCACGAACAGTCCGTTGATCGGAATGTCCAGGCCGGCCATCGGCGACCACGAGCCAAGCAGCCAGTCAGGCAGAGTGGGGCTGACTTCCTTCGGGCCAAAGGTGGAGCGAAACACCTGCTGCATGCCAAGACTGAGTCCCCAGGTGGCGAGCAGGGTGTCCAGCGGACGCTTGTACAGGTGGCGGATCAGCAGCCATTCGGCCAACCAGCCCACTGCGAATGCGGCGATGAACGCCAGCAGGATGGCTGGCGGAAAGTAATAAGGCATCAGGCCGGGCGCAAAGGTTTCCGACAGATGGGAGGCCAGATAAATGGTGTAGGCACCGATCGTCATGAACTCGCCGTGTGCCATGTTGATCACGCCCATCTGGCCGAAGATGATGGCCAGGCCAAGCCCCATCAGCAGCAGCACGGAAAACAGGCTGAAGCCGGCAAAGCCCTGCATGATGACGATGTTGAACAATTCTGAAGGGGACATTGACGGGGAGCCTCGTAAGACGGTTTGAGCGAAATTCCGCACCGACGATCGGCAGCGATCCGTGTGCCGAGGGTGCGCAGGGAACCGGCCCGTTGTCGGGCCGGCAGCAACGCTTTACTGGTAGCCCTTGGGGAACGGGTTTGGTTCGATCAGTTCGGGTGACTCGGCCACCACCTTGAATTGGCCATCGGCCTGCGCCATCCCGATGCGTGCCTTGCTCCAAAGGTGATGGTTTTGGTGCACCTTCACATACCCTTCGGGGGCAATCTTGACTTCGATACCCGGGGTGGCTGCTGCGACCTTGTCGACGTCAAAGCTGCCGGCTTTCTCGACGGCGGCCTTCCAGATCCAGGGACCGAGATAGGCGGCCTGGGTGACGTCACCGATCACCGACTTCGGGCCGTATTTCGCCTTGAAGGCGGCGACGAACTTCTTGTTGTTGTCGTTGGTCAGCGACTCGAAGTACTTCATTGAGGAGTAAAAACCGGCCAGGTTTTCGCCGCCAATGCCCAGGGCCTCGTCCTCGGTCACCGACAGGGTCAGCAACATCTGCTTGTCGGCCGTGATGCCGGCTGCTTTCAGCTGCTTGTAGAAGGCCACGTTCGATCCGCCCACCACGGCGGCAAAGATCACATCCGGCTTGGCAATCTTGATTTTGTTGATCAGGGAGTTGAAGTTGGTGTTGCCGAGCGGGTAGTACTCCTCGCCCACCACCTTGCCTTTCTGGAAGTTCTCGATGTGCTTGCGTGCGATCTTCATCGAGGTGCGCGGCCAGATATAGTCCGACCCGATGAGGAAGAAGCTCTTGGCTTTCTTCTCGTTCTTTGCCCAGTCCAGGCTCCACAGGATCTGCTGGGTGGCCTCCTGGCCGGTGTAGACCACGTTCTTTGACTGCTCCAGGCCTTCGTAGAAGGTCGGGTAGTACAGCATGCCGTTTTCTTTTTCGAAGATCGGCAGCACGGCCTTGCGCGAGGCGGAGGTCCAGCAACCGAACACCGCCGCCACGTGGTCGTTGACCAACAGTTTTTTGGATTTCTCGGCAAAGGTCGGCCAATCGGATGCCCCATCTTCCTTGATCACCTTGACCTTTCGGCCCAGCACGCCGCCCATGGCATTGATCTGGTCGATCGCCAGTTGTTCTGCCTGGATCGAGCCGGTTTCCGAGATGGCCATGGTGCCGGTGGCGGAATGGAGCTGTCCGACCGTGACTTCCGTGTCGGCCACGGCGAGCCCGGTGGTGTTGACCTTGGCTGTGGGTGGCACGTCTGCAAAACCGGGTTGGGCCGAAGCCAGCAACACCAAGGACAGCGCGGAACAGAGCAGTGTGCGAGCCGAGAACTTGCGGGCTTGGTCAGGGGATTTCGACTGCATGGTGACACTCCTTTGGGAAAAAACGTGGCAGATGCGCGGCCATGCCAGCCGGGATCCGACTGCGGCACCGCAACATGAGTCACACGCTAAGCGCGGATGCGTCCCCCCGGAATACGTCAATTGACGTACCGACGAAGGCGGCAGGGTTAGGCATGCTTTGCCGCAGTGCCGCAGTGCCGCAGTGCCGCAGTGCCGAATTACCTCGTTGTCGAGGTGCGCGCCGTGTGGTCCGTCGTGCTCGCCGCCTGCCCGTAAATCGATGGAATGGTTCTTGCGTGTTACCGCCTGCCATCCTTTTCTACCGGAGCCGTGTCCGTGTTTTCAGCTAGCGCAGACCAGCGCATCATGAAAGTCAGGCGCGACTACAACGCGTGGGTCGCGAATGAAACCATGGAAGACTATGCGTTGCGTTTCACGCCGCATGCCTTCCGGCGCTGGTCGATCGGGCGGGTAGCGAATACGGCGCTTGGCTCGGTTTCGTTTCTGGCGCTTGAAGCGATTGGCGGCACCATGACGCTTGATTACGGCTTTCACACCGCCATGGCGGCCATCGCGTTGACCAGCCTGATGATCTTCCTCACCGGTCTGCCGATCAGCTATTACGCGGCGCGCTACGGGGTGGACATGGATCTGCTCACTCGTGGTGCAGGGTTTGGGTATCTGGGGTCCACCGCCACCTCGCTGATCTACGCCTCCTTCACGTTCATTTTCTTTGCGCTGGAGGCGGCGATCCTCGCGCTCGCGCTGCAAATCTACTTCGGCCTGCCGATGTGGCTCGGCTACATTTTCAGTGCGTTGGTGGTGATTCCACTGGTGACGCATGGCGTCACCCTGATCAGCCGGCTGCAGACCTGGACGCAGCCGCTGTGGGTGGTGTTGCTGCTGCTGCCTTACGTCGCGGTGCTGCACAGGCAACCCGGCATTGCCGCCGAGTTCCTGAGTTTTGGTGGACGGTTGGGTGATGGCAGCCACATTGATCTGATAGCCATGGGGTCAGCGACCACCATTGCGTTCTCGCTGATTGCGCAGATTGGTGAGCAGGTCGACTTTCTGCGCTTCCTGCCAGCCCGCACGGTAGCCAACCGGCGTCAGTGGTGGGTGGCGGTGCTGGCCGCCGGTCCGGGCTGGATCCTGCCTGGCATGCTGAAGATGATGGGGGGCGGCTTTCTGGCGTTTCTGGCGCTGCAGCACGAGGTCGACATTCGGCGTGCCGTAGAACCGACGCAGATGTATCTGGCTGCTTACAGCTATGTATTCCAGGATCCGCGGCTGGTTGCCTTGGCCACGCTGGTGTTCGTGGTGATTTCGCAGATCAAGATCAATGTGACCAATGCTTATGCCGGGTCGCTGGCCTGGTCGAATTTCTTTGCGCGCGTGACGCACAGCCATCCGGGGCGGGTGGTCTGGCTAAGCTTCAATGTGCTGATTGCCCTGGTGCTGATGGAGTTCGGGGTGTTCGAGGCGCTTGAAAACGTGCTCGGGCTTTACTCCAACGTGGCGATTGCCTGGATCGGCGCCGTGGTTGCTGATCTGGTGATCAACAAGCCGCTGGGATGGAGTCCGCGGCATATCGAGTTTCAGCGCGCCCACCTCTATGATGTCAATCCGGTTGGTTTTGGTACCCTCATCCTGGCCACGATGGCTGGCATGTGCGCTTACGGTGGACTGTTCGGGCCAGGACTGCAGGCGTTCTCGGCTTTCGTGACGCTGGCCACCGCTTTCGTGTGTGCGCCGCTGATTGCCTGGGGTACACGCGGGCGGTACTACCTTGCACGCAGTGAAGCCCCGGATTGGAATACTCAGGCAAGCCGGCGTTGCGTGATCTGCGAAAATACGTTCGAGAGCGAGGACATGGCGAGCTGTCCCGCGTATGGCGGATCAATCTGCTCGCTATGTTGCACCCTGGATGTGCGTTGTGTGGATCGCTGCAAGACCGGTTCGAGCGTGTCCGACCAGATTTCGCGTGCCTTGCGCCGCATCCTGCCGCGTCCGCTGGCCGGTCGCATCAGCTCGCACACTGGCCAGTATCTGATTGCCTTGAGTCTGGCTTGTACGGTGTTGGCTGCCTCCCTGATGGCGGTCTATTACCAGGAGTCATTGCGGATGCAATCGTCCGCCCCTTGGCTTCAGCAGGAACTGGGCACTCTGTTCCTGCGGCTGTTCGCTGCCTTGGCGCTGATCAGCGCGGTGGTGGTCTGGTGGTTTGTGCTGGCCAGCGAAAGCCGCCACCTGGCGCATGAAGAGTCGAATCGCCAGAACCAGTTGTTGCTGCAGGAAATCGAGGCGCGCAAACGTAGCGACGCGGAGGTGGAGCGGGCGCGCAAACTTGCCGAGGCTGCCAACGAGGCAAAAAGCCGTTTCCTCACCGGCATGAGCCACGAGCTGCGCACGCCGCTCAACACGATCATCGGGTATGCGCAATTGATGCGCCGCGACCGCGACATTCCCCCAAAACGCCAGGACAGCATCGCCATCATGCTGCGCAGTGGCGAGCATCTGCTTGGACTGATCGACGGCATGCTCGACATTGCCAGGATCGAGTCCGGTCGCCTGAGGCTTGACCGGCAGGAACTGGATTTGCATCAGCTCCTGCAGGAGACGTATCAAATGTTCGAGTTACAGGCGAAGGATCGCGGCCTCGAGTTCAGGCTGGAGGTATTGTCCCGCCTGCCTCCAGTGGTGCATGCCGACACCCGCCGCCTGCGTCAGGTACTGATCAACCTGCTGAGCAATGCGATCAAGTTCACCCGCCATGGTTCCGTCACTTTGCGGGTGGCCTATCTGCGCGAGATGGCGCAGTTTGATGTGGTTGATACGGGCAGCGGGATCGGGGCCGACGACCTCGAGCGGATCTTTCTGCCGTTCGAGCGGGGCAGCCAGATGGGGATGCTTGCCGAGGCAGGCACGGGACTGGGATTGACCATCACCAAGCTGCTTACCGGGGTGATGGGGGGCCGGCTGGAAGTGGACAGCACGCCCGGGGTGGGTAGCCGCTTCACCGCGCACATCTACCTTCCTGCCGTGGCCAGGCCCAGCGAGCAGTCTGCGCGCGGACAGGAAATCTTTGGCTACGAAGGCGCGCGGCGTCGCATCCTGGTGGTCGACGATCAGGCCGAGCAGCGCAGCCTGCTGTCGCAGTTGCTGGTGCCGCTGGGGTTTGCTGTAGTCGAGGCAGGCAGCGGGGCGGAGGCGCTGGCCTTGTTGGTGCAATACCGGATTGCCAGGGAGCATGCGGTGGATGCCGTGCTGCTGGATGTGGCCATGCCGGGCATGTCTGGTTGGGAAACCGCGTGGCGCATCCGCAGCGGGGAGAGTGAGCACACACCGATCATCATGGTGTCGGCGGATGCATTCGAGAATGCCGCCAGCCGGATTGCAGAAGGTTACTGCGACGAATTCATCGTCAAGCCGACCCTGGAGAGTGAACTGCTCGCCGCCTTGCAGCGCCAGTTGCGGCTGACCTGGTCGTGCGGTGATGGGGCGGGCACGGTTGCGCCGGCAGCGGCAGCAGCCTTGGCACCGGCACCAGCACCGGCATCCGGCAGTTATCTGCAACCCGAGGGGGCTCATCTGAAGGTGCTGCGTGAACACGCAGAAGTGGGTTACATCAAGGGCCTGATGGCCAGCCTCACCGACCTTGAAGTGGCCGACGAGCGCTATGCGGAGTTCTGCAGGGTGGCGCGCCAGCGGGTGAGCGCGTTCCAGTTGCGTCAATTCATCTCGATGCTGGAGGGGCCGGACCATGGTGGCTGAAGTGCGTGCGCAGGCCGAGGTGGTACTGATTGTTGATGATGTGCCGGAAAATCTGGCTTTGCTCTGCGATGCCCTTGATGAGGCGCACTACATGGTGCTGGTCGCCAACGACGGACTGTCGGCGCTGGACTGCCTGAATCGGCTCGTGCCGGACATTATCCTGCTGGATGCAATGATGCCCGGACTGGATGGCTTCGAAACCTGCCGGCGCATCAAGGCAAATCCCGCCTGGAACGAGTTGCCGGTGATTTTCATGACGGGGCTGACCGAGACACGCAGCGTCGTGCTGGGATTCGAGGCGGGGGGGGTGGATTACGTCACCAAACCGATCGTGGTCGATGAGGTGCTCGCGCGGGTGGCCACCCATCTGCGCAACAGTCATGTGCTGCACGAGGCGCGCAGGGGACGCGACCTGTTCACCCCGATTTCGGGCGTGCCCAGAAATGCGCGCCTGGGTGAATTGACCCAGCGCGAGGAGGAAGTTCTCGACTGGCTGGCCTGTGGCAAGACCAACCGTGACATCGGGCAAATCCTTAGCACCAGTCCGCGCACCATCTCCAAACATCTGGAGCATATTTACCTGAAGCTGGGTGTCGAAACCCGCTCGGCTGCCGCGTCGCTGTGGGCCAGCCAGCGCGCTGGTGCGCGCAAGTCCGGGTGAACATCAAAGACAGGTCATGACGTACGTCAATTGACGTATTCCGCAGGCTCTTGCGGCTCCGCAACATGAAGGTGCTTTTCAAGCGTCACCGCACCTTCATCTGTTGCCCAACCATCCGGAGCCTGTCCATGAAATTTCCCGACCTGCGCACTACCCGTTTGCCAACTGCCCGCCGAATGTTGCTGGGTTCGCTGGCGCTGTTCAGCCTGACCGCCCAGGCCGGCGTGACCCTGCCCTTCGGTGATGGCGAGTCGATCAGTCTGGGGCTGGGCATGCGCAGCAGCCTGACCTCGCAGAGCGGCGGCGCGCCGGATGGCAGTTCCCGATCCGCCAACTTCAACCTCGACAATCTGCGCCTTTACATGGGCGCCAGTCTTGGCAATGGCATCACCGCAACGCTGAAT
>CAITLJ010000029.1 GCA_903893215.1 uncultured Ferrovum sp. | reverse complement strand
GGGGGACTGATTGTCCTGAGTGGCGGACTTTGGCGAGCTGGCATCAGCCCCGTACTCTGTTTCTGGTCAGCCTACATCCTGACCCGCCCATTCGGCGCTGCCCTGGGCGACCTGCTCACGCAGGCGCAAACCTACGGTGGTTTCGGGCTTGGCGCTTTGATGACCAGCCTGTTGTTTCTTGCATTGATCGTCGGTCTGGTGGCGATCGAGCAACGCCATCTGGCGCGCCCGTCCAGTGCGGCAGCGCTGAGCAGCCCTTTTTGATTGACCAGTCCACAGGAAGCGATATGAATTCTTTCAGAAAGCGCAAGCCGCCAGGCTACGTGCTTGCACTCAGCGTCATGCTCGCCTTCACCGCTGGCTGCACCAAAACGACCAGTGCCGATGCGGGTACGGCAAACATGTCGGCGAACGCAACCGCCACAACAGGCGCTGCGATCAGGCTGGGGGACTTATCCGCATTCCTCTTGATCACCAATGACGTGTCCCGATTGGTCAACAGCGGGGATCTGGCCACTGCAAAGACACGCATCAAGGATCTGGAGGTGGCATGGGATAGCGCCGAAGCCGGCTTGAAGCCCCGCGATGCTGTCAATTGGCATGTGCTTGACAAGGCCATTGACCATGCGCTGGCAGCACTGCGTGCCGAACCTGCGCAGCAGGCAGACTGCCAGATCGCGGTGGCGACGCTGCTGCAAACTTTCGCCAGTTTGCATAACAGATCCTGAAGCGGATCCTGCCAATGAAAACCACACTCAAACCAACACTCATCAAAGTCCCGGCCGTTACCTTCGGTTTCTGGTTAATCAAGATCTCCGCCACCACGCTCGGCGAAACCGGTGGTGATGCAGTTTCCATGTCGATGGGGCTGGGCTATCTGTTCAGCACATTCTTCTTTGCAGCCATATTCCTGGCAGCGGTATTCGCACAGGTCAGGGCAACCCGCTTCAGTCCGGTGCTGTACTGGACGACGATCATCGCCACCACCATGGTGGGAACCACGCTGGCCGATTTTGCAGATCGAACCCTGGGCATCGGTTATGCCGGAGGATCCAGCCTGCTGCTCTTGTGCCTGCTGGGTTCACTATTTACCTGGCAACGCACGCTGGGTACGGTGTCCGTGGACACGATCACATCGCGCAAGGCTGAAGTGTTTTACTGGATCACCATCATGTTCTCGCAAACCCTCGGTACGGCGTTGGGAGACTGGACATCGGATAGCGCCGGATTCGGTTACATGGGTGCAGCGATCGTCTTTGGCAGTTTGTTGCTGGTGACCATGTCGGCCTATCTTTCCACCCTGGTGTCCCGGGTGTGGTTGTTCTGGATTGCCTTCATCCTGACGCGCCCGCTTGGCGCTGTATTGGGCGATTTTCTGGACAAGCCGGTCACCGCCGGCGGTCTGGCACTGAACCGTTATGCAGCGTCTGCGGCCCTGCTGGCGGTCATGCTGGCCTGTATCTGGCTGTTCCCACAGCGCGCCTCCAGCAAAGCGCACTGAACAAACGAAGACGCGCCATTCCAACATGCGGGTATTACTGGTTGAAGATGATCCAATGATCGGCGCTGCCATTCAGGGTGCGCTGAAAGACGCTGCCCACGCGGCTGACTGGGTCAAAAATGGAACAGATGCCCTGGCTGCCCTTGAATTTCCGCACTATGACCTGGTACTGCTTGATCTGGGCTTGCCTGGCCGCGATGGTCTGGACGTGCTGACGCAGATTCGCGCCATCGACACCAAGCTGCCGTTGCTTATTGTCACCGCGCGCGACGCCATCGAAGATCGGCTGCGCGGCCTGGACGGTGGGGCCGATGACTACGTGCTGAAGCCCTTCCTGATGCCGGAGTTGCTTGCCCGGATGCGTGCGGTGCTGCGGCGGCGCAGCGGTGATGCGACGCCGCTGCTGGGCAATGGGGTGATCGAACTCAACCCCGCCTCGAAAGAGGCGCGCCTTACCGACGGGGTTCCTCAGCAACTGTCCAACCGCGAGTTTGCATTGCTGCACGCCCTGTTACTTCGTCCGGGGGCAATCCTTTCGCGGCAGGTGCTGGAAGAGCGAATCTACGGATGGGGGGACGAAGTTGACAGCAATATGGTCGAGTTCCTGATCCATGGTTTACGGCGCAAATTCGGTAGTCAGATTATCAAAAATGTCCGGGGAATGGGATGGATGGTCTCCAGAAACGTCTGAACACCTCGATCCAGTTCAAGCTGTCCTTTACCCTGGCCGTCGTGATCCTGGTCCTGGCCGCGTTGGCCGGCGTATTTTCTTATCTGTCCGCCCTCGACGAAGCCCACGATCTGCAGGACGACGTATTGCTTCAGGTGGCGCGTCTGGTCGATCGTGAGGTGCTGACCGCCCCCGTTCCGGTGCGAACAGACCACGGAAAGACAGCAGACAATGAGTCGCGTGTATTCGTACAGCGCCTGGGCGAAACCAATCCCGCGCTGATCGGCGAAGGAGAAGGCCAGGTGTTACCCCTGCCGGTCACCCTGAAAGAGGGCTTACAGACCGTCGACGTGCAAGGGGAGTCCTTCCGGGTACTGGTCAAAACGACTGCCGCTGGCGAGCGGCTGGCGGTCGCCCAAGAGGCGGGGCTACGCAACGAGATCGCACAGGATGGCGCCTGGCGCACCGTGATGCCTTTTCTGGTTCTGGTCCCGCTGTTGTTGCTGATCGTGGCCGACCTCGTGCGCAAGTTGTTTCGACCCATTGCCGCCTTGGCACACGAGGTCGATACCCGTGATGAGGCAGCGTTACACCCGCTGGGCGACCAGGCCTTGCCCACTGAAATCAGGCCCTTCGTCACCGCAATCAATCGCCTGCTGACACGCACCGCGCGGTCGATGGAACTGCAGCGGCGCTTCATCGCCGATGCCGCGCACGAATTACGCTCACCCCTGACCGCATTGTCCCTGCAAGCGGAGCGGCTATCGGATCTGGAATTATCGGCGTCTGCTCAGGAGCGGTTGAAAGCACTTCACGAGGGTATTACACGGGGTCGCCAATTGCTGGAACAAATGCTGGCGCTGGCCCATGTGCAGTCAGCGACCGAATCTGCATCAGGGCCGGTCTCCGTGCAGGACATCTTCCATCGTGTCCTGGAGGACCTGCTACCTCTGGCGGAAGCGAAGCAACTCGATCTGGGCGCGGAGTCGATATGGGATGTCAATCTGGAGGTCAATGCGCGGGACCTGTTCGTGCTGATCCGCAATCTTGTCGACAATGCGATTCGCTATACCCCCGCGGGAGGACGGGTAGATCTCGCTGCGGAACATCATCCCGACGGGGTACTTCTGCGTATCCAGGACAATGGCCCCGGCATCCCGGAGACAGAGCGCCAGCGGGTGTTTGCGCCGTTTTACCGCATGGCCGGCAGCGACGCACCCGGCGCGGGACTGGGCCTGGCAATTGTCGAAGTGATTGCCAAACGGCTTGGCGCGCAGATCACGCTCAGTGCAGCGGATCCGCTCCGTAAGAGCGGGCTCTGTGTGGCAGTCCTTCTACCGCATGCTGCAAGCCGACATGCATAAATCCTGCATGTCTTCTTGCCTGTCGGCAGTCCTCATTCTGATCCTGTATTTGCCAGTCAGCGCTGTTGCAGCGGAACCCGGCACGAGCGCCGCGGCACTTTCGCCGGTCGTCGTCGCTGCGCCAAAACCTGCAGAAGAATCCCTGATTGATCGCAAGGTCTATCAGGTCTCGAGCGATCTGCAGAGTACCTTTGGCTCGGTCAGTGACGTTCTGGGCGTCATTCCATCGGTCACGGTAGACAGTGATGGTCTGGTCGCCCTGCGTGGCGACACCCACGTGCTGATACTGCTCGACGGCAAACCGGCAGCCCAATTCGCTGGCCGCAGCGCTGGCGAAAACCTGTTGTCATTCCCGGCAGAGAACATCGAGCGCATTGAAGTCCTGTCCGCGCCGCCAGCACAATTCAAGGCAGATGGCGCCGCTGGAGTGATCAACATCATCACCCGCAAGAACCACGCTGCAGGGCTCCATGGGCAAGTGCAGGCGGGTGCCGGCCCGCAGGGACGGGAGGCCTTGGGCACGACGGCCAACTGGCAGGACGGCCCACTGTCAGGATCGGCGTCGATCAATTTTCGCCAGGAAGTGCGCCAGGTGCGGCGACAGTCCACGGTCAACAGTGCTGCCTCGGCAAACACCCCGGCATCAGACAGTCAGGTGCTGACCGACGAGACCCTGCACAGGTCGACACCAACCATTGCGCTTGCCGGCGAGGCCATGCTCGACCCGCGCCAGTCTCTCAATGCTGCGCTGAACTGGAGCAATCGTGGCGGCCTGCGAACCTACAGCGAGCAAACCTCGGTCAATACCCCTGGCGTGGGCATCACCAGTGCCGCCAGCCGATTCAGTATCGGTCATGATCCGGAAACGGACGTGGATGCGCGTTTCGGCTACAGCCGCAAACTGGCGCAGATGGACGGCACGCTGGACCTATCCTTGCACCAATCCGGTTCCCATCAGCACGAACATTACGACTACAGCGATCGCGCCTTGCTGCCCGGCATTGACAACGCGCGAAGCAGTCTCGACCTTTTCGAGACCCACACCGTCACCGATGTTGCGATCGATTACGGGGAAACCGTTGGTGAGCAACAAAAACTGAAGCTTGGCTATGCCTTTCAACTGGACAACTACGGCTTTACCAATGGCGCTGGCACATTCGATCCGGGTAGCGGCGCAATCGTCGCCAATCCCGATCTGAGCAACCAGTTTCAATACCGACAGCGTCTGCATTCAGCCTATGCAAGCTATCAGGTGCACTTCGCCGGCTGGACCGGTCTCGCGGGCCTGCGTGCGGAGCAAACGCTCACCGAGTCCTTTCAGGTGACCACCCGCAGTTACCAGCCGAATCAATATTTCAAGGCATATCCGAGCCTGCACCTCGATCACGCCCTGTCGGACAACGACACCCTGAGCTTCGGTCTTGCTCAGCGCGTGACCAGACCGGAACCAGAAACACTCAATCCGTTCATTGACCGTGAGTACACACCCAATCTGCAAGCTGGCAACCCAGCCTTGCTGCCACAGATCACGCAGTCCCTGGAGCTGGGCGCGGAACATGAGACCGAAACGCTCCGCTATGGCATCACCATTTACGGACGGCACAACCGGAACAGCGCGACGGATGTGACCCAATATCTGGGAAACGGATTTTCGCTGACCACAAAAGCGAACCTGCCGCGTAATGACGCAGCCGGACTGGAGTTTGTGGCGAGCGCACGACTGGGCCCGCGGCTGGATTACAGCGCGAGCGGGAATTTGGTCTACAACCAGATCGATGCTACCGCGACAGGTCAGCCTGGTTTGCAATCCAGCACGGGACTGAATATCAAAACCAAGGTCAATTATCAGACGACCGGGGGTGATACGTTGCAGGCGAGCCTGTCACGCGTTGACCGACGCCTGACCCCGCAGGGTTATTTTGCTGCCGTGCGTCTGGTCAATCTGGGCTACCGACACCCGGTCGATCGCCAGTTCAGTCTGCTGGCAACCATTTCAGACCTGTTGAATGAGCAGCGGAACAACCGGATATTGAATACGCCGGTTTTGTCGGCTGATTATCTGCGTCAAGTCGGGGGGCGCGTCCTGTATGTTGGTGCTATCTATCGGTTCGGGGCAGGCAGGAAGACAGAAGACAGTTCAAAGTTTGAATATGCCGAGTAAGGCTGGTGCAGTAAAGCGTCTCACGTGTTTTCGCCCTCTTTCAGTCGTTCAATCTCGGCCAGCACTTCCTCGGGATCCGTCGGAAGCACCAGATCGGCCCACGTGTCGGGAGACTCGCATTCGACACCCAGCTTTTCCTGGATGGAACGGAGCATTTTCAAGACTTCGGTCAGTTCCGCCTCGGCAAGCAGGTCGACATGCAGGTCCAGATCTGCACGTCGGTCTGATTCGGCGCTCAAACGGTTCTGGCTGATTAGTACGAAGGTCGAAAGGAAGATGGCTTCGAGCGACACGACCATGGTCAGCAAGCCGTAGGGATAGGGATCGAATGCCCTGATACCGACCCATCCCGTGTTGAGCAGCAGCCAGGCACCGAACCAGGCAACGTGGAAATAGACGAAACTCAAGCGACCGGAAAAATCCGTGATTCCGTCGGCCAAGCGCTCCTGAACCGTGCGAGCGCGTGCCGACCTCGCGCGCAGCTTGAGGATGGTGCGGATGTTGCGCTCGACGACATCCGAGAGCACCGGGTTGGCCGGCGGGCCGTCGAGGGCGGAACGCCGCGATGGATCCAGGCTCAATGCGCTGCCCACCAGGCCGCAGCGCACAGGGCTGATCCCACCGCATACAGGGCCAGGGTATCGGAGACCAGATAGGGGTAGAGCATCAGGGCCACGCCCAACCACCGGGTGACGGGAAGATCCGTACGCTTGCCGTAGTAGTAGGCCACCATGCCGATCACGCCGAACAACAGCGAGCCGGCAAGATAGGCCGGCGTGGGCAAAGTGATACCCAGCGAGGATAGTGTATCAAGCTGGTCCATCAGCCTGCGCCCTGCAGGACGGGTGGCCGGGACAGATCAGACACCTCCTGCGCGCCCATGAAAGAGACCGGTGGCAATGGAATGGTCAGGTGCCCACGCCGTGCTTTGCAAACCACGCCAACGCATGCGACCAGGCTTCGGTGGCTGCCTCGGCCCGGTAGCTTGGCCGGTAATCGGCATGGAAGCCATGCGCCGCATCAGCATAGACTTCGATCTGCGAGCTGCCCTTGGCGGCGGCGATCGCGCCGCGCATGGCCTCGATGTCGGTCAATGAAATACCTTCATCCTTGCCACCATACAAACCAAGCACCGGGCCATTCAGCTCGGCGGCCAGGTCGACCGGCTGCCTTGGGCTGAGCGCACTGGTAGCCCCTTGCAGGCGGCCATACCACGCAGCACCTGCGGCAACGCGCGGTTGATGCGCCGAGTACAGCCAGACGATGCGTCCGCCCCAACAGAAACCGGTGATGCCTGCCCGCCCCTGCCCGCCCTGGGTGGCCGACCAGGCCAGGGTGGCGTCCAGGTCAGCCAGCACCTGTGCATCCGGCACCCGGCTGACCACCTTGGTGATGATGTCCTGAATGTTCGCCTCGTTGCTGACGTCACCCTGCCGCACATACAGGTCGGGGGCGATGGCCAGATAGCCCTGTAGTGCCAGCCGCCGGCATACATCGCGAATGTACTCATGCACGCCAAAGATTTCATGCACCACCAGGATCACCGGAAACGGGCCCTTGCCAACCGGCCTGGCGCGATAAGCCGGAATGCTGCGGTCTCCGGCCGGAATGCTGACCATGCCGGCCGCAAGGCCGGTGTCCGGGGTGTGCAGGGTAGCTGCACTGACCGGCCGCACCGCCAGTGCAAAGGCACCAATGGCACTGCCCACCACCATATTGCGACGTTGCAGGTCCGTTTTCATTCAGGCGCTCCTTTGCGACACCAACCCATCCAGGCCACGCGCCAGATCGGCCTTCAGGTCGTCCAGCCCTTCCAGTCCCACCGCCACCCGCAGCATCGATTCGTCGATGCCGGCGGCGGCGCGTTCCTCGGGCGTGATGCGCCCGTGCGTAGTACTGGCCGGATGGGTGATCGTGGTCTTGGTGTCGCCCAGATTGGCTGTGATCGAGAGCAGCCTGCAGGCATCCACCACCTGCCACGCCTGCGCGCGGCCACCATGTACGTTGAAGGCGATGACGGCGCTGCTGCCGCGCTGCTGGCGCGCCGCCAGTTCAAACTGCGGATGGCTGGGCAGGCCGGGATGCAGCACGCGGCTGACGGCCGGATGCTGCTGCAGCCATTGCGCCAACGCCAGCGCCGAAGCGCATTGCGCCTCAACGCGTAGCTTGAGCGTTTCGAGTCCCTTCAACAGCACCCACGCGTTGAAGGCACTCAAGGTGGGACCGGCACTGCGCAGCACAGGCAAGACCTTGTCGCGCACCAGCGCGGCAGGCCCGAGCACCGCACCACCCAGCACGCGCCCCTGGCCATCGATGAACTTGGTGGCCGAATGGATCACCAGATCGGCCCCCAGCGCCAGCGGGCGTTGCAGCACCGGCGTGCAGAAACAGTTGTCGACCACCAGCGGAATGCCAGCAGCACGCGTGCGCTGCGCCAACGCGGCGATGTCGACCAGTTCCATGGTGGGATTGGCCGGCGTTTCCAGATAGAACATGCGCGTGTTGGGCTGCACCGCTGCCATCCACGCGTCCACGTCGGCCAGTTCCACATAGGTGGTGGAGACGCCGAAGCGCGCCAGCAGGTTGTTGAAGAGGATGATGGTGGCGCCAAAGATGCTACGCGAGGCCACGATATGGTCACCCGCCTTGAGCAGGCCCATGCACGCGGCGAGGATGGCCGCCATGCCCGACGCCGTGGCCAAGCAGGCTTCGGCGCCCTCAAGCGCTGCCAGGCGCTGCTCAAACATGGTAACGGTGGGATTGGTGAAGCGCGAATAGATATTGCCGGGCTCCTGCCCGGAAAAACGTGCAGCCGCCTCGGCGGCCGAATGGAACACGAAGCTTGAGGTCAGATACAGCGCCTCGGCGTGCTCCTGAAACTGCGATCGCTCGATCCCGGCGCGCACCGCCAGCGTATCGAGGGAGTAATCTGGATTCATGGCACCCTACTCGGAAGTGGTCAGCTCGTGCTGGTCATTTAGGTTGTGGTCCAGCTGGTTGGCCGCCGCCGGACCATTGGTTTCGCCATCATTGCGGTGGTCTTCGATCTGCGCCAGGTACTCGGCACTGATGTCGCCCGTGATATAGACCCCGTCAAAACAGCTGGCGTCAAAACGCGTGATGGCCGGGTTGTCGCAGCGGATACCCTGCTCGAGATCGCCGAGATCCTGATAGAACACGGCATCGGCACCGATTTCGCGGGCGATCTGTTCGTCGCTGCGGTTGGTGGCCAACAGTTCGCGCCGGGTGGGCATGTCGATGCCGTACACATTCGGAAAGCGCACCGGCGGCGCGGCTGACGCAAAGTACACCCGGCGGGCACCACAGTCGCGCGCCATCTGCACAATCTCGCGACTGGTGGTCCCGCGCACGATCGAGTCGTCAACCAGAAGCACGTTCTTGCCCTTGAACTCCATGCCGATGGCATTGAGCTTCTGGCGCACCGAGCGCTTGCGCTCGGCCTGCCCTGGCATGATGAAGGTACGACCAATGTAGCGGTTCTTGATAAACCCTTCCCGATAGGGCTTGCCCAACTGGATGGCCAGTTGCAGCGCGCTGGGCCGGCTGGTGTCCGGGATCGGGATCACCACGTCGAGTTCGAGGTCGGGGGCCAGTTGCATGATGCGCTTGGCCAGGCTCTCGCCCATGCGCAGACGGGTTTCGTAGACGGACACACCGTCCATCACCGAGTCCGGCCGCGCCAGGTACACATATTCAAAAATGCACGGGTTGAGCACCGGGTGATCGGCACACTGACGGCTATGCATGGCCCCCTGGTAGTCGAGCAGGATCGCTTCGCCCGGCGCCACATCGCGCAGAAAGCTGTAACCCAGCCCCTCGAGCGCAACACTTTCGGAGGCCACCATGTATTCGCGGCCATCGGGCGAATCCGTCTGCCCGATCACCAGCGGACGGATGCCAAACGGATCGCGGAAGGCCAGCAGGCCGAAGCCGGCAATCATCGCCACCACGGCATATGCGCCCCTGCAACGGCGATGCACACCGCTGATGGCACGGAAAACCGCATCACGATCCAGCTTGTGCCCGGCGGCTTCGGCCTGCAGTTCGTGGGCCAGCACGTTGAGCAGTACTTCCGAGTCGGAATTGGTGTTGACGTGGCGCAGGTCTTCCACAAACAACTCGTGGCGCAATTGCACCGAGTTGGTCAGGTTACCGTTGTGCGCCAATACGATGCCGAAAGGTGAGTTGACGTAAAACGGCTGCGCCTCGGCAGGCGAACGCGCCGACCCAGCGGTGGGATACCGGCAGTGCCCGATGCCGGAGTGACCCGACAGCGAACGCATGTCGCGCGTGCGGAACACGTCGCGCACCAGGCCCAGCCCCTTGTGCATATGGAAGGTATTGCCTTCGGCGGTGACGATGCCGGCCGCATCCTGCCCACGATGCTGCAGCAGTTGCAGCGCATCGTAGAGCACCTGGTTGACCGGGGTCCGTCCCACGATTCCGACGATTCCGCACATTTGTTCAGCCCTCTTCAGTCAGGTCCCGCGCTGCAGGCGCCCGGGCGCCATGCAGATGGATACGTTCGGCCAGTGCAGCCGGCAGGATTGCCGTGCCCCGTGCCGTGATTTTTTCCAGCCAGGCGGTGGACCACGCATGCCGCCAGTCTTTCTGTTCGGTGATCCCGGTCAGGGCAGCCAGCGTCACCAGCAGCATCAGGATCAGCGCTGCACGCACCACGCCAAAGGCAGCGCCTAGCAGGCGATCCACCGGGCGCAGCCCCACCTTGCGCACGGCCTGCGCCAACCACTGGCCGATCAGCCCGATCACGATCAGGGTAATCACAAAGATCACGATAAAACTCAGCGCAAGGCGCACGGCGCTGTTCTCCAAGGCATGCTCAGCATACGCCGCCAGCGGCGCTGCCCCCTGCCGGGCGGCGATAAAGGCACCGATCCAGGCACCGATACTGCCCAGTTCGCGCGTAAAACCGCGCAGCATACCGACCGCCATCGACAGCAACACCACCAGCACGACAATCCAGTCGTAGGCGTTCATTACGGGCAATACATCGGACATGGGGGCCATTTACTGGTGGACAAGGATGGCATTCTCGCCCAGCGCATGCGCGCGTGCCAGCACCGTGTCGGCAGCAGGGCGATTGTTGAAGGGGCCTGAACGCAATCGGGTGAACTCGCCGCGCGGTCCATGCAGGTGTTCGCTGCTGATCAGGATGCCATGTTCCGACAGGCGCGCGGCCAGTGCCTGAGCGCGCGGCGCCTCAAAAAATACGCCGTACTGCACGAACCATCCGCGCGCCACGGTCTTGGCGATCAGGCGCTCATCGCTGGCCGGCTCGGGCTTTGCCACCGCTTTCCCTTCCGGCCTGGCTTCGGATTTGGCTTCGGATTTGGCTTCGGGTTGGGCTGCTGATTTGGCTTCGGATTTGGCTTCGGATTTGGCTTCGGATTTGGCTTCGGATTTGGCTTGAGACTTGGCTTCGGATTTGGCCTCGGCCTGTGCGTTGGCCTTGGGCATCGTCTTCGCGTCGGCTTTGACCTCGGCCTTGACCGGCGTCTTTGCGTCCGGCGTGGCCGGGATAGCGCCATTCCGCGCATCGCGCTCATGGCCGTCCAGCAGCAACACCGGCCGGCCGGTTGGTTTGCCAGCGGCGGGCGCCGGCACCTCGGCCAACGGCGGCACCACGGCCGGCGCTTCGGCTGGGATGGCCGACGGGCGATCGGCGGCGCCTGATCCTGCTGCCGGCGCAGGCGTGCTCGAAGCTGTCCCCGCCGACGCGGCACTGGCGGCCGTCACCGTAGCCACCGTCGGCGTGCCGGCCATCGGCGCGCGCTGCGGCGCACCGGGCAACACGGCGGTCGCACCGGTGCCGCTGGCACCATCCGCAAGCCTGAGCGACGGCAAGGCCGCCCCAGGTGCGGCCGCCGGCGGCGGTGTCGGCACATCAAGCACTGACTGGTCGAGCAGGAAGGGCACGCCAATCACCAGCAACACGACCAGCAGGATGGCGCCGATCAGGCGGTGACGCGCGCGCGCGCGCATCAAGGCCAACGCTTCCGGGGTCAGGGCGTCCATGCCCCGTCCGTCCGTCCCAGTGCCTCCATCACGGCCGCCACGGTCAGGAATGACCCGAAGGCCACCACACGGTCATCTTCGGTGGCCGCCGCCAGCGCGGCCTGGACGGCCTCCGCTGGCGTGGCAAACTGGCGCACCTGCGCCTTGCCCGGCGGCAATGCCGCGCACACCTGCGCAGCACTGGCACCGCGCGGCGGCGGCAGGTCGCACAGATACCAGTCATCTGCCAGGTCGGCAAACAGCGCAGTCACGCCCGCGATGTCCTTGTCCTGCAGCATGCCGAGCACCAAGTGGGTGCGCTTGAAACCGGCCATGCGGGCCAGACTGCGCGACAGCGCGGTTGCGGCATGCGGATTGTGTGCCACATCGAGGATGACGGCGGGACGTCCGGGCAGCACCTGCAGACGTGCCGGCAGGTTGACGCGCACCAGCCCCTCACGCACATGCTGCTGGGCGACCGGCAACACGTGTTGCAGACTGCCCAGCGCCATCAGCGCGCAGACGGCGTTGTCGAGCTGATAGGCCCCACGCAGGGCGGGATACGGCAAGGCATACTGGGTACCCCAGGGACCGTGAAAATTCCATTGCGATGGCGTGGATTCATGACGGAAGTCACGCCCGGCATGCCAGAACTGCGCACCAATCGCTTCGGCATGCTGCCGCAGGCGCTCCGGCACGTCGCTCTCGCCAAAGATGGCGGGACGCCCCGCCCGAAAAATGCCAGCCTTTTCGCCGGCAATCGACTCGCGGTCCGGGCCCAGAAACTCCATGTGGTCGAGTGCCACGCTGGTCACCACGGCGCAATCCGGATCAATCACATTGACCGCATCCAGCCGGCCACCCAGGCCCACCTCCAGCACCAGCACGTCGACCGCGCTGACCTGAAAGTGCTGCAGGGCCGCCAGCGTGCCAAATTCGAAGTAAGTCAGGGGCGTGTTGCCACGGACGGCTTCCACCTGGGTGAAGGCGGCCACGATCTCGGCGTCGGAAGCCAGTCGCGCATTCACGCGCATGCGCTCGTTGTAGCGCAGCAGGTGCGGCGAGGTATAACACCCCACCCGATAGCCGGCTGCTTGCAGGATGGCTTCGAGATAGGCGGTGGTCGAACCCTTGCCATTGGTGCCACCCACAGTGATCACCGGCACCTTGCGCGCCGTGGGCAGGCGCTCGAGCACGTCACGCACCCGCTCCAGGCCCAGGTCGATCGGCTTGCTGTGCAACTGCTCCAGATAGGCAAGCCAGCCCTTCAGGTCACGCGCAGGTGCCCCCGGCGCAGTGCCGGACGCGCCTTGGCCGGCATCAGGCTGCAAGAGATTGTCCGGTGAGCAGCGCCAGCAGGGCAGCCACCCGGTCGCGCATGTTGCGGCGGTCGACGATCATGTCGATGGCGCCTTTCTCAAGCAGGAATTCGGCGCGCTGGAAACCGTCGGGCAGGGTTTCGCGCACCGTCTGCTCGATCACGCGCGGGCCAGCAAAACCGATCAGGGCACCCGGTTCCGCGATCACCACATCGCCAATCATGGCGAAACTGGCAGAGACACCGCCCATGGTGGGGTCGGTGAGCACTGAAATGAATGGCAGCGGCACGGTGGACAGGCGTTGCAGGGCGGCACAGGTCTTGGCCATCTGCATCAGCGACAGCAAACCTTCCTGCATGCGCGCTCCGCCACTGGCGAGGAAACAGACAAACGGTACTTTCTGATCGATGGCCGCCTCGACTGCACGCACGAAGCGCTCGCCGACTACCGAACCCATCGATCCGCCCATGAAGGCGAACTCGAAACTGGCCACTACCAGGGGCAAGCCGAGTATGGAGCCCTGCATCACCACCAGCGCATCGGTCTCTCCGGTGGCCTGCTGGGCTTCGGCCAGGCGCTCGACGTAACGGCGGCTGTCCTTGAACTTGAGGGTGTCGACCGGCACCACTTCGGCGCAGAGTTCAAAACGGCCTTCCGGGTCGAGCAAGCCATCGAGCCGGTCGCGTGCCGAAATACGGTTGTGGTGTGCGCACTTGGGACACACCTGCAGGTTATTGTCGAGGTCGGTGCGATAAAGCACCGCTTCGCATGAATCACATTTGCTCCAAAGTCCCTCGGGCATGCTCGAGCGCTTGTTGGCGCCGGCGTCCCGATTGATCCGTGGGGGCAGCAGTTTCTTGAACCAGCTCATGCTCTTCTCCCCTTCAGTGTGCTGTGCCGCTATCCATGGCACTGCGAAATTCCTGCATGACCACCTCGATCCGCGCAGCGCCATCCACCGCACCACCCGCTTCGATTTCCAGCACCACACGGCTGCCCACCACGATGGCATCGGCCACCGCGCTGATCGCCCGGGCGGTTGCACCGTCACGGATGCCAAAGCCGACGCCCACCGGCACCGAGACGTGATGACGGATGCGCGCCACCTGGGTGGCAACTTCGTTGGTGTCGATGTGACCGGCACCAGTCACACCGCGCAACGATACGTAATACACATAGCCAGAGGCAAGACGTCCCACTGCCTGCACCCGCGCGTCGGTGCTGGTGGGCGAGAGCAGGAAAATGGCATCGATCTGGTGCGCGCGCAGACATGCCACCAGGTCTTCGCACTCCTCCGGCGGATAATCCACCACCAGCACACCATCAATGCCAGCCTGCTGTGCGGCGGTAGCGAAGGTTTCGTAGCCCATGCGCTCGATCGGATTGGCGTAGCCCATCAGCACCACCGGCGTGGTGTTGTCGGTCTTGCGAAAGTCGCGCGCCATGCCAATCACCTGCGTGAGCGAGGTGCCATGCACCAGGGCGCGCTCGCTGGAGCGCTGGATCACCGGGCCGTCTGCCATCGGATCAGAGAAGGGCACGCCCAGTTCGAGAATGTCGGCACCACCGCGCACCAGCGCGTGCATCATCGGGACAGCGCTGGCCGGATCGGGATCCCCTGCGGTGAAAAAGGGGATCAGGGCCTTACGTCCGGCCTGGGCCAGATGCGCGAAAGTGGAAGCGATGCGGGACAAGTCAAAGTTCTCCGGGCAACAAACAATCTGCCAGACCGGCACAATGCGCGGCCTGGCAGTCAGGGATGAGGAAACCGGGAGGGTCGTTTGAGGGCCCTCCCGGTTGGAAGTCAGACCACCATGCCCATATGGGCTGCCACTGTGGCCATGTCCTTGTCGCCGCGCCCGGACAGATTGACCAGCAGAATCTGGTCGGGACGCATGTCGGCTGCCATCTTCATGGCATGCGCCAGGGCGTGACTGGACTCGAGCGCAGGGATGATGCCTTCCATGCGGCACAGATCGTGGAACGCCTGCAGGGCTTCCTCATCGGTCACCGACACGTATTCGGCACGACCGGTATCCTTCAGCCACGCGTGTTCCGGGCCCACGCCGGGATAGTCCAGTCCGGCCGAGATGGAGTGCGTCTCGATGATCTGGCCGTTTTCGTCCTGCAGCAGGTAGGTGCGGTTGCCGTGCAGCACGCCCGGCGTACCCGCCGACAGCGAGGCCGAGTGACGACCGGTGTTGATGCCTTCACCACCGGCTTCCACGCCGATCAGGCGCACTGACTCGTGCGGAATGTAGGGGTGGAAGATGCCCATCGCATTGCTACCCCCCCCCACACAGGCCAGTACCGCATCGGGCTGACGGCCGCACATTTCCGGCATCTGCACCACGCATTCCTTGCCGACGATGGCATTAAAATCACGCACCATCATCGGGTAAGGGTGCGGACCCGCCACGGTACCGATGATGTAGAAGGTGTCCTGGATGTTGGTGACCCAGTCACGCATCGCCTCGTTGAGCGCATCCTTGAGGGTGCGCGAACCACTCTCCACCGGCACCACGGTGGCGCCCAGCAGCTTCATGCGATACACGTTCTGTGCCTGGCGCTTGACGTCTTCGGCCCCCATGTACACCACGCATTCCATGCCGTAGCGGGCCGCCACGGTGGCCGAAGCCACGCCGTGCTGACCGGCACCGGTTTCGGCGATCACCCGCTTCTTGCCCATGTGGCGCGCCACCATGGCCATGCCGACGGTGCTGTTGACCTTGTGCGCACCGGTGTGGTTAAGGTCTTCGCGCTTGAGGAAGATCTGCGCGCCACCGGCTTTTTCGGTGATCCGGCGGGCGAAATAGATCGGGCTGGGGCGGCCAACGTAGTGCGCCAGTTCGTAAGCCAGTTCCTGCTGGAAGGCAGGATCGTCCTTCAGGCGCAGGTAGTTTTCGCGCAGGTTGTCCAGCGCGGCAATCAGGGTTTCGGCGACGAAAGTGCCACCATACGGACCAAAATGGCCCCGGGCATCCGGCAGGTCATAAAGTTTCATGGGTGCGTACTCCATTCATGAAAGCCTGGATGCGACTGGCGTCCTTGATCCCCTTGGAGACCTCCACGCCACTGCTGACATCGACGGCATACGGGCGCACGGCGGAAATCGCCTCGCCCACTGAGTTTTCGTTGAGACCACCAGACAGGATCAGGGGTAAGCCTAAGCCTGCAGGAATAAGTGACCAGTCAAAGGCCGTGCCGGTTCCACCCCACACGCCAGGATGAAAGGCGTCGAGCAGTATTCCGCGAGCGTCCGAGTACTGATCACAATATTGTAGCAAATCAAGACCCGGTCGCACCCGTACTGCTTTGATATAAGGACGGCCAAACTGGCGACAGAACGCCGGCGACTCATCGCCATGAAACTGGAGCAGGTCAATGGGCACGGCGGCCAGCACTGCGCGCACCCGATCGGCGTCCGGATTGACGAACAAACCGACCACCTGCACGAAAGCAGGCACCGCCAGCACCAGCGCCTGCGCCTGTGCCACGCTGACCGCGCGCGGACTGTCGGCAAAGAACACCAGGCCCAGCGCGTCCGCGCCGGCTGCCACCGCCACCTGCACGTCCTGCAGGCGGGTCAGACCGCAAATCTTTACACGCACGCGCCCCCGCGCGGACTGCGGATCGGCCGTCATCCCTCGCCCTCTGCGCCATCCGTCAACGCGGGCAGGCCGGTGCCGTGCGCATCGAAAGCCGGCAGGCCGAACCCGGCCGGATAATCAATCGCACTCAGGTACAACCCGTCCGGACCAAACGTGGGCGCGGCAGCGGCGCGACTGCGCGCCGCCAGGGCCTGCATCATCCACTCGGGCGAACGCCGTCCTGCGCCCACCGCCACCAGACTGCCCACCAGGTTTCGCACCATGTGATGAAGAAATCCGTTTGCCGAAAAGCGAAATTCTACCAGTCCTCCGCTGCGCAGCACGCTCGCCTGGCGCATTTCGCGCACGGGTGACTCGGCCTGACACTCTGCGGCGCGAAAACTGGTGAAATCATGGGTACCCGGCAGGCAGCGCGCCGCCAACGCCATTGCATCCACATCCAGACGGGTATGCACCCAGCCCACGCGACCGCAACCCAGACCGGGCCGGACCGGATGGTCGAGCAGCAGATAGCGGTAATGGCGACCGGTAGCCGAAAAGCGCGCATGAAAATGCGCACTGACCGGGTGCGCCCACAGCACGGCCACTCCAGCGGGCAAATGACTGTTGACGCCGCGGACCCAGGCGTTCAGTGGGCGCTCGGCAGAGGTATCAAAGTGCACCACCTGCGCACTGGCGTGCACGCCACGGTCGGTGCGCCCGGCGGCCTGCACGTTGACCGGATGCCCGGCAATCTGCGTCAGGGCATGCTCAAGGGTGCCCTGCACGGTGGTCAGCACTGGCTGGCGCTGCCATCCGGCAAAGCCGCTGCCGTCGTACTCAAGCCCCAGCGCGATGCGCCGGGGCTCTGCCACCAGGAGCGGGGTGCTCAGATGTCGCTGACCAGTTGCGCTGCTTCGGCACGTTGCTCGGCGTCACCTTCATGCAGCACTTCGCGCAGGATCTCGCCGGCGCCCTCACGGTCGCCAATTTCCAGGTACGCCCTTGCCAGATCCAGCTTGGTGGCCACGTTGTGCCACTCGCTGCTGCGTTCTTCCGGCGGCGCAGTGGTCTCCAGCGGCGCAAGGTCCTCGCCCAGATCAAGGTCAATGCCGGCAAAACCCTTGGCAGCCACGCGCGCTTCACCCGGCAGTGCATCGAGCACCGGCAGGGTGCTTGGCGGCACCAGGGTCAGCACCGGCGGGGCTGCTGACGGCGGATCGCGCTGCAGGTTGAGGTCGATGGCACCCAGATCGAGCGCGGCATTGCCGCCCTCACGACTGGCTGCGGCGCCGGGCGCTGCCGGTGCATCCCCAAGATCGAAATCCAGGGTGAACGCGTCATCGTCGTTGGACGGCAGGGTGGATACCGCAACGGGTGTGAAGGCACGGCCAGCGGTCTCGGCGGTACCGAGCGCTGGCCAGCTGGACACGGGCTCGGGTGCCTGGGTGACGGGCTCGGGTTTTTGGGTGACGGGCTCGGGGGCCTCGGTGACGGACTCGGATGCCTGGATGACCGGTTCAGGGGTTGCCGGTGCCGCAGCCTCCGCGACTGCAGCAGCCGCAGCGGCCGCCGCCACGGAGGCCACGGCCACCGTGGCCAGGGTGGCCGCCGGCGGCGTCACCGGATGCGGTGCGGCGGGGGCATGCGTATCGTCCATGCCCAGATCAAAGTCGATCGTGTGCGCCGACCCGACCTGCGGAACACTGCCCGCCGGTGCGGCAGACACTTCGCTTTCGGGCATGCCAATCGATTCGATGCTGGCGCGGATGGCCGCATCGTGCGCACTCTCGCCCAGATCGTGGTCCAGCCCGGCCCGCTCGGCCGGCGCGGACACCGGTGACGGCAGGAAGTCGGCGCCAGCGGCGTGATAGAGCGGATTCTCGGGGTCAATTTCAAAGCCCATGGCCATGGCAGCCGACCACAGTGGCGCGTCGGCGCCCACCCGCGCCAGCAGCTGCTGGGCATGCGCTGCGTATTCCGTACGATTCTTGCGCTGCGCATAAATCTCGAGCAGCTTCATCAGGATTTCGGTGCGCTCCGGGTCCTTCGCCATCGCCTCCTTAAGGATCTCCTCGGCCTGCACATCACGGCCATAGGCAATGTAGACGTCGGCTTCAGCCACAGGATCGACCTCATCCACGTGCGATTCCGGCACCGTGTGATCAAACTGGGTGGCAAAGCCGCCGGTGGTATCGACCAGGGCACTGGCCTTGTCGGTAGTCACCGCATCGACAGTCATCGGCTCTGGCGCACTGGTGGTCGGCGCGAAGAGTGCCTCGGTGCGGTTACGACGACGGCGCATGGCGCCCAGCCCCAGCCAGGTGACCAGCGCGGTGCCCAGCAAGCCGCCACCCACCGCCAACGGGTTGTCAGACAGTTGCCCCAGCAGGTCATCCAGGAACGAAGGCTCGGGCTTGATCGCTACCGGCTTGGTCGCTGCCCTGGCTTCAAGATCGGCCGGCGTCGGTGCGGCCGGCTTGGCCGCATCCGGCAGGGCCGCCACGGCCGCAGCCGCCTTGTCTTCGGCCACCTTGACGGGCGGCTCGACAGGCTTGGTGTCTGGCGTCTTGGTGTCTGGCGTCTTGGTGTCTGGCATCTTGGTGTCTGGCATCTTGCTTTCCGGCGCCTTGCTTTCCGGCGACGGGGGTTCGGCTGCCTTGACCGCTGGCGCCTTGAGATCGGCCGGCGGCGAGTTCACCGGCTTGGCGTCAGCAAGCTTTTCGGGGGCCTTCTCATTCAGCAACTTGCGCATCTGCTGGACGTTACCTTGCAACGCAGCGGCACGGTCCTTGGCTTCACGCAGACGGTTTTCCTTTGCCACGGCCTCGTCGTCCGCCCGTATCTTGGCTTCGTCGGCTGCGGTCTTGCGTTTGGCAAGCCCCTGGTCGTCACCCTTGGCCGCGCTGCGCGAAATCTGCAGCACATCGTTGCCACCCGGCTTGGGCGGGGTGGTGTCCTCGGTCTGTGCACTCAAGCGGCCAGCGACCGGCGTCTTGGTGGACGTGGCCTGCGAGGGCTTGCCGGACGCGGCATCGGCCAGGCGCTTGCGGTAGCTTTCAAAATCGGCGGCCAGCAGGTTGATGCGGTGGCTGGCTTCCTCGGCCTGCACCGAGGCGGCTTCCTCGCTGGTGGGCAGATGGATCTGCTTGCCAGCGCGGATGCGATGGATGCTGTCGTTGATGAACGCGCCGCGATTGGCTTCGAACATGGCCAGCATGGTCTGCTCGAGCGAAACCGACGAGGGGCGGTTGGCGATGGCCAGGGCGGTAAGCGTATCACCCGGCTTGATGGTGTAATTCTCGCCGGGGTGGGCGGGACCGGCCGCTGCCTTGCCGCCACCCGCATTGCTGGCGCTGGCATTGGCATTGGCGCCACGAACGCGGGGCTTGCCTGCTGCGACCGGCGGCGTGGCTGCCGCAGGTGTAGCGTTGCCAGTTGCGCCCGCCGACCCGCTGCTTGCAGGCGCAGGCGCTGCAGCTACCGGCGCCTTGACTGGCACTTCGGGCGGTGTGGGATTGGCGCGCACTGGATTGTCGCTGAGCGCCTTGTCAGCCAGATAGCCGGCCGGGTTGAGCAGCAAGGGATAGTCGCGCAACAGCCGACCGGCGGGCCAGTTCACTTCGACCAGCAGGTTGAGCGCCGGCTCGGAAATCGGCTGGGCGCTGGTCACGCGGATGTAGGGTTGTCCGCCAGCACGCTTTTCAATCGAAAAGCGCACACTGCCAAGTGCCGGCGAGTACTCGACATTGGCTTCGCGGAACGCGTCCTGGGTGGCCAGTCGCACCGTCATGCCCTGCAGGTCTTCCGGGGTGACGTTGAGCAGATCGATCTCTGCCGACAGCGGTTGTCCCAGGGCACTGTTGACGTTGATACGGCCAAAGCCGGCGGCCGGGGCCAGTTCGGCAATCAGGGCCAGGCCCACTGCCAAAACCCAGGGTTTAAGTGTGCCGTGCATTCAGTGCTCCATCAGGTCTTGATTGTGCTGTTGCGAGATCGCAAGGGGATGCTGCCTGCTTAACGGCAGTTGCGGCCGGGTCTGAAACAGGTCGGCAACATCCGCGCAGCGTGGCTATGCGTGAAAGTTAACACTTCGTCCGAGCGCGCCACAAGCGATTGTGGCGACTCTGGCCGCCTAATCTTAAGCGCTGCCGCCCCGTCCGGGAAGGCTTGACGGCAACCCGTTTCAGGTGGCGTCGTCGGCCAGGGCCAGGGTTTCGGCAATCCGTACCGCAGCCAGCGCCCTGCCGCGGCGCACATCATCGGCCACCAGCCACAGCACGTGCCCGTTCAGCGCGGCCAGATCGCGGCCCAGCACGCCCAGATGGATGGCATCGCTGTCGAGCGCATGCTCGACCGGACTCGGGAACGGGGTGTCGACCGTGCCGGGCTCGGCCAGCATCAGCCCTGGGGCCTGCTTAAGCACTTCCAGCAGGCGCTCCGGTGCCAGCGGCTTTTGGGTTTCCACCCACAAGGTGGCGCAAACCCCAAAGAACACCGGCACCCACACCGCGCGCAGGTCGGCCGACGCATCCAGGTCGCCCAGCATCAGCTCCAGGTCACGTGCGCAGGACGGCAGTGGGTCGCTGGGCGCTGGCGCCCCTGCCAGCAGGTTGAAGGCCATCTGCCGGCCATACAGCGCCACTGGCAGGTCTTTCTGGTTGAACAGGTTTTCGGCCTGTCCCGCCAGTTCGCGGATGCCCGGCTCGCCCAGCGTGGAGGCCGGCAGCAACCATTGCACGCGCAGGCTCTCCAGCCCGGCTTCCTGCGCCAGCGGCGCCAGCACGGTGGCCAGGATCAGCGCGAGCGGATCGGGGCAGCGGTACACCCTCGACTCGGGGTCGGCACGCAAGGCAGCCTGACTGCCCGGGAGTTCGGGCAGGTCAGGCGCCACCAGAGCGGCCTCGAAGCCTGGCCGGTGGACGCCGATCAGGTCGATTACCCGGGCACCCGACTCCACGGCCCGCTCCAGCAGGGCAAGCGGATCGGCGCAAGGCGGGCACAGGAACAGCAGATCGATGCCGGTCAGGTTGGCAGCAGCGGTATCCTGCAACTCGATCGGGTCGTCGCCCCACAAGGGCGCCGACCGCTCCAGGTCGGGATCGGCCTCGTCGCTGAGGGCCAGCACTTCGGCAATCGCCACATCGCGTTCATACAGCAGTTTGAGCAGGGTACCGGCCACCAGATCGTGGGCGGCACTGACCGCAATACGCAGGCCGCCTGCGGCGCGTGCGTTGGTCAATGGGCACGCTCGACCAGAATGCGCAGCATGCGGCGCAGCGGTTCGGCCGCCCCCCAAAGCAGCTGGTCGCCCACCGTGAAGGCGGACAGGTATTCGGGCCCCATGGTCAGCTTGCGCAGCCGTCCGACCGGCACATGCAGATGGCCGCTGACCGCGGCCGGGGTCAGCTCACGCAGGCTGGCTTCGCGCTGGTTCGGGATCACCCGCACCCAGTCGTTGGCGCTGGCGATGACGGCTTCGATTTCGGCCAGCGGCAGGTCCTGTTTCAGCTTGATGGTCAGTCCCTGGCTATGGCAACGCATGGCGCCGATGCGCACGCACAGGCCGTCGACCGGAATCGGGTTGGCGGTGGTGCCAAGAATCTTGTTGCCCTCGGCCTGCGCCTTCCACTCTTCCTTGCTCTGGCCATTGCCCAGGTCCTTGTCGATCCAGGGCAGTGCGCTGCCTGCCAGCGGAAAGCCAAAGTGTTCGATGGGCAGGCTGCCGTCATTAAGCGCCGCAGTGACCTCGCTGTCGATGGCAAGGATCGCTGACGCGGGATCGGCCAGCTGGGCGGCCACGCGGTGGTTGAGCGCGCCCATCTGTGCCAGCAGCTCGCGCATGTTCTGCGCACCGGCCCCGGAAGCGGCCTGATAGGTCATCGCCGAAATCCACTCGACCAGCCCGTCGCGGAACAGGCCGCCGAGCGCCATCAGCATCAGGCTGACCGTGCAGTTGCCGCCCACAAAATCGCGCCCGCCGGCCGCCAGCGACTGGTCGATCACGTGGCGATTGACCGGGTCCAGGATGATCACGCTGCTGTCGCGCATGCGCAGGGTGGATGCCGCATCGATCCAGTAACCGGACCAGCCGGTGGCACGCAGGGCATCGAACACCTTGGTGGTGTAATCGCCGCCCTGACAGCTGATCACCACGTCCATGTCGGCCAGTTGGGCCAGGTCGTGCGCATCATGCAGCACGGCCCCCGTACCGGCGATGGCCGGTGCCGCACCGCCCACCTGCGAGGTGGTGAAGAAAAACGGCTGGATCACACTGAAATCATTTTCCTGCTGCATGCGCTGCATGAGCACCGAGCCCACCATGCCGCGCCAACCGACCAACCCTGTCTTCAACATCATGCGTGTCCTTGTACCAGGGCGCGCGCCACGGCGTCGCCCATCTGTGAAGTGCTGACCACCGCCTCGCCCGGCAGGGCGATATCGGCGGTGCGCAAGCCGGCTTCCAGCGTGCGCTCCACCGCGGTCTCGATCCGTGCGGCCAGGTCGGCGCGATCCACCGAATGGCGGAACAGCATGGCCAGCGACAGGATCTGCGCCAACGGGTTGGCAATCCCCTTGCCCGCAATATCGGGCGCCGAGCCGTGGATCGGCTCATACATGCCCTGCCCCGCCGAATTCAGCGACGCCGAGGGCAGCATGCCGATCGAGCCAGTCAGCATGGAGGCCTCATCCGACAGGATGTCACCAAAAATGTTGCCGGTGAGCATCACGTCGAACTGGCGCGGATTGCGCACCAGCTGCATGGCGGCGTTGTCCACCAGCATGTGCGAGAGCGCCACGTCCGGATATTCGGCGTGCACTTCGGTGACCACATCACGCCACAGCTGGGTGGATTCGAGCACGTTCATCTTGTCGATCGAACACAGGCGCCGGTTGCGCCGCATGGCCGACTGGAAGCCCACGTGGGCCACCCGGCGGATCTCGCTCTCGCTGTAGATCATGGTGTTGAAGCCAACGCGCTCGCCATGATCGATGCGGATGCCACGCGGCTCGCCAAAGTAGATGTCACCCGTCAGCTCGCGGATGATCAGGATGTCGAGGCCGGCTACCACCTCGGCCTTCAGTGCGGACGCCGCCGCCAGTTGCGGAAACACCTGCGCCGGGCGCAGGTTGGCAAACAGGTCGAGTTGCTTGCGCAGACGCAGCAGACCGCGCTCCGGCCGCTGTTCGCGCGGCAGCACGTCGTATTGGGGACCGCCAATGGCACCGAACAGGATGGCGTGCGAGGCACGGCACAGGGCCAGGGTGGCTTCGGGCAGGGGGTCGCCGGTCAGGTCGACGGCGGCACCGCCCACCGGAGCAGCCTCGGTCTGCACCTCCAGCCCTTCGCTGCGCAGTACATCGAGCACCTTGAGCGCTTCATTGACGATTTCGGGGCCGATACCGTCGCCAGCCAGGACAGCGATGCGGATCATTGTGCGGCTCCGTTGAACAGCCAGGGCTGCGCCGCCTTGCGCGCGGCCTCGAAGGCCGTGATGTCGGCTGCATGGCGCAGGGTGAGGCCGATATCGTCCAGCCCTTCCAGCATGCAGTATTTGCGGAAAGGATCGATGTCGAAACCATGCGCCGTGCCATCGGCCAGACGCACCTGCTGGGCTGCCAGGTCGACCACCAGCCGGTAGCCGGGTTGCGCTTCCACCGCCTCGAACAGCTGGCTGACCACCGCGTCCGGCAGGATGATCGGCAACACGCCGTTCTTGTAGCAGTTGTTGTGAAAGATGTCGGCAAACGAGGGCGCGATCACTGCGCGAAAACCGAAGTCCTCCAGTGCCCAGGGGGCGTGTTCGCGACTGGAGCCGCAGCCAAAGTTCTCGCGCGCCAGTAGCACCGAGGCGCCCTGATAGCGCGGCAGGTTGAGCACGAAATCGGGGTTGGGCTGACGGGAGGCCGGATCCATGCCGGGCTCGCCCACGTCCAGATAGCGCCATGCATCGAACAGGTTGGGGCCGAAACCGGCGCGCTGGATCGACTTTAGAAACTGCTTCGGAATGATCGCGTCGGTATCGACGTTGGCACGATCCAGCGGGGCAACGAGTCCGTTCAGAACCTGAAATTTTTGCATGGTGAAATCCGGTGATACAAAAGGTGAAGGCCGGGCTCTTGCAGGAACCCGGCCGGCAGCGCAGGCCGCGTCAGGCGATCTTACTTGACGGCTTTCTGCAGGGCTTCGCCGCCCTTTTCGACGTCCTTGCCGATACCGGCCACAGTGTTGCAGGCCGACAAAGACAGGGCGGCCACGAGGGCCAACAGGGCGATGGTGATATTTTTCATGCTCGGCAATCTCCGTTCAGTTGGGTATTTCAGTGCTGCAGGGTGCGCACGTCGACAAAATGCCCGGCCAGCGCAGCGGCTGCGGCCATCTGCGGGCTGACCAGATGGGTGCGGCCACCGGCGCCCTGGCGCCCCTCGAAATTGCGGTTGGACGTGGACGCACAGCGCTCACCCGCCGACAGGCGGTCATCGTTCATGCCAAGGCACATCGAGCAACCCGGGTTGCGCCACTCGAAGCCGGCATCCAGAAACACCTGGTGCAGGCCTTCCTGCTCGGCCTGCAGCTTGACCAGACCAGACCCCGGCACCACCAGCGCCAGCGTGACGTTGGCGGCCACCCGGCCACCGCGCACCACCGCAGCCGCGGCGCGCAGGTCTTCGATGCGCGAGTTGGTGCATGAACCAATGAACACCTTGTCGATGCGGATATCGGTGATCGGCGTGTTGGGCTGCAGGTCCATGTAGGCCAGCGCCTTCTCCATGCCCTGACGGCGCACCGGATCGCTCTCGGCGGCGGGATCGGGCACCCGACCGTTCACGCCGGTGACCATTTCGGGCGAGGTGCCCCAGGTGACCAGCGGTTCGATGGTGGCGGCGTCCAGCACCACAGTGCGATCGAACACCGCGCCTGCGTCGCTGTGCAGGGTGCGCCAGACGGCCACCGCGGCATCCCACTGGGCCGCTGTGGGGGCATACGGGCGGCCCCGCAGATAATCGATGGTGGTGTCGTCGGCCGCCACCATGCCGTTACGCGCGCCGGCCTCGATCGCCATGTTGCACAGGGTCATGCGACCTTCCATGCTGAGGGCGCGGATGGCACTGCCGCCGAATTCGATGGCATACCCGGTGCCGCCTGCGGTACCGATGACACCGATGATGGCCAGCGCCACGTCCTTGGCGGTCACGCCGGGACGCAGGTCGCCGTCCACGCGGACCAGCATGGCGCGGGCCTTTTTGCTGATCAGGCACTGGGTGGCCATCACATGCTCGACCTCGGACGTGCCGATACCCATCGCCAGCGCGGCAAAGGCGCCATGGGTGCTGGTATGCGAGTCGCCGCAGACCACAGTCATGCCCGGCAGGGTGGCGCCCTGCTCGGGACCGATCACGTGCACGATGCCCTGACGGTGATCACCCATGGCGAATTCGGTGATGCCGTTGGCAGCGCAGTTCTGGTCCAGCGTGGTGACCTGCAGGCGGCTGATCGGGTCGGCAATTTCCTTCACCGGCCGGGTGGGCACGTTATGGTCGGCGGTGGCCAGGATCGAGCTCACCCGCCACAGCGGCCGGCCGTGCAGGCGCAGGCCTTCGAAGGCCTGCGGACTGGTCACTTCATGCACAAGATGGCGGTCGATATAGATCAGTGCGGTGCCGTCGTCTTCACTGCGCACCACATGCGATTGCCAAAGTTTGTCGTACAGCGTCTGGGCGGCCATCAGCAGCGCACTCCCGAAAGAATCAATCTGTTATTTTGCCATGCACCGGCGCTGTGGTCACAGCATGCTGTGCGTCGATAGGGTCTGCGGCGGTGGCCAGCGGGGTGAACGGTAGGGTGTCGACCGGCGCATGACCCGGCGCAGCGGCCGGGATCACCGGCGTGGTAACCATCACCTGCGCGTTCTGCGCGCGGTGGCGCAGGGCGTGATCGGCCAGCACCAAGGCCAGCATGGCTTCCGCGATCGGCGTGGCACGAATGCCCACACAGGGATCGTGACGGCCAAAGGTTTCCACCAGTACCGGCTCGCCCTGCAGGTTCACCGACTGACGCGGCAAGCGGATGCTGGAGGTGGGTTTGATTGCAATCGACGCGTGAATTTCCTGCCCGCTGCTGATGCCGCCCAGCACGCCCCCGGCGTGATTGGACAGGAAGCCGGCTGGCGTCATTTCGTCCCCATGCACCGTGCCACGCTGGTCGACCACGCCGAAGCCATCGCCGATTTCCACACCCTTGACGGCGTTGATGCCCATCAGCGCATGCGCGATGTCGGCATCCAGGCGGTCATACACCGGCTCACCCCAGCCCGGCGGCACGCCGCTGGCCACCACCTCGATGCGCGCACCGACCGAATCGCCGTCCTTGCGCAGGCGGTCCATGAAGGCTTCGAGCTCGGCCACTTTCTGCAGGTCGGCCACAAAAAACGGATTGTGGTCGACGTCGTCCCAACGGACAAACGGCACCCGCACCGGCCCGAGCTGGGACAGATAGCCGCGAATGCTGACCCCATACGTGTGCGACAGCCAGCGCCGGGCAATCGCGCCGCCCGCCACCCGCACCGCAGTCTCGCGCGCCGACGAGCGGCCGCCGCCCCGATAGTCACGAAAGCCGTACTTATGGATGTAGGTGTAATCGGCGTGGCCCGGCCGGAAGCGGTCGGCAATGTTGCCGTAATCCTTGCTGCGCTGGTCCTCGTTGCGGATCAGCAGGCCGATCGGTGCCCCGGTGGTGCGCCCTTCGAACACGCCCGACAGGATTTCCACCGTGTCGCTTTCCCGGCGCTGGGTAACGTGCCGGCTGGTGCCAGGCTTGCGACGGTCCAGGTCGAGCTGGATGTCGGCAGCGGTCAGCGGCAGTCCCGGCGGGCAGCCATCGACCACACAACCGATGGCGGCGCCATGGCTTTCGCCAAAGGAAGAAAGGGTGAACAGCGTGCCGAAAGTATTGCCCGACATGGATAAGCAGTCCTGAGGGTGACGATAAGCTCCACTCGCGGGGAGTAACCCAAAAGCTTATCATAGCCACCTCCCTGCCACAGAAGGCACCTCGATTGCGGTGCCAAGATGCCATCCCCATGCAAGATGAATTGCGTCAGGCCGCCCTCGCCTACCACCGCCTCCCCAGCCCCGGCAAGATTGCCATTGCCCCCACCAAGCCCCTGACCACCCAGCGCGATCTGGCACTGGCCTACTCGCCCGGTGTGGCGGCAGCCTGCGAGGCCATCGTGGCCGACCCGGGCGAAGTGCGCAGCCTGACCGCACGCGGCAATCTGGTTGCCGTGGTCACCAACGGCACCGCCGTGCTCGGCCTGGGTGCCATCGGCCCGCTGGCGGCCAAGCCGGTAATGGAAGGCAAGGGCGTGCTGTTCAAGAAATTTGCCGGCATCGACGTGTTCGACATCGAGCTCAACGCCAAGGACACCGACCTGCTGGTCGAGATCATCGCCTCGCTGGAACCCACCTTTGGCGGGATCAACCTGGAAGACATCAAGGCACCGGAGTGCTTCGAGATCGAGCGCCGCCTGCGCGAACGCATGAAGATTCCGGTGTTCCACGACGACCAGCATGGCACCGCCATCATCGTTGGGGCCGCGGTGCTCAACGGCCTGCGCGTGGTCGGCAAGCCGATGGACCAGGTCAAGCTGGTCACCTCGGGTGCCGGCGCCGCTGCCCTGGCCTGCCTGGACATGCTGCTGGCCTTGGGCATCCCCATGGCCAACATCTATGTCACCGACCTGGCCGGCGTGGTCTACGAAGGCCGCACCGAGCTGATGGACCCCAACAAGGCGCGTTTTGCCAAGGCCACCCCGGCGCGTTCGCTGAGCGAAGTGATCGAAGGCGCCGACGTGTTTCTTGGCCTGTCGGCCGGCGGTGTGCTGAAGGGCGAGATGGTGGCCAAGATGGCCGCCAACCCGCTGATCCTGGCATTGGCCAACCCCGACCCGGAAATCCTTCCGGAAGACGTGCGCGCCGTGCGCAGTGACGCCATCATCGCCACCGGCCGCTCGGATTACCCCAACCAGGTCAACAACGTGCTGTGCTTTCCGTTCATTTTCCGTGGCGCGCTGGATGTGGGGGCCACCACCATCAACGAGGCCATGAAGATCGCCTGCGTGAACGCCATCGCCGATCTGGCCAAGGCCGAGCAGTCGGACGTGGTGGCAATGGCTTACGGCGACCAGGAACTGGCCTTCGGTGCCGATTACCTGATCCCCAAACCCTTCGACCCGCGCCTGATCGTGAAGATTGCGCCGGCTGTGGCGCAGGCCGCCATGGACAGCGGGGTGGCCACCCACCCGATCGCCGACATGGAAGCCTACCGCGAACAGCTCAACCAGTTTGTGTACCAGTCGGGCCTGCTGATGAAGCCGGTGTTCAGCAAGGCCAAGGCAGCCCCGCGCCGCATCGTGTTCGCAGAAGGCGAAGAAGAAAAGGTGCTGCGCGCCGTGCAGGTGATCGTGGACGAAGGCCTGGCCCGTCCGATCCTGGTGGGTCGCCCGGAAGTGATTGAGCGCCGGATCGAAAAGATGGGCCTGCGCCTGAAGGCCTCGGTGGACTTTGACCTGGTCAACGAACACTCCGATCCGCGTTTCAAGGAGTACTACTCGGCCTACCACCGGCTGATGGAGCGCAAGGGCGTGTCGCCCGATTTCGCCAAGCAGGAAGTGCTGCGCAAGCCCACTCTGATCGCTGCGCTGATGGTACGGCGGGGCGAAGCCGACGGCATGATCTGCGGCACCATTGGTCTGTACGATCGCCATTTGCGCTACATCCACAACGTGCTGGGGCTGCGCAAGGGCGTGACCAAGCCGGCGGCCATGAATGTGCTGCTGAATGCCAGGGGCCCGCTGTTCATCACCGACACCTACGTCAACCCGGACCCGACCGCCGAGGAGATCGCAGAAATTGCTGTCCTTGCTGCGGAAGAAGTGCGACGCTTCGGTATCACACCCAAGGTGGCCCTGTTGTCACACTCTTCGTTTGGCACCGCCAACACCGCCTCGGCGGACAAGATGCGCGAAGCCCTCGACCTGCTGCGCCGGCGCGCCCCGCAGATGGAAGTGGACGGCGAGATGCATGCCGACGCCGCGCTGTCCGAAGAGCTGCGCAACGAGACCATGCCCAACAGCCGCCTGAAGGGGGCCGCCAACCTGCTGGTGATGCCCAATCTGGATTCCGCCAACATTGCCTTCAACCTGCTCAAAGTAATGGGCGATGGCATCACGGTGGGCCCGATCCTGCTGGGCGCTGCGGCACCGGCGCACATCCTCACGCCCAGTTGCACGGTGCGCCGCATCATCAACATGACTGCTCTGGCCGTGGTGGACGCGCAAAGCCAGCGCTGGTTCGCCTGACCCTGTCCGGCACGCGGCGCACGCTGGCATGAAGCAGATTCATCTGGTCAAGGTGGACACGCAGGCGCTGGTGCCGGGCATGTGGATTGCCGAACTGGATTGTGACTGGATCGACTCGCCGTTCCTGATGCAGGGCTTCCAGCTGACCGAGATCAAGGATCTCGACCAGCTGCAGGCCTTGTGCGAATTCGTCTACGTGGACACCCGTCGCTCGGACGCGGACAGCGTGCGGCTGCTGCTGGAAACCAACCCGCCGATCCTCGACCAGAAGCCGGACGTACCGCTGCAGCGCGTGCAGCGCGCCACGGCCAGCTTTGTCGACAAACCGGTGGAGACACCCACGCGGGGTGGTGTGCTGACGCCACCCGGCGAATCCGGCTCGCTGCTCGGCACGATGGGCGCCATCGTCAACGAGACCCTGCGGGCAGGCGGCGCGGCCGCAGGCACCGCCGGCCCCACCGTCTCGACGCTGGATGTCAAGACCGGCGGCGACCGCAGCCTGCGTGGCGCGCAGGCTTGGCGCGACCAGGGGTTCGGGGTGGGTCGGGTGGGCGAAGCAGCCATGCAAGATGACGCGCCGCGCCTGGGTTACGTGGCCACGGTGGACAATGACAAGCCGTCCTTCGCGCCCAACCGCAGAAGCTTCTCGGGCGCCAGGCCGCGCTGGCGCGGCGCTGCGCTGGATGAATCGGCGGACCAGGCCAACCTGCGCGGGCCGGTGCTGATCGAGAGCCGCGAAAAAGAGATCGTCGCCACCGCCCAACTGAACCGGGCGCGCGAGGTGCTGGACGATACCAGCGAAATGATGCGGGGTTTCTTTGCCGACCTGCAGGCTGGCCGTGACATCGATTTCGACGGGGCACACCGGCAGATTGCCGAGGTGGCGGTCACCATCAACGACAATCCGGAAGCCCTCAAACTGCTGGCCAGCCTGAAGCACTACGATGACTATGCTTACAAGCACGCCATCGAATGCCTGCTCAAGATCATGGAGTTTGCCCAGTACCAGGGGTTTGCCAGCGAGGCCATGCAAACGCTGGGCTTCGTCGGCATGCTGCTCGACGTCGGCATGACCCGCGTGCCGGAAGACATCCATCATTATCTGCACGACGACCTGATTCATGACGAGGCCGAATACCGCGCAGCGTATCCCCCCCTCCGGCCGGAAGACCGCGACCTGCTGCGCCGGCATGTGATTCACTCGATCAGCCTGATCGGCGACCATCCCAGCATCACGCCGGAAGTGAAGGAGATCGTCGCGCAACACCATGAGCGCCCGGACGGAAGCGGCTATCCGCGTGGCCTGACCAAGCTGGAAATCGACAAGCGTGCCAGCATGGCGCGGATCGTGGATGTCTATACCACCCTGGTCAGCGATCGCCCCCACCACAAGGCCAGCACGCCAAGCCAGGCCTTTATCAAGTTGCGCGCCAAAGCCATCAACGACAGCAGCTTTGACGAACAGTTGTTGGAAGACTTCATCCAGTCCACCGGCTCGTTCGCTGTGGGCTGCCTGGTGGAACTCAACACTGGCGAAGTCGGCATCGTGGTGCGCGTCAACCGCGCCAAGCGTCTGCAACCCGTAGTACTGCTGGTGCTGGACCACCTCAAGCAACCGTATGCCTATCCCACCCAGCTTGACCTGATGAACGCGCCGGACGCGCCGATCGGCGGCAAATACGCCATCCTGCGCGACGTGCCGGCCGGGACCTACCAATTCGATGCCGGGGACCTGTTCTTCGGAGGGCTGGGTTAATGACCAAATCGCAGCCGGACGGCGTGGCGGCGGTCACCGAAACGGTACTGCAGGACCTGATCCTGCGATACCCGCTGCTGGGCACGATCGAGGACAGCCTGCAGTTGCATCAGTCCTTCGTGGATTACTTCCAGTTGCTGGCCAGCGAGCAGATGCTCGATGCCCGCGCCGACCAGGGACGGCTGCAGATGCTGTTCGAACTGGCCGCACTGACGCAGGACGCGGCCGCACCGGTCTACCTGATCGGCAGCTTTTTAAGCCTGTGCGAGGAACGCAGTGGCCGCGCCACGCCTGCCCTGGTGCGCAAGCGCGCCATGGGCGACATGGCGGCCATCACCGTGCAGATGGTGAAGGCGGCCATCCGCATGGCCGAGGTGGACGCCAGCTTCAGCGATACATCCACCGGCCTGCCGAACCGCGCGGGCGTGTGCCGCAGCCTAGAGGAAATGTTGTTGAGCCGGCAGGACATCGATCCGGATACAGCCATGGCGCCCGACAATCTGGCCATCCTGTGCGTGGACGTGCGCCACGCCCTTGAAGGCAATGGCCGCCAGGGACACCCGCTGCACGAGGCCGCGATGGGGGAAGTGGCGCGGGTCCTCGGGCAGAGCGTGCGCAAGCGTGATGTGGTGGCACGCACCGGGGCCCAGCAGTTTCATGTGCTGCTGCCGGGACTGCGCCACGCCTTGCAGGCGCAGACGGCTGCAAGCCAGGTGCACTTCAAGCTGAACGAAGAAACCCTCGACGTGGTTGGCCGCACCTTCACCGCCAGCTCGTCGATCGGCGTGACGGTATTCCCGGAAGATGGCGCCACGGCCGACCAGCTGCTCGACCGGGCCATGCTGGCGGCAGACGAGGCCTTCCGTACCAGCGAGCCATTCGTCAAATTCAGCAAGGCACTGGAAGATCGCACCGACACCCGGCGCGCCGAACTGGTCAACCAGATCATGGACGCCGTGGCCAACAACGAGGCCCTGCTGTATTTCCAGCCACAGCTCGACCTGCAAACCGGCAAGGTGACCAGTGCCGAGGCGCTGCTGCGATTGCAGCTGGACGGCAAGCCGGTGGCGCCGGACCGCGTGCTCGATGCCGTGCATGAATACGGCACGCGCACCCACAAGGCCAACCCGTTCCCGGTCTACGTGATCAAGCACGCCCTGCAGGCAATTTACACCTTCAAAAAGCGGGGTAATCTGGACATTACCCTGGCCGTGAACCTGCCGGCCAACCTGATCAAGGCCGACCTGGTCGACCACATCCCCGACATGTTGCGCACCTGGGACCTGCCCGCCGAATGCCTGAAGATCGAGATCACCGAAAAGTTTCCGGTGGCCGACATGAAGGCTACCCGCGCCCTGCTGCAAAAGCTGAAGGACTTCGGCGTCCAGCTGGCGCTGGACGACTTTGGCACCGGGCACTCCACCTTCAGCTGGCTGCTCGACATGCCGATGGATGTGGTCAAGGTGGACCAGACCTTCGTACGCGACCTCATGTCCTCGCCCGACAAGCAGGTGCTGGTGCGCAGCCAGGTCAAGCTGGCGCACGACCTTGGCCTGCAGGTGGTGGTGGAAGGCGTGGAAGACGCCGAGACACAGCAGTTCATCACCGACCTTGGGTGTGAAACCTTGCAGGGTTATGTGTTCAGCCGCCCCCTGCCCTTCGATGACTTTCTGGCCTTCGTGACGCGGCACAATGCCGCTGCCGGGCATGCTGCTGGCTGACGTCGCGCGCCCGCGCGCCCTGCAGGCCCCGGTCGGCATTGGCATCTGCGCCCCGTCCGGCGCCCTGCCCGATCCGGCCGCCCTGCAGCGCAGTGCGCAGTACCTGACCAGTCTTGGCCACGCCGTGCGCGTGATGCCGGGCAGCCTGGGGCGCGATGGCTATTGCGCCGGCACGCCCCAAGCCCGCGTGGCCGACCTGCACGCGCTGGCGCAAGACCCGGCCGTGCAGCTGATCATGGCCGCGCGCGGCGGCTTTGGCCTGTCGCACCTGCTGCCCTTGCTGGACTGGCCCATGCTGGCCGCCAGCAGCAAGCTGTTTTGCGGCTTCAGCGACTTCACCGCCTTTCATCTGGCGCTGCTGCGCAGCACCGGACAGATCAGCCTGGCCGGCCCGATGGCCACCAGTGACTTTGCCGGCAGCGCACCCAGCGCGCTGCACGCCGGCCAGTTCTGGGGTCTGCTGGCGCTGGGCGCCGAAGGGCATCACTACCCGGCGTGGACCCATGACGGACCGCCGCTGGCGGGGAGCTGGCAGGGCACCTTGTGGGGCGGCAACCTGGCGGTACTGACCCACCTGATCGGCACGCCGTGGTTTCCGGACGTGGACGGAGGCCTGCTGTTTTTGGAGGACATCGCCGAAGCGCCCTATCGCATTGAACGCATGCTGATGCAACTCGAACTGAGCGGTGTGCTGGCCCGCCAGCAGGCCGTGCTGCTGGGGGCCTTCACCGCCTGCGAGCCCGCCGACGGGGCACTGATCGACTACCGGCTGGCCGCGGTGATTGCCTGGCTGCGCAAGCGTTTCCACGGACCCGTGCTCACCGGCCTGCCGTTTGGCCATATCCGCGACAAATGGACCCTGCCGGTGGGAGCAAAAGCCACCTTGACCGCGAATGGGCAGGAGGCGCGGCTGAACGTGGCATCATTCCTGCAACGCTGATCCACGCCTGCCACCGCCGATGCCCACCACACCGCCGAACGACTCCGCCGCCGGTTCCACGCAGCAGGACCCCGCCCCGCCCCAGGACCACAGGCCCAGCCAGTCCCTGTCGCTGGCACCACCACATCGCCGCTACCTGCGCGTGATCGTGTTTCTGCTCGTTGCCTTGGCAGTGCTGGTCGGCGTGCTGGCCTTCGCCTTGTCCGAGGTGCCGGCGCTGGCGCGCGGACCGGGCGCGCAGATGGTGGGCAAGCTGCTCGGACGGCCGGTGACGCTCGAGCGCATGCGCATCGATCCGTTCAGCCTGCACGTGCACATTGATGGCCTGCAGATTGGTGAAGCCACCCGGCAGCAGGGATTCATGGGACCGGTGCGCAGGGTGACCGCTGGCGGCGCTGGTGCTGCAGCCGGTGCTGGTGAAGGTGCCGGGAGCGGGAGCGGAGGCGGGAGCGGAGGCGTTGCAGACAAGGCAGAGTCGACGCCGCCCCCATTTGCCAGCCTGGGTGCGTTCGATGTCACGCTCTCGCCGGCCAGCCTGATCCATGGCTACCCGATCGTCAGCTCGGTGCGGGCGGACCGGCTGAGCGTGCATCTGGCGCGTGATATCCATGGCCGGCTCAACGTGCAGGACCTGATGGACCGCTTCCTGAAGGCACCGAGCAAGGGCCCGACGCCGGCACTGGTGCTGCGGGATGTGGTGCTGCACGACGGCGCACTTACCTGGGACGACGGGGTGACCGGCGCACACCATGGCCTGACCGGCATGGAACTGGCGCTGCCCTGGTTCTCGACGCGCGAAGACGATGCCGACAAACCGGTGGCCCCCCAGTTTTATGGCCACCTGGATGAGCGCCTGCTGGTGCTCTACGGCAACGCGGCTGCAAAAGATCGCGCCGAGGCGCTGACCGTGCATTTCGAGGTGGAGGACCTGCACCTGCCTGACTACACCGACCTGGTGCCGGTGCCAGGCCAACTGCAGTTGCGCGATGGCCGCTTCGACGCCCGCATGGACGCGCATGTGCGCATCCAGCCCGGCGCCCTGCCCCAGGTCAGCCTGGCCGGCGACTTCATCCTGCGTGATCTGGATGTGCGCGACACCGCCGAAGCCGGCCAGCCGATGCTGGCCCTGCAACGCCTCGAAGTGCCGGTGCGCGAATACCGCATGAGCGATGGCCTGCTGCATCTGGGGCAACTGTCGGTGCGTGGTTTTCGCGTGCATGCCGGCCGTGCGGCCGACGGCACGATCGACTGGGTCAGCATGCTGCAACGCGTGGAAGCGTCGCGCACCAAAGCCGATGCCACCGACCAGAAAGCCGGCAAAGTCGACCAAGCCCACCAGGGCGGCGAGCCCGGCAAGGCTGGCGGCGGCGTGCGCCACCTGTTGCTGGACGGTATCGATTTCGCAGGCGGCGAAGCCAGTTGGGACGACCTGGCCACGGGCACGCCAGTGCATCTGGAATTGCGCGAGGCCACCCTGAAGGTGGGCGCTGTGCGCTGGCCCGATGCCGACCACACACCCTTCCAGCTCAGCCTGCAGGGCGACCGCCAGGAACAGATCGTGCTCGATGGCACCTTGTCCACGCCCGGTCCCGCGCTGAAGGCGCGCGCCACACTCACGCGCATCGACCTACAGCGTGTCTCACCCTATTTCGCGGGCGAGCTGCCGGTGCGCGTGGACAGTTCGCCGTTCAGCACCGCTGCCGACCTGGAGCTGGGGCTAGATGTGCAGAAACCGGATGCGCAGAAAGCGGATGCGAAAGCCCCTTATGCCCGCATCCATGGTCTGCAATTCAGCCTGCCCAGCGTGGCCGTGCATGACCGTGAACACGATGCGCTGCTGGTACATGTGCACGACCTGCAGATTCATGACCTGGAAGCCGATTCCCGCACTGGCGTGCTGAGCATCGGCACGCTCGACTGGTCGGCGCTAGAGACCGGTCAACAGGTGGGCACCGCTGCGGCACGCTTTACCCAGCTCTCTGCCAACCGGCTGCAAAAGCAGGCCCACATCGGCACCCTCGACATCACCGGCCTGCGCCTGCCCGCCGACGGGCATGGTGCCATCCTGCATGCGGACGGCATCGATGCCGACCTGCCCGCCCAGCGCTATGCAATGCACAGTGTGGCAGCGGCCGATCTGGCGCTACCCACCGGTCTGTCAGTGGGTGCCGTGCGTGCCGCCAATGCAGTGGCCGAACTCGCAGACGGGCACTATCACGCCGACCAGCTCAATGCGGCCGCCGTGGCCGCCCCGGGCGACAACCGGCTGGGCGGGCTGACGCTGACCAACGCCGACGTGCGTCTGGCCCGGCAGCATTTGGCCCAGCTGGGCAGCCTGAATGCAGTGGACCTGGCCCTGGGCGGACGGATCAAGCTTGCGCTGCTTGAAGCGAACAGCAGCAAGGTGGATCTTGACCAGCACACCTTCAGCCTGGACCTGCTGCATCTGGCCGACCTGCAAACCGACGTGCTGCGCGAGCGCGATGGTGCCATCAATACGGGCACGCTGATGAAGGCGCTGGACGGTATTCCCGGCTACCAGGCCGCCCCAGCCACCAGTGCCGCTACCAGCCGGACCGCGGCGAACGACACCCGCACGCTGGGCGGCTGGCAGGGCAAGCTGGGCCAGCTGAAGGTCGACAATGCCTCGGGCAGCTTGCGCGACGAGACCCACATGCCTGCCGCCACTGCGCGCTGGCAGCAGGTACAAATCCTGCTCACCCAGCTCTCCACGCAGGCGGTGGACCCAGCCAGATTCAGCCTGACCGGCCAGGTCAACCGGGGCACCCAGATCACGCTGAAAGGGCACATCCGGGCGGCGCCGCTCGATGGCAAACTGCATCTGACCGTGGCACAGGATTTTGCCCAGCCGGAATGGCAGACCTGGCTGCCGCCCGGCGTGCCGCTCCAGATCCGCCAGGGCGGACTGAACCTCGATGCCCGTGTGCAGTTGTCCGGCACGCTGGCGGCGCCGCAATGGGTGCTGGATGGCAGCGCGGCACTCAGCACGATCGTGCTCGCTGCGACCGGTGACACGCAAGCCCTGCTGTCCTGGAAGCGGCTGGCGAGCGATGGCGTACACGTGACCAGTCAGCCCCTGGATGTTCACCTGCAGCACGTGCAACTGGATGGCCTGAATGCCTCGCTGCAGCTGGAGCCGGACGGATCGATCAACCTGACCCGGGTGCTGGCCGGGAAACCGGCCAGCAGCAAAGGTCTGGTGCTGGCCCCCGCCAGTGGCGCGGTCGTCACCCCGCCGCTGCCGTTGACCATCGATACCATCGACCTGAACGACGCCCAGCTCGACTTCCAGGATCATTTTGTGAAGCCCGAATACGCAGCCCATCTGAACCATGTGGACGGCAAACTGACCGGCCTGTCCTCGCGACCGGAGAGCCGCGGCAAGCTTACCCTGGCGGGCACCCTGGATGGCGGTGCCAGTGTCACAGTGGCAGGCCTGCTCAACCCCTTGGCCAGCCCGCTGTTTCTCGACCTGCAGTCACAGGTGCACGACTTCGAGCTGGGACCGCTGACCAGCTACTCCACCCGTTTCACTGGCTTTCCAATCACCCGCGGCAAGCTCAGCTTTGACATCGCCTACAAACTCGATCACGGCAAGATTACAGCGGGCAATCACCTGCGGCTGGATCAGCTGACACTGGGCGACCGCAAGGACATTCCGGGTATCAAGGCCATTCCCATGGACATGGCGGTCAACCTGTTGAAAGACAGCAATGGCGTGATCGAAGTCGACCTGCCGATCGAAGGTACGCTGGCCGACCCGCAGTTCAATCTGGGCGGCATCATCGGCCAGCTGGTGAGCCGGGCCGTCGAGCGTGCGGTGACCGCGCCCTTCCGCTGGCTGGGTTCGCTGTTTGGCGGCGAACATGCTGAAAACTTTGGCTGGGTGGGCTTTGCCGCCGGCAGCGACGCCCTCGACAGCGTGGCCGTGGACAAGCTGCAGCATCTGGCCCTGGCGCTGACCAGCAAGCCGGCCTTAAGCGTGGACATTCGCGCTTACGCTGACGCGGTGCGCGACCTGGCCGCACTCAGCGCGCAGGCGCGCACCAATCCGGACGCGATCAGCGAACTGTCCGCCCGCCGCATGCGTGCCGCGCAGGACTGGCTGACCGGTCCGGGCAAGATTGAACCCGGCCGCGTATTCGTGGCGGGGGACGACGCCGGCAGTGCCGATCAGGCGGCCACGCCAGCTGCCGCTGCGGCGGCGCCGTCCCGCGTGCAATTCACTCTGCACTGATCGTTGCAGCGCCGTTGTTCAACCCGTGCCGAACGGATCAATGGAAGCCCCGCCCCCAGCCGATTTCATGAAATACTGAGCGCATAAACTAATCGGGTCGGTAATTGGTTTCGATAAGCGCAACCCAACCCGCAGCATGGAGAACAGGAATGAGTGCCAAGCATTTGTTGTTAGCTGCCGGTCTGGTAGCGGCAATCCAGCCGGCCCTGGCCGGTACCGCCAACCTCGGGGCGTTGAGCGTACCCAGCACAACCACCATCGCGGACAGCACCCTCGCCAGCCTGTCCGGCAGCACCTTCACGGACGACTTCATATTCAGCCTGGCAGACCCGGCCAGCGGCGCTGCGGTCGCGTCGACCTACGACCTGGTGTTCAGTCCTACAGCAAACACCTTCACGTCGCAGCAGCTCGGCAATTTCGCGATTGCGCTCTATCAGGGTACATCGAGCACCGGCACGCTGGTTGGTTCGACCTGGCAGACCAGCAATGTGGCGAGCAACCTGCCCAGCAACCTGACCTTTGCCGACCTGGCCGCCAACACCACCTATGATCTGCAGATCACCGGCAGCGTGGCCGCACAGTCGACGGCCGCCGGATTCGCCGGTGCGCTCAGTGTGGCCGCCATTCCCGAGCCCGGCACTTCGTCCCTGATGCTGTCTGGCCTGCTGGCCGTGACCGCAGTCGCGCGTCGCCGTCGCGCCTGAGGACAAGCGCCTGACCGCAAGCGCAAGACGGCAAGTGCAAGACGGCAAGTGCAAGACGGGCGCGCTCAGCCGCGCCCGTGCATCCAGCCTTTCAGGATTGGC